>CALSBJ010000057.1:0-45672 GCA_943373155.1 Akkermansia muciniphila | reverse complement strand
AGAGGAGTCCGAATTTGCGAACGTGCATCCGCTGGAGGTGGATCGCTATGGGAAGCAATTGCGCGAGGGACTGATCAGCACCTCGGCGGCCTCCGAGCTGCTGCTGCACGCCTGCATGAGCCAGAGCGAGGGCGGGGCGGCAGGGCCTTTCCGCCTGGAAGGTGAGGCGCATGGATCCTGGCTCGCTGGCTTGTTTCAAAAGGTGGCGATGCAAGAGCTGATCCTCACGCGTGACGAGGTGCCCTTTGATCGCATCGAGGAGTCGCTGCTGTGGGCCAGCCGGGAGAGCGATGATGGCCGCCAGCTCCTGCTGAGGCTCGTCACCGCCGCCGGGGAGGCCGCGCCTCTGCCGCTGCGCATCCTGCGGGGTGTGGACACGCTTTATCTTTCCGCTGATCACGTCTTCAATGGCCCGCCGTGGCTGGGAGATGAATCTTTGATCGAAAATGAGATCACGATGCCCATCGATGCCATCGCCTCGCCCGAGGGCATCACCTTCCTCAGCGGCCTGGAGGTGCCTGTGCCGCCGGGAATTGCCTCACGCGTCAAGCATGAGGCCTTGCGCGTCAAAATCACCGCCGCGTGCAAGGCCCGTTCCCCCTCCGGCGGTGGCACGGAGTATGCCACCTTCAAGCTCGAAGCCATCGGTTCTGATGCTCGGCCTCGTGAGGTGCTCACTCCGCGTGGTTGGTCGCCCCTCGTCCGCGATGTCGAGGATGGCGAAGAGATCATTGTGCGTGACCGCGATGCCCTGCGCACCGCGGAGCGCATCGTGCAGGAAGGCCGCTTCGCCTGGGACTTCGAATCCAGCAGCTTTCGCTATCGCATGGCGAAGGATTTCCCGGAGTGGTTCCATCAGTGGGGCACCACACTGCCTGAAAACATCGACCTCGATGCCGATGAGCAGCTCATCACCATCTTGGCGGATCCGCTTATCGCCCGCGTGCGCCTCGAGGCGAAGCAGGGTGGCGATATCGACTGGCTGGACCTGCGCATCGTTTTCGACATCGAAGGCGCGGACTTGAAGCCGGCCGACATTCGTCGCCTCCTCGCGGCCAAAGGCGAGCACGTCCGCCTCGCCGATGGTTCCTGGCGTCGCGTGAAGCTGGAGCTCAGCGATGAGCAGATCGCCATGCTCGACAGCCTCGGCATTGATTTGGAAGCCGAGGGCAGTGACACGCATCGCCTGCACTGGCGTCAGCTCGCGCAGGAAAAGGCCGTGGAGATTGTCAATCCGAAGGCCTGGGAAAAAATCGTCCAGCGCATGGAGGAGGCCAAGCTCAACGCCAATCCGCCCGTGCCGCCCGAGCTCACCGTCACGCTGCGCCCCTATCAGGTCGAAGGTTATCAATTCCTCACCTACCTCACGCTGAACCGCTTTGGCGGCATTCTCGCCGATGACATGGGTCTCGGTAAAACCCTGCAAGCCATCGCCTGGGTGCTGTGGCTCAAAGGCCGCAAGCCCGAAGGTGGCCCGCATCTTCCCATCCTCGTCGTGTGCCCGAAATCGGTGCTCGATGTGTGGGCGCTGGAGTTCAAAAAAGGTGCTCCACATCTCCGCGTGCTCGTTTTGCATGATCGCGACCTTTTCGACATCAAAACCGTGCAGGAGCAGATCGATGTGCTGGTGCTCAATTACGCCCAGCTTCGCAGTTTCGGCGAGGAACTGGCTCTCATCCGCTTCCTGGCCTGCATCCTCGATGAAGGTCAGCACATCAAGAATCCCGACTCCCAGACCGCTCGAAGCGCCCGCGGCCTTCGTGCCGACAACCGCCTCGTTTTGAGCGGTACACCGCTCGAAAACCGCCTGCTCGATCTCTGGAGCCTCATGACCTTCGCCACGCCTGGGGCGCTCGGAGATCGCAATTACTTCCACCGCAACTTTGACCGCCGCAAAGACACCAAAGCCAGCGAACGCCTCGCCGCCCGTCTGCGCCCGTTCTTGCTGCGCCGCACCAAATCTCAAGTCGCCCGCGATCTGCCTTCACGCACTGAAGAAACGCTCATCAGCGAGATGAGCGGCCGCCAGGCCGAGCTTTACAAAGAAGAACTCGCCCGCGCCCAGATGCTCGTGCTCAGCAGCAGCGGCTTCGACATGGTGAACAAGCGTCGCTTTGCCCTCTTGCAGGCTTTGACGCGTCTCCGCCAGATCTGCTGCCATCCAAGCCTCGTCGATAAAACCGCCGAGAACGAGGAAAGCGCCAAACTCACTGCGACACTCGAGCGCATCGAGGAACTGCATGCCGAAGGGCACAAGGTGCTGCTCTTCAGCCAGTTCGTCAGCATGCTCAAAATCATCCGCACGAAGCTGGAGGAGATGAAACTGCCCTTCCACTGGCTCACCGGAGCCAGCACGGACCGTGCGGGCATCGTGAAGGCCTTCCAAGAAGACGACAAAGCAAGCGTGTTCCTGCTCAGCCTCAAAGCCGGTGGTAGCGGTCTGAACCTCACTGCCGCCAGTTACGTCATTCTTTACGATCCATGGTGGAACCCCGCCGTTGAGAACCAGGCCATCGACCGTGCCCACCGCATCGGCCAGACGCAACCCGTCATCGCCTACCGCATGCTCACCCGCAGCACCATCGAAGAAAAGATCATGACCCTTCAGCAGAAGAAGAACCTCATGATTAGCAACGTCCTCGGCGAAGGAGGCTTCACGAACCTGCTGCAGAAGGAAGACTTCGAATTCCTCTTCGACATCGAGGCGGCAAGAGTGTGAAAAGCTGATTTACGAGATTCTGAGCCTTGCCCACTTGTTTGGCAGCATGAGAATCACGCTCAAGAACCAAGCTCCCAGCACGAGGTATAGACCAAACACGTCCCGAAGTGAAAGCGGCTCGCTCTTGAAGCCGAGTTGGCCATCAAACGTCACATCCGGTGCTTTCTGATAAATCAGCCAGTTGATGAGCAGGAAGCCGGGAAGGATGCCCAAGCGATGGAAACGATTTGCGGATGAAGACCACAACACCAAGCCGGAGCAATAGACCCACACCAAGCCAACCATAACCACGGGCTGCCCCAGGCCCATCATCGGAACAAACCCACCCAACAGCATCCCAGACATCCCAATCATCGCCCATGGGCCGATGATCGTCACGGTGGCGAAGGCTTTCAGGTGAATCGATAGCTTGGAATTCATGGGGTGATCTTGCTCATATCACACAACCACCCCTGACTCACCGCCCACAGCTTTGCACGGGCGGCGTTCAGTTCAGAAGTTTTCATGGCTTGATCAGGAGGGATAAATTAACCGACCTTGAGCCATGAACCGCGAGAGGATTCCTTTCGGGGCGCTTCGCTAGCGCGGACGACGAACTACTCCTCGCCGAAGTATTTTTTGCGCAGTTCGATGCCGATGCCGCGCTCGTGCATGGTGAGCAGGGCTTGGTTCAGCTTTTCGCGAAGCGGGCTGTCTTGCTGGAGGGCGAAGGCGTAGTTCTGACGTTCGAAGACAGGACCGACCATCTGGAGTTTCTCGTCGTTGAGCTTGCCGGCCTCGTATTGAAGGACCGGGGCATCGTAAACGACGGCTTGTACCTGCCCGTCGCGCAGCGCGGCGATGCAGGCGACGACGTCGGCGAACGGCGTGACCTTGGCACCTTTGGCGTTGAGCCAGGTTTCCGTGGTGCTGCCTTTCACGGTGGCGACTTTGCGGCCGGGAAGATCGCCGGGGCCATTGATGTCACCTTTCAGGGTGTTGATGGTGAGCGTGGTGGTGAAGGAGGCGGTGAGGAGGGAGACGAGCACGATACTGAGCAGCATCCAGACGATGGCCACGATGCGGCCGCCGACGCCGACAGGGCCTTTGTTATCTGCGCCGCCGACGAGCAGCGTGCTCAGCGTCCACCAGAAGGATTCCCAGATGCCGGATTTGTAATCCTCGGGCCATTGGTCGCCGTTCACCTTGTGCTCGTAGCGCCAGACGAGGTGGGAGATGACAAACATGGCCGACAAGAGCAGCAGGAACATGCCGATGAGTTCCAGGCTGAAGAGGTTTTTGATGAGCTGGAAGATGTTGTCGCCAAAGCTGCTGCCGCCGCCCGCGACGAGCACCTGGAGGCCGGACTCGTAAAAGGGCTGGGAGAAGTCGATCACTTCCTCGCGTTTCGAGGTGACGCTGATGGCGCCCACGCCGACGTCGGCGGTTTTGTTTTTCACCGCATCGATGATCTCTTGGGCGGAGTTCACGACCTGAATCTCGTATTCATGGCCGGTCTCGCGGGCGAGCTGGTCCCAAAGTTCCGCCGCGAATCCGACGCGGCGGCCGTCCTTGTCGAAGGAGAAGGGCTCGAGGTTTCGCGTGGCAACTCGGAGCTTGGCGGCGGGAGCCTGAGCGATGGCATCCGAAAGGGTGACGAGAGTGGCGAGAAGCAGGAAAAGGAGGCGCATGAGGCATTCGAGTTAGCCCGTGCTTTTGGCAGCGTCAATTCGTTGATGCACAAAGAGTTTCGTGCTTTCAAATGACCATCTGTGTTCATGCCTGACCCTTCCCTCAATCCGATCCAGCAGGACATGGAGAAGCTCCAATCGCTCCTCCATGACTCACTTTCACCGCATCTCGCTGCGGGGCAGAAGGACATGCGCATCCTGAATCTGGCCTGCGGACGCTGCGACGAGGCGGAGACGCTCATCCAGGTGGGCTCCGATCTCACTCAAGGCGGTGCGGTGCAGATGGTGGGCGCAGACATCCGCATCCGCGAGATCCGCCAGGCTCGCGAGACGCATGGGCACCTTCCGGCGGAGTTTTTGATCGAGGACGCCACGAAGATCGATCAGCACAAAGAACTCGGCGAGGACTTCAACATGGTCTTCATGCGCCATCAGAACTTCTGGCACGGCCAGGAGCTGTGGAAGAAAATCTTTGATCAAGGCATCGCGAAACTGCGACCCGACGGCATGCTGGTGATCACGAGCTATTTCGATGTGGAGCACCGTCTGGCGCTGCGGGCGCTCGAGGCGCTGGGCATGGAAGTCGTCAGCAACAGGCGGAACAAGGCCAGTCGAGCGCTGAAGGATGCGCCTGGCAAATCGGTGGATCGCTGGGTGGCGGTGCTGCGGCAGCGGGTTGGATAGATCAAAACTTCAACAATCAGCAATCCGAATTCATCCATCTCCGGTTCCTGCCATGGGCGAGGTTCGGAATGTCGATTGCCGAATGTTGATTGCTGATTGTTGAAGTAAAGCAGCAGCCTTACTTCCCACCCTGGGCCAAAGCGGCGAGCTGCTGCTTCAGCGTGGCGATTTTCTCCCGCTGGCATTTTTCATCTTCTTCACCGCGGCGGAGGCGGGCTTCGAGGAGTTCGAGGCGGGCTTCATTCACACGGATTTTGTCTTCGAGACGGCGGTCCTGCTCGCGAAGGGCTTTATCCGGCATGCTGAAGGTGCCGGTGATGCGAGCGGCGCGGGCTTCTTGCGTGGGGGTGAGCTGGCGTGGGGCCTCGGCTGCGGGGGCCGCCTGGGCTGGCGGTGCGGGCGGTGGAGCGGCAGCCGGAGGAGGGAAGGCCACGCGGGCACGATTGGAAAGCAGGTGGCGCAGGGAAGCCATGGCCATCTCGATTTCGTTGCGCACGTTGCGTGCCTCCAAGGTCTCCGGCGGGAGATCGGCGAGGCGCTTGTGGCAGTCCTGCATGCGCAGGAGCCATTCTTCGAGAGCGGCGAGCCGGTTTTCGAGTTCGTCGATCTTTTGCTGCGTTTCGCCCGCCTGCGCGGCGAGGGTTTGCTGACGTTCCGCGTGCTTCGTTTCGAGTTCGGCGGCTTCTTTGGTGATCTCTTCGTGGCGCTGGCGTTGGGCCTGCTCGGCCTGCTGGAGGCCTTCGAGGCTGGCTTGCATCTCGCCGATTTGCGTGGTGAGAGACGCATGAGTTTCGCTGGCCGCGTTTTCACGGGCGAGGGCTTCATCCCGAGCTGCTTCGCCGCTGGCGATCTGCTGCAGGAGGGCGGTCAGCGTGTTCTGACTGCTCAAAACGGTTTCGTGGAGAGCGGCGAGGAGTTTGCCCTGCTTGGTGTAGTCCTCATTCGCGGCGGCGTGTTGTGCCTGGAGGGTGGCGAGTTCACCACGGGTGGCATTGAGGGAGGTCAAAGCCACGCTCCGCTGCTCGCGGGCGGTTTCGATGCTCCGCGTGGTCTCGGTGAGGGTGTGGGCGGCCGTGCGGCATTCATCCATGAGCTGGCTGTGCTCACGGCGAACGGCTTCCATCTGCTGCTGAAGCGTCGTGTATCGTTTTTCCTGTTCATCAGCATCGGCACGCAGGATGCCGAGCTGCTCCGTCGCCACGCGGTTCTTTGCCTGTACCTCGGAGAGGGCGGCTTGCTCAGCGGCGAGACGCTCGCGGGCCGCCGTGGCTTCCGTACGGCAGAGGAACAGTTCCGCCTGTGTGTTGGCGAGGGCATGCGAGGCGGCCTGCTGCTGCTCAAGGCTGCTGGCGATCTGGCGTGAGGCCACCTCCGCCGCGGTGGTGGAGCTTTGCAGGCGCTGCTCGGCCTCGATGAGCTTTTTGACCGCCGTGGCGATCTTCGCATCGAGCTCCTGGGCCTGCTTTTCGAGGGCGATGCGATGCACGTCACGTCGGGAGATCAGCTCACGAAGCTGGTCCATCTCGCGTTCCAAGCGCCCGCGTTGGGCGGTGGCCTCTTTGTTCTGGGCCTGCTGATGAAGGAAAGATTTTTCGATGACGGCCAGTTCATCGCGCCTGGCTTTCAAACGAGTGCTTAGCTCGTCGAACTCCGCATTTTTCGCGGCGAGCTGCTCCACGACCTGCATGCGCTGCGGGATCATGGACTCCGCATCTGGCACCCGCGCGGCGCTAGCGGCCTGGCGGGCCAGCAGCGTCTCAGTGGCAAAGGGAACGTGCAGTTCCCGGCCGTTTTCGAGGACATAGGTGTGCTCGGTCATGGTTAGGCTTGGGGCAGGGGGAGGGAGGAAAATGGTTCGTGAATCTTAAGCACCTATCTGGATGTCAGCAAGCTCCGGGCCGCTTTTGTCACGGTTCACGCCACGCCGGGGCCGTCTTTGCCAAGGTCATTGCCAAAAACCCAGGCAGGCGGTAAGATCGCCGCCCCCTCTCTCCGAAAAAGCCCCTTTCCCGCCATGAACCGATTGTTTCTCGCCCTCCTGCTGGCCTTTGCAGGACTGCTGACCGCTCCGCGTAGCCATGCGCAGTCGCTCGGTGGTGCCTCGGACCTGCATTTCAACGGCTTCGTCATCTACAACGAAGCTGGCCGCCTCGAAAAGAGCGGCGAGCTCGATCAAGCGCTCGCCAAATTCAAAGAGGCCGCTGCCCTCTACGAAACCATCGAGAAAAACTACCCCACCTACGAGGTCGAGACGCGGATGAACCGCCAGCGCACCATCGCCACGGCCATCGCCCGGATCGAGGGCAACGTATCGAAAAGTGCCGCCGCCTCCCAGGCCGCGATGGAACTCGAAAAAGCCCGCATCACCGCTCAGGCGCAAGCCACCGCCCAAGCCAATGCGCAAGCGATGCCTGCCCCTCAGGCACCGCTGAGCGGTCCCGTGCAGGACTCCAGCGAGATCCCCAGCCTCGACGGTCTGTTGCGCAGTTGGGAGAGCAAGATGCGCGGCAAGATGCTCCAGCTCGAAGCCGACAAAAAGAACCTCGAGATCGACCTCAATAAATGGGGCGAGTGGCACGACTGGGCCGCTGGCGAAATGACTCGCGTGAGCACGGAAAACGCCTCGCTCTCGAAAAAGGCCGTCGCTCTCGAACAAGCCATCCTCGGCATGCAAAACGAGGTCGAGGCAGGTCGTGCCGCTGCCGGCCAGCTCGATGCCTTGAAGCAACAGAAAGCCGACGTGGAAGCGGAGATGGCCAAAAACTCCCGCCAGCTCGCCGCTGCCGAAAAAGCCGCCGCCGATGCCACCGCCAAGCTTAAAGCCGCTAGCGAGAGCTTTGCCACCGTGACCCAGGAAAAGGCCAAGCTCGATGCCGAACGCGAAAAGCTCGTCAAAGAGCGCGATGAAGCGGTGAAAGGCCGCGAGGTGGCAATGAAGGAGCGTGATGCCGCTTCCGCCAAAACACTCGGCCTCCAGGCTGAAGTAGATGCCTTAAAGAAAAAATCTGCCAGCGGGGATATGAAGAAGCTGATCGCCGAAAACGAACGTCTTCAAAAAGAACTCACCGCCACGCAGAAGCAGGTGGAGACCCTCAAGGCCGATGTTTCCCGCAAAGACGAAGAGATCACCAAGCTCCGTGGTGAGGTCACCACGCTTCAGGGCCAGCTCACCGCCCTCCGCCAGGAAAGCGCCACCTATCAGACCCAAGTTGCCGATCTCACCCGCCAGCTCAAAGAACTCAAGGAGATGCCCGCCGCTGCACCTGGCACCAGCGAGCCAAACGCCCTCATCACTCAGGAAAATGAAATGCTGCGCAGCATCATCATGCGCCAGCTCCGCCTGCAAAACCGCCAGCAGCAGTCCAAGGACCTCATCATCGCCCAGCTCTCCAAGATGGAGAACGCCTCCACCGATCTCTTGAAGCAGGTCGAGGAACTCAAAAACACCCGCATGACCCTCAGCCCCGAGGAAGAAAAGCTCTTCAAAGATCCCGCCGCCAAGGAACTCATCGGCAGCAATGGCGTGCAGGCCACGCTCATCGCCGCCAGCGCCTCGCCATCGGCCACCGGCAGCATGCCCGCGCCCGGCTCCATCACCACCTTGCTGCTCCGCGCCAGCGAGGCCTACAACAACCGCGACTTCGCTACCGCCGCGAAAACCTACGAGGACGCTCTTCGCACCGAACCGAAGAACCTAGATGCCCTCATCGGCCTCGGCATGACGCAGCAACGCGCCGGCAAATACGCCGAGTCTGAGGCCGCTCTGCAAAAGGCCCTCGCCTACGAGGCTGACAACGCCAACGCCTCCTACGCCATGGCCGTTACCTACTTCAAACAGGAGCGCTGGAAGGACAGCATGACCTTCTTTGAGAAGAGCCTCGAAAAGAGCCCACAGAACGCCAGCGCCCGCCACTACCTCGGTATCATTGCCACCAAGCTCAGCCTCATGGAGCGGGCCGAGCGTGAGTTCAAAACCGCCCTCGCCATCGATCCAAACCACGGCGAGGCTCACTTCAATCTCGCCGTCCTCTACGCCACCTGGGATCCCCCGCAGTGGGACAAGGCCCGTGAATCCTACGCTGCGGCCCTCAAAAAAGGCGTGAAGCCGGATCAGAGCCTCGAGCGCCTGCTCGAAGGCGGAAAAAAAGTCTCGCAGAACTAAGCGAACGAGCTTGAGCTACGTTCCACCGGCACGCGCCCATGAAACCCCTCTGCCTCCTGCTTCTCACCACCGCCGCGGCCTCCGCCGTGGAGTTTAACAAGGACATCCAGCCCATTCTCGAAAAGAACTGCTACGAGTGTCACAGCGAAAAGACCGGCAAACGCAAAGCCGGCTTCGTCTTTGACGACCTCGAAACCTTCAAGCTCGACATCGCTGACAACGACGTGGCTCAAATACGCCCCGGCAAACCCGATGGCAGCCACTTCCTCGAAGTCATCGTCAACGAGAGCCACGAGAAGCACATGCCGCCGAAGGATCAGCTCTCCAGTGATGACATCCGCAAGCTCACCGATTGGATCAAGGAAGGCGCCATCCTCCCCGGCATCAAACCCGCCGTCGCCTCCGCCACGCCTTCCGCGCCCGCCGCGCCAAAAAAATCTCTCCCGCCCATCATGAGCTGGACGAATCTCGAAGGCAAAACCATCCGCGCCGGCTTCGTCCGCCTCGAAGGAGATAACGTCGTCCTCCGCATGCCCGCCAACGGCCAGGAGGTACCTTATCCCATCGCCAAGCTGAACGCCGAGAGCCAGAAGCAGGCCCAGGATGCCGGAGCGCCGTGAGCGAGGATACGCTTCCTCATTCAACAATCAGCAATGGGAGTTCATCAGCCGAGCAGAGCGAGACAGACAGCCGCAGGCTGCCCGAAGGGAAGCGAAGCGCATCAATCTGCGGTTTGTGGCGCAGAGACGCTCGAAATGTCGATTGCCGAATGTCGATTGCGGATTGTTGAAGTTTCAAGCCAAGGCTTTTCGTAACTTGAAAGCTCTCCACCATGAAGCGTCTCCTCCTCAGCCTCCTGCTTGCCGTCCCCGCCTTCTCCCAGCTCCCGCTGGAGTTGAAGCCCGGCACCCGCATCGCCCTCATCGGGAACTCGCTCTTCGATCGCATGCGCGACGACGGCCAGTTCGAGGCGCTCATGCACCAGCGCTTTGCCAAGGAGAAGCTCGTCTTCCGCAACCTGAGCTGGTCCGCCGATGAAGTGGCCCTCCGCCCTCGCCCGGATGGCTTTGGCGACCTCAACCAGCACCTCGCCGAGCACAAAGCCGACGTCATCCTCGCCGCCTTCGGCTTCAACGAGAGCTTTAAAGGCGAAAAAGGCCTCGCCGAGTTCGAAACACTCCTCAAGGCCTTCCTCATCGAGTTGAAGGCCCATCGCTACAACGGCACCTCCGAGCCGAAAATCGTCCTCGTGAGCCCTACCGCCGCCGAGAAGCCGCACGAGCATCTCAACGCCCAGATCGAGATGTACTCCAATGCCATGGCAAAGGTGGCGAAGGCCGAGGGCGTGGCCTTTGCGGATGTCCGTAGCGGCGATTGGCAATCGTCGCCTCCGGAAACCACGATTGCCAATCGTGGCGACACGACGAACGGCGTGCATCTCAACACCGCCGGCTACGCCGTCTTCGCCGAGCGCCTCTACAACCAGCTCACGCAAGAAACGCCACCCAAGCTCAACGAAGCCGTCCGCGCCGCCGTCGTCGAAAAGGAGGACAAGTTCTTCCAGCACTACCGCCCGCTGAACTACTACTACATCAAAGGCGGCCGCATGGAGCCCTACGGCGTCGTGAACTTCCCGGGCGAGCTCAAAAAGCTCCTCCAAATGACCGAAGCACGCGACGCCGCCATTTGGGCATCCGTCAATCAGGTCACTCCAGTCAATCCAGTCCCCCCAGACGACTCGAACACCGATCCCCTCCCCACCATCACCGGAGACCGCCCCATCAACGAATGGCTCTCTCCCGCCGAGGAACTGAAGGCCTTCAAAATCGACCCGCGCTTCGAAGTCAGCCTCTTCGCCTCCGAGGAAGACTTTCCGGAGCTCTTCGTGAAGCCCATCGCCATTCGATTTGATGGCAAAGGCCGCCTGTGGGTCAGTACGAGCACCACCTACCCGCAAATCATGCCCGGCGAGGCCCCGCAGGACAAGATCCTCATCCTCGAAGACACCAATGGCGACCACCGCGCCGACAAATGCAGCGTGTGGGCCGACAAGCTCGCCATTCCGCTCAGCTTCGAGTTTGGCAATGGCGGCGTCTTCGTCTCCGACCAGCCAAATCTGACCTTCCTCAAAGACACCGATGGCGACGGCAAGGCCGACCACCGCGAAAAACTCCTCACCGGCTTCGGCACCGAGGACAGCCACCACGCGCTGCACGACTTCGTCTGGAGCCCCGAGGGCGATCTCATCTTCCGCGAGAGCATCTTCCATCACAGCCAGGTCGAGACGCCCTACGGCCCCGTCCGCGCCCGCGAGAGCAGCTTCTTCCGCTACACCCCCGCCACCGGCCGCCTGCTTGCCTTTGGCAGCTACATGAGCACGAATCCCTGGGGCATCACCTTCGACGACTGGGGCTTCCACGTCGGCAGCCATCCCGTCTTCGCCAGCGCCGTGCATGCGCTCAATGCGCCCTACCCCGACATCCACGTCCCCGCCGGCAACTACTTTCCTGCTTACAGCGGCACCTGCGGCCAGGAATTCCTCACCAGCAGCCACTGGCCGAAGGAGCTACGCGATAAAAAACACTTCATGCGCGTGCGCTACAAGCCCACCAACGAAGTCGAACTGCATGAGTGGGTGGAGCACGACACGCACTTTGAGGAAAAGAAAGTCGGCATCGTCTTCCAGAGCACGAACCTGAGCTTCATCCCCGTGGACATCCAACAAGGCCCCGACGGCGCGATGTACATCGCCGACTGGTACAACCCCGTCAAAGGCCACGCCCAATACTCCCTCCGCGACACCCGCCGCGACAAAAAGTCCGGCCGCATCTGGCGCATCACCGCGAAGGATCAAAAACTCGAAGCCGCACCGAAGATCGCCGGAGCGAGCATCCCCGAGCTGCTCGACCTGCTGAAGAGCGAAAACTACCGGACACGGTATCGGGCGAAGGTGGAGCTGAGGGAGAGTCCTGTTAAGCTAAGGAGTGCTTTGGGAACGACTCCCCAGCAGAAAAGAGAACTCATCTGGCTCGGTTTGTCCGACACGTCCGACCTGTCAGACTCGGCAGACCCGAAAACACGCGCCGTAGCCGCCCGCACTCTTCGCTGGAGCAAAGACAGCGCATCTCTCCGCAGCGCCGCCAACGACCCCAGCGGCCTCGTCCGCCTCGAAGCGGCCATCGCAGCGAGTTACATCGGCACGCCGGAGGCCTTGGAGGCCGCGCTCGATCTGCTGAAGCACCCGATGGACCCTTACCTCACCTACGCGCTGCGCACCTCGCTCGACAGCCACACGCTGCAGCCGCTTTGGAAGGGCAACACCGCCTTCATGCAGAAGCATCCCGAATTGGAAAAATTCCTCAAAGACAGCGAGCCGACCAAACCCGCCCTCATGGCGAAAAAGAAGAAGCCCGAGCCGCCGAACCCCTTCGACAACCAGCCCGGCCTGCAAATCATCACCATCAAGACCATCCCCGAGCGCCTGCTCTACGACCTGCGCGAGTTCAAAGTCGCCCCCGGAGCCCCCGTGAAGCTCGTTTTCGAAAATCCCGACGTCACCCCGCACAATCTCCTCATCGTCCAGCCCGGCGCGGCAGACGAAGTCGGCATGGCCGGCAACGAAATGGCCAAAACGCCCGACGGCTTCGCCAAAGGCTTCATCCCCGACTCGCCGAAGATCCTGCACAAAACCAAAATGCTCAACCAAGGCGATAGCGAGGTGCTGCGCTTCACCGCCCCCACCGCCAAAGGCAAATACCCCTACATCTGCACCTTCCCCGGCCACTGGCTCGTCATGAAAGGCGAGATGATCGTGGAATGACGTGGTAGCATAGCCATTCTAGGCTGTGCCTCATGGATCAAGGCACAGGCTAGAAAGCCTATGCTACCCACTGGCGAACGTCGTGATGGTGGATTGAGTATGTTGTTCACGCTTCAGCGTGCCTTCCAGTGACACGCTAAAGCGTGAACAACGTACCCGAGTCCTCACGCCTCGGGATACTTCCACTCACCGCGATACTCGCGGCGGAGGAGTTTGGAGGCTTCAGCGTCGCCGATGATCTGTTCCTTGTCGGCGTCCCACTGGATGCTGCGGCCGACTTTGTGGCTGAGCATGCCGAGCATGGGCAGGCAGGAGGAGCGGTGGGCGCTTTCGATGTCGGCCACGGGTTTCCGCTTTTTCTCGATGGCATCGATGAAGTCCGCCCAGAGCAGCGCGATGTTGTGGCCGTTGGGCTCCTGAAGCTGGTGGTTGCCGTGTTTCTCGCCTTCCTTGGGATCCGCAGGGTGGAAGGTCCAGCCATCGCGCCAGCCGATGTGGAGCACGCCTTTTTCGCCGTAGAAGTAGGCACCAATGCCGTGCTTCTCGCTGTCGTTGCCTGCGAATTTGCGGTGCTCCCAAACGGCGGTGAACTGCTCGAACTCAAACGTGGCCACCTGGTGATCCGGTGCGTCGGTGGTCTGCTCCTTGTCGTTGAGGATGGCAGGACCGGCGATGTTGCGCCCGCCGGTGCAGAAGACCTTTTTGGGTCCCTTTTCACCGCTCCACCAGAGGATCTGGTCGAGCCAGTGAACGCCCCAGTCGCCCATCGTGCCGTTCGCGTAGTCGAGGAAGTTCCGCCAACCGCCGGGATGGAGCTTGGTGTTGAAGGGACGCAAGGGCGCGGGGCCGCACCACATGTCCCAATCCATGCCTTCGGGCACTTTGCTGTTCGGGCGGGGCTCTTCGTGGCCGCCTTTGCTATGCGCAAAGACTCGCACCATACCCACTTTGCCCACCGCGCCGGATTTGAGGAAGTTCATCGCCTCGACATGATGCGGGCCGATGCGGCGATGCAGGCCCACCTGCACGACCACGCCAGCCTCGCGGGCCGCCTTCACCATCGCCTGGCTCTCGCCGATGGTGTGGCCGGTGGGCTTTTCGACGAGCACATGCGCCCCGGCCTGGCAGCAGGCGATGCTTTGCAGCGCATGCCAGTGATCGGGTGTGGCGATGATGACAATCTCCGGCTTTTCCTTCGCCAGCATGTCGCGGAAGTCCTGGTAGGTCTTCGGGTCGTCGCCGTTGAGGCCGTTGATCTCATCGGCGGCATTGGAGGCCACGTCCTCATGTGCATCGCACACGGCGCAGACCTTGATGCGGCGGCTGGCGATGGCCTCGCGCAGGATGTTCATCCCCCACCAGCCGGAGCCGATGATGGCAGTGCGATACGTTTTGTTCGCATCAGCTCCGAAGAGATGAAACGACGGCAAAGTGAGCGCGGCAGCGCTGGCAGTGATGAAATGGCGGCGGTGGGTCATCGGCGGCGAGTGTAAATGGTCTTCCAGACTTGGCAATGGGCCGAAAAGAGCAGCAGCTTTTCGGACACCGGGAAGAGCGTCAGGCAAGAGCACATTGAACCGCTCCAAACACCTCCATGACAACCCAGCGTTCAGCCGCAGCGGCGTTTGATAAGGATTACGCCTCGAAAATTAACTATACGAATGACGGTGTTCCGAAATATACCCAAATTAAATCCTCGCAAAAATCATGAAGACCTTTTTCTCATGGCCAATGCACGCCCCGGCTAACTACCTGGATGAAGCAGGAATATTGCCCGAGAAAGTTCTTGGGCTTCAATTGAGCAACTTGCTGTCCAAAAAGGCGGCGCATTCGCATGAAAGTCGAATTTCAGCTGACGAGCTGTTTTCTCGTGCTGCGCAGGTTTCTCGGGCCAGCAGACTGACAAAAGAGGGGGGGGGCTTTTCGAAATCCAGGTGGATTGCGCCGATGGCAGAGGCTGGGTCGTCCTCACCTTCGATACCACACCGGGCTATTTGGACACGATACCTTTCCCTGTCGCCCTCACGAAATGGAAATGCCGCGCCATCTACCGCGTGGACGACCATCAGGTCGGCCAGTGGAGAGCGGAGGCCAGTGTGAGTGTGGGTGTGGGTGGCTAAAGCCCCCCAAGAAACAGCATAAAGAACAACACCAACAAACGACAAAGCTATGCAACCTAATCCACTCAAATACATTCGTTCATCACGATCAATAAAGAGACGCGCCATTTTTCTGATTGGTGCATTTTTATCCATCTCAATTCCGTTCGCACATTCGATTTGTGACTCATGTTCAAATGCAGCGATGGCGCAGTCGAATTTCACTGATGCCGCCACCTTTACTGCCATTGCTTCTCAAGAACTTGCCGACATCGCAACTGCCTTAAACGATGAACTTGATAGTGAGGAGCCGGATTTTGATTTGGTAGAAACCTATTGGCTTCAAGCCACAGAGCTAAATGCGAGTATGCAGCAGGCTGAGCAAATTCAGGCTCAGTATGGCGGCCAGATCGTTCCAAACTGCCAAAGTGATCCACCATGTGGACAGGGGGTGCCGCAAGATCCTGTGTACCCGGAGGATCCGCCAGCTACGGAGCCTCCGGCTTCGAACGAGTGCGCGCCGGATATGTATGTCTGAACGGACATGCTCCCTGGCTAAGGCAGCCGGGGAGCACTTTTTGTTTTTATGAAACACGCATCCATCATCATTCCTCTAGCGCTAGTTGTGTGGCTGGTTTTGAGCACAGTGACACGCAAAGAAAGTGCCTCGAGACTTGAAATCGTGGCAGAACGATCTGCAATCGGTGCGGCTAATCCGGTAGTAAGCCCGCCAAATCCTGGGCTTTTGTTGCCTTCGGCGCGTTCTGAACAAGAACTACTCGATAGTATCAGAGAACATGGACGAAAAGCAGCCGCCAACTTATCAGTAAAAGCAAAAAACGGCATCTTGAACGTGCGGATGAAGGATCGAGAGCCAAGATGCCGCCAACTGTTCCAGTCGTGGGGCTTGAGTGAATCGGATGCGAATGAACTCATGCGCATCATTCGCGAGCGCGAAGATGAATTGTTGCGCCATCGATATGCCATGTACGCTGATGGTCTCGCTGGCGTGAAACAATTCAGTGTCGAAGACCAGACCACGCGTGCCGTGGCTAATGTTAGAATTGAGCAAATACTGGGTCCTGAGCGGCTAACTGCTCTCAACCGGCTAGAGCAAACCATCGACTCAGAACGACTCGCTAAAGCGCGAGGTTTTCTACAAGACTGATGCCAGTCACATGCTAGGCATCTTTTGCCGAACTCAATAATCAGGTCGCGACACGCGAAACATCTCCCCAAACGAATCGGCGACGTGGCGAGGCTCACCCATGTAGTCCATCGCACCGCTCATCGCGTCGGAGAATGCAAAGCAGGAGTGAATGGAGCCGAAGTCAGCCGCATTCAGGGACATGAGGTAAAGAGCCATGGCCCCATCGCGTCCGATGATGAGCCAGTTGGTTTTGCCGGGAGGCAAAGGCCAGTGAAGCGTGCTGAGCAGGGAGGCCTCCATCTCGTTGGTTTGCATCGAAAACAGAAAACCGAAGGGGTGGGAGACCCGGTAGGACAGGCCGCCATTGTAGGCGCGGAGATAGGCCTCGTAATCCGCAGGTAGCGATGTGCCCGCCTCCTTTTTGAATCGCTCATACGCGGACTCATCGAAGGCCCCATACTCAGCGCGACACTCCATGTCAGCCTCCATCGCTGGCAGCATCACCTGGGTGAAATGGTCGGAGCGTTCACTTGGGATCGGCGGTGGCGTGTTGGCCCGGCGAAGGAAGGAGGAGAGGAAGGACTTCATAATATGTGAGAAGCCAAGGCAACATCCTCACGGCGGTGGCAGCGGGATGCCATCGACTTGCTGGGCGGGGGGGACGGCGACGGGAGGGGGCGGGGCGCTGGCGGGCGGGCTTTGAGGGATCGTCGGTGCAGGCGCGGGCATCGAAATGCGGCGGTTCATCGGCGGGGTGGATTCGGGCGTGATGGTGGGGATCTGTGGAATGTCTCCACGAAGGGCGGCGGGAGCATTCGGAGGAAGCAGGAGACCGGCGGAGGCTGCGGCAGGGGCGGGCATCTGGCGGGTTTGCAGGCCGGGCTGGGCCACGGCGGGCACGCCAGCAGGGGCGATGGTTTCGGAGGGAGCACCCAAACCATCGGAAAGGGTCAGCCAGCCGACTTGATCGCCTTTTTGGAGCTGCACACGGATTTTGGCGCTGGTGATGTCGCCATCGATTTTTCGCACTTTGACGCCGATCTCGTTCTCGGAGCCGATTTTGGCCTGAAAGACCTGCGAGGTCGTTTTGTCCACGATCAAGGCGACGACCTCTCCTTGAAGCTCATACACGCCGCTAAGGCTCAGGTTGTCCGCAAAGCTGGGGCCCGCAGGCGCATCCGGCGCGGGAAGGTCCTTCGTGGTGAAAAGGCTGCGCTCCCACAGCGAGGCGTAGGCTTCGAGTTTGGGGAAATCGACGGGTTCTGAGGCGGGGACCACCGTGACCAGAGTGACCGCGGTGACGATCGAAATCGTAAATCGTAAGTCGTAAATCATAAATCAATTCTTGGTGACCTTCGGCACGCTCTTCTCGTGGTAGAACTGGGTGAACTCGACCTCGGCGTTGATGGTCTTGTTCGAGCCGGTGGGGTTGATCTGGAGGCGGGTGATGCCGATGAAGCTCTTCGGCTGCTGAAGCGTGTGCAGCCAGGTGTAGAAGGCCTGCTCGCTCACGCCGGTGAGGGTGGTTTTGATACTGGCTTTCTCGAAGTGGCTTTCCTCTTCCTCCTCGACGGGCAGGCCATCGGTGCCGATGGCTTTGGTGCGTTCGAGGAGTTCGGTGCCGCCAATGGTGAGATCGTGTTTTTGTGCGGCAGCGGTGACGGTTTCGAGCAGCTTGGCGCTGGCGTCCTTGTTGCTGGTGAAGCCGGGCACGTTCTCTTCGAGCCAGGTGTTCTTTTCAGCCCACTCGGCGCCTTGCGAGACGGCGAGGTTCATGGAGCCGAGGCGATCCCGCAGCAACTCGACCTCGTCCTGGACCTCGAAGTAGGTGCGGAAGGCGAACGCGCCGCCGCCGATGAGGGCGACGCCGATGAAGATGGCGGCGAAGATGCCGAGCAGGACCTTTTCACTCTTCTTCATGGGCGACTCCTCCTTTCATTTCAAAGGTGGCGCTTTGATCACTGGCGATGAGCGGCGGCGGACCATCAAGACCGAAATGAGCGAGCGCTTCGCTGTCCTTCAGTGCCTGGGTGTATTCGAGGGCGAGGGAGGCGCTGGGCATGCGACCGATGAGGCTGAGCATGTCAGGCGTCCATTCCCAATGCGTGAGCAGGGCTTCCTTGGACGATTCCGGCTCCATGCAATGCATGAGCATCTGCTGCGGCCAGGCTGAGGGATCGACGGCGGGCGCGGCTTCCAACCAGGCACGCTTGTGATCCATGACGCGTGAGGCACGCGGCATGAGTTCGGCCACTTTTTCACGCAGCATGTTCCGCTCCTTCAAAGCGAAGGCGGTGAGTGTGGCCACCAAGGCGATGGCGGCCGCCGCAGCGGCTCCGAAACTCATCGCGAGGAAGCGTGTGCGGGAGCGGGTGCCCTGACGTTGGCGTTCGAGCACAAGTTCCTCCGGCATGAGCAGGCTGGCGCCGCGTTCCGGCATGGTGGGCGCAGGCATGTCGCAACGGAAAGGAGCGAGGCCGGTGGTGCGCTGGATCTTGGCGAGATCACCTTCGTCGATCCACAGCACGATGCTTTCGAGGCGGGCGAGCACGCCTTGGAAGCTGAGCTGGAGGCAGATGTTGTTCAGTTCGGCCAGCGCATGATCATCGAGTCGCGTGGAGGAAAGCGGGGCGCAGTAGATGAGCTGCGAGCCGCTCGTGATGGCGACGACGAGACGGCCGAGCTCGCGGAAGAGCGTGATGCTGTTTTGCACCATCGGGTAGCACAGCGCATGATGCGTGACCTCATCGGGAAGATAGGTCGTGTCACTCAACGGCACGGGCTGATCCTTGAGCGCGAGGATGCGGGCGAGGTTCGCGCCTTCCTTGCCGGCGATGCTGCGCACCTGCACGCTGGCTTCGTCCTCGTTCGTTTTGACGCCCATGCGTTCGAGATGCAGCAGCGCCATGCTGCGGAGGTGCTCGGTCTCGCCTTTGAGCCAGGCGGGCAGCACCCAGAAGTGCGTGGAAGGCAGCGCGAGCACGCGGCGCGTGGCTTCTTTGCCAAAGCGGCTGGCCTCGGCGGTGAATTCGCCGCTCTGCTGGCACAGCTCGCCATCGCTGCCGGTCCAGCTTTGCCAGACGGAGGCACCGGGGAGCAGTAGCTCGGAGGTGGGTTTACGAGTTTTGGCCATGGATGGGGATTTCGCCACGCCAGACGGCCTGTCCGCCCTGCGTGATGAGGATGAGTTTGCGTTTCAGGGACCCGAGGTAGCCGACGCTCTCGATGCGACGGATGGGGCCGGTAAATTGAATCCACTGCGTGAGCTGCGCCACGGTCTGGCGGTTGAAGACGCCGAGCATCTGCGCCACCTGCGGCACGCTGGAGAGGCGCATGTCATCGCGGGTGCGGTGCGCCCCATCGCGGCCGTTTCGGAAGGTCAGAATCGGCTGCACGCGCTCCATCGGCACATCGCCGAGCAGGGAGATGATCTCGGCGCTGGTGTCGTTGATGTCGATGCGGCCATCGCCATACACGGTGAACCACTCCCGCCAGTCGGGGCGCTCGGCGTTCACGATGTCCATGCCGCGCACGTGGAGCATCTCCTCGACTTCTTTGAAGGGTTGGTTGAAGGGCATGCCTTCGAAGCCGGCTTTTTCATACTCGCGTTTTTCCGCGCCATTGAGGCTGGCATTGCTGTCGGCATCCACCCAGTCCTTCAGCGCATCGCAGAGGGCGGTGGTGAAGTCTGGCTTGAAGCCCCAGCGGGTGAAAAGACGGCGCAGTAGGATCTTGTCGCCGCTTTGAAGGAGGAAGTTGATGTTGAGACGGGCTTCCTCGGTCTTCAGCGTCACGTCAAAGCCGCCGCCGATGTCGCTGCTGAAGTGCAGCAGCGGATCATCCTGCTGCATCGCCGGATGGCGGGCCAGTTCGAGGCCGGTTTCCGCGTAGCGCTTCGCATAAATGCGGCCGCGCATCATGCGGGTGTATTCGGTGTCGCCATGCAGCGCCTTGGTGGCGGCGAAGAGGACCATGCCCAGCGCGAAGATCATCCAGAAGACGGCGATGAGGGCGGAGCCGCGTTGGAATGACGAATGGCGAATGGCGAATGACGAAGGAATGACGAAACCGCGAGATGTAGGCCGGGTGTGTTCGGCGGATGCAGCATCGCTGGCTGTGCCCCTCACCCCAGCCCTCTCCCCCGAAGGAAAGCCGCCCAGTAATCGTGACTCATTGACGGGGGAGAGGGAGTGCGCTTTCAGGTCCCTCTCCCCCGCCAATGATTCACGTTGGCTTTTGAAGCGTACTTCGGGGGAGAGGTTAGGTGAGGGGGCATGCTCGCCCGCTTCATCATCCAGGATAGGCACTCTAGGGGCGTAGGTGATGACGTTTTGGCCTGCGAACGCTCCCAAACCAGCCGGGTAATTCGGCGAAGAGAGCGTGAGATGCTGACGAAGGCCTTCCGCGCCGAACACACCCGGCCTACGGGCCTGGCGGCTCGTTGGCGTTGTTTCGGTCATTGGAGCTTCATTCGTCATTCGGAATTCCTCATTCGTCATTGTTGAACCGGCACCGCAGGCGCCTGCGCGATCTGGCCGCTCAAATCACTCGCGACCCAAAACGTGTACTCATGCTCCCTCGTGTCGTTGAGGAAGGCGAAGCGGAGCTTGATGAAGAGAGGTGGTTTGGGGCGCTTTTTGGGGTCCCAGTCGATGAACCACTTTTTGTCCTCAGGGCTGTAGAACTGCCACTGCATCTGCTTGAGGTTTTCGAGGATCGGAAGCTCGGCGAGCGTGTCGAACTGGTCTTCGCGAGTGGCTTTGAGCGGACGCTTCAAATGACGCACGACGAGGTTGAGGGTCTTTTCCGGCCCTGGGGCACGCACGAGGCCGAATTCGACGGCGTCGGCCATTTTGAGGCGTTGATCCCACACGAAGGGCATCTGGCTGCCGAGGATGAACAGATTGCCGGAGGAGCCTCGCGCGGCTTTCTCCGCTCCAGCGGCGAGGCTGATGCCTGGAGGCACGGTTTCAAAGTAGTCGCGCCATTGCGTGACGAAGTTCGAGATGCGTGTTTCGCTCACACGAGCGGCCCCCATCGACTTCCCGAGCTGCATGGCCCCATCCGCGACACTGAAAACGCCCGAGAGCACCAGGCCGATGAGGACTAGGGCGAGGAGGACTTCGAGTAAGGTGAAGCCTTGTGCGGATTTATGACTTATGATTTTTGATTTATGATTTGGTCCAGAGCCCAAATCAGGAATCCCAAATCGAAAATCAGATCGGGCTGTTGGGTGAATACACATAGGTTTCCATGGTGCGGACGATGCGGCGGGAGGTGCCGTCGGAGATCCAGGCTTCGGCGCGGACGCGGAAGACGTGGTCGAGCTCCGCTTTGTCGCGAGTGAAGAGGCGGACCTTTTCGATGGTGGCGCTGGCGTCGATGTGATCGGCGGTTTTGGGGAAGTCGATCTTCGTGGCCTTGAACTCCGGCTGGTGGGCCACTTCGGCGAGCACGGACTCCAGCACGCGAAGCACCTGCGCTTCCTGACGGGCTGCCGTGGTCGTTTTGGCGATGCCATCGATGGCCTGCGTCATGCCGACGGAGACGAGCGCGAAGAGTGCGATGGCGAGAAGGATTTCGAGCAGGGCGAAGCCGCCGGATTTATGATTTATGATTTTTGACTTATGATTTGGGCACGATTGCGCCTTCGAAATCATAAATCGAAAATCATAAATCATAAATGGACGGCTCGTGTGCTTCATGACTTGGCGTTGAAATCGAGGCTCTTGCGTTTGGCGCAGGCGGTCAGGGCATCGAAGGCGAGTTCGACGGTGCCGCCGGGGCCGGAGAGACGGATCTCGATGGGCTCGCAGATGCCGGTGGGGCTGAATTCCCAGGTTTCGCCGCGTTTCGGCTCGCGGAAGCCGCGTTCGCCGACGCGGCGCACCTTGAGCATGCCGCTGAAATCGGAGCCGGTGCCAAACGAACCCGCGGCGAGCGGCATGGTGACGAGTTGCTGCGTTTTGACGGCCTGGAGGAGGTTGTCCCGCGCTGACGTTTCGATCATGGCGGCAGCACGACGCAGGCGATCCTCGTCCTTGATGCCGGAGATGCTGATGATCGAGATGCCGAGCATCAAGGTGATGATGCTGAGGACGACGAGGATCTCGATGAGAGTGAAGCCGCTGCGCGGGAATGACGAATGGCGAATGGCGAATGAGGAAGGAATGACGAACCTCGAATGACGAGTCGTAGGCCGGGGGTGTTCGGCGGGAATGCTGTCGAGAACGAAAGAAGCCTTCTTCGCCGAATCGCCCGAGTTTTGAGCATCCGAACGATCCTCGAATGCCGCTCCAGACGGGCGGGCTGTCGCCACACCCGTCCTACGGCTGGCCTCGCGGCCCTCCATTCGGTTTTCGGCATTTGGGCATTCATTCGTCATTCGGAATTCCTCATTCGTCATTTTCAAAGCTGCCAGCTTCCCACGTCGTCCGCGTTGTCGGCGATGCCATCGGGGCCGGCGGAGTAGATGTCGAAGCCGCCTTTGTCCTTGGTGCCGGGCTTGCGGTAGTGGTAGGCGTTGCCCCAAGGATCGACGGGGAGCTTCTTGAGCTTGCCCTTCTCGACGAGGATGCCGATGCCCTGCGAGGTGGTGGGCAGCTTCATCGAATCGACTTCGTAGGCGCGGACGGCGGATTGAATCTGGTTGATGTGGCCAAGCGCGGTCTTGTTTTTGCCGCCTTCGAGGACGCCGCCAAAGCTGACGACGCCGACGCCGACGAGCAGGCCGATGATGCCGAGGACGAGGAGCATTTCGACGAGGGTGAAGGCAGCTCGAGAGTTACGAGTGATGAGTTTTGAGTTGTGGGTGAGGTTCATGGTGGCTGTTGGGTTTGAGTGAGGATGAAAGCGGAAGGATCGAGGACGAGTTCGAGTTGGAGGACGAGGACGATGCAAGGGGCTATTTGATGGAGCTGATGGTTTCGAAGATGGTGCTCATCATGATGTAGGCCATGAAGCCGACCATGCCGGCCATGATGAAGACGATGAGGGGCTGGATGCAGGCGGCGAGGGTGTCGATCTTCTTGCTGAGCTCGCGGTCGAAGCGCTCGGCGGCGCGGGAGAGGGCGGCGGGCATGTCGCCGGTCTGTTCGCCGACGTTGACCATGTCGAGGAGGAGCGGCGGGAACTGACCGCTGCGATCGAGCGCCCGCGAAAGGCTCACGCCTTCGCCGACGTGGCGTTGAACGGCTTCGAATTCGCGCTGGAGATGCGGGTTCTCGATGGCCTGATGGGTGAGCTGCATCGATTGAACGATGGTGAGGCCGTTGCCGAGCAGGTTGGCCATCGTTTCGAGGAACTGGACGTAGAAGCGGGCCTTGAAGATGGCACCGAAGAGCGGCAGGCGCAGTTTGAAGCGGGCCCACGGAATGGCGGATTCGGGTCTCGCAAGCCAGGCGCGGAAGAGGATGAAACCGGCTATGCCCGCGATGAGGAACATCCACCACGTGGATTTGAAGACCTCGCTCGCCTTCAGCATGATCTGCGCGAGGAAGGGCAGCTTGCCGCCGGTGCTGTCGAGCATCTCGGTGAGCTTCGGGATGAGGTAGAGCACAAACATCAGCGATACGCCGACGGCGGCGACGACGAGAAACGCGGGATACAACATGGCCGCGAGCACCTTAGAGCGCAGCGCGGCGAGCGAACGCATGTAAGCCGCCTGTCGCTTCAAGATGGTGCTCATCGAGCCGCTGGCTTCACCGGCGGAAACGAGGGCGCAGAAGAGATTGCCAAAGCTGGGACTCGTCGAGGCGACGGCCTTCGAGAAGGACATGCCATCACGCACCTTGCCTCGCAGCACGGTGGCGAGTGTTTTGATGCCGGAGAGCTCGCGACGACGCTCCATCGTGGCGAGCGCGGGCTCGAGCTGGATGCCGGCGCTGACGAGATCGGCGAGTTCTTCGATGAAGAGGACGACCTGGGCGAGCTTGAGCTTGATGGGGCCGCTTTGAAGAGGCTCGGCGGAAGCTTTGGTTTTGGCTTTCGAGGTGGGTTGAGTCTCGGAAGCGGCTTCGAGCTTGATGGGCTGGATTTTTTTGCGTCCCAAAATGTTGAACGCCTCGGCACGATCAGCCGCGGAGATCTCGCCAGTGATGACACCGGAAGGTCCAAGAGCGCTGTAGGTGAAGGCGGGCATGTTGAAATGACGAATTCAGAATGACGAATGACTAAGCGGCGAGGCGTGCGGGAGGCGCGGCGGCGATGGGAGTAGCCGGAGAAGGGGCGTGGCGTTCGGCAGCGGCGGTGACGGAAAGGACTTCTTCGATGGTCGTTTCGCCGGAGAGTACTTTTTGGAAGCCGTAGCCGCGCATGGGGATGTAGCCGTCCTTGATGGCCTGCTTCATGAACTCGGCGGGATGCGCCCGCGAGTTGATGAGGTGCTGCAACGCATGCGTGACGAGCACGACTTCATAAATGGAGAGACGGCCCTGGAAGCCGCTGCCACGGCAGGCTTCGCAACCGACGCCACGCATGATTTTTCCTTTGGCCTGCGAAGGGAAGCCGATGGATCGCAAGTAGCTCTCCTCGACCTCGGCGGGCACTTTGCAATGCGGGCAGAGCTTTCTGACGAGGCGCTGCGCAAAGAAGGCCCGCACGGCGCTGCTGACGAGGAAGGGCTCGACGCCCATGTCGATGAGACGCGAGATGCCGCCGATGGCGTCATTCGTGTGCAGCGTGCTCAACACGAGGTGACCGGTCAACGCGGCACGCACGGCGATCTCCGTGGTCTCGAGATCACGCATTTCACCGATCATGACGACGTTCGGATCGCCACGCAGGATGCTGCGCAGGCCGGCGGCAAAGGTGAGGCCGATCTCGGGCTTCACGGCAATTTGCACGACGCCGGGCATCTTGTATTCCACCGGGTCTTCGATGGTGACGATGCGTCGATGCGTTTGATTGAGCTCCGTGAGGAAGGCGTAGAGCGAGGTCGATTTGCCGCTGCCGGTGGGGCCGGTGATGAGGATGATGCCGTTGGGCAGGCGCAGCAGCTCCTCGATGACGGGGCGGATGGTGTCGGTGAGGCCGAGACGGTTCAGCGTGACCTGCTGCTGGGCGAGCAGACGCAGGCTGACGCTTTCGCCTTCCACGGAGGGAATGGTGGCGACACGCACGTCGATGGGCGTGCCATCGAGTTCGAGATTGATGCGACCGTCCTGCGGCAGGCGCTTCTCCGCGATGTCGAGGCGGGCCATGATCTTCAATCGTGCGATGACGGAGGCCTGGAGCGATTTGATGTTCTCCGGCACGGGCAGTTCTTCGAGTCGGCCGTCAATGCGGTAGCGAATGCGCAGGCGGTCGTGCTGTGGCTCCACATGAATATCCGTGGCCCGCTGATCGAGCCCGCGGCGGATGATTTGATTCACAAAGCGCACGACGCTGGCCTCTTCGTCCTCCGGTTCATCGAGTACGGTGACCTCGTCCTTCAGATCCTCGGAACCCCAATCGGCCCGACCACGCAGGATCTTCTCAAAGGTGTCCGCCCCGAGGCCGTAGAGCTTTTGCAGGCCCTCGACGATGCGCGTGCGAGGTCCCACATGCCACACGACGGGCATCGACAGGCTCGCGGCGACGCGTTGGTGCGCCACGAGGTTGAGCGGATCAAACGTCGCGATGTGCAGCGTGCGTTTGGCCTCATCGAGTTCCGAGCCACCTTCGGTTTCCTCGGTGAAAAGCGGTAGCAGACGATGCCTCAACGCGATCTCAGCGGGAAGCAGACGGCGGATGCCGGATTCGGCAGGCTTGTCGTCCTCCTTCGGTTCCCACCATGGCAGCGTGAGTGTTTTGGCCAAGGCCATGAGGAAATCCCGCTCGCGGACGCCTTCGCAATCCAGCACGGCATCGACAAAGGACGTCTGATTGAAGCATGCCTCCTCGACGGCCTGCCGGACGGCAGGAGAATCAGCGCAACCCGAGGCGGCGAGGATTTGGTCAATGAGAGGAAGCATGGGAAGGGGGCTGAATTTGCCCAACAATCCCTATAATTATGGTTTTTTGTAGAAATGGCAAGTTTTTAATAAAGCTAAACCATTCAGAAAGCCTGAAATCCAAGGTAGCGGCCATGCGGTGGCGGCGCAGAGGTCGCGGGGTCTTGGTGACCCTATTGACCGTGCTGACCCCGATGACGGTGGCTGGGCACTTCTCAGTTGGAGGCCGGTTTTTTGGCTGGAGCGGGCTTTTTGGCCTTTGGGGTGAAAATCTTCCGGTCGAGGTTTTTGGCGAGATCGACCGGGGAATCGGTGGCCGCACCGGCAGCGGGGACCGGGAGTTTGGCGGTCCAAAGGAGGGCATTCACGAGCATGCGGCGCTGATCGGGCACGGCCCAGCTCGCGTGGAGATCGCAGCCGGTGAAGCCAAAGCTGCGACCGCCGTTGGGCCGCTCAAAGGCCCAAGCGACCGTTTCGGCACGGCCGGCATGCGCTTTGGCATGGTCGGTCTTGCGGGAGGTATCGGGCATCTGGGCAGCGAGGAGCGGGGTGACGCCTTTTTCGGCAAAATGGAGGTTGTAGAGCCAGCCGTCCTTCAGCAGGTCGAAGGGCTTCATGCCGCTGGTGACGGCGTGAGGGCTGACGGAGTCGAATTTCACATCCCAATGCCCACGGCAGCCGATGTCCGGCTGGAAGGCCGCGCCGAACCACTCTTTAAAAGAGGTCGCGAGGTCCGCCGGGCAATCCACCGCCTGATGCAGCACGATGAAACCGGCTCCGGCATCCGCCAGGGTCTGCAACTTGGCCTTACGCTCCGGCGTGAGGAAGGGCAGCTTCGGGCCGCCATCCATGAAAAAGACCACCGCACGGGCACCCTCGAGCACGGCCTCGTTCTTCGGCCAGCCATCCGCCACCATCACCGGAGCCACGCCCGGCACCGTCGCCAGCCACTCGCGGAGCAACGCGCATCCGGCGAAGTATTCATGCTGGCCCGGCTTGTTGCTCGGACTGCCGGCGAGGAGGACGATCTTCGCGGCGGAAGCATCGGTCGGCAGCGCTTCGAGCGGGACCTGCTGCTGCTCGGAGGTGAGCTCGGCATGGGCGGAGACGATGGAGAAAGCGGCGGCGAGGAGAATGAGGCGCATGGGATTTGAAGTTTCTCTCCAACGGCATGAAGGCTCTGTTCCTTCCCATGCTTCGCTTCCAACTCTTAGGCTTCCCCATCCTCATCCAATGGATGTTCTGGCTCAACACCGCCCTCCTCGGAGGGGCCATCGGTGCCAGCACACCTGCTGAGATGCGGGCGCTGGTGGCGTTCATGATCGCGGCGTTCTTCTCCGTGCTCATTCATGAGCTGGGACATGCCTCGGTGATGCGCAGCTTTGGTGATCGCCGCGTGGGCATCGTGCTGTATGCCTTTGGCGGCTTTGCGCAGGGCAGCCAGCGGTTCACTCGCGGGCAGGACATCCTGCTCACGGCCGCTGGTCCAGGCCTGCAAATCGCGGCGGGCCTGGCGGTGCATTTCCTGCTCGAAATTCTCGAGCCTTCGATTTCTTGGTTCACCTACCTCGCGGCCCAGTTTGTGTTCGTAAGCATCTTTTGGGCGATCCTCAATCTGGTGCCCATCGTGCCGCTGGATGGCGGTCGGCTTTGCGCAGGCATCACCGGCAGGCCCAAGCTGGCGCTGCGAATCAGCCTCGTGACGGCCGTGGTGCTCGCCATTGGCTTTTTGTATTTCGGCTACGGCTGGATCACGCCGATCTTCTTTGGCATGCTGGCCTACAACAACTGGAAGCAGCTCCAAGGCGAACCGCAAATCCCCTGGATGAACGCATAATCCGGCTTCGTCCGTTCGTTTCAGCCCCGCTCCACGATGAAATCGTTTCTTTGCCTTCTCGCCTCCCTCAGCCTGCCCTGTGGCGTGCTCGCCCAATCGCCGAAAGCGGAGCTCATCTCCCCCCAAGTGAAGGCGGCGGTCGAAAAAGCCGTGAAGTGGCTTGTGGCTCAGCAACGGCCCGCTGGATTGATCGTCGATGAAAAGTCCAACAACACGCCGAAGCGTGGCGACCTGCCTTCCCACAGCGCGGCAATGACCTCGCTCGCTTTGATGGGCCTGGCGAGCGTCGGCCACATGCCGAGCGATCCCACGCCGGAGGGCAAAGCCGCCGCGAAGGCGCTGCGTTTCATCGTGGAAGGCATCGAGCCCGATGAAAACGGCTACCTCGGCCGCAGCGACCGCTCCCGCATGTATGGCCATGGCATTATCAGCCTCACCTTGGCCGAGATGATCGGTCACGCGCCTGATGACAGCACGGACAAGCGCATGCGCGGCATGCTCGACGGTGCCATCAAGCTCATCCTCCGCTCCCAGCAGGTTTCGAAAAGCGAGGCAAACCGCGGCGGCTGGCGCTACGAGCCGCAAAGCAGCGACAGCGATATCTCCGTGAGCGTTTGGCAGCTCATGTCCCTCCGCGCCGCGAAGAATGCGGGCTTTGATGTGCCCAAAGACGCCATCGACAACGCCGTGGCCTACATCAAGCGCAGCTACCAGGTCGAGCGGGATGCCAACGGCATTCCTAAGAGCGACAACGCCGCTTTCAGCTACGAGCCCTACGGTGGCCGCAAGACCTTCTCCACGACCGCTGCCGGGTTGCTCTCGCTGCAAGTGTGCGGCCTGTATGATGCGCCGGAGGTCGTCGGCAGTGCGAATTGGCTGCTCAAATCCCCGCCGGAGATCAATGAGCCTTGGTTCTTCTACGGCTGCTACTACTACGCCCAGGGCATGTATCAGCGTGGAGGCGATCACGCCGCCACCGCCCGCCAGCGCACCGAGCAAATCCTCGTCGGTGCCCAAAGTGCCGAGGGAAACTGGTTCCCTCGCAATGGAAACGAAAAGAGCGCGGGCAGCGTGTATGCCACGTCACTCGCGCTCCTGAGTCTCTCGGTGCATCATCACTTCCTGCCGATCTATCAGAAGTGAGCTTCGCCTGATCAATCACATCACCATGCCGCCATCGACAGCGATGGCCTGGCCGGTGATATAGCGGGCATCCGGGCTGGCCAGGAAGAGAGCCGCAGCCGCGATGTCAGCGGCTTGACCGAGCTCGGCGAGGGGGATCTTTTTGAGGATCTCCTCTTTGAGCTGGTCGTTGAGCACATGAGTCATGTCCGTGGCGATGAAGCCGGGGCAGATGGCATTGGCGGTGACGCCGCGACCGGCGAACTCGCGGGCGAGCGACTTGGTGAAGCCGATGAGGCCGGCCTTGCTGGCGGCGTAGTTGGCCTGGCCGGCATTGCCGATGAGACCGATGACGCTGCTGACGTTGATGATGCGGGCACCTTTTTGCTTCAAAATGCTGCGCTGCACGGCTTTCACCATGTTGAAGGCCCCTTTGAGGTTGGTGTCGAGTACCACATCCCAATCTTCCTCGCTCATGCGCAGGAGCAGGCCGTCCTTGGTGACGCCAGCGTTGTTCACGAGGATGTCCACGTGGTCAAAATCAGCCAGGATCTGCTTGCCGACTTCGAGGCAGGCCGCGCCATCGGCCACATCGAGGGCATAACCCTTCGCCGCACCGGGATGCGAGGCATTGATGGCATCGGCGGTGGCCTGTGAATTGGCCTGCGTGCGGCTGACGACGGCCACTTTGGCCCCCTCGGCAGCGAAGGCTTCAGCGATGGCTTTGCCGATGCCGCGTCCGGCACCGGTGACGACGGCGACTTTGTCTTGGAGTTTTCCCATTTCGTTTTTTAGAGAGGATGGAAGCCGGACGCAAGGGGGCTTTTAGTCTCTTTTCGTCGCTTGGTTAAATTTAGCTATTGAACTAAATTTAGGCAGGTGGTTAACTTGTTGTAAATCCATGAGCCTGCTCCCGTTTCAAAACCCATTCCGGCCCGGTGCTGGACATCCGCCGCCCTATCTGGCGGGCCGTGAAGATGAAAAAGCTGAATTTGCCAAGCTGCTGACTCAGAACCCCGTGATGAAAAACATGGTGCTCACCGGCCTACGTGGCGTCGGCAAGACTGTGCTGCTGGAGACATTCAAGCCGATCGCGGTCGAGGCGGGTTGGCTGTGGGCTGGCACCGATCTTTCGGAGTCCACCAGCGTGAGCGAGGAAAACATCGCCATTCGCATCCTGGCCGATCTGTCTCCCCTCGTGTCCGGCGTGGTGGTGCAGGAGGTCGAGAAGAGGCGGTTGGGATTCCACGCAGAGGTGGAGAAGGTGCAGGTGCGCCTTGATTTTGATCTGCTTAAGCGGGTCTATGACAGCACTCCAGGTCTTTCAGCAGATAAGCTGAAAGCGGTGCTGGAACTGGTGTGGAGCTGTCTGACCGCCACGAACTGCAAAGGCATTGTTCTCGCCTATGATGAGGCGCAGAATCTCAGTGATCAGGCGGATCGAAACCAGTATCCGCTCTCGCTGCTGCTGGATGTTTTCCAGTCCATTCAGAAGAAAGGATTACCCATCCTGCTGGTGCTGACGGGACTGCCCACCCTCTTCCCCAAGCTGGTCGAGGCCCGCACTTTTGCGGAGCGCATGTTTCATGTGGTCACACTGGGCCGCCTCAATGAGGAGGAGTGCCGTCAGGCCATCACCATCCCGGTAAAGTCGAAAAACTGCCCGGTGACGATCACGGAGCCTGCCATCATGGCGATCACGAAGAGTTCCGGCGGCTACCCTTACTTTGTGCAGTTCCTGTGCCGGGAGATCTACGACTCTTATCTCCAGCAGAAGGCCTCTGGGGTGCTGGATCCCGTGGTGACGGTGGCGCAGGTGGTGAGAAAACTGGATACTGATTTCTTCGCCGGACGCTGGAATCGCGTCACGGATCGTCAGCGCGAGTTGTTGATCCTAGTGGCAATGCTCTCCAACTGCGATGACGAGTTTTCCGTCAGCGAGATCGTGGCAAAATCAAAGGAGTCCACCATCAAGTCATTCAGCAGCAGCCATGTGAACCAGATGCTGGCCGCTCTCAGCGACAACGGCCTTGTATATAAAAATCGCTACGGCAAATATGCCTTTGCCGTGCCCTTGCTTGGGGCGTTCATCCGGCGGCAGCAGGCGAGTTTGACTTAACTCTTTCCATGATTCATGCCCACTCTCGACCATGAGAACCAACTGCGCCGCGAGGGCTTTCGCGTGATCGCAGGCGTGGATGAGGCGGGCAGGGGACCGCTGGCGGGTCCGGTGACGGTGGCGGCGGTGGTGCTGCCGGAGGGCTTCACGCATGAGGTGCTGAATGATTCAAAGCAGCTCACGGAAAAGAAGCGCGAGAGGCTTTATGAGGAGATCACCGGCGATTCGAGCATCCGCTGGCATTGCTGCGTGATCGAGCCGGAGGAAATTGATCGCATCAACATCCTGCAAGCGACTTGGGAAGGCATGCGACGCTCGGCGCTGGCGCTCGATCCGCGGCCGGATGCGGTTTTGATCGATGGAAAGCCAGTGAAGAAGTATCCGCTGCATCAGGTGGCCTTGGTGAAGGGAGACAGCCTGAGTTTCAGCATCGCGGCGGCGAGCATCATCGCCAAGGTCACGCGTGACCGCATCATGCTGCGACTGGCGGAAGAGTATCCGCCTTATGGTTTCGAGATTCACAAAGGCTATCCGACACCAAAACACCTCGCGGCCTTGAAGCAGCATGGGCCGTGTCCGCAGCATCGGCGGAGTTTTGGGCCGGTGGCGCAGCTGGAACTCAATTTGGGATGAGTGCGGGACTTCCAGTACGTCTGCGCTGGCTGCGGCGGTGGTTCACCGGGCATCCCTGGGTGAGGCTTGCGGGCATCTGGATGCGGGCGCGGCCGCAACGGCGTTTTGACCGCGTTTTGCTTGGTCGCAAGCTTTCCACCGCCGAGATCGGTGTGATGGGCGAGTGGATTGCCACGCGATGGTTGCGGCAAAGCGGTCGCGTCATCTTCCGTCGCAATTTTCGCGGCGTAAGCCGTGGCGAGGTGGACATCGTCGCGCGGCATCGCGGCTCGCTGACCTTTGTGGAGGTCAAAACACGCACGAGTCGGGCTTTTGGCCGTCCGGCAGACAACGTGGGACCGGACAAGCAGCGCCTCATCATTCGCGGCGCGCAGGACTGGCTGCGTGAGGTGGATGTGCGGCCCGTGCCTTTTCGCTTCGACATCGCTGAGATCACGCTCATTCCCGGCGAGTTGCCGCAGGTGAACATCATGGAGAATGCGTTCCAGCTTCCCGATAGCTCGATGGCGGGGCGGTGAGCTGCGGGGGCGGGCGGTGGAGTGATGGAGTGATGGAGTGATGGAGTGATGGAGTGATGGAGTGATGGAGTGATGGAGTGATGGAAATCCAAACCCCACTACTCCATCACTCCACCTCTCCATCCGGCGCGAATTCAGGATGACGTGGCCTGTAGAACCTGACACCATCCCGCGTTTGTGAGACTCTCCACGCCCGCACCAACCATGAAAACATTCGTCTTTGCCCTTCTCGCCAGTTTTGCCTTCGCCGCGGTTTCTCCGGCGGCGGACCATGTGACCTATGAACCGGCTGGAAAAGCCAATGGGAAGCATGTGGTGCTGCTTTCGGGCGATGAGGAGTATCGGAGCGAGGAGGCTCTTCCGATGCTTGGGAAGATCTTGAGCCAACATCACGGCTTCAAATGCACGGTGCTCTTCAGCTTAAACGACAAGGGTGAGATCGATCCGGCGGCGGGTGGCAGTCTCACGAATCCGGCGGCGCTCGATTCCGCGGATGCGATCGTGATGCTGCTGCGCTTCCGGCATTGGGACGCAGCGGCGAGTGGCAAATTCCAGTCGGCGATCAATCGCGGTGTGCCGATCATTGCCCTGCGCACGAGCACGCATGCGTTTAGCGGCTATCCGAAGGAGAGTCCCTTTGCCGCGTGGAACTGGAACAACCCCGATGGCGGCTGGGGCAAAAAAGTGCTCGGCGAGACCTGGGTGAGCCACTGGGGCAAGCACAAGGTCGAGGCCACCAAAGGCATCCTCGAAGCGACCAACGCCAGCCATCCGGTGCTGCGCGGTATCACCGGACTTTTCGGCAACAGCGATGTGTATGAGGCCGCCCCTCCCGCCGATGCGGTGATCCTGGCGCGTGGTCAGGTCTTGCAAGGCATGACGGCCGACACCGCGCCGGCGAGCTACAAAAAGGCCACGGTGGCCAAGGTCGAGCAGGAAGTGAACAGCCCGATGATGCCCGTCGCCTGGGCTCGCAGCGTGAAGAACGACCAGGGCAGTGAAAACAAGATCCTCTGCACCACCATGGGGGCTGCCACCGACCTCACTGATGAAGGTCTGCGTCGTCTTGTGGTGAACGGCGTGTATTGGGGCCTCGGCCTCGATGTGCCGGAGAAGGCGGACGTCAGCGTCGTGGGCGATTACCAGCCGACGATGTATGGCTTCAAAGGCAACAAGACGGGTCTGAAACCGGATGACTTTGTGCTGGCGAAGTGATGTTCGTAGTTCGGCCTTTAGGCCGTGAGTGGGCTCCTGAACGGCCTAAAGGCCGAACTACAAACGGGCTACTTCCACGTCAGACGATCTCGCAGCCACAACGCGGTGCCGAGAGGCAGGGCGGTGAGCCAGAGCAGCTTGCCGCCCCAGGTTTTGAGATCGCTGAACTGCTTTCCAATGCCTGCGCCGGTGTGAAAGCTGAAGCGGGCATACAGCGCGGCAGCACGCAGGAGGCGCAGCGGCGCGGTGAGGAACCAGCCGCTTTCCATGTCGAGCACGGTTTGGCACCACAGGCGATGGCCGGCGGCGTTGCGGCGTGGATCGGGACGACCGGTGACGAGCGAGGGCGCGTCCATCCAGTAGATGCGCACGATTTCGTTCACATGGCGGGTGAGATGATTTTTCGACACCTGGCACCACACGACGGATTCTGGGATGTAGTGACCGGAAAGGTTCTCGGGAAAGGGAAACTGACGCACGACGTCGAGACGTAGAAAACCCCATTTTTCACCGCGCACCTTGTGGCGGTATTCAAGCTCCGCGGCGGAGCAGTCGAGTGGATCGAGCGGATAGCGGGTGCCGACGAGCTGGCCGTCCTGATCCTGGCAAAGGCCGGTGACTCCGGCGAAGCGATGCTTTTCGGCATCCGGAATGCTGTCCCAGTGATGCTTGAAACGTTCGAGCGCATTCGGCAGGCAGCCGTCATCGGAGTCGAGCTTGATCCAGAGATCGCCTTTCGATTCCCGCATGGAGACATTGTGCACGGCCCAGGCACCACGATGCGGCTCCAAAAAATAGCGCACGGGAAAATCGGCCTCGCGTTGATACTGCTCGACGAGTTCCTGGGTATTGTCGGTGGAGCCGTCATCGACCACCAGCCATTCGAAATCCCGCAGCGTCTGCGCCTTCAGGCTCTCCCACACGCGGTGGAGCGTGTGGGCGCGGTTGTAGGCGGGGGTGAAAACGGTAAAAAGCGGCATCGAAGGCCGGAAAGCTAAGCGCCGGGGAAAAGTGCCGCAACTTACTTCACATCCTTCATCTCCAGCAGCAGCGCCATCATCTCCTCCGCCGCAGCATGGGCCACGCGTTTCAGTAGGGCGCGGTCGGTGTGGTCGCCGATTTCATAGGTGATGGCAGGAATGCCGAAGGTGTGATGCGCCCAGTAGATGGAGGTGGTCGGTGTGGGCGTGGGGCTGGCGCTGCGCTCGGCGGTGTAGTCCGGCACACGCCTTCCAATGCCGGCGAGCCAGCGGGCGGTGAAGTTCGGCGGCGATGACGCGGCCTCGTCCGGCTGGGTGTAGAAGACATCGCGGAAGGTGGAATGAAAATCGAGCATCAGGAAGAGCCGCCCCTGATTCTTCAGCGCGAGAATTTGATCCCGTGCGGCGCGTGTCTCCGGCTGAGCAAAGACGTTCCAGTCCCGGTTGAGGTCCACATGGCCCATGTTGTGCCGCCAATGACCTGCATCGACACCATCGGGATTCAGCAAAGGCATCACGACGAGGTGAAAGGCTTCGCGGAACGACTTCGCCTGCTCCGAGTCAGTCACCACGCTCTCGATGAAACGCATGAGCGCCATGCTGCCCGTGGTCTCCGGTGGGTGCTGGCGACCGATGACGACGATTTTGCGCCTGGAAGAGGTGTTGCCGATGTCGAGTCGCATCAACGGCACGCCCTTGATGGAAGCTCCGAAATTGGAACGGGTGACAAAAGGTAGTCTCTCCAGCGTGGCGGCCCAGTCTTCCATTTCCGCCCGCGATACCGGCTCCTGCGCGGCGACATGCAGCACGCGGGGGCCGATCTCGAGGTTCAGCACGGCTTCTTTGCGGTCCTCGGCCTGTTGATAGCACTCCTCCGGCAGGAGCAGCCATTGAGTGCCATCGAGACTGATCTTCGGACGGTAACGCAGCGAGCCGCCCTGGCAGCGGAGACGCAGCGTGATGGCTTTTTCCTTCTCAGCCCGCACTCGAAAGGCAAACCAAGGGCTGTCATTCACCGGCAGATTCTCCGGCCGCACCACCGCGCCGAATTCATCCGGTCCCAGCGCCTCACAGGCGGTCATGCGAGCCCGCGGGAAATTCGCCTCGAAGGTCACCCCCTGCTCCGGGAAGCTCCACACGCCTTCCCGGATGGTTTTGTCCTCCGGGCAGCACGCGGCGAGAAAGATTGAAACGATCACAAGGAGCTCAAAACGCATCATGCGCGATCCCTGGCGGCTAGCCGCATCGGGCGCAAGCCGGAACGCCTCGCCAAAATGAGCGGGCTTGGACCTTTGCTTGACCTCCATGACTCTTCTCCCGACTTTGCGCTGAGATTTACCCCCGACGCATCGTTTCTCTTTTACCCCCATGCAAACCACCCTCGAAAAACCCGCCGCCGAGAAAAAGGTCGAACAGACCGAGGCCGGGAACTACTTCGTCTCCAACTACCCGCCGTTTTCTTTCTGGAAACCGGACCAGGTGCACGTCGTCGAGGAGGTGCTGCAAAGGCCCGCTCCGGCGAACATCCCACTCGGTGTCTATTTCCACATCCCGTTCTGTCGCAAGCGCTGCCACTTCTGTTACTTCAAGGTGTACACCGATAAAAACGCCGGTGAGATCAAAGCCTACATCGACTCTGGCATGCGTGAGATGGAGCGTCTGGCCTCGCAGCCGTATCTGAAAGGACGGAAGGCGCAGTTTGTGTATTTCGGTGGTGGCACGCCGAGCTATCTCTCGGTGCCCCAGCTCAAAGATCTGACGGATCGCATGAAGGCACTGGTGCCCTGGGATGAAGCCGAAGAAGTGGCCTTCGAAGCGGAGCCAGGCACACTGAATGAAACGAAGCTCACCGGCATTCGCGAAGTTGGCGTGACGCGTCTGAGCCTCGGCGTCGAAAACTTCGACGATCACATCCTCGAAACGAACGGCCGCGCTCATCGCAGCGGCGAGATCGGTAAGGCCTACAACTTTGCCCGCAGCCTCGGCTTTGAGCATATCAACATCGACCTCATCGCCGGGATGATGAACGAGACGGAGGCGAACTGGAAGGTCTGCGTGGCCAAAGCCATCGAGATGCAGCCGGATGCCGTCACGATCTACCAGATGGAGGTGCCATATAACACGACGATGTATCAGCAGATGAAGGCCGAGGGCAAAGTGACAGCCCCGGTGGCCGATTGGCAGACGAAGCGTGATTGGGTGAGCTATGCCTTCGATGAGTTTCAAAAGGCTGGCTACACGGTGACGAGCGCCTACACGGTCGTGAAGGACCCGAATCGCATCAAATTCGTCTATCGCGACTCGCTTTGGGACGGCGCGGACCTTTTGAGCTGCGGCGTGGCGTCATTCGGTCATCTCGGCGGCGTGCATTACCAAAACCAAGCCGATGTGGGCCCCTACATGCAGGCCGTGGACGCTGGAAAGCTGCCGATTTTCCGCGCTTACGAGACGACGCCCGAGGATCGCTTTGTGCGGGAGTTCATTCTCAAGCTGAAACTCGGCCGAAGCGAGTGGGCGCACTACATCGAGAAGTTCGGCGAAGATCCTCGGAAACATTTCGGGCCGCAGCTTGAGTCCTTGGTGAAGGAAGGCTTTGCCACGTTGGATGCCGAGGGTGTCACCCTGACGCGAGACGGTCTGCTCCAGGTGGACCGCCTGCTGCATGACTTTTTCCTGCCTCAACACCGCCAGTATGCCCGCTACACCTGAAAATGCCGCCGTCCGCCAGGACGAGGACATTCTGGCGCCCCTCATCTTCTTTTACGGCATCGGTAGCACGCGGCCTCGCGTGACCTTCGTGGAGCCGGAAATGCTCGCAGAGCAGGAGCGGAGCCTGCTCGTGCATGAAAAGGACATGACGCCGCGCCTTCGTGAGTATCACGCGAGCGATATCGACCTCGATGTGGCGGCCCGTGCCCGCATCGGGAACTACCTCGTGCGTGCCAGCGTGCTGCACCGCCGCAGCGATGGAAAGCCGGTGGAGTGTGGAGCCATCGGCATTCACCTCGATTTGCTGCCTGAGGAGGCTCAAAAGCTCGTTTTGGAAGGTCGCGTGCCTTTTGGAGCCATTTTGGAGCAGTATGCCGTGCCACACTCCAGCCATCCTAGGGGTTATTTTCGTGTTTCCGTCGATCAGCGCCTCGCGGAGCTGCTGGGGGCCACGAGTGGCCAGATGCTCTTCGGGCGCTGCAACGAGTTGCGTCACGGCTCCGGCCGGGTGCTGGCCGATGTGGTCGAGGTGCTGCCACGCGTGGTTTGAGCGGCGATTGTGGCAAAATTTCAACGTGACGCCATCCGGGCAGCGTCATATCATCCGCTCCCCCGCCAAGCCACCATGCTGACCAACCAGACCATCGACCCGACACGGCAGCACACGCCCGAGAGCAGGCATGTGCTCATCCGCCCGTTTGTGCAGGCATGGCGCTGGCTCGTCCCGGCCTCCGTGGCCGAGAAGGATCGGCAGAGCCCGCTGGCTCGGTATGTGGCGCTGGCATTGATCACGAGTTTTTGCGTTTCGCTGCTCGTGGCGGCCATTTTGTATGCCAAACCGATCCAAGACTCTTATCAAAGCTCGCAGGCGGAGAGCATGGTGCGTGAGGCGCGGGATATGATGGAGAACGGCCAGGTGGCTAATGCGGTCTTCAAAGCCCAGGAGGCTTATCAAAAAGCCCCACACAGTGTCGAGGCCATCCGCCTGAACAGCGAGTTTTTCACGCTCATGAAGCGTGAGCATGCCCTCTTTTTTCTCGATAAGCTGAAGGATCAAGGAGCGGAGACACTAGAAGACAAGATGCGCCGCGTTCGGGCCCTGAAGAATCTCAACCGAGATAAAGATGCGGAGAAGGAACTCGAAAAGCTGCTGCGCCAGGAGCCTTCCAGCGCTCCGCTAGCCAAGCTGGCGGAGGAAATCTACGGGAGGAAGCAGAACAACACCGCGCTGCTGAATATCATGCGCAGCTTTGCGGAGAAGAATCCCAACGATAAAGAATCACAGCTGCGCCTCGCCCGCGTGCAGGTGGAGTCCGGCATCCCCTCGCAGCTCAATGACGGCATCAACTCCGCCTGGAAACTGGGCCAGGATGATGATGCCAATGGCCTGAAGGCTCTCGAATTCCTCATCAGCATCGAAGGCCTGCCCTCCGAGATTTCGATCCCCTTGGTGAAACGGCTCAAGGAGCATCCCTTGGCGCATGATGGCCATCTGGTGGTCGCCTTGAAGCTGGAATCCCGCCTTTACCCGGATCGCAAGAAGGCGATCATCGACAAGGCCTATGCGGAGTTTAAGGATAAAAAGCGTGAAAAGCTCGTGCCGTTCATCCGCTGGCTTGTTGAGGAACAGCAGTGGCTGGAGGTGGTGACACTTCTTTCCGAGGATGATGCCAAGTCCTACCAGGGCCTGCTCGAGAACTACCTCACCGCTCTCACCATGCTGAAGCGTTTTGATCAGATCGAGCGTCTCATTGAGGACGAGCAGGTGAAAAAAATTCTCGACCGCACCACCCACGCCATGTTCCGCGCCCACATGGCCTTTGTGACGAATAAACCGCCGGAGGATCTACGTGCTCTGCTTATCACCGCCAAGACGATGGCCGAGAGCGAGGGACGCCTGCCGGTGCTCCAAAAGATTGCCGAGTATGCCGATGTGCGCGGCCATTTCGACATCGCCGAGGATGCCTACCGGCTGACGATCCGTGTGGCGCGTCGAAACGCCAACGCCATGTCCCCACGCATTGAGCGTGAGGCTTTGATTGGCCTTCTCTCCGCCAGTCGGAAGAATGGGAACTCGGAATCCTATTTCCAGGCCGCCCAGGATGCGGTGCTGCGCTTTCCGGAAGACAGCGATTTCCTCGATCAATCGCTCTACATCAGCCTGCTCGTCGGTCACGAGGTGGAGACCAGCCTGCGTAAGGCCATGAAGCTCCTGCAAAATCAGCCGAAGGACAATCACCGCAAGCTCATGGTGGCTCTCGGCTACCTGCGCATCCATGACCAGCGCCAGGCCCTCAATTATCTCCAGTACATGGATCTCAACCTTCTCACCGAAGGTCAGCGAGCCGTTTTTGCCGCCGTGGCCTCCACCGCAGGGTTCAACGAGGAAGCGGCGGGGGTCATCCGCGCCATCGATCCACGTGCCCGCATGTTCCCGGAGGAGAGATCACTCTACAAGCGGGCCATTCGCTGATCTGCGTGATCACAAAAAAACCGCCGGGTGAACGGCGGTGATTTAATCCAACCAACTGGCGGAGCGGACGGGGCTCGAACCCGCGACCTCCAACGTGACAGGCTGGCGTTCTAACCAACTGAACTACCGCTCCTTACCGTTTGGTGGGCCGCGATGGTAGATGAGGCCTTCCAGTTGGCAAACGGAAAGTGCCTGTCGGCTGAAATTCCTGCCCGATGGTCAAACCAGCACCGATTTGACTGGATGATGCTCCTCGACGCCGGTGAGCCGCTGCTCCAGCCCCTGGAATTTAAAGGTGAACTTCCGGTGATCGATGCCCATCAGGTGGAGGATGGTGGCGTTCAGGTCGTTGATGTGAACGGGGTCCTTTGTGATGTTGTAGCTGAAGTCGTCCGTCTCCCCGTGCTCGATGCCGCCTTTGACGCCGCCGCCGGCCATCCACATGGTAAAGCAGCGCGGATGGTGATCGCGGCCGTAATTGTCCTTCGTCAGCGTGCCCTGCGAATACACGGTGCGCCCGAACTCCCCGCCCCAGACGACGAGCGTGTCTTGGAGCAGGCCGCGTTGCTTCAAATCCATGATGAGCGCCGCGCAGGCACGCTCGCTGTCCTCTACCTGGCCGCGGAGGAGCTTGGGCAGGTTGTTGTGCTGATCCCAGCCACGATGGAGGATCTGCACCACGCGCGTGCCACGCTCGATGAGCCGACGGGCCATGATGGCGCTGTGGGTGAAACTGCCGCTGCGCTGCACATCCGGGCCGTACATCTCCAGCGTGGCTTTGCTCTCCTTGCTCAGATCGGTCAGTTCCGGCACACTCGTCTGCATGCGGAAGGCCATTTCGTATTGAGCGATGCGTGTCTGGATCTCGGGATCGCCAATGCGGGCGTGGTTGATCGTGTTGAGCTTGTTGACGGCATCCAGCATCGCACGACGATCGCTCGGATCGACGCCGGGAGGATTCTTCACATACAAAACGGGGTCGCCTTGGCCGCGGAGAGCGACGCCGGTGTATTTCGTGGGCAAAAAGCCGCTGCTCCACATGCGGGTGAACAGCGCCTGCGCCTGGCTGGCGGCCGGAAAGGTGGGGGTGAAGACCACAAAGGCCGGCAGGTCATTGCTTTCGCTGCCGAGGCCGTAGGCCAGCCACGAGCCGATACTTGCTTTTCCCGGCACTTCGCTCCCCGTCATCACAAAGGTGCAGGCCGGGTCGTGATTGATGGCACTGGTGTGCACGCTTTTGATCACGGCGATCTCATCCACAATCTTCGCTGTGTGCGGGAGCAATTCGCTCACCCAGCGGCCGCACTGGCCGTGCTGCGCGAATTTGAACATGCTCGGTGCCACCGGCAGCCGTGCCTGGCCGCTGGTCATCGTGGTGATGCGCTGGCCATTGCGAATGCTCTCCGGCAGCTCCTTGTCGAAAAACTTCGCCAGCCCCGGCTTGTGATCCCACAGGTCGAGCTGCGAGGGCGCCCCGTTCATGTGCAGGTAGATGAGGCGCTTCGCCTTGGGGGCAAAGTGCGGCAGTCCGGGCAGGGAAGCATGCGCTTGGCCAGTCTCGGCCATCAGATCGCGGCCAAGCATCGATGCCAAGGCGACATTACCTGCTCGCAGTCCGACGTTTCCGAAAAACTGGCGGCGTGTCTGTTGCTGGTGGAACTCGAGAAGCGGATTCATGGCGGTGCGGAGAGCCTAAACGGCCTGCGACACCACTTTCTGCCACTCGCCGCATGGACTTTGCGGCCAAAAAAAAGTCCGGGGCGGATCACTCGATCCACCCCGGAGCACTTTCAGAGTTACCAACAGCCAGAAGGTCCACTCTTGGGAAAAGGTTCGATTAGAACCGTTCGGCTCTCAATCTGCTGGTAGTATGCCACGACCTAAATCGAGCGGGTCAGGCCACCGTAAGTCAATTGTAAGGCGTTTGTGAGGCGGTTCAGAGGCTTTTAATCATCTCCAGCGCCTCTTCGAGCTGCTTGTGGCCGGGCGTCGCCTTGAGCCGCGGAAACTTGCCCTGCACCATCACGAGCTTGCCATTGCGGGTGAGGATGAGTTTGCGCTCTTTGATTTCGACATCGCTGATGCCGGCGTGGGCGGCGACGAGGCGGATGGAGGCGCAGGTGAGGAGGTTGGTGACGGCGTGGGGGAGTTTTTCGCCGAATTGATCGCGCCACTGGCCTTCTAGCTCGTCGAGCTCCCTGCGCGTCATGATCTCGCCGAGCTGACGGTAGGCGGTGATGCGCATTTTAGCGTCTTCGATGAAGGTGGACGGCAAGAACGCGGGTGTGGCACCTTTCGCGGCCTGGAGCATCAGTGCTTCGCTCATGACGAGGATGTCGGCACGCAGTCCGACCTCGACGGGACGTGCGACGCGGCGCCCCTGCATCCTCGCGACGCTTTGTTTGAGCATCTGACAGTACAAATCAAAGCCGATGGCGGCGATGTGGCCGCTTTGCTCGGTGCCGAGCAGATTGCCCGCGCCGCGGATTTCGAGGTCGCGCAGGGCGATTTTGAAGCCGCTGCCGAGGCCGGCGTATTGCTTGATGGCGTTCACCCGTTTGCGGGCGTCTCCTGCGGTCACGGCATCACGCGGAAGGAGCAGATAGGCATGTGCCTGCACACCGCCACGGCCGACGCGGCCTCGGAGCTGATATAGATCGGCCAAGCCGAAGCGATCGGCACGATCGATGATGATGGTGTTCGCGTTCGGAATATCGACACCGCTTTCGATGATCGTCGTGCAGACGAGCACGTCCGCCTCGCCATCGACGAAGGTGTGCATGATGTCCTCCAGTAGCTCGCTGTCCATCTGGCCGTGGCCGATGACCACCCGGGCCTTCGGACAAAGCTCGCGGATGCGCTGCGCAACTTTTTCGATGGTGGCGACGCGGTTGTGGAGGAAGAAAACCTGTCCGCCGCGCTCGATCTCGGTGTCGATGGCCTGTTTGATCACCCGCTCGTCATACGGGCAGATTTGCGTCTGCACGGCCTGCTTGTTCGGCGGCGGCGTTTCGATGGTGCTCATGTCGCGCATGCCCATCAAAGCGAGGTAAAGCGTGCGCGGAATGGGTGTGGCGCTCAGCGTGAGCACATCGACGAGCCGGAAGAGGTCTTTGAACTTCTCTTTGTGCTTCACGCCGAAGCGCTGCTCCTCGTCGATCACAGCGAGGCCGAGATTTTTGAAGCGCACGTCCTTTGAGATGACGCGATGCGTGCCGACGACGATATCGACCGTGCCTTCGCTGATCCCCTTCACGATCTCGCGTTCCTTGTTCGAAGGTGTCAGGCGGCAAAGCATTTCAACGGTCACGGGAAACTCGCTCATGCGCTGGCGGATGTTTTCGTGATGCTGGCGGGCCAAAACGGTCGTCGGCACCAAAATCGCGACCTGTCGGCCGCCCATGACGGCTTTGAACGCAGCGCGGATCGCGACCTCTGTTTTGCCAAAGCCCACATCGGCGCACAGGAGGCGATCCATCGGCTTTTCGGCCTCCATGTCGCGTTTGATCTCCTCCGCACTGCGGAGCTGATCGGGCGTTTCGCGATACAAAAACGACTCCTCGAACTCCACCTGCCATTTCGTGTCCGGCGGATGCGAATAGGCCTTCAGTGTCTGACGTTCCGCCGCGACGCTGAGCATGCGTTTCGCGAAGTCCTCAACGCTCTTCTCCGCTGTGGCCCGTGTTTTTTTCCACCTCGTCTCAGTGAGCTTGCTGAGTGATGGCGCTTTGCCTCCGACGCCGACGTAACGGCTGACCATGTGCACATGCGCCAGCGGCACAAAGAGCTTCGCGCTGTCGGCGTAGTGCAAAACGAGCACTTCCTCCTTTTTGCCGCCTTCGCGCACTTCAATGCCCATGTAGCGGCCGATGCCGTGTTCGGCGTGAACGACGATATCGCCTTCGCGCAGCTCGCTGAGCACATCGCGGGCTTTGCGCAGCGTTTCGGCCTCGTCGAGCTTCGAACCGCGCACGCGGCGGATGTGCTGGTGACGGCCAAAAATCTCCGCACCGGTCAAAACCGCCAGTTTGGCCGCTGGAACCGTGAAACCGCGATAAAGCAGGCCCAGTTTGGTTTCGACAGACGAGGGCAGTTTGCTCTGCAACTCGTTGAAGCGCTCTCGCTCGGCCTCGTTGTGGAAGAAGATGACCGTGCGCCAGCCTGCCTTGTGCCACTCCGTGATCTGACGCGTGAAAAGCTCTCGGCGAGCCTCGTGCAGCACGAAATCCGACGCGTCGAAGACACCGAGCGGATTCTCATGAATGGCCGCCGTGAAGTCTTCGAGACCTTCGACCTCGGCGGCACCGCTGAGGATGCGGGCGTGGGCTTGAGATGGCTCCTCGCCTTCGATTTGGATGATGAAGTCGTTCTTGCGAAGGTGGTCGCGAACACGTCCGCCTTCATCGGAGCCGTCATTCATCGTCAAAATGATGCCGGCGCTGTCGAGGCGGCGGATCGACGACTGATTGTGCAGATCGAAGGCACGAATGGATTCCAGTTCGTCGTCGAAAAACTCCAGGCGCAGCGGCTCCTCGGCCTGCCAGGAGAAAAAGTCCACGATGCCGCCGCGACGCGCAAACTGGCCGCGCTCCGTGACGACCGGCACGCGCTCGTAGCCGGCCTCCGTCAGTTCTTTGAGCAGGACTTCGACATCGAGCTTCTCGCCGACCTTGAGCATGCGTTTCTGCTCCGTGATCTCCGCGAGATCCGGCGCAGGCTCGTCGAGACTGTCCGCGCAGAGTACCATGACGGGCGATGCGCCCTCCAGCATGCGACTGAGCACGGCGGTGCGTTCCGCGATCATTTCCGGATCGGCGAGCGCACCCTCAACGATGTGGCCTAGCCGTGGGAAATACAGCGCCGGGCACTGCCACACGCCCAGTTCGGCATGCACATGGTCCAGCGTTTTGACATCCGGGCAGAGGACCCACACGCGGCGCTTCGCTTTCTCGGTGCGCCGCACCAGCAGCGCCGCCGCAAAGCCAAAGGCCTGCGGCGTGACGTGATCGAGCACGGCGCGCGTTTTGAACTCCTTTTTCGCCAGCACCAGATCCACAAGCCCAAGTGCGTCCCCTCGCGCACGGGTGGTGGGCGATTTATTCAAGCGGGTGGCTGCTCGTTTGGCGGAGTGCAAAAGAAACGCCGGGCTTATGCGGCCCGGCGTGGTGGAATTCAAGGGGGGAATGGCTTGTGATTACTTCGGCGAGGAGGTGCTCTCCGAGTTCGAGCCACCTGACTTCGTTTTACCAACGGCGGCGGCGAGGAGATCATCCTTGGTGGCCCATTTGTGGATTTCTTTGCCGTTTTTGTCGAAGATGCGTACCGCGAGACCGCCCATGCCGTCGGACTGAATCGCGCTGTCGCCGTTGATGAAATAAAATCCACCGTCGAGTTTCTGTTTGTTCAGGATGATCTCGCTAGTGTCCACCGTGACGGCGCTGGAGCCAGGTATCGCAGAGATCTTGCTGCTACCGGACGTTTCGATCCGAGAGCTTCCCTTGCCTTTGCCACCGTCCTCACGGCGGAAACACCAGTAATCGACCCGCAAATCACCCACAGCAGCGGGCAGGCGGTTCCGAACGTTGATTTTGTAGATCCACGTCTCCTGCTCATAGGTGACGTTGTTGGACTTCTGTTTCGTCTCCCCCAATTTCTTTTTCGTGTAGGTCACGTCAAAGCTGTATTTTGTGTTCGCCGCCGCCCATTCGGTGATGAATTTCTGATCTGCTTCGGTGAAAGTGGCCGCTGGCACATTGAAGAGGCGGCCGTCGGCCACTCGTTTGAGGCTGACCTGACCAGCGGCTGCGGAGACGATCTCCGCATCGAGCTT
>CALSBJ010000056.1:0-46617 GCA_943373155.1 Akkermansia muciniphila | reverse complement strand
TAGCCGGTGTCATCGGCGCTTTCGAGCGTCAGATCGGGGAAGGTGCCATACACGCGACCGCCTTGAATCGGGCCGCCCATGACCAGCGCATTGCCGCCCCAAGCATGATCAGTGCCGCGACCATTGCTGCGCAGCGTTCGACCGAAGTCGGAGGCGCTGAAGGTGATCACGCCGTCTTGCAGCGTGAGCTGTTCCAGCGCCCGCTGAAAGGCGGTGAGAGCCGTGTTGAGGGTGTTGAGCATGCCGGCCTGCGTTTCGAGCAGCTCGCCGTGATGATCCCAGCCGCCGAAGGTGATGAAGATCGTCTGCCGGTGCAGTCCGAGCGCTTGGCGAAGAGCGATCATTTTCACGGCCGCACGGAATTGCTGCGCGATATAATTGTTCGTCGGGAAAAGAGAGGCCACAGCGCTGTCGTCGTAGCTGTTGTATTGCTGGAGGAAGAATTCTTGAAGCTCGATGCTACTCTTCGTGAGCTGGCCGTAGCTCTGCTGCATCAGGTTGGCGTAGTTTTGCTGGATGATGCTGCGATGTGCGGTGTTCTTGAGCTTCATCGGATGCAGCGGATCGGTGATCTCGCTGCCGGTGAAGGTCAACGCCCCGCGATCGGTGACCACAAACTGCGTCGTGGCATTGCCCACCTGCCACAGGCTGTTCCCGGAGAGGGAGATGTTCATCGCGATGCTGTTCGTGTTCACCGTGCTGTGCAGCAGATCAGCGGTGCGCCCGGCCCAGCCGCTCAGCTCCGTCATGCCCTGCGGCACGGAGGTCTGCCACTGGTCGATCTGATCGCTGTGCGAATACAGCGCCCGCGGCAGCGCCACGCTCTCGGCGAGGTATTGCGCCTTCGTCACCGGCTGGATCAGCGTGCCCACATTCGCCAGCAAGGCCGCGCGACGCTTCCCGGTGAAGTTGCCCGTGCCGTTGAACATGTCCCGCAGCCCCGTGCAGCTCGGATGAATGCCGTAAAGCTGCCCGTCGCCACCATCCTGGTCGAGATCGAGAAGCTGGCCGGTCGTCAGTGCCAGATTTCCCCGCGTGGTGGTGTAAATGCCATGCCGGGTCGAGTCGCGCGGCACGAGGAAATTGAAGGAATCCATCCCGCCGTTCAAAAACACGCACACCAGCGTCTTGTAGTCCGTCGGTGCTCCATCCGCCGCTACGCGGCTGGCGAGCTGGAGATTGAGGAGCGTGTTCAGCACCGGCACAGTGCTCATCGCCGCGCAGGCGGAGCGTCCGAAAAAGTGGCGGCGGGTGTATGGATTCGATTTCATGATAGGTCCTCCGTTGCTCTGGCTTCCAGCCGCTTTGCCACGCTTTCGAGTGCTCGCAGAAACACGTCCGGCGGCCGATAGCCATGTTCCTTGATGTAGTGAACGATCAACTGTGGTGCCGCGAACGTAACGTCGTCCTCAACGATTCTGATTTCGCCATTGCTCGAACGCAACACTGCCCATTCCCACTGCTCCTTGTATGATTTGCCACTGAGCTCCTCGGGCATCTGACATAGTTCGCAAATGTGTAAACCGCGGTATAACTCCACCAGATTGGAGGATAGCTTGATGAGTGTTTCCACCAATCGCTCGGGAACATTGCCTTTGGAATAGTCGTATCCAGCGCCTAACCAGCCGACGTGAACCACGCCTGGAGCTGTGTTTCCTGCATATGCGTAGGGACTGAGATCGTCAAAGTGTGCCATAGATTCCTGAGTAAAGCAGTTCACCGCATCACCGCACCTTCCGGGCACGCCAGGGCGAGGTAGGCGGCCACGCGGATGCGGGCGGCGGTTTGATCGGCGGGGATTTGGGCGAGCGTGCTCAAGATGACGCTGCGCGTGCTCGCCTTCATCTGGCCGGCGCAGAAGAGGAGATTGAAATGGTCCATCAAACGCTCGGGTGAGGTCGCGAAGGCTTCTTCGCGTCTGAAATCGAATGGGAAACGATACTCCCCATAAAAGCTCAGCCCTTCTTCGAGCATCCGCCACAGGCGGTTCGGGAAGCTGATCGAGCTGTAGCTGTCCGTGATTTGGAAAACCGGGCTCGCGAGGCCATTTTGCGTCGCCAGACCGGGTGCGCGATACTCGGGGCGGTAAAAGTTGAAGACGCTGGGCGAATTCGTCGGGGCCTGGCGGCTTTCGTTGTAAAACTCGCTCCAGTCCCACCACAGCAGCTCGGGCACCTGCTTCATGCCGAATACGCGAGCCATCGACATCGCGCGGATCACCGGCTCCTTCAGGCGGCCAAAGCCTGCGGCCTGCGCCCCCACCGGGCCGCGTGCCTCTGGATCGAGCAGGATGGCACGCACGACTGCGCCGAGATCGCCACGCACGCCGCTGCCGTTGTTCGCAAAGACGCTGCTGATGCGCTGCACATACGCCGGACTCGGATTGTCCGTGACGAGGAACTGGATGAGCTGCTTCCCAACGAACACACCACAGTTCGGATGCTCGAAAAGATGATGAATGGCATCCCGCACATCGCGCTGAGCATTCTCCAGCGTGGCTGCCCGCGCCGGAATGACGAAGCCGCCGAGCAGTGTCTTCGCGCCAAAGTCATGGCGGTCGGCGTGCAGGCTCATCGGCGTGGCGTAGTCCTGCTCCGTCCATCCGCCGCCGCCCCAGTTGTCGCCGCCGAACCAGAAGCCCGTCATCACGCGGGCGAGCTGCGTGATCTCCTCGTTCGAGTAAGTCGGCACCGGCTGACCGCTCACGAGCACCCGCGAGCCATCGGGATTGAGCTGCCACAGGCCCACCGTGAAGAGCTGCATCACCTCGCGGGCATAGTTTTCGTCCGGGTAGCGGTTGATCGAGGGATCGGCCTTCTGATTGCCCACATGCGAAAGGTAACGGCCCATCACCGGATGCATCGTGACCTCCATCAGCACGTCCTCGTAGTTGCCAAACGCGTTGCGAACAAAGATGTCGTAGTAGTCCGCCATGCCGAGGCAGCGGTTTTCGAGGTTCGCATCGCGACGCGAGGTCACGAGGATCTGGCTCAACGCGAAGGCCACACGCTGACGAAGCTGATCGCTGCCCTGAATCGCGGCGCGGGCAAAAGCCGTCTGCATGTTGTTGCCGAACAGGAACGGATCACTGTCGCCACCACCGCGGCTGTAATTCTCACGCTGGCGCTGCGTGGTCATGTTTTGATAAATGCTCTGGATGTAGTCCGAGTGCCGCGTGGCTGGCAGCCCCATCTGCTCGGTGATCCAGCCGGCATAGCCGAGCGTCTGCACACGCTGAATGTCTTCGAGAGTCGGTCCAAAACCGGCCTGCATGAGGAAGCGAGCCGCGTTCACGCGTGAAATGGAAGTCGCCGAGGCACTCGCACCTTCGAATTGCTCCACCATCGTCGTGTAATCGCCGCTCGCCGAGCTTTCAGGCGTGCCGTCGAGATTCGCGTCGATGCTCACGCTGCTGCGGGTGCTGCTGGCGGCATTTAACGTGCTGCCAAGCTGCGTCTCCGCCCAATCGCTCACGCCATCGCTGTCCGCATCGAGATCGGAAATGCGAGCGCGGTAGAACTTCATGGCGCCCGACACCGCAAAGCTCTGCTGATACTCATTACCCACCACCACGGGCGAGCCGCTGGCGAGGCTCCACGAGCTCAAAGTCGTGCTTTCCAGCATCTCATGCCGTTTCCATGGCAAAACCGGCCAGCAGACGGTCAGCGTGCCTCCTGAGCTCAACACCTCGCTCCACAGCCGCGACCTCGGATCGAGCGGATTCGTGCCCGCGAGGGCTTCCGCGCCATTCGTCATGCCATCGCCGTCGTCGTCGTTCGTCAAGGAAAGCCCAAATTGCCCGACCCACTGCTCCCACACATCGGAAAGGCCATTTCCATTCACATCCTCACCGGTCACACCGGGCGGCAGACCGCGATACAGCGGCGGCAGACTCGTCGCGAGCAGCGGATCGCTACCGCTGTCAGCCTCCACGCCGTCTTTGGCGAGGTCGTCATCGCTGTCCGCATCATTCGGGAACGTGCCAGCGAGATACTCACGCACATTCGTCAGGCCATCCGCATCGCCATCGAGACTGCCATCGGCTGTGCTGTTCTTGTTCAGGCCATGCGCATCCTCCCAGGCATCTGGCATGCCGTCCTCGTCCGTGTCCTTCCAGGCGGCAAAAGCAGGCAGGTTCTCCAGCGGCGTGGCATTAATGAAAACACTCACACCATCATGTGCCCACGTTTCGAGACGGTTCGGCACCGGTGGATCGCTGCGGTCCTGCCAGGTGGCCGTGCCATTGTGGACGTTTTGAGCCAGGGCGCAGCCGTTGAAGCTGCGGCTTACCACTGTGGTATTCGTGTCCTGATTGGTGATGCTGAAGGTGAAGCTCCAATTCGTGCGGCTACCAGGACTGCTGCCTTGAATGCGGAAATGCAGCCGGTCACTGACGTCATGGCTGCCGTGGCCGCTGAATCCCAACGCGGCCTTCAGATCCACCGGAAAACTTTGCCAGTCCGCCTCCCAGATGTCGCCCACATCGTCATCTGGATGACTGAAGCCGCCGCCATGACCCGAAAAGAGGAAATGCGTCACGCGACCTGCCTTCACACGAAGAGCGACGTTAAACGCGTCACTGGCCGTGCTGGCCGAGTTCACGATTTGGAAGTTCATCAGTGAATCATCGCCCCAATCCCGATCCGTCACACCGCCGCGGGCGTGATCCCACACGAGCTGCACATTCTCGATGCTCCAGTCCAAGGTGCGAGGGCTCGTGCTCACCACCGGCACCAGCGATTGCGAGGCCGTCGGATTCGTCCAACCATCCACCTCGTCGGCATCGCCGATGCCATCGCCATCGCTGTCCGCGTTGTTGGGATTTGTCGCCAACGGCACGCCGTTGACTTCCGCGCCATCGCTGAGGCCATCGCCGTCCGTGTCGGCCAGCAGCGGGTTCGTCGTGGTCTCCGCAGCATCGTTCAAGCCATCGCCATCGGTGTCGGCCAAGCGGGGGTTGGTGAACGTGCTGCGCTCTGCCAGATTCGTCAACCCATCGCCATCCGCGTCGAGCGTGGCATCCGCCACCAGCGTTTTAAAACCATGCTCCCACTCGTAGGTATCCGGCATGCCGTCGGAGTCACTGTCGAGTGCGGTGTCCACGATTTGAATGCCGTGAATGCCCGTCTCATACCAACTCGTCCGGGCGATTTTGATGTTCACCGTTCGAAGGGTTTGATCGCGGTAGCGGATCGCATTCGCCCGCCAAGGCTTCACGGCATCCGAGTGCATCAATTCAACCAGCTTCGTCTGCGGCGGCGTGCTGGCACTGAGAAACCAGCGATCCGTGGCCGGTGTGTCATTGAGCCGGGTGTAGGCCACCGCGCTGTCATACGAGGTGCCGACATAAACAATCACATCGTAGATGCTGAACGGCACATTGCTGAGCGTGAGACTGCCCGGCGTGTCCGAAGAGACACTCAGGTAGCCATCGAGCAACTTCTGCGTGGCGTTGCCTGACTGGCCGTTGGCCCAGGTGCCGCCAAAAGCCCAATTCATCGTCATCGCCGTCGCGGCTCCGGTGCTGTCCACAATCACATCCGCTGTTGGCGAGAGAATGTCGGCCTGCGTGCCAATTTGATTCCGCCAGCTCGTGAGAGCCCAGGTGTTGTTCCAGAAGCGCTGCGGCACCAAACCGGTCACCTCATGGCTGGCGAGGGTATTGTCCGGATTCAGCTCCATCACGAAATTGATGCCGATGACGCCACTTTGAGGCGGTGGCGTGCTAGCGGCTGAATTCGCCAGGTAGCTGGTGCGCAGCTCCCACGCATCCCCTGCCCCGTCGCCATCCGTATCTGCCAAAAGCGGACTCGATGCGGTCTCCTCGCCATCACTCAGCGAATCGCCATCTGTGTCCACTTTGAGCGGATTCGTGCCGCCGGTAAACTCCGCGCCATCGCTCAAGCCATCGCCATCCGTGTCTTTTTGCGTCGGCTCCGTGCCCGCGGCGAACTCCTGCGCATTCGTGCGGCCATCCGCATCCACATCCTGGGCCGCACTCGCCACCGCATCGCTGAACCCATGATCTACCTCCCACCAGCGTGGCAAGCCATCGCCATCCACGTCCTGCAAGGCGACCGGATCGAGCTCCAGCGACAGCGCATCAAACTGCACCCAGCCATCCGGCGAGGAGGCTGGAGCCGGTGCCCGGCGGATTTCGATCACATTCGCCCCCGCCACGGGATTGAAGGCCGAAGCATCAGCCTCGACGATCATTGTGTCCGCCTTCGTGTGAACCGCCGTCTTGATCAGCACCCCATTCCAAAACACCTCAAACTGGTGCCTTCCGTAGCCCTCGGCGTAATTATTGATCGCCGGGTTCCACACACCGCCCCACACCTGGTGCAGGTTCAGCCGCATGCGGGCCGTGCTCGTCGCCTGCGCCGGTGTGAGATTGAAATGCAGCCTCACCGAGAGGTTTCCGCCATCCAGCGTCGGCTCAAAGTTCGTCTCCGGTTCCCCCGCCACCGTCCCGATGGGCGCGGGGTAGGTGCCCGCGAAGTAAAAGTCATTGTCGAGGGCCGTCGCACTGCCCGGCGCCGCGTTGTAATCCCACGTCGAGCTTCCATACTCATCCTGCGGATCTCCGTCCCAAACCCCAAGCGACCACAACGTCGTAAATTCCGCCCTCAACGGCGAAACGATCATTCCGAAAAGACAAGCGAGCAAAGCCAGGCGCATGAAGAGACACTACCACTTGGACCGAAGGATGTCCACGCCACGCACCAATTGAAAACACACTGCAACATGCCCTGCAAATCAGAGTTTTTTGCTGCCATGCGCATCGCTCTCTTCCTCCTCATCGCCTCCGCCCTGCATGCCGACGACTGGCCGCAATGGCTGGGTCCGCAACGTGACGGTGTGTGGCGTGAGACCGGAATCGTGGAAACATTTCCTGAAGGCGGACCAAAGGTGCTGTGGCGGGTGAAGATTCAGGGTGGCTACACCGGTCCCGCTGTGGTGGATGGCAAGGTGTATGTGATGGACCGGCAGGTGGCGGAAAAGAGCAGTGTTCCGGGCAATGCTTTTGCACGCGGCGTCATTCCAGGCACCGAGCGTGTGCTTTGTCTCGATGCAGCGACGGGCAAGCAGCTCTGGGAGCATCGCTACGACTGCACCTACACGATGAGCTACTCCACCGGGCCGCGCTGCACGCCGCTGGTGAGCGATGGCAAGGTGTGGACGCTCGGCGCGGAGGGAAATCTGTTTTGCCTCGATGCGGCCAACGGCAAGGCGCTGTGGTCGCATGACTTCAAAGCGGAATTTGGTGCCAAAACCCCGCAGTGGGGATTTTCCGGGCATCCGCTGCTCGATGGCCAGCGGCTGATTTGTCTCGTCGGCGGACCTGGCCGTGTCGCGATGGCTTTTGACAAGGATTCCGGCAAAGAGCTCTGGCGTGCGCTCGATGCCCGCGAGCCCGGCTACTGCCCTCCGACGATGATTGAGCACGGCGGAGCCCCAAAACTCGTTCTTTGGCACCCGCAGGCCGTGAACCTGCTCGATCCGGCCACGGGCAAGGTGCTGTGGTCTTACCCGTGGGACGTGCGCTTCGGCCTCACGATCGCCACGCCGAGGCTCGTGGGTGGTTTTCTCTTCCTCAGCTCCTTCTACACGAGTTCCAAGTGCTTCCGGCCGGATGGCACGCTCGTTTGGGAAGGCAAAAGCTTCAGCGAAAAGAAGACCGACACGCTGCACAGCCTCATGAGCACGCCCTTCATCGATAACGGCCACATCTACGGCGTCTGCAGCTACGGCCAGCTCCGTTGCCTGAAACTCGATACGGGTGAGCGCATCTGGGAAACCATGGCCGCCACCACCGGCGGCCCCGAGGTTCGCTGGGCGAATGCCTTCATCGTGAAGCACGAAGACCGATTCTTCCTCGCCAACGAGCAAGGCGACCTCATCATCGCGAAAATGACATCGAAAGGCTACGAGGAGCTCAGTCGCGCCAAGATCCTGAAGCCCACCACGATGGATCCACGTCGCGCGGTGGTGTGGTCGCATCCAGCGTTTGCGAACCAGTGCGTGTTCATGCGCAACGACGAGGAGATCGTGTGTGTGTCGCTGGCTAGGTGATGTAGGACGGGTGTGGCGAAGCCCGCCCGTCTTCTTCGCGACACCCAAACCACCCAAGCCGTCGGGCGGTGCTGCGAAGGGCATCAATCTGCCATCGTTTGCCTTTTGACGCAGCACACACCCAACCTACGACGAAGCCAACGCGTCATCGTAGGACGGGTGTGGCGAAGCCCGCCCGTCTCTTCGTGGCCCCCGAGGCCCCCAAACCGTCGGGCGGTGCTGCGGAGGGCATCAAGCTGCCATCGTTTGCCTTTTGACGCAGCACACACCCAACCTACGATTTTGCGCCATGCCGTGGACTGTTCCATCCCATATCACGCTGCCGCGCGACTTCATCGGCTTTGATCCTGCGAGTTCGGTTCCTCAGCAGGAGTTCTCTCAATACACACGCCATCTGCCGCACTGGCGGCTTTCGGGAGCTTGCTACGTGGCCACCTTCCGACTCGCTGATTCCATTCCGAGAACCGTGCTCGAGGAGCTCAGCCGCGAAGCCGAACGATGGAAGCTCGAATTCGCGAGCTATGAGGGCAGCCTTCCGGCTCATCTTGCCGCCGCTTGGCACGAGTTTGAGCGCGCCCGTCACCGAAAGCTCGAATCCGTGCTCGATGAATGCCACGGCGAGTGTTTGCTCCGCGATCCGGCGCATCGCCAAGTCGTGATCGACGCCCTTCACCACTTCGAAGGAGATCGCTGCGAAATGCTCGCCTACGCTGTGATGCCAAATCACGTCCATGTTTTGTGTCGCCCGTTGCGAGAACATCCGTTGGAAGAGCTGTGCGGCTCGTGGAAGTGGTTTACTTCGCAGCGCATCCAGCGCAGCCTTGGCCGGACAGGCGCACTTTGGCAGGACGAAAGCTTCGACCGCATCATTCGTGACGAAGCGCATTACATGACGGCCGTTCGTTACATCGCCAAGAATCCCATCCAAGCGAAGCTCGACGAAAACGAAGCCACTGTCTGGTTCTGCGACGCCATCCACGAAGCCAACACGCCATCGTAGGACGGGTGTGGCGAAGCCCGCCCGTCTTCTTCGCGACACCCAAACCACCCAAGCCGTCGGGCGGTGCTGCGAAGGGCATCAATCGGCAATCGTTTGCCTTTTGACGCAGCACACACCCGACCTACGGTCCTAATCCACGCAGCCAACACGCCATCGTAGGACGGGTGTGGCGAAGCCCGCCCGTCTCTTCGTGGCCCCCGAGGCACCCATACCGTCGGGCAGTGCTGCGAAGGGCATCAATCGGCAATCGTCTGCCTTTTGGCGCAGCACACACCCGACCTACGCGCCCCATCCACAAAGCCAACGCGCCATCGTAGGACGGGTGTGGCGAAGCCCGCCCGTCTCTTCGTGCCCCCCGAGGCACCCAAACCGTCGGGCGGTGCTGCGAAGGGCATCAATCGGCAATCGTCTGCCTTTTGGCGCAGCACACACCCGACCTACGAACTCGCTTCTCACAGCCCCTTCGGCATCCAAGGCTCCAGCTTGCTCACCTCTGCCTTCGCGGCGCTGCTCACGGGGATGCCCCAGAAGTCGAAGAAGGGGCCGAGGTTCTTGTTCGCGATCTTGGAGTAGCGGATGAGGAACTGGTCGCGGGCTTCGTCGTCGCCTTTGGGTTCGGGGCCGTATTCGGTGCTGTCGAAACTGTGCAGGTATTTGCGCCAGCTTTCCCAGCCGAATTCCTGGATGAGCTGGATGTAGGTGGTGAGGGCGAGGAAAGGATCGCTCTTCCACGTCTGCCATTTGTCCTTCGCGGCTTTGATCTTCTTGATGTGATCTTTGCGCGATTCTTCGGTGATGCCGCCGTGGCCGATGAGCCAGTCTTTCTTCAACACGGCTTCGTAGCAATACATGCCGATGACGTTGTTCGTGACCTCGCCGGTGCCGTCAAAGGTAAAGGTGCGGCGCTGGTGGTTGTGGCCGATTTCGTGGTAGAAACCCCAGCCGGGAAATTTGAGGCGCGTGAGCGTGGTCATCTCCGGTGCGGCGCTCGTCGGGATCATGATGGGATAGCCGCTGTGCATGTAACCAGCGCTGATTTGCACGTCGGCGACGATGCGCTCGGGCCGTGTGCGCTCGGCGGCTTGATTGGAAACATCATCCTGAGCCTCGACGGTGGCTTTCCAGAACTGCATGAGCTCGGTGGGGTTGTTGATGGCCTGTGCGACCTCGCGCGGAAAGCTGATGATCATCTTGTCGCAGGCCATCTCGGCCCATGGGGCGGGACGCTGGCGGATTTCCTTCCACTTGGCGTCGTCGTCTTTACCGAGAACGAAAAGCGGCGCGGCGATGGCGTCTTTGATGGCGACGGTGAAGGGTTCGTCGTCCTTCGCGCGACCGGGAACCTCGATGTAGATGAGTCCACCGAACGCGGAGGCCGTTTTCGTCGTGGCGGTGGCCAAAGTGTCGCTGCGCGTGATGTCGGGAGCGCGTTCCCATTTGTCGAGATGGTAAAGCGTGTCGCTGTGGCAGCCGATGCGCACGGCGTAGCCTTTGTCGGCGAATTTTTCGGGAATGGTGACCGTGATGGGCTCGCCTGCGACGGCGTAAAGGCCGGTGCTGTGCCAACCGGAGATGCTCGGCGTGATGGCGATCTCCGCGCCCGTGCGCGGCGCGTTCTCAGGTGCCTTGCCGGGGAATTCGACATGCGCGGGATGTGCCTTGATGCCTTCGGCGCTCATGAGGCGGAGCATGCGTGTCTCCATGCCGAGGCGCAGTCGCGCGGCGGCGTGCTGCGTGTCATTGAGAGGTGCTTTGGCGGTCGGGATCGGCGCGTCGGTGCCAGCATTGCCGAGCGCCGCAGCGACGGCGTTCTTCAAATTGCTGCGGTCCGGCGGTTGCGCGGCCATCGCGATCTGAATGGCGTTCATGCCTTGCTTCATCTGCTCCGGCGTGAGAGTGGGTCCGCCTTCGCGCTGTTTTTTGATCGCGGTGATGGCTTCGGAGGCATTCATCATCGCCGGAAGCTCCACGCGGGCCTCAAACGAGCGAAGTTGGTCAAAGGCGCTCATGTCGGTGTTCGCCACGCCAGCGGCCATGATGGCCTGATTCACGCCGTGGGAGGTGGCGAGGTCCTTGCCGCCGCTCGTCTGGCCGTAAGCCCAACCGGTCATGCCGCCGATGAAGCCGCCGCCGCCTTTGATGTACTCAATCAAGGCCGCGCCTTCCTCCGCGCTGACCACGCCTTGCGTATTGAGGATGACCACGTCGTAGTCGGAGAGGTTCTTTTTCTCCACCGTGCTAAATTCCTCCGCCTTCAGGCCGCGCTGCGCCAGGGCCGCGCCCTTCACGCCTTTGAGGCCGATGCGCGGCTTCGCCTTGTTGCCCGCCCACATCACGCAGTTCTCGATGAGTTGTGCGTGATCACCACCGCCATCGCCACTGAGGTAAGCATTTTGGCCAAACAGGATGATGCGCCCTTTTCCATACGCCGCAGCCGCTCCGACCGCGATTTCCACGCCATCCTTGTCCGGCGCGGAAAGGATCGGAAACGCGATCTGCCCCCAAATGCCCACCGGACCCGGCGCACCGAGCTTTGGCACCGATTTCACGCCTTCGAGGATTTTCGCGCGTTCGGCATTCACGAGCGCGGGTGGCATTTGAGCGTTCAAAACGGCGCTGGCACCGAAAAGGCAGATCAGACCGATCTGACGGATCGGACCGATCCAAGAGAGAAGACGTGTGTTTTGCATGGTTGGGTTGGTGAAAAGGTTTCAGTTCTTGAAAAAGAAGTTTGCGATCGAACCTGCGGCATTACCGAGAAGAAAGCCGCCGATGGCAGCAGCCCACGAATAGCCTGAGGCGGGAGCCATGCCGATGAGGTTGATGCCCAGGATGATTTCGATGATCAAGCCGATGAAACCAGCCAGCACCCAGCCGCCAAAGCCGGTTTTGAAGCCAACGAAGGCTCCCAAAACCATGCCTGCGATTGTGAAGCCAGTTTGCATGTCGGTTCAGCGGTAAATCACGACCAGAAACACCACGGCAGCTCCTTTGGCGGTGTTGACGATGGCGTGGGGGACGTCGGCGCGGTAGGTGCCGCTGTCGCCTTTGGTGAGGTCGTCGTGGTCTTCGCCGGATTCGATGCGGACGGTGCCTTCTTCGACGGTGAGGAACTCGCGCGTGCCTTCAAAGTGCGGCTGGCTGCGCAGAGCGCCGCCGGGCTTCAGGGTGAGCTCGTAGAACTCGACATCCTTCTCCAAATTCAGCGGCGAGAGCGTGCGGATCTCGCACTGCTTGTCGCTGCGATAGACCTGGGCGCGGTCGCTGGCGCGGATGACTTGGATTTTCGACGCGCTGGCCACCGCGCTTTCGATCAGCTCCTGCAAGGTGAGCCCAAAAGCCCGCGCGATGCGGAAGGTGACGGTCAGCGTGGGATTCGCCTTCTCCCGCTCGATTTCGCTGAGCATGCTGCGGCTCACACCGCTGGCCGTGGCCAGCTCCTCCAACGACCAGCCGCGATCCGCGCGGAGCTTCTTCACCCGCTTGCCGAGGTTCTCATTGAGGGCCTCGGGGCTGGGTTCAAGGTGTTTGGCTGGGCGTTTCGCAGGCATATCCGCCGATATAACGGATTGAATTCCTGTAAACTAGAACTTTTTTCGCTACCCGGAAACATCCGGTTTCCAAGACATGTAGCCGCGGTGGATGTGCTGGATGTTTTGAAAGCCGAGTTCTTTGAGCTTCGCGACCGCTTTGCGGCTGCGGAAACCTCCGGCGCAATAGACCAACACCGGCTTTTCTTTGTCGAGTGAGCAAACCTCCGAATCAAAGGCTTCATCACCTAGGGAGATGTTCACGGCTTTGGGCAAAGCGCCGCCAACGAACTCGCCTGCGGAGCGCACATCGAGCACCTGGGTCTCGGGATGCTCGCGAAGCCAGGCATTCGCCTCGCTGGCGCTGAGATTGTGGCAACCGCCGGTGAAGAGTGCTCGATCCCACAGGCCCTCATACACATACCAGCCAGCGACCATGGCGATGAGGATGACAAGGGTCCAAAGCATACGGCGGAGGATCATGAAACGTGAAACGTGAAACGTGAAACTTGAGACGACTCTCACGCCCCGCCGAGCTTCTTCACCTGCTGCGAGAGACGCTTGAGGAGGTTGCTGCACACGTTGTCGCAGAGTTCGGTGATGGACGGATCGGCGATGAAACAGATCACAGAAAGACCTTCTTTGCGGCGGCCGACCATCCCGGCATCGACGAGCGACTGCACATGGCGGGAGACATTCGCCTGCGTGAGGCCGGTGGCCTCGACGAGCTCGGTGATGTTCCGTTCGCCGCCTTCTTCGAGAGCGCGGAGGATCTTCAGGCGGCTCGGCTCGGCGAGCGTGCGGAACCAAGAGGCGATGAGCGCCAGCGCCTCGTCGGTGACGGGCGGCAGCGCCTTTTTATTTCGTGCGGAGGGCATGATTTCAAAAAGGGTTTTTGACAGATACTATATGCGTATAAACTCATACATCGAGCCATGACTCCGCTATCAACCCTGTTTCGTCCACTGAAAGATTAAGCTGCGGGCTGCCGCACAGATTTTCGCTGCAGGCGCAGGTGATCCATAAGCGTCTTGGTAGATTTACTCCGGAAGCGGTCGGGGTTCCACATCATGGCGATGGTGCGGGAGGGCTTGGTGCTGGTGAAGGAGCGGTAGCTGCGCTGAGTGCTGGTGTCGATCTTCCGCGCCATCTCCGGCACAATGGAAACACCGTGATTCAGGGAGACGAGCTCCTGCACGGTGGCGAGCTGGCTGGTGCGCTCGATGGTAACAGGCTGCACGGACTGCTTTCGGCAAAAGGAGGCGATGTTTTCCGAGAGGCAGTGCGCCTCGTTCAGCATGACAAAGGGGTAACCATCCACGGACTCGGCGGTGATCTTTTTCTCGGCCTCCAGCGGATGCCCGAGCGGCAGGAGCAGGAGCAGTTCCTCGTCAAAAAGTGGCTCAATGTCGAGCTGCCGAGTGATGACAGGCAGCGCCAGCAAAGCGAGGTCGATCTCGCCGTGGCTGCAGCGCTTGATGAGCATGTCAGTGGTATCTTCTTGCACGATGACGGAGATTTCGGGATGCTTTTTGGCAAAGCTGGCTAGCAACGTCGGCAGAAAGTAGGGTGCGATGGTGGGAATGGCACCGAGCCGGACGCGACCCCGTTTCCCAGCCTCGGAGAGCTCGGAAAAGGTGTCCTCCATGAGCTTGAGGATCTCCTTGGCACGATCGAGCAGCAGCCCGCCGAGGTCCGTGAGCACAATCTCGCGAGGCTTTCGCTCAAACAAAGGCTGGCCGAGCTGATCCTCGAGTTTCTGAATGGCGCGGCTAAGCGCGGACTGGGAGAGATGCAGCTCCTCGGCGGCGCGAGTGAAGTTCTTCGTGCGGGCGAGAACGACAAATTGCACCAGCAGGTGGAGATCGAGTTCGTCTTTCATGCCCAATGAATAACCATGCGTGCCGCGCATCGCAAGCATTCAGACAATGCATTGGATGCATGGCATCTCTGCGAGCATCAGGTTGCATGTCCGGCACCCAACCTGAGCCCGTGACATGGAACCCCCAACCAACCTGAAGCCATGAACACACCCAAAACCAAGGCCCTGCTTGCCGCATTGACGCTGATGCCGGTGGTATCCGCATCTGCACAGGACAAGCCTGCCCAACCCCGACCCGATAAACCCATGAATGACATCAGCAAGTGCCCGGTGATGGGCGCAACCGCAGCTCCAGGTCGCCACACCGCCGCCGGAGCCATGACGAACAGCGACTGGTGGCCGAACCAACTCAACCTCAAAATCCTCCACCAAAACTCGCCGAAGGGAAACCCGATGGGCGAGGGCTTCGACTATGCTGAGGAGTTCAAGAAGCTCGATCTCGCGGCTTTGAAGAAGGATCTGAGTGAACTCATGACCACCTCGCAGAAGTGGTGGCCGGCTGATTGGGGCCACTACGGGCCTTTTATGATCCGCATGGCTTGGCATAGCGCGGGCACTTACCGCGTGAGCGACGGCCGCGGCGGAGCTGGCTATGGCACGCAGCGCTTTGCCCCGCTGAATAGCTGGCCGGACAATGCGAGCCTCGACAAAGCCCGCCGCCTGCTTTGGCCCATCAAAAAGAAATACGGCAACAAGATCTCGTGGGCCGATTTGATGATCCTCACCGGCAATGTCGCGCTCGAATCCATGGGCTTCAAAACCTTCGGTTTTGCCGGTGGTCGTGCCGATGTGTGGGAGCCGCAGGAAGACATCTACTGGGGACCAGAGAGCACCTGGCTGGGCGACAAGCGCTACAAGGACGAGCGCATGCTGGAGAAGCCGCTCGCCGCCGTGCAGATGGGCCTCATCTATGTGAATCCCGAAGGCCCGAATGGCAAAGCTGACCCGTTGGCCGCCGCCAAGGACATCCGCGATACCTTTGCCCGCATGGCGATGAATGATGAGGAAACCGTCGCGCTCATCGCCGGTGGTCACACCTTTGGCAAGGCGCATGGAGCCGCACCGCCAGAGGGCAACGTCGGCCCTGAACCCGAAGCTGCGCCGCTGGAGGAAATGGGCCTCGGTTGGAAAAACAAGTTCGGCAAAGGCAACGCGGAAGACACCATCACCAGCGGCCTGGAAGGTGCCTGGACGACTACGCCGCGAGCCTGGTCGCACGGTTACTTCACGAACCTCTTCGCTTATGAATGGGAGCTCACCAAAAGCCCCGCCGGAGCCCAACAATGGACACCGAAAGGCGGCGCTGGCAAAGGCACCGTGCCGGATGCGCACGTCGCTGGCAAATCACACGCGCCGATGATGTTCACCACGGACATCGCGCTGCGTGAAGACCCGATCTACCACAAGATCTCCAAGCGCTTCCTGGAGAATCCCGGCGAGTTCGCTGAGGCCTTCGCCAAAGCTTGGTTCAAGCTCACCCATCGCGACATGGGGCCGCTCGCTCGCTACCTCGGCCCTGAAGTGCCGAAGGAAAAACTCATCTGGCAGGACCCGCTTCCAGACCTGGATCATGAACTCGTCAACGAGCAGGACATCGCCCAGCTCAAGGCTAAGATCCTCGACTCTGGTCTCACCACCTCCGAACTCGTCTCCACCGCCTGGGCTTCCGCCTCCACCTTCCGTGGCAGTGACAAGCGCGGCGGTGCCAATGGTGCCCGCATCCGTCTCGCTCCACAGAAAGACTGGGAAGTGAACAATCCGACTCAGCTCGTCAAAGTGCTCGCCGCGCTGGAGAAGATCCAAAGCGATTTCAATACCGGCAAGAAGAAGGTCTCGCTCGCAGACTTGATCGTGCTCGGCGGCAGCGCCGCTGTCGAAGCTGCCGCGAAGAAGGCTGGTCATGAGGTGACGGTGCCCTTCAGCCCCGGCCGCGTGGATGCCACGCAGGATCAGACCGATGTCGAATCCTTCGCCGTGCTCGAACCCAAGCACGACGGCTTCCGCAACTACCTCGGCCATGAGCTTGACCGCCCTGCGCCCGAGAATCTCGTGGACCGCGCCCAGCTCCTCACGCTTTCCGTTCCCGAGATGACCGTGCTCATCGGCGGCATGAGAGTGCTTGGCACGAACACCGGTCATCCTGATCTTGGCGTGCTCACGAAGAACCGTGGTGCTCTCACCAATGACTTCTTCGTGAACCTGCTCAGCATGGACAACGAATGGAAGGTCTCGCCCCGCTGCGAGCACTTCTACGAAGGCACTGATAGCGAAACTGGCGCGATGAAGTGGATGGCCACCTCCGTCGATCTCGTCTTCGGGTCGAACTCCCAGCTCCGAGCCACCGCCGAGGTCTATGCTAGCGAAGACGCGAAAGCGAAGTTCGTCACCGACTTCGTCGCCGCCTGGACGAAGGTCATGAATTTGGATCGCTTCGATTTGAAGAAGTGATCTGCCCCCCCCCCCGCAAAACCTCGTCCCGGTGCAAGCTTGGGCGGGGTTTTGCCTTTCGGCTTCAAACGCTTCATTTCTGCGTGCAGCGTTGCGGGCCTGAAATGCGGTGATCGACTGGCACGTTAAGCTCCACGTTCTTCCCTTCCGCCATGAACACTCTTCTCCGTCGGCGAACCTTTGCCCAGCAAACCTCTTCCGGACTTTGCGGCCTGCTGGCAGGCAGCCTCTTCAGCGCGGACGATACCACCGCGCCGGAAGGTGATCCGGCGAAGAAGCGTCTGGTGGTGCTGGGACTCAATGGGCTGGCCCGTGCGCACAGCATGAGCTACTTCGCCGACGGACACAGAGCCGCTGCGCTGGTCTCCGCCCATCTCATGTGCGATGAGAATCAATTGCCTGAAGCGGCACGTTCCCGCATGGAGCAGTTGTTTGATCTAAACTGGGCAAAGACACCCCTGTGCGCCCCTTTTCCCGAGGAGGAAGCCGACCCGTCTCGCATCAAGCGGATCGGCGAGGCACTGATGGAAGCGCGTGGTTCGCTGCGGGAGGTGGGGCACAACGCCATCTTTGCCATGCACGCCATCCGCGGCTTTCGCCTGCTGCCAGAGCTCGCCACACCGAGGCGGATCGACGGCGTGTGCAGGCTCATCCGTGCCATCAAACCTTGGCGCGATGACACCCAGCCTGCTGACGACGTGAATCCCCCGCCCTTCACCGACCTCGCTGCGGCGTCTGCTTTCATCTTACGCGAGGCGGGGAGTGCGATCGACCGTTGGAAAGGCCACGGGCAGGGCTTCACAGGCCACATGCTCACCTTCGGCCAGGCGCTCGTCGAACTGGCAGAGATGGGCGATGCCGAATGGGCGGAAAGCTGCCGCGAAGCCTTTCGCAAATACGTCACCATCACTCGCAACGGCCCCGGCCCCGACGACAAACCCCGTCCTGATCACCGCCCCAGTCAGCTACGACCCAACAGCGTCGAATACTGGCGCAAACGCGGTGACAAGCAGGTGGATATCGGCCACGCCTTCAAATACCCCTACAGCTACTACAACCTCCTGCGCCGTGTGAACGACGACGCACTCAAACAAGAGCTGGACGCGAAGGCCTGGCAGGTCTTCTAGCAAGCACCGGTGAAATGTGCTGTCGAGAGCCTCGTTCCCTCCCCATGCATCGCCTCGCTTTACCGCCCTTTCTTGCTCTCGCCCTTGCTCTGGCTTTTCATCTCCCATCCTCTCCGGCTTTCGCCGCAGACCGCAGTCTCGTCACCGACGAGCCGGTGTTTGTCAAAGGCAGGCCGGAAGGCGCGGCGGAGTATGTGGCGAAGGCGGAGGCCGCTGATGGCCAGCACCTCGCACTGACGATGCACAAGCTCCAGCAGGGCCTGGACCGCCCATTTCTCATTTGGGCCATCGGATCGAGCTACACGAACATGCTCGGCAGCGGCGAGTTCTGGCAGCGCGAGCTGCCCAAGCGCTTCCCGAAGACGAAGCAGGCCGAGTATCGCAAGATGGTCGGCAATTCCTGCCCGTGGCAGTATCTGCGCGGCTGGGCGCGGCATCTCGTCATCCCCGATCAGCCGGACCTCATCATTACTTACACCATCGGTAACCCAGCCGATTTGGAAAAGCTCCTCATCGAGCTGCGCCGCCACACCACCGCCGACATCATCGTTCCCAGCATCCACTGGCGCGAGCGCGACATCCCCCTGTGGGGCCAATCGGAAAACGCCGCCGATCAAGACGTGGCTGCCGTGCGTGAGGTGTGTCGCAAGCACGACGTCGAATTCGTCGAAAACCGCCGCGACTGGGCCGCCTACCTCACCGCGAACAAGCTGCCCGTGCCCGCGCTGCTCAAAGACGCCGTGCATCAGAGCGACTACGGCGCCCAAATCATCAACAGCAACATCCTAGCCCACTTCCGCGTGCCGCAAGCCTTCAGCTACGAGCCCGCGAGCCGCGAAATGCAGCTCCAGCCCGAAAAACAACCCGACGGCTCCTTCACCGCCAAGTTCACCGGCACACGCCTCGACCTCCACGGCATCACCGCGCCCGATGGCGGCACCTTCCGCGTCCTGATCGACGAAAAACCCGCCCGCGAGACCAATGCCTGGCTCATGAGCTATGTGCAGCCCGACGCGAAAAACACCAAGGAAGGCAAAGGGGCCAATCCGCGCGATCAATCGCCCCACGGTATCACGCTCGGCCAGCGCATCGTGCCGCAGACCTGGACGCTCGTCATGACCAGCGACGGCGGCGACTACACACTCACCGGCAGCGTCACCGGTCCCGATGGTCAGGGCAACGCCTTCCAGCCCTTCACCAGCGCCAGCGGCCAGATCCTCATCGAGCCCGACCTCTGGCGTCGCGCCGAGCGCAACCGCACCAGCGACCGCTTCACCTTCGAGGTCAAACCCGCCGTCCTCGACGAAGTCACCTTCAAAGCCTCATCCGCCACTCCCTTCGTCCTCCGCCTCGCCCAAATGCTTTCAAATGCCGATCACACCCTCCGCCTGGTGCCCACCAAGCCCGGCACGGCTGCGATCAACGCCTTGCAGGTGTTTCAGCCGCCGGGGAGGTAGGCGTCATTTTCAAACCGAGGGCAAATGGAGCATTCCATCGTGAGAAGACCACGCTTGGCATCTGAATCTCAATCCGCTAGCATTGCCGTCGCTTACTCCATGGACCTTCTCTCCTACCAGCGCACCGTCTTCGCTTTTCACGGCTGTGACCGCCGCCTCCGGGATGCCGTTCTCACAGGCAAAAAGAAGCTCAATGCCAGCCTCAACGCGTATGACTGGCTTGGCTCCGGCATTTACTTTTGGGAGCATGGACCGATGCGGGCACTCGAGTGGGCCATCCAGCAGTCCAAGCGCAAAGGCTCGCAGATCAAGGAACCCGCCGTGGTCGGAGCCATCATCCAGTTGGGCAACTGCTTCGACCTGCTGGACGTGAAGTTCACCCAGATGCTTTCCGAGGCCGCTGACTCATTGATCCAGGCCATGAAGCTACAGGGAATCACGCTTCCCACCAATCAGAGCGTGGGACTTCACGACTACGACTGGCTTCGGCGCGAGCGTGACTGCATTGTGTTGAACAACGTCATTCCCGACCTGGAAAGCCGCAAACGCACGACCTACCATTCCGTTCGTGGGGTGTTTCAGGAAGGCGCACCTGCCTTTGACGGCGCTGGCATCAAGCTCAAGTCACACATCCAACTCGCCGTGCGTGATCCACGCGCCATCATCGGCTACTTCCAGCCAGAAGGTTTTTGACCACTCGGATTTCAAAGACATTTTAACTCCATGAAGACCAAATCAGCCCCAGCACCCAGGAAGCGTCCGTCTGGACTTTCTCCCGCAGACATTGCGTGGCTGGACGAGCACGCCGCCCACTGGGCCAAAGTCGCCACCTGGTCCAAAGCCAAACAGCGTGCTTGGTTGATCAAACTCGGAGCGCTCAATCCCGACGGCACCTTGTTCCGCCCCAAGATGGATCATGTGCCCTACGGGCCGACTGAGTAGTGACACTCATCGGCGAGGGGCAGAGCTGCGCCCGTCAAGCCCGGCACGGCCAACCCTAGGCGACCTTGAATTCTATGCTTTCGCCATCCTTGAGATCCTTGGTCTGGCTCGCAAGGTCTCCTGTGTAACGAAGGTATTCGTAGAGGTTACGCCGCCGGATATTGTCTGGGGAATACTTGCCTCCAAGCACGCCAGGAATGACCAAACCAAAGCATTCGCCCAACTCTGGTTCGCCATAAAGCTCGATCAATTCAGAAACCATCCCAGACATTTGCCAGTCGGCCTTGGTATCGGGATCGGCAAACCATGAGTCCATTTCAGAAGCAGACCGTGCAATGATCTCCGCCGAGAGTTCTTCAGGGCAAATGCGCCAGTAGGATTGCTGGTTGTCAACGAGGCAAACGTTGCCCATGGAGCTCACCGCTAGCACCTCGCTGATTTCTGGCAGAATCCAACGCCACTTGGCATGGAGGGATTCAATCACCTGTGTCGCATCGAACTGCATTTGGGGGGGGCGTATAAAATGACTGGAATGGTCAAAACAAGATTTACCCAGAGATATGATCGGCACGAACCAGGCCAAAAGCAAACCAACGCCCGCCCGCCCTCCTCCACTCCGCGTCAGCCGCCTACGTCCCGGAAAAACCATTTGCCCAGCCACACTATATGCGTATAGACTCATACAGTTGAATATAGGACCATCATGAAGACACCCGCTTCCTCCCAGTCACATTTCCTCGCTGCGCTGGCTTTCGCGGCGGCCTTTTCTGCCACGTCCTGTGCCCAGCAGGGCGGTGGGCGGGGTTTGCCTGCCGAGGCACAGGAGCAAATTCACGCGCTCTTTGACAATCACGCGAAGATCCACCGCGAACTCAAACTCACCGCCACCGGCTACACGGCCACCACGGAGAGTGATGATCCAAAAGTCGCTGCTGCCTTGCAGAAGCATGTGAAGCAGATGCAGGAGCGCCTCGGCTCCGGCCTGAGCGTGCGACGCTGGGACCCGGCCTTCGCGGAGTATTGCGATCACTACGCGGAGATGGATCACCGCTTCACACCGACGGCCAAAGGCGTGTGCATGACCGTCACGGGCCGCAATGCCGCAGCGACCAAGATCGCGCAAAATCACGCCAAAGTCGTCTCCGCCTTCGCCGCGCATGGCTGGAGCGAGCACGACAAAAAGCACGACACCGTCACCCGCTGAGCCTTCCCCCACCGCCATGACTCCGAACCGACTCTTCCTCCTCATCGCCGCGCTCGCGGCTTTGCTGGCGGGCATGCAGATGAGCCGACAGGGCTGCCCGGCCTGCGTGTTGCTGCCAAAGGCACCGGAACCCGTTCCAAGCACCGATTTGAACTCCACCACCCCAAAACCATGAAGCTCGAAAACGCCATCCGTGCCCTCGCAGGCATCATGATCCTCACCAGCCTCGCTCTGGCGCACTATATCAGCCCGAACTGGCTTTGGCTGACCGCTTTTGTCGGCGCGAACCTCTTTCAATCGGCCTTCACCGGCTTTTGCCCGGCGGAAAATGTGCTCAAAAAACTCGGCGTCGGGAAAGGAGGCGGCTCATGCTGCGGCTGATCCTCATCGGCACGCTCGCTGCAGGCTCCGCACTGCATGGCGCGGAGACGCTGAGCCTCTCGCAGGCCATCTCGCGGGCTCTGGCGGACAGCCCGGACGCCCGCATCGCGGCCTCGCGGATCGAGGGCTCGCAGGCCATGCTCATGCAGGCACGCGCCGCCTTTCAGCCGCAGGTGCGGGTGCAAAGCGGTTACATCCGCACAAACCAGCCCGTGAGCGTTTTCGGCATGGCGCTGAACCAGCGCCGCTTCAGCCCCGGCCTAAATTTCAACGACGTGCCGGACGCGGACAACTGGATGAGCGGTGCCACGCTCACTCTCCCGCTCTACGCTGGCGGTAGAAACATCGCCGGGCGTGATGCTGCGCTCGCAGCGCTAAATGCCAGCCAGCATGGCGCGGCAGCCGTGCGTCAGGTGCTGGCCTTTGAGGTCACCCGCACCTTTTTGATGATCCACAAAACGCGGGCGCTCATCGAGGCCGCGCAGGCGGCGGCAGGCTCGTTTGAATCCAATTTGAAGCTCAGCGAAAAACGCATCGAGGTCGGCACTGCACTGAAAACGGACGCGCTCGACCTCGAGGTGCGCCTCGCCGAGGCCCGCGAGGATCTCGCCCGCGCCCGCAACGCGAACACGCTCACGCGTCAATCGCTGGCCATGCTGCTCGGCATGGAGAGCGGCGAGGTGGATGCCTCCGCATCACTGCCGCAGCTCCAGGCACCGCCTTCATCGCAGATCGCCAGCCGTCCCGAGGTGCTCGCGGCGGAAGGCATCGCGCAGGCCTATGCGGCACGCATCCGCCAAGCCTCCGCAGGCTGGAAACCCAGCGTGAATGCCTTTGGCAGCGCGGAGCACAATCGCGGCGGCAAATTCGACGGCCAGGGCACGAACTACACCGTCGGCATCATGGCGCAGTGGGATGTGTGGGATGGAAATCTCACGCGTGGCCGTGTGAACGAGGCCGAGGCGGAACTCCAGGCCGCGCAGGAAGGCGTGCGCCGCCAGCGCCTCGCCGTCACGCTGGAGGTGCAGCAGGCACGCGCCGCGCTGCGTGAGGCCGATGAGCGCCTCACCGTCTCCGCCAAGAGCGTGCAACTCGCCGAGGAAAGCGTGAAACTCACCCGCGAACGATTTGAAACAGGCCTCGCACTCGCCGCGCAACTCATCGACGCTGAGACCGCGCTCACCGCCGCCCGTGTGCGCCGTGTGGAGGCCGACACCGACCGCCGCGTCGCGATTGCCGCTCTACGCCGCGCCCTCGGCATGACCATGATTCCCACCGCATCCAAATGAAACGTTTGTTACTCCCCATCCTGCTCCTCACTGCCTGCGGCAAACACGAGTCGCCACCGACCGCCGCCACACTGCCCAGCGTCGCGGTGAAAACCCAGCCCGCAGCTTTCCAGGCGCACACCGCCACCGAGGAGGTCGTGGGCACCGTGCGATCGAAACAACGCGCCGTCGTCGAGGCGAAGGTCAGCGGTCGCGTGCTCGAATACACCGCCACGCCCGGCGCGATGGTGAAAGCGGGCGATCTGCTCGCGCGGCTCGATGTGCAGGAGATTCAGGCGAAGGTCGATCAGGCCCGCGCGATGCTCGATCAGGCCAAACGCGACTTTGATCGTCAAAAGCAGCTCATCGCCAGCAAGGCGACCACGCGACAGGAATTCGACGCGGCCGATGCTCGCGTGAAAATCGGCACCGGAGCCGTCAGCGAGGCCGAAACGATGATGAGCTACGCCAAAGTCACCGCGCCCTTCGATGGCGTGGTCACGCGCAAGCTCGCCGATGTGGGCGATCTCGCCATGCCGGGCAAACCACTGCTGGAAATCGAAGCGCCTACCTCGCTGCGCTTTGAAGCCGATCTCCCTGAAGCGATCCTCGACCGCGTAAAGCTGGGTGAAAAGATGGCCGTGCACCTCGCAAAGGTCATCGAAGGCACCGTGAGCGAAATTTCACCCGTGGCCGATCCCGTGAGCCGCACCTTTAATGTGAAGCTCGATCTCCCGCCGACCGAAGGCCTGCGCACGGGTCAGTTTGGCCGCGTCTCGGTGCCCGTGGCCGAGGTGAAACTGCTCCTCGTGCCTCAAAATGCCGTTTTGAAGCGTGGGCAGATGGAACTCGTCTTCGTCGCCCAAAATGGCAAAGCCGCTCTGAGGCTCGTGAAGACAGGCAAAGTGCTCGAAGACCGCGTGGAGGTGCTTTCCGGCCTCGAAGAGGGTGAACAGATCATCGTGAGCGAAAGCGCGAAACTCACCGACGGCCAACCCGTGACCATCCAGCCATGAGCGAGCCTTCCAACCCACATCTCGGCATCGCAGGCCGCATCGCGGCGGCGTTCATTGATTCCAAGCTGACGCCGCTGGTGGTCATCGCGTCCGTTTTGCTCGGCGCGGCGGCGGTGGTGCTGCTGCCGCGTGAAGAAGAGCCGCAGATCAAGGTGCCGATGGTCGATGTGATGGTTGCCATGCCCGGCTCCACCGCGAAGGAGATCGAAGAACGCGCCACGCGTCCGATGGAAAAGCTGCTGTGGGAGGTCCCCGGCGTCGAATACCTCTACAGCACCTCACGCGACAGCGAGAGCCTCGTCATCGTGCGTTTCAAAGTGGGCGAAGACCCGGAACGCAGTCTGGTGAAGATCACCGAGAAGCTGCGCTCGAACTTCGACCGCATCCCGATGGGTGTCACCATGCCCATCGTGAAGCCGAAGAGCATCGACGACGTACCGATCCTCGCGCTCACCTTTCACAGCGCCCGCTACGATCACCTCACACTGCGGCGTTTGGCCGCACAGGTGGATGAATCGATCAAACAAGTGCCGCTCGTGGCCGAGACGACGCTGCTCGGTGGTTCGCGTCGCGCTGTGCGCGTGATGCTCGATCCCGTGAAGCTCGCCAGCCGCAATCTGAGCCCCGCTGGCCTCGTGCCGATGCTTCAGCAGGCGAACCGCCAATTCCGCGCCGGTGGTCTCACCACGGGCAACAACGAGGTCCTTGTCGAAACCGGTGCCTTCCTCAAAACCGCCGAAGAAGTCGGCAATGTGGTCATCGGTGTCTTCAGCGGCCGTCCTGTGTATCTGCGCGAAGTCGCCGAAATCGTCGATGGGGGCGAAGAGCCGACACAATACGTCTTCCACGGCTCTAAAATGAACGACGAACCCGCCGTGACGCTCAGCATCGCCAAACGCCCCGGCGCGAATGCGATCAGCGTCGCTGACGAAGTGCTGCAGAAGGTCGAGCTGCTCAAAGGCAGCGTCATTCCCGCTGATGTGACCGTCAGCATCACGCGGAACTACGGCGAGACGGCGGCGGAGAAATCGAACGAGCTGCTGCTGCACATGGGCATCGCCGTTTTCAGCGTGGCGATTCTGATTTGGCTCACGCTTGGCTGGCGGGAGAGCGGTATCGTCGCGGTGGCCATTCCGGCCACGTTGGCGCTCACGCTGCTCGTTTTTTATCTCTACGGCTTCACGCTGAACCGCATCACGCTCTTCGCGCTCATCTTCAGCATCGGCATCCTCGTCGATGATGCCATCGTGGTCGTGGAGAACATCGTGCGGCACTTTCACCTGCCTCAAAACAAGGGCCGCAACTGGTCTTCCATCGCTGTGGAAGCCGTTGGTGAAGTTGGAAATCCGACCATCCTCGCCACCTTCGCCGTGATCGCCGCTGTGCTGCCGATGGCCTTCGTCGGTGGCCTCATGGGGCCTTACATGCGCCCGATTCCGATTGGAGCCAGTGCCGCGATGTTTTGGTCGCTGCTCATCGCCTTCATCGTCACGCCATGGGCTTCCATTCGCATTCTTCGTTGGGGGACGAAGTATTCGACGCTTACTAACGGCACGCCATCGGCCAAAGATCTCGAACATCACGACGCCAGCGAGCATCCCGAGGATTTCTTCACGAAACTCTACCGCCGCGTCATGGGACCGCTGCTGCACCACACCGGCTGGCGTTGGACCTTTCTCATCGGCATCACAGTGCTGTTGCTCGCGAGCATGGCGACCGTCGGTCTCGGCTGGGTGAAGGTGAAAATGCTGCCCTTCGACAACAAGAGCGAATTCCAAGTCATCCTGAACATGCCGGAAGGCTCGTCGTTAGAGCAAACCGCCGCCGTCGCTCGCGAAATGGCCGCCGCGATCCGCACCGAGCCTGAAGTGACCGATTACCAAGTCTATGCCGGTGTCGCCTCGCCCTACAACTTCAACGGACTGGTGCGTCACTACTTCATGCGTCGCGGTGCCAACGTCGCCGACATCCAGGTCAACCTCGTCGGCAAACACGAGCGCAAGGCACAGAGCCACGACATCGCCAAACGCATCCGTCCCGTCGTCACGGCCATCGCGGATCGCTACAAAGCCCGCGTCGCCATCGCCGAAGTGCCACCCGGTCCTCCGGTGCTGCAAACACTCGTCGCGGAGATTTACGGCCCCAACGAGGAAGCACGTTTGAAGCTTGCGGAAGCCGTGAAGACCATTTTCAAGACCACACCCGGTGTCGTGGATGTCGATTGGTATATCGAGGCCGATCAGCAAAAAGCCCGCTTCATCATCGACAAGGAAAAAGCCGCGCTGCACGGTATCAGCGCCGCCACGATCTCGCAGACGCTCAAAATCGCTGTGGATGGCGAAAACGTCGATTTGCTACATCAGCCCGCCGAGAAGGAAGACATCCATATCCGCCTCGAACTGCCCCGCAGTGCCAAAACCACGCCCGAGGAGCTTTTAGCCCTCCGCGTGCGCTCCGGCGATGCCAATGCGCTGCCCGAACCCGGTGCCAACGGCTCGCCACTCGTGCCTTTGCGTGAGCTGGTGAAGGTGGAGCACGTCACCGTCGAGAAGAGCCTCTATCACAAGAACCTCATGCCCGTGACTTACGTCATTGGCGATGTCGCCGGGATCGTGGAAAGCCCCGTGTATGCCATTTTCCAGATGAACGAGGCGCTCAAGAAGCTCGACACCCGCGAGTTCGGCGGCAGCGGCACGGAGTTGAAGATCCTCAACGCATCCATGCCCTTCAGCGATGCCGAACCCGCGATGAAATGGGACGGCGAATGGCACATCACCATCGAAGTCTTCCGCGACCTCGGCGCGGCCTTCGGTGCCTGTATCATCCTGATTTACGTCCTCATGGTCGGCTGGTTCCGCAGTTTCCTGACGCCTGCCATCGTCATGATCGCCATTCCGTTCTCGCTCGTCGGCATCCTGCCTGCGCACGGCCTCTTGGACGCCTTCTTCTCCGCCACGAGCATGATCGGCTTCATGGCCGGCGGCGGCATCGTCGTGCGCAACAGCATCATCCTCGTCGATTTCATCGAGCTCCGCGTGCGTGAAGGCATGCCGCTGAGCGAGGCCGTGATCGACGCCGGAGCCGTGCGCTTTCGCCCGATGCTGCTCACCGCCATGGCCGTCGTCGTCGGAGCCGCCGTCATCCTCGCCGATCCTATCTTCCAAGGCCTCGCCATCGCATTAATGGCAGGCGAAATCGCAAGCCTGTTCATCAGCCGCATGGCCGTGCCGGTGTTGTATTACATGGCGAACAAGCATTCCCACCCCGAACCCAAACACTGACATGAAACCCAACATCGGAACTATCGACCGCGCCCTGCGCATCCTCGTCGGCCTCGGCCTCATCGCCTACGGCATCGTCAATCACTCCTGGCTCGGAGCCCTCGGCGCGGTGCCGCTGCTCACCGCCTTCATCCGCTTCTGCCCGCTGTATGCGCCGCTCGGCATCAGCACCTGCGGCAAAGGCGGCAACGACAAGGATGGTGGCTGCTGCGGTGGTGGAAAGTGCGGCTGATCGTAGCATAGGCTTTCTAGCCTGTGCCGAATGTCCTCAATCAAACCCAGCCTAGAAAGGCTAGGTTACATCCAAGCAACACCATGACACGCTACCTCATTCCCATCGCCATCGGAGCCGTCCTTGGCTCAGCAATGGGCTACTTCGGCCAGTGCAGCTCCGGCACCTGCCCGCTCACCTCGACGTGGTGGCGCGGGGCCATTTATGGCGGCGTGATGGGGCTACTTTTGTCTTTGGGCACTCGTCATTGATATAACCATCACCGATATCCCTCGGACGAAAACTTCTTCAACGTATGATCTGGACCATCGTCATCCTCGCCACCGTCGTCGGCCTTTGGTACTGGTATGAAGGAAGCTGGGACCGCAGACTCTTCAAAGCGGTGCCGGGCCGCGTCTGCGCCAACCTGAATGCCGATCAGGCCAATGCGTGGCTCCGCGATCATCCGGAGACGCAGGTGCTCGACGTGCGCTCCACCGGCGAGTTCAGCGAAGGCGCTTTGCCCAAGGCCGTGAACATCTCCATCGGCGACGAAGCCTTCGACGCCAAAGTGACCGTCCTCGACAAAAAGATGCCCGTGCTCGTTTATTGCGCCGGTGGCTTTCGCAGCCGCAAAGCGGTCGCGAAGCTCAAGGAACTCGGTTTTGAAAACATCCAGCACATCCACCGCGGCTACATGTCGTGGAAACCGGACACCCAGCCATGAAACGCCTGCTCCTCATCGCACTTCTGCCCTCGCTGGCCTTCAGTCAGACGGCTCGTGATCCAGCGGTCGAAGGGCCGAAAATCGTCGCAGAGGCCTTTGCGAAGCTCAGTGGGGCTTTGGGCGAGGCGATTGGCAAAAGCGGCCCGGCGGGCGCTTTGAGCGTGTGCAGTGAAAAAGCTCCGCAGATCGCCAAAGCGGTCGCTGCGGCTCATGGAGTCACTTTGCGGCGTGCGACACACAAACCGCGCAATCCGAAGAATGCGGCCGATGAGGTCGAAAAGGCCGCGATGGAGGCTTTCCTGACCGCTTTGGCGAAAAAGGAGGCCCCGACGCCGCAGGTCATCACGAATGCCGATGGCAGCCGTGCCTTCCTCGCGCCCATCGTCCTCGGGAACCCGCTCTGCCTGCAATGCCACGGCACACCGGGCAAAGACATCGCGCCTGAAACGCTCGCCGCGATCCAAAAACTCTATCCCGCCGACCAAGCCACCGGCTTCCGACTCGGCGACCTTCGCGGCCTGTGGCGCATCACCTTTCCAGTTTCGAAATGATTATGAAACATCTCTTCATCTCCCTTTTTGCCCTGACTCTCACCGCCGCTGCTGCCGAGCCGGAGGTCATTCCCATCCAGGTGCGTGAAAATTTGCGCATCGTGTATCAAGTGACCGATGACGCGCAGCATGAAGGCGTGAACAAAGGGCTGTTTTATGCCCGCAAGCTCATCAACACCTACCAGAAGCACGGCATCGCCGCTGATCAGGTGCATCTGCATCTCGTCTATCACGGCACGGGCATCGCGGCGGTGATCAATGACGAGGCGCGGAAGCGTCTCGGGGCCGAATCCGCGAATCCGAATGGCGAGATCCTCGCCGAACTCATCAAGCGCGGCGTGCAGATCGAGCTGTGTGAAAACACCATGCAGCAAAAGGGCGTGAAGCCCACAGAGCTGATGGCTGGCGTGAAACTCGTCGTCGGTGCTTTTCCACGACTCATCGACCTGCAACTGCAAGGCTTCGCCTACATCAAGTTTGAATAGACCCTCCTCATGAAAAGTCCTCGCTGGAATCCCTACCTCGTCGGTGCGCTCATTGGCGTGCTGAGCCTCCTCACCTTCTCGCTGGCGGACAAGCCCATCGGCATGTCCACCGGCATTGTCCAGGCTTCCGGTGCCTGTGCCATGCCCGTCATCGGCGCGGAGGGCGTGGCGGCCAATGCTTACTGGGCCAAGAAGGCGGTGCCCGCGTGGGATTACGGCAGCTTGTTTGTGCTGGGATCGTTTTTCGGGGCGCTGGTGAGTGCGGTGATGAGCGGCAGCTTCAAGCTGGAAAGCGTGCCCACGATCTGGCGCGAGCGATTTGGCACCTCCGTGATGAAGCGCATGATCGCCGCTTTCCTCGGCGGCGTGGTGATTCTCTTCGGCGCACGTCTGGCGGATGGCTGCACGAGCGGTCATGGCATCAGCGGCTCGCTTCAGCTCGCGATGAGCAGTTGGACGTTTTTCCTCGTCATGTTCGCCAGCGGCATCGTCACCGCCTTTCTCCTCTTTCGTCGCAACTCCAAAGCCTGATCGCCCATGCCCACCACCCTCGCCTTCATCACCGGACCGAACCTTCTCTGGGTTGGTCTGCTCTTCGGCTTCCTGTTTGGCGTGCTGCTGCATCGCGGCGGCGTCACGGATTACAATGTCATCGTGAAGCAGTTTTTGTTTCGCGACTTCACCGTGCTCAAAGTCATGTTCACCGCCATCGTCGTCGGTGGTGTGGGGCTTTTCATCCTGCATGGCCAGGAGCTGACGAACTGGCACATCAAACCGGCCACCATGCTCGCGGTGGTGCTCGGTGCGGTGCTTTTCGGCATCGGCATGGTGATCTACGGCTACTGCCCCGGCACCGGCGTGGCCGCCATCGGCGCAGGGAAGCTCGACGCGCTCGCAGGCTTCTTTGGCATGATCGTCGGCGGCATCGCCTATGCCTTCAGCTACGACTGGATCGCCGCGAACATTCTGCCCGTGGCTGATCTCGGCAAAAAGAGACTGCCTGAACTCAGCACGCTGCCCGAGTGGGTCTGGTATGCCGGACTCGTCGTGCTCGCCGCGGTCGTTTTCGCGCTGGTGGCTCGCTTTGAAAAAACAACCTCATGAAACACCTCCTTATCGCCTTCCTCGCTTTCACGATCGCGGCCTCAGCCGCTGAAGACGTGCTCGGCACGGGCACGCTGGAGGCGCGGGTGAAGACGCAGGTGAGCGCACGCATCCAGGAGCGGCTGGTGGAGGTGCTGGTGGATCAGGATGACACGGTGAAGAAGGGCCAACTGCTCGCGAAACTCGATGAGGCAGAGCTGCGGCAGCAGGCGGCGATTGCGCAGGCTTCGTTCGCGGCGGCGAAACAAACGGCGCAGCGTGTGGAGGCGGATTTAGCGAGGTCGCAGGCGGTGCTGGAGCAGGCGCGGAAGGATGCGAAGCGGCTCGCAGGCCTGCTGGCCTCCAACGCGGTCTCGCAGACGGATTCCGACAAGGCGGCGGAGGCTTTGAAGGTCGCTGAGGCGGATCTGAAACGCTCGAACGCCGCCATTGCCGAGGCGCAGGGGCTGGTGCTCGTGGCGGAGAAGACGATGCTGCACCGCCAGGAGCAGCTCGCCTTTACGCAGATCACCGCGCCGTATGATGGGCTCATCATTCGCCGGGATCGCGAGCCCGGTGAGATGCTGGTGCCCGGAGCGACGCTGATGGAGCTGATCTCGCTCGATGAGTTGTGGATCCGCGCCTGGGTGGATGAGACGGAGATGCCGCGACTGGCGAAGGGACAAAAGGCACGCGTCGTCTTCCGCTCGGAGCCGCAGAAAAACTATCCCGGTGTTGTTTCAAGGCTCGGACGCGAGATGGACCGCGAAACGCGGGAGTTCCTCGTCGATGTGCGTGTGGAGCAGCTCCCGGTGAATTGGGCCGTGGGCCAGCGGGCGGAGGTTTATATCCAAATCGACACCGTGAAGCCATGAACCTCGCCGTCCGCGACATCCGGCATAACGCGGGCCGCTTCATCTTCACCACGCTCGGCATCGGGCTGCTGCTGATGGTGGTGTTGGGCATGAGCGGCATCTATCGCGGCCTGATTTATGAGGCCACGCTGCTGGTGGATCGCATCGGCGCGGATCTGTGGATCGTGCAAGGTGGCACGCGTGGTCCCTTCGCGGAGATGTCGCGTGTCTCAGCGAGCTTGGAGGATCGGGCACGCGCCGTGCCCGGCGTGGCCTCGGCGCGGCGCTTTGTCTCGCACACCATCCAGCGTGAGCATCGCGGGAAGCCGCTGCGGATCGTGGTGGAGGGCCTGTCGTGGCCGGAAGATCGCGGAGGATGGATTCCGCTCATCGCAGGTCGCGGCATTGAGCGAGCGCACTTTGAAATGATCACCGATGCCTCGCTCGGCATGGCTTTGGGCGAACGCATCGAGCTGGGGAAGAACGTTTACGAAGTCGTTGGCCTCACGCGTGGCCTCGTCGGCTCCAGCGGCGATGGGTTGGCGTTTTTCACCGTCAGCGATGCCATGGCGATCCAGTTTGATGTGCCCGGCGAGACCGTGCGGCTGGAGCGCGAGGCCCGACGCGAACGCGTGGCCGCCAGCGACCTCGGGCGCATGCAGCCGGAATTTGTCGAGCGAGCCGCAGGCCTTTCCAGCGGCATTCCCGCCTTTGCCAAGCCGCAGGTCAGCGCCGTGCTCGTCACACTCGCTCCCGGCGCGAACATGGACGCCGTGCGCACCACTTTCGGCAACTGGCCTGACATCACCGTCTATTCCACGCAGCAGCAAAAAGACCTGCTGCTCTCCGGCATGGTGGACAAGGCAAAGCGACAGCTCGGGCTCTTCCGCGTGCTGCTCATCCTCATCTCCACCATCATCATCGCGCTCATCATTTACACGCTCACGCTCGACAAGGTGCGCGACATTGCGCTGCTAAAGCTCATCGGCGCACGCAATGGCGTCATCATCGGTCTCATTCTCCAGCAGGCGCTGCTCATGGGTGCGGTCGGCTACCTCATCGCGTGGGGGCTCGGGCGCTTCGCCTTCCCGAATTTCCCACGTCTCGTCATCATCGAGTCGGCGGACCTTGTTTCGCTCGCCGTCATCGTCGCGGGCATCTCCACCGCCGCCAGCGTGCTCGGCATCTGGAAAGCCATGCGCGTGGAACCCAACACCGTCCTCGCCACATGAGCACGCCCGCCGTCGAGGTCCAAAACCTGCGCAAAGTGTATGGCAGCGGCCACACCGAGGTCATCGCCGTGCGTGATGCCTCGCTCAGCATCGCGCGTGGAGAGGTCGTCGGCATGCTCGGCCCCAGCGGCAGCGGCAAATCCACCATCCTCACCGCCATGGCGCTCATCAATCTGCCCACCAGCGGCCGCATCAACATCGACGGCACGCCCGTGCTCGATGGACCCAAGGCGCTCGTCGATCTGCGAGCCTTTCGCCGCCAGCACCTGGGCTTTGTGTTTCAAAAAGCGAACCTCATTCCTTTCCTCACCGCTTTGGAAAATGTGCAGATTGCCCTCGAGGTGAACGACACAAGCCCACGCGAGGCCAAACGCCGCGCCATGGAGTTGCTCGACTACCTCGACGTCGGCCCACGAGCCCACAACCTCCCTGTTGCACTCTCCGGCGGCGAGCAGCAACGCGTCGCTGTGGCCCGTGCGCTCGCCAACAAGCCCGGCCTCATCCTCGCCGATGAACCCACCGCCGCTCTCGACAGCCAGCGCGGCCGCCAGGTGATGGAACTCTTCGCCAAAGTCGCCCGCGAGCAAAACGCCGGTGTCATCGTCGTCACGCACGATCACCGCACGCTCGATGTCTTCGACCGCATCCTCGAAATGGAAGACGGCGGCCTCATCGAAAGGCCAGCCAGCCAGACCCACGCTGAACCAAAAAGCTGATCGCTGATCACGCGGCTTCCTAAAATGTGTCTAACGAACCGAAGTGCCCTGAAGCAAGCTTGGCGGCAAAGTGAGCAGTGGAGGCCTGATTTCTCTGCAAGCGGCTGGCGGAGGAGACGTTGTCATCTTGTTCACGTCATGATGTTTCCTCGATTTTTACTGCTCGCTGTTTGTTCTCCTCTTCTCGCGGCTCCTTTGCCGAGCACGAGGTTTTTGGAGGAGCATTGTTATGACTGCCATGATGCGGAGACGAAGAAGGGCGGGCTGGATTTGACGGCCTTGAAGCTGGATCTGACGGACGCGGCGACGTTTGCGGACTGGGTGAAGGTGCATGATCGGGTGCGCGATGGAGAGATGCCGCCGCCGAAGAAAAAGCGGCCGCCGGAGGCAGAGACGAAAGCGCTACTCACGGCGCTGGATGCGGGTTTTCGCGAGGCGAGTGCGGCGCGGCAGGCGCTGGAGGGGCGGGCATTGGCGCGGCGGCTGAACCGGGATGAGTATCAAAACACACTGCGGGATCTGCTTGGCGTGGCGAAGGATTACCGGGCGCAGTTGCCGGAGGATGGTCGGGCACATGGCTATGATAAAGTGGGCTCGGCGTTGAGTGTGTCGGCGGAGCATTTGCAGGCCTACATGACGGCAGCGCGTGAGGCGCTGGACGAGGTTTTTATCACAGGCCCGGCACCGAATGCGGAGCCGGTGCGTTATCCGCAGCGGTGGGAGCAGCGGCACTTCGGCAAGGATTTCTACACGCGCTTCCGGTGGACGTTTGGCGATCAACCGGATGCGCTGGTGCGCTTTGGCGACTTCGTGGAAAAGATCGTGGGCTACCGCGGGGCACCGGTGGCGGGGATGTATCGCTTCCGAGTCAAGGCGCGAGCTTGGGGCGGCGAGACGGTGAAGGCTCGCATCAAGGCGGGCGATGAGCGGAACTCGAACACGTCGTGGGTGGTGACTTACACGGAGTTTCCTCCCGAGGGCGCGGTGGTGGAAGTGGTGACGTATCTGCGGCAAAAGGATACGCTACGAGTATCGCCCATCGGCATCGCGGGACCGAACACATCGCATCGCGTGGAGCAGGTCTTGAAAGGCAGGCGTGGCTTTGATGCGAACACCTATCAGGGGCCGGGCCTCGCGATGGAATGGGTGGAGGTGGAGGGGCCGCTGCATGAATCCTGGCCCACGCCGGGGCAGCGTCGCGTGTTTGGCGATCTGGATTTTTCCAAGGCCACGAAGGCGGATGCGGAGCGGGTGCTGCGGGGCTTTTTGCCACGCGTGTTTCGCCGAGCGGTGAGTGATGACGAGGTGCAGCACTACGCGAAGATTTACGACCACGCGGCCAAAGATGGCGATTTCCTCGCGGCGATGAAGGTGACGCTGCAGGCGGCGTTTTGCTCGCCGCACTTCCTGTATGTCGATGCACCTCCCGGGGCGCTGAATGACGAAGCACTGGCCTCGCGGCTCTCGTATTTCCTCTGGTGCAGCACGCCGGATGACGAACTGCTTTCGCTGGCGGCCAAAGGTGAACTGCATCAGCCCGCGACGCTGCACGCGCAGGTGAATCGTCTCTTGAAAGACCCGAAGGCTGCGGGCTTCAACGAGAGCTTCACCGGGCAATGGCTCGATCTGCGCAAGATCACCGCGACCACGCCCGACGCGCGGCTTTACCCAGAGTGGGACGAGCTGATCGAGTGGTCCTGCGTGAAGGAAACGCGGATGTTCTTCGACGAGGTGCTCAAAAACGACCTCAGCGTGACAAACTTCGTGCAGTCCGACTTTGCGATGCTCAATGAGCGTCTCGCGAAGCACTATGGGCTGATGGAGGCGTATCTGGAAGAGCGGAAGAGACAATCGGACAATCAGACAAGGGGACAATCAGATGAGGAGAAGGCTGGCAAAGCCGATGTCTCCAAGTCTCCCCATCCCACAGTCTCATTGTCTCCTGCTTTACCTTTCTCGACTTCGCTCCTCAAAGTGCCTCTCCCCGCTGGCTCCGTTCGCGGTGGCGTCATGGCGCAGGCGAGCGTGCTGAAGGTCACGGCGAACGGCACCACCAGCTCGCCCGTGCTACGTGGCGTGTGGGTGATGGACCGCATCCTCGGCCTGCCCGTGCCACCACCACCGCCCGGTGTGCCTGCGGTGGAGCCGGACATTCGCGGAGCCACCACGATCCGCGAGCAACTCGCCAAACATCGCAACAGCGAGAGCTGCTCGGGCTGCCATGCGAAGATCGACCCACCCGGCTTTGCGCTGGAGAGCTTCGATGTCATCGGCGGCTGGCGTGAGCGCTATCGTGCGGCGGATGAGGCGGTGAAGGATCGCCAGCTCATTCCGCGGCCGCTCACCTTTGATGCCCCAGCCTTCGTGAAGGACCCGTCAAAGCGTGGTCCCATGCTCGCCCGCGTGGGCCTCGGCCCGAAGGTCGATGCCAGTGGCGCGATGCCCGGTGGCGCGGCCTTTGCAGGCTATGAGGAGTTCCGCCGTGCCCTGCTCGCCAATCCCGATCAACTCGCCCGCTCACTCACCCAGCACCTCATCACCTACGCCACCGGCACCGCCCCGCAGTATGCTGACCGCGCCGCGATGGACGAAATCGTCGCCAAAGTGCGCACGAAGCATCACGGCCTCGCGTCCCTCATTCACGAGATCATCGCGAGTCCGCTATTTTTGAGACAATGAGACATTGAGACAATCGGATAGGGAGACAATCAGACGAGGAGACGATGAGATGAAGACGACTGAAGCGAAGCCAACATCAAGAAAGACGAAGATCGTTCGCCATACGGACTTGGAGGTCTATCAGAGAGCGTTTGCGGTCGCGATGGAGCTTTTTCGGCTGAGCAAGGCCTTCCCGGCGGAAGAGAAGTATTCGCTCACGGATCAAGGCCGTCGTTCCTCGCGATCAGTCGCAGCAAACATCGCCGAAGGATGGCGCAAGCGCCGTTATGCCGCGTCGTTTGTCAGCAAACTCAACGATGCCGAAGGTGAGGCTGCCGAGACTCAAACGTGGCTCCAGTTTGCCGTCGAATGCGGCTACGCCGACGCCGATCAAGCCCGCGCCCTCTATTCCGAATACGATCAAATCATCGCCATGCTCGTGAACATGCAAAACCACCCCGAAGCATGGTCTCTCACCAAACGCTAGTTCCCCGATTCTCCCGAGTCTCCCCATCTCATTGTCCCATTGTCTGATTCTCCCCTCTTCCCCCATGAACACCCCACATCTCCCCACCGCCGCTCTTTCCCGTCGCGCCTTTATCCGCAGCACGGGCGTGGGACTTTCACTGCCTTTTCTGGAGGCGATGCTGCCACGTTTTGCCCGTGGAGCCGAGGCAGCACCACCGCGCCGGATGGTGCTGATCAACAAGGCGCTCGGGCTGCATGCGCCGGATTTCTTTCCGGAGAAAACGGGGCGCGACTTTGAGCTTTCGCCTTACCTGAAGCCCTTCGCGGCCTTGCGTGGTGACTTCACGGTGTTCAGCGGCCTTTCGCATCCCGAGGCGGGCGGCGGGCATTCCTCGGAGGCGAGTTTCCTCACGGCGGCGCCTCATGCGGGCACGCCCGCGTTTCGCAACACGATCTCGCTCGATCAACTCATCGCCGAGCAAATCGGAGCGCAGACGCGGCATCCGTTTCTCGCCTTCGGATCGCACAGCGGCAGCCTGTCGTGGACACGGAATGGTGTGCAGATCCCGCCGGACAAAGATCCCGCCACGGTGTTTCGCCGTCTTTTCATCGCTGGCACGCCGGACGAGGTCCGCGAGCAGGAGCGGCAGTTGCGTGATGGCCACAGCATCCTCGACTCCGTGCGCGAGGAGACCGCCGCCTTGCAGCGCCGCGTCGGCAGCGGAGACCGGGATCGCCTCGATCAATACTTCACCGCCGTGCGCGATGTGGAGAAGCGACTGCAAACCGCCGAGTCCTGGTCGCACAAACCGAAGCCGCAGGTGCAGGCACCGCCGCCAGGCGAGTATCCCGATGCCTCCGACATCGTGGGCCGCATGAGCATGATGCTCGATCTCGCTGCCCTCGCCCTCCAGACCGACTCCACGCGGCTCATCACCTTCGCCATCGACGTGGACGGCGGCGTGCCACCCATTGAGGGCGTCAAAGAAAGCCGACACAATCTCAGCCACCACGGCCAGGACCCCGCGAAGATCGAGCAACTCCGCCGCATCGAGCTCGCCGAGCTCCAGTCGCTCAACGCCTTCCTCACCAAGCTCAAGTCCACCGGCGAGCCCGGCAGATCCTTGCTCGATCACACCCAGGTGCTCTTCGGCAGCAATCTCGGCAACGCCAGCAGCCACGACACAAGGAACCTTCCCGTGCTGCTCTTCGGCGGCGGCTTCAAACACGGCCAGCATCTCGCTTTCGACCGCACGAACAACACCCCGCTCTCCAATCTCTTCGTCTCCATGCTGCAAGGTTTCGGCATCGAAACCGAGAAGTTCGGTGCCAGCACGGGAACACTGAAGGGACTCGATCACGCATGAAAACACTTCTCCTCCTCACCGCCCTCGCTTTCACCTCGCTGCACGCCGCCGAGCCGCCAAAAACGCAGATGACCCTGCCCGGTAAGCTGCTGCTGAGCGAGGACTTTGCCAAGCCCATCACCTTGGCCAAATCCATCGACCGCAGCGTGCATCCCGGCACTTGGACCGAGGGCTGGCGAGTCATGAACGGCACCTGGACGCAGGTTGATGGCGGCATTCGCGGCATCGTCAAACCCAAGATCTATCCCGCCGCTACTCTGCATCTGCCGCTCGTGTATCAGGACGCCATCATCCAGGTCGAAGTGCGGCTCGACGACATCCCGCTCGACGATCCGCCCAAGGGCGACTTCAACAGCGCCGGCATCGTCTTGCGTGAAGGCAATGCCGCCCACATCGCCTCCGCACGCCTCGGCAAAGGCGGACTCACCGCAGGCAAGGACAAGACCAAATCCCGCGAACTGAAAGGCACCGTGGTCACCGACGACGAAGTCTCCTTTGGCAAACAAGCCCTGCCCATCAAGCCCGGCGAATGGCACACCCTCGTCATCGAAGTGCGAGGCGAGGACATGCTCTCCACTGTCGATGGCGGCAGCCCCGTGTTCGGCTCGCACCCCGTCATCGGTCTGCCCAAAGGCATCCTCAGCTTCGGCACGCCCCGCAGCGTCAGCTATCGCAACCTCCGCGTCTTCGAGGCCCTGCCGAATCCCGCCTGGGAGACAAACAAGAGCGTGATTTTGAAACAGGCTGCTGAGAGCAAGAAGTGAGGCTATTCGGCATCCATCGGCGAGCGATCTGCGGTCACGGAAAGTTGGTCAGACAGGAAAATTGTGAGTGTCTCGGCTGGGCCGCACAGTCCCGAAACATTTTTCGGCAAATGATCCGGTGACTGGCAACGAGTTGGTGTTGCCGCCACCATGCCTCCGCCGATCAACTCACCTCAGCATGACCAGTTTCTCCGCCTCTATGCGGAGCATGAGCTGGCGTTGCAAACGTTTGTGCGGTCGCTGCTGCCGACACGACAGGAGGCCTTGGAGGTGATGCAGGACGTGATTGTGGCGCTGTGGCAGGGATTTGTCTCGGCGGAGGAGTTTCGCGCTGTCGAGATTTTGCACGGTGGGGCGTATTCTCGGGCACCCCATGCCCGCCCCAGAAGACATCACCGCCACCTTGCTTGCCGAACGCCTGCCGCTCACGGCGTTCTTTGCCAGTGTGACGCGGGATTTTCATCTGGCGGAGGATGTCTTTCAAGAGGTGTGCGTGAAGGCAGTGGCGCGGGCGGAGAGCTTTGAGACAACGGCACATCTCATGAACTGGGCGCGGCTGACCGGGAAGAATCGTGCCATCGACATCTTGCGGGCACGGGATGGGCGTTATGTCGGCCTCAGCGATGAAATGCTGGCGTTGCTGGCCGAGGACTGGCCGGATCAAACGAAGGTCGATGCCATGCAGGAGGCGCTGGATCACTGCATCACGCAGATCACGCCGAACAACCGCGAGTTGCTGCGCCTGCGCTACTTCGAGCGCCGCAACTGCACCGACGTGGCCGCGATCATGGGTCGCAAGATCGAAACCGTCTATCAAGCGCTCGCCCGCCTTCACAAAACCCTCGGCGACTGCATTCGCGCCCGCCTTCAAACCGACTCCGCCTCATGAACGACACCGATTTCCTCGCTCAAGCCATGCGCTACCAAGACGGTGTGCTCACGCCGGATGAACTCGCCGCGTTCGAAGCCGTGATGCGCGATGATTCGTCGAAACGCCAGCTCTTCGCCGACACCCAGGTCCGCTCGATGGCGCTGCATGATCGGTTTCGGCAGGAGGCTTTCCGGGGTGACAAAGACACTCCTGTCTGTGAATCGAAGCGAACAGACAAGAGTGTCTGTTTCACCTGGATCACCCGCCCCATTACCGCCATGGCTGCCGGGCTAGTCATCGGCCTTTTCAGCGCGTCGATTGTCTGGGCCATCTCAGCGCCCAAAGCGACCACTGAGAGGCTCTTTTCGCTCCTGAACGGCTCATTCGATGAAACTCGTCTGGAACGCGGTTTCCCTCACCAAACCGGTTTTTGGAGCGGTGATGAGGCCGAGATCCACGAAGGCCAACTTCGCTTCATCGCCCCCGGAAGCGACTCGGGCGATCCCACGGGCCGAGCGATCTCCTGCGATGTTTTCCAACTCGTCGATCTGCATCCGCTTAGGCAAGCGCTGAACCCAGAAGGCGACTCCGTGCTCGAACTCAGCGCCGATTTTCGCGATGGACGTGCCCCCAACACAAAACCCTCTGTGTCCTTCTTTGGTCAGCTCTACCTTTTCTCAGGCGATCCCGGCTCCCTGCATCAAACCTGGCCGCAAAGCATCCCGGAAGCCCTCGCCAGCGGCAGCGCTCAGGTCACCACACTCGGCTCCGATGCTAAAGGTGTGCGCACCCTCACTGCGAAGTGCCTCATTCCCGCTCAAGCCGACTTCGCCGTCATCCAAATCGCCGCCCGCCCCAATCTTCGACCAGCCAAGCTCGATGGTCTCTCCGCTGACAACGTGAAGCTGACTTTGAAAAACCATCCTGCCTTGCCTGTGCGCATCGTGCAGCGGTGATGTCGAGTATCACCGAGGTTCTCCGTATTCTCCAAGATGATCCGTCCAATCTTCCTTCTACTCGTTGCCTCCACCGCCGTCGCTCTCGACTACCCGCACGTCACCGCCGAACCGCAAAAGACCGGCTGGCCGCTCACGGCCGACGAACGCGCTTATGTCATCGACAAGCCGGAGTATGAGCGCCGGCCGGGTCGCGAGTCGAACAAGCATCTGCCGCAACTTTGGCCGCAGGTGCCGAGCGCAGGCCACTTCGGCGGCGACTCGTGGCTGAAGCTTCACGAAGCCCATGTGAAGACCGTGCAGGCCAATCAAGGCCCGCTGGATGTGCTGCTCGTCGGCGACAGCATCACGATTCAGTGGGGCGATTCATGGAAGAAGCATTTTCCTGATCTCAAAGCCGTGAATATCGGCATCGGCGGCGACAAAACGCAGAATGTGCTCTGGCGACTCGATCACGGCGGCGCCGAGGGGCTCCAGCCGAAGGCCATTATGCTCATGATCGGCAACAACAACATGTTCTTCACCCCCGAAACCGGCATCGAAGCTGCCGCGCTTGGCATCCAGATGTGCGTGAAGAACCTGCGCGAGAAGTTCCCCGCCGCTGCGATCATCGTCGCGAAGATTCTGCCCGCGCATGCGCCCGGCAATGCATTCTACGAAGACATCAAGAAGACCAACGCGGCCCTCAATCCGCTGAAACTCGACAGCGATGCCAACGTGAAGGTGCTCGACTTGTGGAGTGATTTCACGAATGCCGACGGCACGATCAAGAAGGATCTCTTCACGCCGGATAACATCCATCTCTCGCCAGCGGGGTATGCGGTGTATGCGGAGAAATTGAAGCCACTGCTGTAGTAACCCGTTCGACTCATGCCCCGTTTTCTTCTCGCCTGTCTTTTTAGCACCTCGCTTCTCGCCGCGCCGCCATCGGCCTTTTTGGAGCAGCATTGCTACGACTGCCACGATGCCGAAACGAAGAAGGGTGACCTCGATTTGACGACGCTCACCATCGACGCGTCGCATGTGGACCTGCTCATCAAGGTTCACGATGCGGTGGAGCGGGGTGAGATGCCGCCGAAGAAGAAAAAGCAGCCTGCGGCGACCGAGAAGGCGGCGTTTGTGAAGGAACTAGACGCGAAGCTGATGGCGATGACCACACCGGCAACGGGCGGGCGCATCCGGCTGCGGCGTATGACGCGGGTGGAGTTTCAAAACACGCTGCAGGATCTTCTCGCATTGCCGAGGCTCGATGTAGTCGGCCTGTTGCCGGTGGATGGCCGGGTGGCGGGGTATGACAAGATCGCGGGCGCGCTCGACATCTCGCCCGCGCATCTCGCGGCGTATGAAGAGGCGGTCGAGAAGGCGCTGGATGCGGCGATCGCCACGCGCAGCACGCCGCCGCGAGTCTTCAAGAAGCGCATCTATCCGGCGGGGCTCTTCAAGTTTGGCGGAAACCTCGTGCAGGGGCAGTTCGTGCTGTTGAAGGACAAGCAACTCGATCCCGCGCTGCCGGTGCGCGGCGGTTTTGAGGACAAACAAGGCCATGTGGGCGATGCCGGGCCGGACATGGAGGAGCGCAAAAAACAGCTCGCAGCCGTGAAAGCCGCAAAAAGCGAAAGTGCGGTCGGTTTGCTCAATCCGAATCTCGCGGGCTATGAGGCGGCGATGAATGTGTCGCCGATCTACGCGGGCCAGTACCGCATGAAACTGTCGCTGTGGGGCTTTCGATGGAACGCGGGCAAACCGGAGCCGGGACCAGATCAAGCCGCCGTGCTGCGTGCGCATGAGGAAGGTAAGCAACAGGAAGGCGGTCGCCTGCTGCGTGCCTTCACTGCGCCGTCGATGAAATCGAACGAGGCGGAGATCACCGAGTGGCTCGATGTGCATGAGAGCATCGTCTTCGATCCCGTTTCGATCCCGTGGAACGGCCTGCGCATCGGCCAGGTCGCCGGAAGAGCGAAGAAGCATGTGGGACCCGGTGTGGCGATTGACTGGTTCGAGATCGAAGGCCCGATCCATGCTTCGTGGCCACCCGAAAGCCACAAGCGCTTGTTTGGCGATCTCCCGATCACCACGATGACTACGAGCGATGTCATCCCGCCGCAACGTGACGAGGTGCGCAGCATCGGCGGCTATGTGCCGAGCATGCATTTCGATCTCACGCCGCAGGAACGAAAGCCGCAGCTGGAGACCGTGCAGTCCACGCAGCCCGAAACAGATGCGCGGAAGCTGCTGACGGACTTTTTGCCGAAGGCGTTTCGTCGTGAAGTCGCACCCGACGAGATCGAGCCGTATCTAGCACTGCTCAAATCACGCATCGCCGCGAAGGACTGCTTTGAGGATGCGATGCGGCGCGTGTATGTCGCCGTGCTCACCTCGCCGGAGTTTTTGTTTCACTCGATCGAGCCGAAGCCGACTACACTCGCCTCACGCCTCTCATATTGGCTCTGGAACGGCCCGCCGGACGCTCAGCTGCTCGCCGCCGATCTCCACAAAGCCGAAGTGCTGCATCGTGAAGTGGATCGTCTCCTCGCCGACAAACGCAGCGAGCGCTTCATCGAGGATTTTGCCCATCAATGGCTCGAACTCAGCCGACTCGATGAAACCACGCCCGATCCTCAGCTTTACCCCGAGTATCGCTTCTTCCTGCACGAAGGCATGGCGGCGGAGACACGCGCCTTTTTGCGCGAACTCATCCAAAACGATCTCCCCATCACCCACCTGCTCAAACCCGGCTTTGCCATGCTCACGCAGCGCCTCGCCGAGCACTACGGCATCGCGGGCGTGACCGGCGTGGAGGTCCGCAAAGTGCCGCTGCCTCCTGAAAGCCTGCGCGGCGGCCTCCTGGGCCAATCCGCCATTCACAAGCTCACCGCGAACGGCACCACCACCTCGCCCGTGAAGCGCGGTGTGTGGGTGATGGACCGACTTCTCAACGATCCCGCTCCACCACCGCCGCCCGGCGTGAGCGCCGTCGATCCCGACACCCGCGGCACCACCACCGTCCGCGAACAGCTCGACAAACATCGCGCCGATACCAACTGCGCCGCCTGCCACGCCAAGATCGACCCTGCGGGCTTCGCCCTCGAAGCCTTCGATCCCATCGGCGGCCTGCGAGATCGCTACCGCTCCAACGGCAAAGGCGACGAACCACCCGAAAAAGGCCAAACCCCATGGCGCGTCACCTACAAGCTCGGCCCCCAAGTCGATCCCAGCGGCGAGTTGCCCGATGGTCGCCACTTCAGCGGCCCCAGCGGACTTCTTGATATCCTCACCTCAGATCCCGACAAACTCGCGAAAGCCTTCATCGCCCACCTCTCCCGCTACGCCACCGGCACCGAAGTCACCTTCGCCGACCGCACCGAAATCCGCCGCATCGTGGAAAGCACAAAGAAGAGCGGACATGGCTTGAGGTCATTGATTCACGCGCTGGCCGAGAGCAGAGTCTTTATCGACAGGAGAATGGGGACAGAAGAATAGTCTGAAATGAAACCCTGAATTTTGATTCTCCTGTCCCCATTCTTCTGTCGATTCCTCATCCCATGCCCATCCATCGCGCACTCGAACTTCACAGCATCACAGACCGTGCCTTCGCCGAAATTGATGAGGTGGTAATGAGCTGCGCCTACGCCACGCAGAACCACTTCGGACGTTTGTTCGACGAGCGGATCTACGAAAACGATCTGGCCCAACGCCTGCGTGCTCATGGGTTGGAAGTTCACACCCAAGTCCCGATCAAAGTCAGTCACGGCAGCTTCGAGAAGACCTACTACCTCGATCTGGTGGTCAACCAGATGCTTTACGAACTCAAAGTCGTCAGCGCCCTGCTTCGCGAGCACGACGCCCAGGCCATCCACTACGCCCTCCTCCAAAACATTCGTCTCGTGAAGCTCCTGAACTTCGGCGAGACCGAAGTGCGCGGGAAGCTCCTCCGCAACGCCCTCGCCGAACCCGAACGCCACCAACCCACCATGCGCAAGACCGGCTGGAAGCCACTGGGACCTCGCTGTGAAGAACTGATCGCACACCTCAAACAACTCATCCGCGACTGGGGCACGCATTTGGATTTCCGGCTCTACAATGAAGCCCTCATCCATCACTTCGGCGGAGAATCCAACTGTTTGCAGCGGCTGGAATTGAAGTCTGGGGATGTGGCACTTGGCACACATCTGGTGCCTCATCATGATCCCGATCACGGTTTCATCGTCACTGGTTTCACTAGACCTCAACCTAACTATCGACAGCATCTGGAAGTTCTATTGCAGCACGTGCCATCGCTGAAAGGTATTCAGTGGATCAATCTGAACCATTCCCGGTTGGAGGTCACTACCATTGAGCCTGAGGTCGACAGAAGAATGGGGACAGAAGAATAGCCTGAAATGAAATCCTGAATCCCATTCTCCTGTCCCCATTCTTCTGTCGATTCTTACCTATGCACACTCGCCGACACTTCCTCCACGCTGCTGGCGCTTTGCTCGCTCTGCCTTCCATCGGTCGTGCGGCTGAGAAATTGCCTCCGAAGCGGCTTTTCGCCATTCATGTGCCGCTGGGCATGATGCCGCAGTTTTTCTTCCCGAAGGCAGGCGAGACCTCCAGCCCCTACCTCAACCTCCTCGCTGATCAGCGACCGCACTTCACCACCTTCCACGGTCTCTCGCACCCGGATGTGAACGGCAATCACCACGCGGGCCAGTGCTTCCTCAGCGGCGCACCGCATCCAGGCCAGCCGACGTTTCGCAACAGCCTCTCGCTCGATCAACTCGCCGCCGAGAAGCTCGGTCTCGACACCCGCTTCCCTTCGCTCGCCGTGACCGTCAGCAAAGGCGAGCACTACGGCGACTCCATCGCCATCTCCCGCTCGGGTGTCATGCTTCCATCTGAAAAGAGTGCCGAGAAGCTCTACCGCCGACTTTTTGTCGCCGGCACACCTGAAGAGAAAGCCGCCACCATGCGCCGCATCGAAGCGGGTGGCAGCGTGCTCGACTTGATCCTCGACAAAGCCAGGCGACTCGAAAAAAGCAGCGCCCCTGAAGACCGCGCCCGACTCGATCAATACTTCCAAAGCGTGCGTGAGCTCGAAATCCGGCTCCAGCGCAACATCGAGTGGGAAAACCGCCCGAAGCCAAAAGTGGACTACCCGCAGCCCAAAGACATCGCCGATGCCAATGAGGTGATCGCACGCTCCAAGCTCATGTTTGACCTGATCCGTCTCGCCTTGCAGACGGACAGCACGCGTGTCGTCACGCTCTCGCTCAGCACCTTCAGCGTCGTGCCGCATGTGCCCGGCGTGAAAAGCGAGACCCACGGCCTCACCCATCACGGCAACGAACCTGACAAGATCGCTGAGTTGAAGAAGATCGAAGAAGCCCAGATGAAAGCCTTCGCCGATCTCCTCAAAGCCTTCCGCGACGTAACCGAAACCGGCGGCACGCTGCTCGACCATACGCAGGTGCTCTACGGAAGCTGCCTCGGCAACGCCAACTCCCACAGCAACCAAAACCTCCCCCTCATCCTCGCTGGTGGCGGTTTCAAACACGGACAGAACCTCGCCTTCAACGCGCAGAACAACACGCCGATGGCAAACCTCTTCGTGTCGATGCTCCAAGGCCTCGGCATCGAAGCAGACAAGTTCGCGAGCAGCACGGGGGCTTTGAGTGGACTTAATCGCATCTGAACACGCCGAACATAATGCACGAGTGAGAAGTGTAGGCGATGCGCGTTCTCCTTCGCATGAGATACCTCCTTTTCCTCGCCATCTGCTGCACGCTTCACGCAGCGCCGCCGAACATCGTCTTCATCCTCGCCGATGACCTCGGTTATGCCGATCTTTCGTGCTATGGGCAGAAGACGCTCGCGACGCCGAATCTGGATCGCATGGCAGCCGAGGGGATGCGCTTCACGCGACATTATGCGGGGCTCACGGTGTGTGCGCCTTCGAGGTGTGTTTTGATGACGGGAAAGCACACGGGGCATGCGGTGTTGCGGACGAACTACGACACGCCCATGCCGGATGGCACGCGAACGCTTGCCAGCGTGCTTCAGAGTGCGGGCTATGCCACGGG
>CALSBJ010000055.1:0-46654 GCA_943373155.1 Akkermansia muciniphila | reverse complement strand
CTTCCTCAAGGATTGGCAGCCACGTGTGGACACTGAGCACCCCGAGGCTGGAAACGTGCTCGCCAACGCACGCGTCCAACGCCAGGCCCGGCTCGATCAAAAAGCCGCCGACGAAAAAACGGCCGTGGCCGATACGGAAGCACGGCTCGATGCACGGTTAAAGAAGGCCCGCGCCGATTACGAGGTCATGAAGCTCGATAGCATCAGCCGCCCCGGAGAACGCGAAAAGCTCCTCGAAGCCTGGAAGGCCTTTCTCACCGCTCACGATGTCGAATTTGAAGGTAAGCCCCTCGCGGACTCCTTCGGCAAAGAGATCAACGAGGCCAAAAAGCAGTGCGCAGACCTCACCAAGGCCATCGCGGATGAAAAAGCCCTCGTCGAAGCCGCCATCACCCAAACGGACGCCGAGCTCGCCAAGCTACGTCAGGTCGCCTCCGATGCCACCCAGCCCGCTGCGGGCAAGATCACTCAGACCGAAGCCCTTCTCGAGCGCATCGCCAACCAGCCACGCATGGTGCTCGTGGATGCCCGTATGCAGGAGCATCAAAAAGCCGCCGAAGGGCTGCTGGCTCAGCTACGCAGCCAAGCGGAAAAAGAGACACCCGCCGAGCCGCTGGACCTCAAGAGCCTCTTCGCCACTTCTGCCTGCAAGGATTTCTCCGAACCAGGCAGCAAACGCATTCTCCAAAGCGCCCAAGCTGCGCTCAAAGAACTCAAGCACTACACCGGCGAGCCAGATGGCAGCACGGGCAAAAGCACCCACGAAGCCATCCTCGCCTTCCAAAAGGAAAAAAACCTCGTTCCGAATGCCGCCTTGGATGATCGCACCCTCACCGCCCTCGGCCTCGTCGAGCTCAAGGACGACGCCACCCCCATGCCGGTCGTGGCTTCCAAAAGCTCTTCCTCAGGCCGCTTATCCAGCTCACGCAGCAAGACCAAGACACCTGAAAAAGGCCTCGGTGGCAAGGCCGTGGACGGTGTCAAAAACATCGGTAAATCCATCGGTCGCCTCTTCGGCGGTGATAAAAAGTAAGTCCGTCCGCATCAAGCCCCCCCTAGCGCAGATCACACCCGCGCCAGCACCACACGGAAGCCGATGCGGCTGCTCCGCGTCTCTGGAGCACAGCGCATGCGCGCCGCCGGACGGCGCATCACCGGCGGATCGTGCCAGCTTCCACCTCGAATGATGCGGGTGCCGCCTTCCGTAGAAGCGTGACAGGGGTCCACCTGAAGGTCAGGCGCATAGCTGCCGTAATGATCCAGGCACCACTGAAACACATTGCCCGTCATGTCACACAGGCCGAAGCGGTTGGCACCACGATTGCCGTCGAGCAGAAACGTTCCCATCGGCTTTTGCTCAGGCATCACGCTCGCATCGGTGGGCCTTGCGCTCCCCATCCCTGTCGCCACCTCCTCACCTGCCCGGCAGGAGAACTCCCACTCTGCCTCTGTAGGTAGGCGATATTGAAAACCCAGCGGCAGACGGTCCTGCTCCTCCTCCATTTGCGTCAAGCGCTCGCAGAAGGTCACCGCCTCCTGCCACGTCACACATTCAACGGGGAGCTGATCGCTCTGCGCATTGAATTTCGCCGGGTTGTTACCCATCACTTCCTGAAAGAGTGCTTGGGATACCGGATGCCGCGCCATCCACCAGCTTCGCGCAAAGCGCACCGCATGCTGGACCTCATCCGCCTGCCTGCCACGCTCGGCCGCCGGGCTACCCATCAAAAAACGGCCACCCGCAGCGGCTACGGGTTGAAGATCGATCCCCAACGCCCCTTTTCGCGGCCTTAGGACCTCCTCCACGAGGTCAAGACGCACACGACGAGGCTTCGGTGCCGCGCGGGAGATCAAGCCCGTGCGCCCTGCCAGCTCCTGCGCGGTGATGACGTTCGCCACCCCCTTCCACACAAAGGTTTCTCGCATGCAAGCCCGCTCGCACGTCACTCGCAATTGCATCGGTGGCGTGCCCTCGTGCTCCAGCACCAGCGGCGAGAGCGGGCTCAGCCTGGCAGATTGGCCTCGCTCAATGAGATCCTTCGTCGCACGGGTGGAAGCGCTGCCGATAGAAAAATCCACCTCCACACGCTCCAGCGGCGTGCCGCCCGCCTCCTTGATGATGAACTCCGCCGCCACGCTCTGGCTCACCAGCAAATGCGGTGGCAGGGCGATCTCTGCATGCAGCGGCACCAGCACGTTCTTCACCGTGCTATCCCCCGCATCCTCTGCATCCAGCAGCCGTGCAAAAGTCTCCATGTCCTCCGCCGAGGCCCGATCCGTGCTCGTGCCGCTATGCTGGAGGATGCGTGAAAGCGAGCGGAAGACCTGGCTGCAAAGCTGGTCCGAACTGGCAAAGTAACCACGATCAATACCTGCCGCCCGCAGCCGATCCAAATGCTGCCGTTGGCTCTCCATATCTTCCTCAGAAGCGGCAAAGCCCTTGGGCCGCTCAGCATATTCATCCTTCGGCAGGAAGGTGAAAGGGATCATGCCGTGATCGAGCGCCATGTAGGCTTCCCACTGCGTGTAGGAAAGCTGGGTGCAGTCCCCCAGGGAGGCGCGCATCTCCGGCCTCCCGGCCAAAAACTGCGGGCGTGCCGCCAGAAAAGCGGTCACCTCCTGCGGCTTCGCCTTCGCCCCCGCCATATCTCCCACGAGATGCACCACCGCGCAGCTATCGCGGATGTAGCGATCCAGCTTTTCCAGCAGCGTATCCCCACCCACCGCAAAGTAGGACTGCTCCGCCACCCGCCACGGCAGATCCGGCCCCAGCAGCTCCGCGCAGAGCTGCACTCGCGTGCGCTCAAACTCACGCGTCACCGCGCTGAGGAAAATCTGTCTGGGAATGGTGAGGGACTGGGTCATGGGTTTCAAAGCATCAACCAGCCGGGATGGCCGCGTTTTTATAAAGCAGTGACCAGCCCGCCGTCTCATCAATCATGAGGCTCGCCGCGTTCAAAGCCTCCGCCTGAAGGAAACGGTAATCAGCGGGAGACAGCTCCGTGCCTTGGGATTCCTTCACCGTGACCTCGGAGACCGTCACCTCCGTAGCAGTCACCTCGGACACCACCACCTCGGAGACCGTCGTCTCGCTAAAAACAAGGCTCTTCTGTCCTTCGAGCGCGTCCAACCGCTCTTTGGAGGCTTCCAGCATCTCCTTCAGGCTCTTGGAGCGCAGACGCAGGCGACTCGATTCCAATTGAGAAGCCATTCCATGCACCGCAGCGATCGCCGCCGGCATGCAAACGCAGAAGAAGAACAGCCACGAAGAATCAGGCATCCAACTGCAATGCTCGACTTCTGCTTTCGCGTGTTTCTCTGCTTCGCATTGCGCGACAGCATCCGGAGCCTTCGATTGCCCTTCTTGATGGCTGACGACTTTCTCTAACACATGCACCGCATGCAAAAGTACCGCCACCACCGCGAGCGCAAAAAACACGACCCTGAAACCCTCCGCCAGATGATGCACATGACCGTGACGGGCCGCGTTCCTCACATGATGCCTGATCTGGCTGGCGATCCAGTTTTCGGACAAGTGCTTTGCCATCTCCTTGGTGTTTTTCGCCGGGGTCGCCCGGCCGCCATGCAGCGGCAGCATGCGCATCAGGGCGCGGAAATACCACACCGTCCACGGCTGTTGCGGCAGTCGCAGGTGATCGTGCCTCTTCAGATAATGCGGCAACTTTGGGATCGGCGTGTGCAGTCCGAGCGGCCAGAGAAACTCCGTCATCCGCAGCGCCTCGGCCAACAGCCGCGCATCCGTGTAGGCATTGTGCCAGTCCTGCCACTTCGATTGAGCGGCCAGCACAGCCATCAGCAGGACCACTGCCACCTCCAGTATGCAACAGTAGAGGTCCGAAGCATGCCAGAGGTGCCCCGTGACCGCCAGCATCACCGCCATCGCGGCGAGCGAATAAGAAAGTAAAATACCACCCCGGTGCGCCTCGCCAAAAGCCTGGCTCATCTCCTGCGCCCGCTCCATCACCACCCTCAAGCTCTCATCGGGCAGCGCAGGCTCGGCATCATGACCGGCGGGCGCCTTGGTCAACGCCTCCAGCTCGGCCTTTTTTGTCAGCGCCAGCAGGTCCTGCCAGAAAACCCCGGGCCAGGGCCTTGGAAAGCGGTCCTTGCTCAGAAAGCGATGGTAGGCGCTCAGGGCATGGTAATCGCCTTTTTCTTCCGCGTGATCGTCGTGAATCGTTTCTGCCAGGTCATTCGGAAACTCAAGAATCTGCCTTAATACATCCATCAAGCCTTCCTTCCACTCCGGCACGGGGGGCGCATGGAGATCACGCACATGCTTGAGCACCTGGATCGTGGCCTGCGGACCGTTTTGCGACATACCGAACCTCACCGCGATCACAGGAATATTTTCACTCAGCGCCGCCAGCACGCTCTCCACCGTTCCTCCCTCCTTTGCATCGGCATCCGGGTCCCAGACGGCCATCAACACATCTCCGTGATGCCTCAGCGCCGCCGATTGGGCGCGGAGGACCTCTTTCCGCTCGCGTTCGATCCCGGCCAAACCTCGCGCCGCCTCTCTCGGCTGCTCTTCGGCACCCAGCTTGGGCTTTTCCGGTAAAACGCCGACATCCAGTGCCAGAAGAGGCACGCCCTCCACCAGATGGCTCACATGCAAAACCCGGCATTTTATGAGTCGGGCGATATCTGCGGCAATCGCATCCACCCCATCCCCCAGGCCCGTGAGCACCTGTAGTTCCGGATCATCTGCCTTGAATGCCGAAGCGTCGTCCTTCGGCGTCTTCGCATTCCACAGCCGTCTGGTGCCAAAGAAGCAGCTCGTCCAACCAAACACTCTCTGAACAAGGCTCGCCTGCCTCGCAGCGAATTTCCTTTCCTGGTCCTCTATGTGAACGCTCTTCATGCACGCCTGCACCGCCTCAAAGACCTCCAGACAGCGTGCCTCGACCTCCCGGCGAATCTTTTCCGGATCCTCATCCACCGCCCAGTCCTTGCCTCTGGTGGCCCCATTATCCCAGCCGAAGTATTGATTCCCCACCACGCCGAGACGCAGGATCATTCGGGGCTTTACGGGAACAGCGTCTGAGGTCGAGGCGGGAGGAGTCATGGCTTCGGGAGAAGGAACCGTGCGTTTCAGGGACTTTCTCTAGCCGGAGAGATGATTTCTGGCAATGCCCTTATCCGTCTTTGACTCAAATCACCCCCACCACTCGCGAGCCTTCCCTCGCGGAAAGCAAACAGGCATCCAGCACCCGCTGCGTCAGCAGGCTGATCTTCGGCCAGCGATCATCGCGGCGACCTGAAATCACGAGTTCGGCAAAATCGCGGAACAAGCGCACCTCCTGAGCCTCGGGGGCGTTGTTGCTCGGCTCGTTGAGGCTTTCCGTGTATTTGCAGGCATGCATGTCCGCCTGGCAGCCGTCGATCACGAACTCGGATTTCGTCACGGTGAAGTGCGTTTGCATGCCCGAGTAAGGCAAAACGAAGTCGGAGACCTGCAGCAGCGCTTTATCACCACTCACGATGGCCCACTGCGCATGCGCCGCGTTGAAGGAGCAGTAAAACGACGCGTTCGCGCCATTCGCCAAGCTCAGTGTACCGGAAAACGCCAGCGGCACGGAAGCCACGTCATCGCCTTGCCGAGTCTCCGCGTGAATGCGCCCTGTCACTGAAACCGGCGCGATCTCACCCATCGCCCACAGCGTGAAGCGCAGGCAATACCAGCCCAGATCACCGAGGCATCCCAGCGGCTCCAGCAAACCATGCGCACGGATGTTCGTGCGTTGAAACTCCTCATCGCTCAGGAAGCTAAACTGCGTGGCGATATGCCGGATCGTGCCCACCTCACGGTCCACCACCTCGCGCAGGCGTTGCAAGCGGCGACCATGCATGAACATCACGCCGTCCATGAACTGCACACCATGCTTCTCACACACCGCGATCATCTCCTCCACATCCGCCGCTGTGCAGCCCACCGGCTTTTCCACCAGCACATGCTTCCCAGCCTGCGCGGCGCGGATCACCCACTCTTTGCGCAGTCCAGTCGGCAGGGGGATGTAAACCGCATCAACGTCCGCCCTCGCCAGCAGCGCCTCGTAGCTGCCCATGGCCTCCGGCTTCACCGGATGCGGCACCTGCGCCTGGCATTCCTCGATGAAGGCCTTCGCCCGCGCCACATCCCGACTCGCCACCGCCACGAGCGAGGCATTCCCCGCCTCACGGATCGCCTGCCAGTTTTTGCGGGCAATAAACGCGGCACCGAGGATGCCAAAACGACAAAGGGGAGAACTCATGGGGTGGGAGGAAAACGGATGAGAGCAAAAAACAGCCTTCGCGCCCTTCTTTCACCTCCTTTCGCATGCTTGGAAGCGTCACATGCTCCTCACACGCCTCATGCCTGATCTTCGACAACGACCTCCGCCTCACCGAATACGCCTCCCCACGACGAATGGACCTCCTGGCAAGCCCGAAGACTGGGACCAACACAGCCTCATCGCCGATCCCAAATTCGTCGATTGGAAGAAGGATGATTTCAGGCTCCAAGCAGACTCACCGGCCTTCAAACTCGGCTTTGAAGCGATTCCCGTGGAGAGGATTGGGGCGCGGGAGTGGCGTAGCAGTTCACTTGTGGCCGCTATCGCGGCGGAAAGAACTCATCCCGCACCTTCCACACCGCTTCCATTTCCAGCTTCTCGCCTTGGAAGATGATCTGGCGGCTCTTCTTGTCCTTCCGGGTCTTGAGATAGCGCGTCACGTTCATCCAGCGGATGACTTGCTGGCCGCTCAGTCCATCCGTCTGGCGGATGACGAGATACACGTCCACCGGCTGGCTGATCCAGTATTCGAGATGGCGCTCGTTCGACACGTCAAAGACTTCGCTGCCGTCGCCCTTGCGGGTGCGCAGGTAGGAGTTACCGCTCTTGAGCTGGATGTAGATGCGCTTCCCGCTGGCCTTGCCGTCGTTGTCCTTGAACTCCACTTCGCCGTCGATGCCGTGATCGAACATCGTCACGGGGCGGAAGATTTGGTTCGCCTCGCCCGCGATGGCCATCATGTGGCCGATGAGGATTTGCTCCAGCGCCTGCGTGTCGAGTTCGCGCGTGGCCGTCTCGTCCATCGCCAGAATCTTGCGGGCGACAGGATCGCTCTTCAGCCGCTGCTCGATGAAGTCAACGAACGGCACCTTCTCGTCGCACTCCTGGCAGGTGATGAAGTCCTTCTTCGCTTCGAGCCGCCGGCGCACCGCGTCGAGATCCTTCACCGGCTTCCCGCACTCCGGGCACACATAGCGCCGATCGCGCGTCACCTCGCAGGCATACTTCGCGAGATGACGATGGACATACTCGATGAAGATCGCCTTCACCTCGTCAGTCACCTCCTTGTCGAAGTAGAGGCTGATCTTTGCCGTGCCTTCCCCCTGCTTGTTGTCGATCTTCAGGCCCAGAGTGTGCCCATCAAAGGCAAACTCCGCCGCGTTGCGCCACAGTTCCCGGTGCTCGAACTCTTGGCTATACCAGAGCCGCACCACCAGCGTCGTCCAGACCGTCTGCCACTCGCCGCTGAAGGTGTAGGAAACGAAAATGACCGGGTCGCGCGGGAGTTCCTTCTCGCGGCGGTATTGCGAAGGGAAAACCAGATGGCGGCCCTGCGGCGTGTCCTCGGCGATGCAGAGCGAATGGTCGAGGAAGGTCTGCAGCATTGCCCTCAGAAGCAGTTCCTCATCCGGACGATGTTTCAGCCGCTCGACGCCGGTGAAGTCGAACTTCGGATCGTAGATGTCCCCCTCCCGCACGCAGCCGATCTCGTCCTTGTGGGCGCGGGCCGCGCGGATGATCGCCCCGGCGTAGCCGTTCAGCAATTCGGGCTGCAGCAGCACCAGATCGCCAAACTTCAGCGACCGGGCCAGGCCGTGATTGGCCAGCAGCGACACCGCCGTGCGCACGTCGGACTCGCCGAACCGCTCGCCCGGCAGGGTCTGCTCCAGCCGCTGCGCCAGCTCTGCGAACCGCAGCAGCCGGATATCGGTCGTAGCGCGCATCTTCAGCAGGGTGTCCTTCAACTCGGCAAGAATCGGCGGGTGAACGGCGGTCCACGGTAGCTTGTCCCAGGGGACGCTGTCCGCGATCAACTGCTTCAGTTTCGACGGTTTGCCGCCGTTCTCCGCATCCGAGCAGTTCCGGCCATTCTTGGCACTGGTGATCAACCAGTCGGCGAAACCGTGCTGCTGGCAAAAACGATCCAACTTTGTTTTTCCCAATTTAGGCTCGCCGACATCGACCTGCGAGAAAATGGCCAATCGGGCCGCGCGGCGATTCGCACCGTCGTTTAAAGAAGCCGTGTCGAGTGCTTTGAGCCAGTCGCCCGCCTCGGCAAAGGGGTCGTCTTTTTGCGGATTGATCAGCAGCAGGGCCAACGCGGTCTCGTCGAGAAACAACCGGTGGAGCAGCCGGTAGTCCTCCTGCCCGGCCAGGTCCCAGAGCAGCGCCTCCCGGTCGGCGGTGGCGTCGGCGGGCAACGGCAAATTCAGAGGCCAGACGTTCATGCCGTGCGTGCGGTCCCTAACCACGTATTTGTCTTCGATCAACCGATGTGCCAGCGAGGTCTTGCCCACCGTTCCTTCGCCGAGCAACACGACCTTGGCGTTGACATAGCGGCGCGTGGGTTCGGCAAGCGGAACAGCGCGGACCCCGGTGAGGCGATAGACGAAGATCGTCATCTCTTGAGCTGTTCCCACCACAAGCCGCGCACCATCGGGACTGAAGGCGATGGAAATAGGTGCGACTTCTCGTGCCTTGTCATATTCGATCACCTGCAAGCACGCCCCAGATTTCCAATCCCAAAGCCGAACCGTGCCGTCCGTGAACCCCGTGGAGGCGATCAAGGTGCCGTCGGGGGAGATGGCGACCGAATGCACTTTTTTCTGATGGCCCTCCAGCGTCCCGACGCAGGTTCCCGCTTCCAGGTCCCAGAGCTTGACGGTCTTGTCGTCCGACCCCGAGACGGCAAACCGTCCGCCCGGCGTGATCTGGATGGAGTTCACATCGCCCGAATGGCCCTTCAGCGTCGCCAGGCACTGGCACGTTTCGAGGTTCCAGAGCCGGAGCCGCCCGTGGCGATGCCCCGACAACGCTTGCGTCCCCGCCGGATTTACAGCGCTGCTGAACACGTCGTCTCCCCCATCCGTCCCGCACTCGATCATCTTCAGGCATTTGCCCGAAGCCAGCTCCCACAGTCGGAGCGTCTTGTCGAATCCGCCGGAAAGCGCGCGGGCGTTGTCGAGCAACGCGACCACAGACCACACGCCATTCGTGTGGTCCTCCAACTTCGCCACTTCCCGCCCCGACCCTGCATCCCAAACCCGAACGCTCTTGTCGAACGATCCCGACAGAATCCGCTTCCCATCCGGCGTGATCGCGACGGAGCTTATGCCATCCGAATGCCCTTCCAGTGTCGCCCGGCACTGGCCGGTCTCCAGGTCCCAAATCTTGATCGTATTGTCCCACGATCCCGACGCCGCCCAGGTCCCATCCGGGCTGACGGCCACGCTGATGACCCAGCCCGTTTGCCCCGTGAGTTTGCGTTCCAGCACGGCCAGCGGCTCGGCCTGCTCCGGCGGGTTCACCGGCTTGGGTTTCGGGTTTGCCGATCCCTTCTTCGGCGTCACTGGCGGCTCAGGCGGCGGCGCGGCCGCCTCCTCGCGGCAAGAAGCCAGCACTTCTGCGAACGCCGCCTTGGTCTCTTTGCGGAAGTCCACGTACTTGTAGCGGCGCAGCGTGTCGGGCAGTGTGCAGTCGGCCAGCAGCAGCGGGATGAAGCGGCGGCCTTGGTTGGTCGGGTCGCGGAACAGAACCGTGCTGCGTTCGAGAGTCACCCACTCCGACCCCAGCGCCGCCGGCGAAAGACACAGCACCTGCACCCGCGCGGCCTCCAACCCGCGTTCGATGGCCAAGTAGATGTCGTCACCCGCCCGAATCACCCACTCATCGAACCACACCCGCAGCCCGGCTTTCTTCAACCGCTCCGCGAGCTTTCGGACGCGGGGCTTATCCTTCGAGTTGTGGCTCAGGAAAACGTCGTATTGAAATGCGGCGGGCATAAGAGCGATTCTGACTGACCTCCTACCAAAGCGCAAGAGCCGCGATCCTTCACCACGACGCGGAAACGCTATTCCGAGCCAGCCCTCGCAACCTCCGTCAATCCAAGCGCCCTTTTTCGGCCTTCCTTCGGCGACCACGGGCCTTCCCGGACTCGTTCTGGCTCCGGCTCTTGATCGGACGCTGACTCCCTGAAGCCGGAGAGAGGGGAGAGGAAGAGCAAGTGCATGCGCAAGACGGGCATCAAATTTGTGGATGCACAGAGCGAAGGAGTGCATCACATTCAGCCTATGAGCGCTCTCGCCTTGGAAATCGATCAAGCCCTGCAGCAACTGGACGCCGCCACGGCTTCGCAGTTGGAGCGGCTCGTTCGGGATGCCCTGGCTCTGGTGAAAGCTCGGCCGGTGGAAGCCGCCCCAGCTGCCCGTGCCGAAATCCATTTCCCCCTGGTTCGTGGAGCGAAACCCATCAGTAGCGAAGACGTGGCGAGTCTGGAAGACGCGGCGTAACTTCACCCTTCACCCGCGATGATCTGGCTTCTGGATGGCAATGTGCTCACGGCTCTCTCCATCAGCTCGCACATGCATCATGTGAGAGCTTTGACTTGGTTTCAGCAGATGCCTCGTCGCTTTGCCACGTGCTCCGTGACGGAGGGAACCCTGCTGCGGATGCACATGATGTCAGCCGTGGATAGTTCCTCGGCCGCTGCCTGGAATACCTTGGCGCTGCTGCGGCAGATGGCCGGACATGAGTTTTGGGATGAAGGCTTCAGCTATGAGGAAGTGAAGCCGAAGGGCATCTGCGGGCACCGGCAGGTGACGGATGCTTGGCTGGCAGAACTAGCCCGAAAACGCGGTGGCAAACTCGCCACCCTGGATGCTGGGCTGGCCCAAGAGCACGCGGATGTGGCGGAACTGATTCCTTGAGCCCAGGAAATCCTGACTAGGGAGAGAGGGAAGATGAAGAGCCAGAGCATGAGCAAGACGGGAACACGGAAACCTCGAACCGCTGACCTGACGCTAATTAGACGCTAATCCCGATCCACTCTCTGACATCAGCGTCTCATCAGCGGTTCCAAGATGCTTGGGCTTCAACAGACAGAATTTGGTAGGAAGATTGAGGGTAGAAAGATTTCAGAACCCATTTTTCTACCCCCAATTTTTCTACCAACCTGACTCGTGTCGATCCCCAGAGTGGCTGACAGCACATGGGGACAAAAAATGACTCATTTGCTGCCCCCATTTGCTGTCAGCTCTCTGTCCCGTCTGTTTTGGATTCGTCTGTCGATCACTTCAGAGCCTCACGACCGCCTTGATGATACCGCTCGAAGGTTTGAGCCAGGCATCCATCTGCTCGGGCAGCGATTCAAACTCACAGCGATGGGAAATCCACGGGCGGGTATCGATCTGACCGCTTTGCATCATGGCGAGGATGCGCGGGAAATCGGGGCTCTGCGCATTGCGGCTGGCAAGGAGGGTGAGTTCGCGGCGATGAAACAGCGGATCATCAATGGTCACCGGCTCCTTCGTGATGCCGACAAAGACGACTTTGCCGGTGAAGCGGGCGAAATGCATCGCGCGGCTCATCGACGGCGCATGGCCAGTGGCATCGAAGACGATCTGCGCACGCGCTTCATCCGCCAGCGAGGCCACCACCTCCACTCCGGCATAGTTTTCACTCACGAAGGCGCGGCGCCGCTCGCTCATCTCCAGCACGGTGAGGCGTGCCCCTGCCGCACGGGCGAATTCGAGCACGGTGAGGCCGATGGGGCCGGCACCGATGATGAGCACGTCGTCATCGGCAGTGACTGCGGCACGATTTACCGCGTGGCAGCCGATGCCGAGCGTCTCGACGAGGGCGAGCTGCTCAAAGGTCAGCGCATGGCAGGGATGCAGCTTCGCCGCCGGGAGGATCATGCGCTCGCGCATGCCGCCATCGCAGTGAACACCGAGGACCGCGAGCGTCTCACAGCAGTTCGTGGCTCCACGGCGGCAGGCGTGGCAGTGGCCGCAGTTCAAATAGGGCTCCACCGAGCAGCGATCCCCTGCCCTGAGATGCGTCACGCCCTCGCCGACGGCCAGAACCTCGACCCCGAGTTCGTGACCCAAAATGCGCGGATACTCGATGAAGGGCATTTTGCCCTGATAACCGCTGAAATCGGTGCCGCAGATGCCGATGGCACGAATCGCCACGAGAGCCTCACCTGCTCGCGGGGCATCGGCTTCAGGCAGGGTGGACCATTCGAGGCGTCCGGGAGCGGTCAGCGTGAGGGATTTCATGGCCGCCGCCCATACGCGGCATTCGCGGGCAGACAATCGCCATGCCGTGGACATTGCTTTTTGCCAGCGTGGAGGTTAAACGCACCCCGCGCATGCCTTCCGAGTCCCACCACGCCCACGAGGATCTCTTCGACGCCGCCTTTCTCGACAGGCTGCGCGTGCTGGCCCTGCGCCTGCGCAAGCGTCGCCAGCTCCTGCGTCGCGGTGCGCAGTCATCGCCCGCCACCGGATTCACGCGGGAGTTCAAAGACTACCGCCACTACACCCCGCGTGAGGATTATCGAGCCATCGACTGGCGGTTGTATGCGCGGCTCGAAAAGCTCTTCGTGCGTCTCTACGAAGAAACGCAGGAACTCAACCTGCACATCCTCATCGACGACAGCGCCTCCATGGCCAAGCCGCACCCTGAGAAGCGCCGCCAAGCCCTGCGCTTCGCCGTGGCGCTGGCTTATCTGGCACTCAGTGCGCAGCAGCGTGTGAGCATCTACTCAATGAGCGATGCCGTGCGCCAGGACCTGCCGCCGATGCGCGGCCAAGGCAATATCGAGAAGGTCATCCAAGCGGTGATGAAGATGAAATTCGAAGGCGTCACGGACATGCACCGCTGCTTTGAGGAGTTCCGCCCCTCGCGGCAGCGCTTTGGCATCATCTTCATCATCTCGGATTTCTTCGGCCATGAAATCGGCAGCGCCGGAGAAGCCGTCGCCCGCGTGGCAGCCTGGCCGGGAGAGAATCACCTCTTACAAATCGTGCATCCCGAGGAGCGAGCGCCTTCTCTCGAAGGCGAATTCGAGCTCACCGAAGTCGAGAGCGGCGAGCGCCGCCGCTTCTGGCTGACCCAACGCGATGCCCAGCGCTACACCGAGACCTTTGATGCCTTCTGCGATCACCTCTCCCGCGAGTGTGCCACGCGACGGATCGATTTCATGCAAGTGGGCAGCGAGGAACCCTTCGAGGAGCGCTTCCTCGATCTACTGGCTCGTGGCTCCGCGCTGGCAGGCGCATGACACCGCTCTGACAAAAACGCCCAAAAGCCTTACAGCCCGCCGCTTTACGGAGAGAAGCCTGCGATGACATTTTCGGCATGGAAGCATCCTCTCACGCCGACATTCTCAAAGAAGGCCCCCACGTCTGGAACGCCTTCGTGTTCGATTCAAGCCTCCCAAGCGCCCAATTGCGTGAGGCCAACCTTTCCGATCTCACTTTGCGCCGCGTGAATCTCGTGAACGCCGACCTCACCGGAGCCAACCTGAGTACCTCCGATCTCAGCCAGGCCTGCCTCGCCGATGCCAAACTGCAAGAAGCCAACTTCAACGGAGCCATTCTGAATGGCGCGGACCTCAGCGATGCCGATGCGACCGGCGCTGACTTTCGAGGCACCCGCCTCAACGGCATCAATCTGACCTCTGCCATGCTCCGCGGCGCCAATTTCGAAGGCGTCGATCTCCGCCGTGCCACGCTCAGCGGTGCCTGCTTTCAAAACGCTAAGCTCGCTGGCGCACGCCTGTATCGCAGTGCGTTGAAGAAAGCGGACTTCTCCGGAGCCCAGCTCACGAACGCGGAGATCCTGGAAGAAGCAGGCGCTGCTTTCATCCCAGCGGCGGCGTGATCATGCGGGCTCGTTAGCAAAGGACATAGACGACAAAGCTGCCGCGGCGCATGCTGCTTATCATCTATCGTCAATTGTCTATTCCCTCGGCGAATCCTCTTCGTCCGTCTCGGGAGCGGGCGGGAGCAAATCCTCCCGCAGTATCAAATCGGCTACCTTGAGCAGCATTAGCTCGCCTTTGGGTGTGCGGATGATCTCGCCGAGGAAGGGCGTGAGGCGGTCCATCTCGGCGATGGCACTGTGGACGAGGCTGGCGATGATGCGCTGGTCGTAACGATGCGGCGGGAAGACGTTCGTGGCGCGGAAGAGCACAGTGCCGGTCTCCCAGTCGAGCTCGAAATTGCCGATGTTCAGCTCGCGGTTCGTGCGCATGAGCAGTTCGCAGATGGGCAGGCGATGCGTGGAAGGCACCTGGAGAGTGCAGGTGGCCACGGCGCTGGCGATGTGCGTCTCGCCAAAGACCTGAACGTGCAGCGGGAGCTTCGTGTGATGCGCCTCGAAATCTGCCTCGATCACGGCGTGCTCGGGAACCTCGCGGTAGTGCCAGCCCATTTCTTTGAACGTGCTGAGGACGGCGGCGTAAAGGGCGGACAAGGGAAAATTTGAGAGGGTGATTTCAAATTTGAAATCAGAAGTGGTCGGGACGGCGAGATTCGAACTCACGACTTCTTGCTCCCAAAGCAAGCGCTCTACCAGGCTGAGCTACGTCCCGAAAACTGATTTCCCCACGACCGGTCTGGCGAGGGGTGGCGATAGTCGCCGTGAAATGCACATGCGCAAGGAGAAAGGCAGACTCTCACCAACCTCGGAAGAAACTCAGGGCCGTCTGCGAGGTCTCGGCGGCCAGTTCCTCGGCGGAAATGCCTCGTAAAGCCGCCACGGCCCGGCCGGTATCCGCCACATAGGCGGGTTCACATCTTTTTCCGCGATGCGGCACCGGGGAGAGGTAGGGCGCATCCGTTTCGAGCATGAAATGGCCCGCAGGAACCTCCCGCGCCGTCTCGGCGATGATGCCGGCATTCTTGAAGGTGACGATGCCCGTGAAGGAAATGAGGTGCCCGGCATCCAGAAGCGGCCGCGCTTGCCCCAGACTGCCAGTGAAGCAGTGAAACACGCCACGCAACCGCCCGCTGAAGGGCATGACCTGCGCCACGAGATCGTCCCAGCTCTCGCGATTGTGCAAAATGACGTTCAGGCCCATCTCCGCCGCGATTTCGAGCTGCGCACGCAGCACCGCGGCCTGATGCGAGCGCCACGTTTCCTGCGTCCAGCCTTCCGGCGGTGCATGGAAATAATCGAGGCCGATCTCGCCAATGGCACAGACCTTGGGATGCTGCGCCAGTTCCCGCAGTTCGTCCTGCCAAGCCGTGCCGCTCACCGTATCGACATCGCAGGGATGAATGCCCACCGCGACTCGCACATCCGGCTCCTTTTCCGCGATGGCGAGCAACTTGCGGGCATTTTCGAGATCGACGGCTGGTGCCACCATGCGGGTCACACCCGCCTCACGGGCACGCTGGAGCACCGCCGGCAGATCCGCGTCGAATTTCTGGCTGCCAAGATGCGTGTGGGTATCGAAGAACATGCGCCTCCGCATGGCGTGGCGGCGCAGAGGTGTCAAGGCGAGGGCCACCGCAGCAAAGCGTGGCGGAATTTTTGCTCGCCAAGCCGCCGTGCATCCGGCTAAGAATCAACCGCATGGCCTCTGAAGATCCCGCCTCACCCTCCATCGCATTTCCACCCACAATATGGAGCCGAGTGAGACTCGCCGTGGCGAAGGCTGAGCCGGGGGCTGATCAGGCTCTGGATGATCCCACGCCTGACAGCATCACCGCCGAGCTGGGTGAGCTGATGGGTGGATGATTTTTATTTCACCTGCAACCAGCGCTCCCATTTCCCGAATCTCCTCTTGTAACTCGCTCCCTCTCCTCCCGATGAACTCCTGGTACTACTCTCACTCCGCACAGACCTTCGGCCCCGTCACCAAGGACCAGCTCATCGCCATGATCCAGGCGGGGCAGCTCATGGGGGAGCACTTCATCATGCGGGAAGGCTCGGACGAATGGCTGGCGATCAATGCCTCGCCCTTCTCCGGTTACTTGCCGCCGAAGGCCACCATGGCCATGCCCGCGCCGTTCGCCGGTGCCTCCGCCACTCCGCAGGCAGCTCCAGCGGCCCAACCCATCGCCAAACCTGCCGCACGGCCCGCCGGACCACCGCAGGCACGACCTGCCGCGCCGCGCTCAAATGCGCCTGAGGCCAAAATGGCCTCGAAAGGCGCGAAAACCCCGCGGGCACTCGTTTTCGGCACCCTGGGAGTACTGGTCGCCGCGCTTGGCTGGCACTTCCTCGTGCCGAAGACGAACCCTGGGCGGAAGATGACCAAACGCCTCGAAGGCGAGGTCTTGAAGGTCATCAAAGTCACCGGTGGCGATGTGGAGCCTCAAGGGATGAAACAAACCAACGCCCTGTGGAGCGGTGATGCGCATCTCTTTTGGCGCGGCGGCGCAGCAGGCTACAGCCTGGATCTGGAATTCAATGTCGAAGAAGATCAGGGCGGCAAACAGCGCCTCAAAGCCGCCTTCACCTCGTCCTACGACGACGGCACCATCGAGGTCAGCCTGGATGGGCGGAAGCTCAAAGGCAGCATCTTCGACCTCCAGGCCAATGGAGCCGTCATCTCCGGCGCACGCGACCTCGGCCTCCACGATCTCGCCGCCGGGCCACATGTGCTGCGCATCGGCATCCTCGACACCAGCGTGATCCACATGGACAAGCGTGACGCCTACGGCGTCGGCCTCGATTATCTTCAGCTCGAGCCGCCTGTGAGTGATGCCGTCCCAGCAACGGCTGGAACAAACATCGCTGCCAAAGCACAGCCCAGCGCCTCCTTTTGTGGCGGTGGAGACCATGTCCTGAATATGAAAACGGGCGAGGAACGGCCTGACCGAAAATCCGAGGACCAAAGCCTCTCTCGCTTCACCTGGCACGCCCACAAGGGCAGCGCCGAGTGGGCGCAGTATGAATGGGAAAGCCCGCAGGCCATCGGCGAGTGCCGCGTCTTTTGGTATGCCGACAACACGGTTCCCGGTGGCGGCTGCGCCCTGCCAAACTTCTGGCGTTTGCTTTATCGTGAGGAGTCCACTGGTGCCTGGGTGCCCGTGGATGCCACCATCCCGGCGGCCACGCGTGACACCTGGAACAGCGTGAAATTCACTCCGGTGAAGACCACCGCGCTGCGAATCGCCGTGCAGTGCCAAGAAAACTTCTCCGCAGGCATCGTCCAATGGCAGGTGATCGCCGCTGATCCCGCCACCGTGCCCGATCCAAAGACCCGCGAGCGCCCTGATCTCTTCCTCGGTGATCTCTCGCCGCTGCATGCGCAGGTGGGGTACATCCCCTTTCAGATCAACACCGTCGTGGAATGGGAGAGAAGGAACCACAACGCCTCGGTCATGGTGGGGCGCATGCCATGCTCACAGTTCCTGTGGGCGCATGCGAACAGCCGCCTCGACTTCGCCATCCCGGAGGGCTACACCCGTTTTACCGCATTCGGCGTGGGCTACAGCGATGTTCGGACGGGTGAACTTTTCGACCACGGTCATTGGAAACACCAGGCGCTCGTCGATGGCAAGGTCATGGAATTCTCCAATCCGCTTTCCAGCTACCAATCCCACGAGTTCCCCATCGACATCACCTTCCCCGCCGGTTCCAAAGTGCTCACGCTCCTCACCGACAACCTCGGTGACGGCAACTACGACCACGCCCACTGGGCCTATCCGACCTTCCTCACCGCCTCCAGCCAGAAACGCCCCGCCACGCCTACGATGACGGACAAGTGGCCGAAGCTCACGGCCTCTGCACCTGTCTCCGCTGTCGCTCCGTCGTCATCCATCGCGTCATCTCGCCAAACCGCACCACAACCCGCCCCACCCGCTCGCGACATCGAACTCCGTCCCTCACGCGATGGCGGTGATCCTTGTGACATCCGCATCACCAACAAGCTCTCCGAGGAGGTGAAAATCCAGCTCGTCGGAGAGAATGGGAAGCCCGGCTATGCGTCGAGCCTCAAAGCCGGGAAAACAATCAGCCACGGCACCTACATCGGTCATGTTCGACTCATCACGGACAAGAACGGTGGCCGCCTCGGCCTTGTCGAATCCAAGGCTGACAAAACCACCGTCACCATCGACGCCCAAGGCGTGCATGTGCAGGAGGAAGCGCCGCCTACCCGCGAGTCCCAGCAGTTGATCTCCATGGTTCAGTTCACAGGCACCAACATCGGGGACGCCGTGGCCCTGCTGTGCCAGCGTGCGACCGAAGCCAAACTCAATGTACAGATCGAGCTGGCCCCAGGCGTCGATGCCAAAACAGGCAGCATCAGCCTCGATGCCCGTGAAGGGCCGCTGGAAGACATCCTCGGCACGAGTGCTCATCAAGCCGGGCTGCGGTACCTGCAGCAAGGCAGCACTTACACCCTCACCCCACGCTAAAACGAATTCTCTCGTTCTGGCATGCCGCGCCGTAGGCGCATTCGCCAGAATGCGGATAATCTGCAAACACCCCACCACATCCCCTTTCATCCAAACTCATGAAAACTCGCCTCACCCACCTCCTCATCCTCCTCGCCCTTTCCACTGCCTCAGCGGACGACGGCCCGAAGCAAGTACAGTTCAACACCAAGATCGTCAGCGTGCCGTTGGACCCTGCGGCGCTGCGAGACGCTGGACTCACGCTCGACAGCCCGGACGCCATGTCGAACCTCGGCGTGATCTCTGCTGAAAAAGCCGCTTCCGTGCTCCAGAAGCTCGAAAAAATGCCCGGCCACAGCCTGCTCATCGCCCCCAGCTTTGCCACCAAGGGCGGCACACGAGCGTCAGGGGAGAGCACCCGCGAATTCATCTATCCCACGGAATTCACACCGCCGAAGCTCTCCACCGAATCGAGTGAAAAGACTGTGCAGCTCACCCCGGGCCAGGTCATCGCTGCCACGCCTGCCACACCCAGGAACTTCGAGATGCGCATGACCGGGTTCAAGCTGGAGATCGAGCCGACCGTCGGCCCAGACGGCAAGACGATAGAACTCAATCTCGCGCCCGAACTCGTGACCTTTGAAGGCTTCATGAATTACAGCAGCCCCATCAAAGCCGTCGCTGCTGACAAAGACGGCAAGCTCAGCGAGGCCGTGCTCACCGAAAATCAGGTCTTCCAGCCCGTCTTTAGCACCATGAAGACCACCACCGGTGTCACCGTGATGAGTGGAAATGTGCTCGTGCTCGGTCACAGCGGCTCCGGCCAGCTCCCCTCCGCCACCACCAAGCCCGACCTCACCAAAATGGTGGACCCTGCCTCCAAACCCACCCACGCCGTCTTCTTCTTCATCCAGGCGAAGATTATTGGGCCGTAAACCCAAGGAACGGCACTTGCCAAGTGCCCGTCTTTTTCAGATTAATCATGGGACTTGGTAAGCCCCACTCCTTGTCACTCGCTGCTGCCCTCCTGTCATGAAACATACCCTTTACCTCCTTTGCGCCCTCGCTTTGTCCTCCCTCCACGCCGAGGACATCACCCTCGCCAGTGGCAAAACCCTTCTCAAAGTCGAATTCATCACCGATAAGGCGGATCGGGTGAAGCTCAGCCACGATGGCGGTGTGGGCTGGTTTTCAAAGACGGACGTGCCGCGTGATTTCCTCGCCAAAAACGGCGTCAACTTGCCAGCAGCGGTCATGACGGAGGCCGCAGCGGCGAATGATGAGGCGCAGCAGCTCGCCGCCCTGCGTGCCGCCTTTCCCACCTTCCGAGATCGCAATGGCAAAACGCATGACAGCGCTCACGTCACCGCCATCGAGCCCACGGGCATCAAGCTCGTCAAAGATGGTGCGGTGCTGCGTCTGCCCTTTGACCGGCTGCCGCCCGCTGTCGCCACACAGCTCGGACTGAATGCGGATGCCGTGGCAAAGGCCGCCGAGGCCCAGCAGCAGCAGATGGCCGATGCCAAAGGCTATCAAAACCGCCGCCTCACCGCCCAGTCCATCCTCGAAAGACAAAAACACTACGTCGAGCTGCGCATCGCCCAGTGGGAGGACGGAGCCATCATCGGCCAAGCCAAGATCGTGAACAAAAAAGAGGCCGATGTGGCCGTGAATCCACGCTACAGCAAGCTCACCGGCGAAACGAAAGTGGATACCCAGCGCATCGAATACATCGAAGAGGAGCGTGACATCGGCCGCCTCAAGGTCTTTGGCCTGCCGCAGAGCCTCGTCGGTCAAAAAACCTGGACTGGAGTGCTCTGGATCGGTGGAGAGAGATTGGTCAAAACAGCGCAAGGCGAAGAAGTTTGGCTGCGCGATGCCTTCACCGCCCTGCAAAGCGGCATTGATTACCTCGCCAAAAATGGCCTCGGCGAGTTCATCGAAGACCTAACCGCCAGCCGCTCCGTGGAAAAACACGAGCCGCCACCCGGCTCCGTGCCGCCCCAGATCATCCGAGGCACCGGTGCTCCCATGCCCGGCCAGCTCATGCCAGGAATCCCCTTTCCCGGCCAAGTGCCCCCCGGGCAACCCATCCCCGGCTTCTTCATCGACCGCACTCCCGGTGGCCCCAGCGGCGGTCAAAGTGGCGGACCGCCGAGGTGATGGAGAAACCATTGCCAGCTCATGCCAAAATGCTAGCCTCGCCACCATGAGCCATTCCATGACGATCGAATACCCTGCCCGCCTGCCGGATGAGCTGAATTTATCACCCCAGCAATTCGAGAGTGAGGCACGGCTCGCCCTCGCGGCGAAGTGGTATGAAATGGGCCGCGTCTCCTCCGCTCAGGCAGCGGAGATGGCAGGGCTGGACCGCGTGCGCTTCCTCTTTGCACTGGAGCGTCTGGGCGTATCCTTCATCAATGTGGATGAGGGCGAACTGAATCAAGAATTCGCCCACGCCCGTGAAGCCTTCGCCAGTCATCAATAGCAGCCCGCTCATCGCGCTTGTCGCCGCGCTGCCGGATTTCGATGCGCTCTCCGAAATCGTCGAAAAGCTCATCGTTCCAGCCGAGGTGATCGCCGAGCTGGCCGCTGGCGGCCACAAAGACGACACAGCCGCCTGCGTCCAGGCCGCCCCTTGGTGTGAAGTGCTTCCCCCCATGTCACCTCAGTTCAATCCCCTGCTTTCCACGCTAGGGAGTGGCGAAGCCGCCGTCATCCAGACCGCCATCGATCACGATCTTCCTCTCGTTATCATCGACGAAGTGCGCGGGCTTGACGGTCATCGGATCACTCGGCGTGCTCGTGGAGCTGCATCGTGCTGGGTTACTAGCCAACGTAGAAGCCGCCATCCAGAGGATGAAACGCAAAGGCATCTTTCTCGCCCCGCATCTCATCGATCAAACCCTGCAAGCAGCACGGGAGGCTACGCCCAATCCAACTCGATGAAAAAAACTTCAGCCAATCGTGCAACCGTCCGCCGCTTTTTGCGAATCTCCTCTCGCTCCCTCATTCAATGTTCAACGTTCAAAGTTGAATGTTCGATGTTCAACTCCCTCTCCTCCCGATGAACTCCGAAACGCCGCCCTCCTCCGACCCGCTGTTTGGCAACAACCCCAGCGATCTCATGCGCGAGGCCATGGATCCTGCCACCCGCATTCCCACGGGTGATCCGTATGCGTGGCAGCCACCCACTCCGGAGGATTTGCAGGCGAGGCTCGGCGGCGCGTATCTGGTGCAGGCGTTTCTAGCTCGTGGCGGCATGGGCGTGGTCTATCGCGGTATCCAGGCCTCGCTGGAGCGGCCCGTGGCCATCAAGATCCTCCCGCCGCAGCTTCGCGATGCCGATCCCAGCTTTGCCCAGCGCTTCAAGCAAGAGGCCAAGGCCATGGCGCAGCTCAACCACCCCAGCATCGTCAGCGTCTATGACTTTGGCGAGATGCCAGATGGCACGCTCTACTTCATCATGGAGTTCGTCGATGGCACGGACGTGGCCCAAATGGTGACCCGCCAAGGACGACTCTCCTCCGCACATGCCATGGCCATCACCGCGCACGTTTGTGATGCCCTGCAATACGCCCACGAACACGGCGTGGTGCATCGCGACATCAAACCGGCCAACATCATGGTCGGTAACGACGGCCGCGTGAAGGTGGCCGACTTCGGCCTCGCCAAATCCAGCCGAGTCACTGCCACCAGCCTCACCATGACCGGCCATGTGATGGGCACGCCGCACTTCCTCGCCCCGGAAGCGCTCACCCTCGGAAGCAGCGTCGATCACCGGGCAGACATCTACGCCGTGGGCGTCATGCTCTACCAGATGCTCACGGGCAGGCTCCCGAAGGGCATTTTTGAGATGCCCAGCCTACTCGTCCCCGGCCTTGATCCCCGCTACGATGCCATCATCACCGCCGCCATGCGAGAAGACCGCACCGCCCGCTACCAGGCCATCCTCGACATGCGCCGCGCCCTGGATGCCATCCTCACCAAACCCGTCGCCAAATCCGCAGCCACCCCGCAGCAGCCAGCTTCCGCCGCTCCACCCGCCCAAGCCGCCGCCCCCAAACCCCAACCCGGCCAGCACTACTACCGCCCGCCGCAGGCCGCCGCACCACCGCCGAGAGCCAAAGAGAAATCCAACACGACAACTAGGCTGCTCGCCGCCGCCGTCGTGTTGAGCCTCGGGGGCATTGTTTGGATGAAAATGGGGGCTTCTTCGGATCCGCTGTTATCCGCCACAAAAGAGCAGCCCTTCATCAACAGCCTCGGCATGAAATTCGTGCCTGTGCCGGGAACGAACGTGCTCATGTGCCAGCACGAAACCCGTCGACAGGACTATGAAGCCTATGCCAACGAGAACTCCGGCACTGACAACTCGTGGCAGGACCAAAAGTTCAATGGCTGGCCTGCCGGACATCAAGACGACCATCCTGTCGTTGGAGTGAGTTGGAACGACGCGAAGGCCTTCTGCGAATGGCTGAGCAAGAAGGAAGGAGTCAAAGTGCGACTGCCTACTGACAAGGAATGGAGCCAAGCAGCTGGTATCGCTAAAGTAGAATCGTGGGAAAACTCCAGCACCCCCAAATCACGCAGCAATGTGATCAAGAGCTACACTTGGGGGCCTTCACACCCACCCAAAAGCTCCGAAGTGGATGGCAACTATGGCGACGTCACCTACAAAGAGAAACAGCCCAACGAATCATTCTTGGAGGGCTATAACGACGGTTTCTCGTCCACATCACCCGTAGGCAGCTTCAACCCGAACGGCTTCGGGCTTTTCGACATCGGCGGCAACGCTCGCGAGTGGATCGAGGATGAATGGGAGAAGGACTCCATCAAGCGGGTTCTTCGAGGCTCAGCATGGCACAGCTGCTTCTGGAACGGAATGGCCACCTCAAGCCGCCACGACGCTGAGGATGATGCACGCACCTATGACAGCGGCTTTCGCTGCGTTATCGAAGCGCCTTCTGCATTCCCAGATGTTGAGTTTTCCGAGTCATCCGGTAACACTCCGCTTGCAGAAACTGCAACGCAGGCAGCGCCTGATTCACCCAAACCAAACCAGATGGTGCCCATCGGCGATTTGGTCTTCCCAACTGCCGAGTTTGCGAATGCCACGATCCCCGAGGTAATCGAATACTTTCAACGCAGGAGCCGTGATCTCGATCCTGCGAAGGAAGGCATCACCTTCCTCGCCGATGAAGAGGTTCGAAGCAGCCCAGCGAGGATCAGCATGAGCTTGAAAAATATAACACTGGTCGAGCTGATCGGGGTCTTTGCCCGACTTGGGCGCCTGGAGGCGGAACTGTCCGGCAACATCGTAAGTCTCCGAACTTCCAAAGCTACCAAATCACCGTTTCCTGTCGGCACGCCAAACGAACGCCTACAACGCCAGGGGAAGACTATCCTGCCGACCATGATCTTCGAAGAGGCTACAATTGGCGAAGCGGCCGAGTTCATTCGCTACAAAGGTGCCGAAGCCGCTGGAGACAGGGTCAACATCGTAATCGACCCGGCAATCCTCGAACATGACCGCAGAATAACACTCCTGTGCAGTCGGGTTTCGATCTCCAACGCCATTGCCTACATCGCAAACCTTTGCGACGGAGAGGTGGCTTTTATCCATGATACCTTTTACCTCCAGCCGAATTCAAAGCAGCCGATTAAGATCGACTCCTCCGATATTTTGGAATTCGCAGAAGCCGGAAAATTCACACTCCCCACACTAAGCCTTCGAAACGCGACCATCTCAGAAGCTGTCGAGTTTTTGACCATCAAGAGCCGCGATCTCGATCCTCAGCGAAATGGCACCGACATCGAAATCCTCGTGGATGACCGCACCCGAAAGTCTGCGGGTAAAATCACTCTAGACTCTCGCGACATAACAATCGCAAACGCGATTTATCAGATCGCCCTCTTGGCTGGCGTCGAACGTTACCGTGTGGGCGATGCTGTGTGCTTGAAATCCCCAGCAGATGCCAAAATGGCAACTGCGGCACCTTTGAAGCCAGACGCAGCTCCTCCAGCCGTCTCTGTCCCACCCAAGCCTGACTCCGATCTCCGCACTTTCACCGACAGGCAAGGCCGCCGCATTCGCGCCACGCTCATCCGCGTGCAAAACGATGACGTGACACTCAAGCGCGAGGACGGTCAGGAAATCAGTATCAAAGGCTCCATGCTCAGTGATTCGGATATTGGCTACTTGAAGCCCAAAGGCCTCGTCTTGCCAAGGGCACCCGTGGTGGCTGCGACCACTCCAGCAGCACCCAAACCGCCCGCCCCAGTCGTCGAGCCGCCGAAGCCTGCTGCCGTTCCAGCACCCAGCGCCCCCACGACGTATGGCGGCATGGAGTTCTCCCCAAACTGGCTGCCGCAGACGCTCTCCGCGCGGCGTGAGCTACTCGAGAGCTATGATTTCTACTGCAAAGCCGTCGTCGGCAATGCCCCGAAAGGGCAGGAACCCGTGCCTGACACCATCGTCGGGGCTATCCGCTGGCGCATGCCCATCGACGAAGCCATCCGCACTCTGCCAAAGGGTTTCAACAAGCTCTCCGAACGGCCCATGGTCCACTCCTGCCTGCCAAACAACTCGCTCATCAACTGCGGCTTTCAGTACAGGAGCTTTCAGGATCGCGGCCAGTCCTTCTATGAGATGTTTATGCTGATCGACAAACAGCGTCGCGTGGTCTCGGTGATGTTTCGGGACAATGGCAAGGACATCCAATGGTTCCCCAAGCCGGACGGTATCCGCGAACCTTACTACAACATGTTCAGCGAACTCACTTACAACGGCAGCACGACCCAGGAGGTGCCTTATCAGATTCTTGGCGCGGGCAACGGCGTCACCTGCATCAAAACGGCGCTACGGAAAAAAATCATCGCCCTTCCCAACATGCCAAACATGCCGCAGATGGCCCCCTCTGGCGGCGGCACCAAGGAAAACGTCCACTGGTACCTCCCCGCCCCCTTTGCCCGCTCCATCCTCGACATCGTGGACGTGTATCGGGCTCGGGGCGTCATCAAGTGAGGCACGAAGCTGATCCTCACCCGCTCATCTTCGAACGATGCTCGCTCGGCCGCCAGCCGATCCATTTTTTGAAGGTGTTGCTGAAGACGAAGGGGTTCATGTAGCCGACCTCATGGGAGATGGTTTCGATCTTCAAATTGGTCGTGGAGAGCAGTTCAGCGGCTTTGCGCATGCGTAGCCAGGTGACGTGGTGCATCGGTGTGCGGCCCAAAGCCTTCCGACAGAGCCGACGGAGGTGCTCGGTGCTCACATGAGCCTGGCGAGCGAGTTCATCGAGGGTCCAATCGAAGCCCACATTGGCCGCGACGCGTTCCCAGATGCGGTGGAGGCGGTCATCCACCTGCCAGGGCTGGGCAAAGCGCTCCACATAGTGCTGCACCAGCTCCACCCAGTGAAACATGGCAGCAGGCTTGGCATCCCGGCCAGATTCCTCGATGAGGCCTTCGATGGCGTTCCAGAGTGCTTTGCCATCAAACGGGGCCATGAGGGGCGAGCTGCTGCTGAGGATCGGCTTTTGCTCCGGCTGCTGCTCATAGCGCACCCAGCAGCAGCGCCAAGATTTGCCGGGCACGGCTTGAAAGGCATTCACCATGAAAGGGGGCAGCGCCACGGCCATGCCTGCGCTGCATTTTTTCCAGGCCCCATCCACCAGCACCCGCCCCTCGCCTTCGAGGCAGGCTAAAAAGTATAAGCCTCCCTGATGCATGCGCACGATGCGGTAAGGTGCCCGTGCCGTCATCACCCCGGCATGGGCGATGCGATGCTGGGCCAGCGATCCGCACACCGGCGAGCCACGCAGCCACGTCCGCGTGTCCTTGTCCGTGGCACGCACCACGCGGTAATCGGTGTCCGGGCCGTGCGTGTGCGTTTCGGATAGCTCTTGGATGGCAGATCGGGCGTGCATGGCGAATTGATGTATGATTTATGACTTACGATTTATGATTTCGAAGTGGCCAGCAGGCCAAATCATAAATCAAAAATCGTAAATCATAAATCCTTCTCACCATGCCCAACCCTTGGACCGGAATCGGTAATCCCTACTCGAAGCAGGAAGTCGTCGATCGCCTCAAAGCCACACTGGCCAAGGGCGAGCCCATCATCGCCGCCGGAGCTGGCACGGGCATCAGCGCCAAATTCATCGAAAAGGGCGGCGCAGATCTGATCATCATCTACAACAGCGGTCGCTTCCGCATGATGGGCCACGGCTCCACCTGCGGCCTGATGGCCTATGGCGATGCGAATGCCATCGCCATGGAAATCGGCGAGTATGAGGTGCTCCCGGTGGTCAAAGAGATCCCCGTCGTCTGCGGCGTGCATGCCACGGACCCTCGGCGCCGCATGTGGCACTGGCTGCAGCAGGTAAAGAACATGGGCTTCTCCGGCGTGAACAACTTCCCCACGCACTGCATTGTCGATGGTCACTTCCGTGGCGTGCTCGAAGAGACCGGCATGAGCGTGCAGAAGGAATTTGAGATGGTCGGTCTGGCCACCAAGATGGACATGTTCAGCATTGTCTATGTCGCCACGCCGGAAGAAGCGGTGGAGATGGTCAAAAACGGCGCGGATGCCGTCATTGCCCATGTCGGCACGACCGTCGGTGGCAGCATTGGCGTCGTGAATGCGGTGGTGGACTGGGATTTCACCGTGAAGCGCACCCAGGAGATCATCGACGCGGCCCGCAGCGTGAAGAAGGACGTTTTCACCCTCACCCATGGCGGGCCGGTGAATACCCCGAAAGACGTCGAGTTCATCCTCGGTAAGACGACCGCCGACGGCTTCGTCGGAGCCTCCAGCCTGGAGCGCATGGGCGTGGAAGATTCGCTCACCAGCCTGACGCGTGAGTTTAAAGCGGTGCGGCGTTGAGCCGACCAAGCCTTTCTCAAGCCTTACGGTCTGTTTAGCAGGTCGTAAGGCTTTTGGCTGCTAGGCCCTCTCACTCCCTTTTTGCAAAAAAATGACGGGCGTTTATCATCCGGCACGCGTATGGGCGCGAATTACCCCCTGAACCATGTCTGACGATTTTTTTGGCAACCGCAATGACGGCCCCAACCGCCGCCAAGATCCGCAATTTAACTGGAGAGGCTTCCTGCTCTTTGTGCTGGCCGTTTTTCTCTTGGTGGCTGGCGTCTGGGCCAGCAACAAAACTGGCAATTCCAAGCTCAGCTATCCGGCTTTCAAACAGGCCGTGAAGGAGAAGCGAATTGATACCTCCCGCCCCCTGCTCCTCGTCAACCGGGATGCGACCACCCTTCAAACGATCGAGGGTTACGTCTTCGAGAAGCCGCGCGCCGTGCCTTCATCTGTCGAGACCGCGCCAAGCTCCCCCGCAGAAGCACCCAAGACCGAGGAACCGAGCTCAGGCCCGGTTATGGGTCCGGGCATCCAAGCCAAGCCTCTCGGCTCATCGAAGTCGTTCACCGTAGAAGTGAACATCGAATTCCAGAAAGAGGAACTCCAGAAGCTCATGGACGAGGCCAAGCTCGACTTGGTGCCGTCTTACTCCGGCAATGAGTGGGCCATGGTGAGCTTCCTGCTGCCGCTGGCCTTGGTGCTGGCGCTCTTTTACTTCCTCGTGCGCCAGCAGATCCGCAGCGCAGGCCGTGGGGCGATGAGCTTTGGCAAGAGCAAGGCGAAGATGCTCTCCCAGGACCGCAACAAGGTGACCTTCAAGGATGTGGCCGGCGTGGAAGAGGCCAAGGAAGAGGTGCAGGAGATCGTGGAGTTCCTCAAGGACCCGAAAAAATTCCAGCGCCTCGGCGGCAAGATCCCCAAGGGCGTGCTCATGGTGGGCCCTCCCGGCACGGGCAAGACCCTGCTGGCCAAAGCCATCGCGGGCGAGGCCGATGTGCCTTTCTTCAGCATCAGTGGCTCCGATTTCGTCGAAATGTTCGTCGGCGTAGGTGCCAGCCGCGTGCGTGACATGTTTGAGCAGGGCCGCAAAAACGCCCCGTGCCTGATTTTCATCGACGAAATCGACGCCGTGGGCCGTCATCGCGGTCACGGACTCGGCGGTGGTCACGATGAACGCGAGCAAACGCTGAACGCGATGCTTGTCGAAATGGATGGCTTTGATACGCAGGAAGGCATCATCATCATCGCCGCCACGAACCGCCCCGATGTGCTTGATCCCGCCCTGCTTCGCCCCGGTCGTTTCGACCGCCAGGTGACCGTCAGTCTGCCAGATGTGAAGGGCCGCGAGGAAATCCTCCGTGTGCATGCCAAGAAGGTGAAGCTCTCCGACAGCGCCGACCTCTCGAAAATCGCCCGTGGCACCCCCGGCTTCTCCGGTGCTGAGCTGGCAAACCTCCTCAACGAAGCCGCCCTGCTCGCCGCCCGCAACAATTTGAAGGCCATCAGCAATCCCGAACTCGAAGAAGCCCGCGACAAAGTCCGCTGGGGCCGCGAGCGTCGCAGCATGGCCATGAGCGAGAAGGAAAAGCAATCCACCGCCTGGCACGAAGCCGGCCACGCCATCATCAGCGTGCTTTTGGAGCACACCGATCCCCTTCACAAGGTAACCATCATCCCACGTGGGCATGCGTTGGGCGTCACGATGTCCCTCCCCGAGGGCGATCAGCACTCCTTCCACCTCAAGGAAGCCCTGGACCGCATCGCAATGACCGCCGCAGGCCGCATCGCTGAAGAGCTTTTTACCAACGATCTCTCCACCGGGGCCTCCGGCGACATCAAGCAGATGACCGGCCTCGCCCGTCGCATGGTCTGCGAATGGGGCATGAGCGAAAAACTCGGTATGGTGGGCTACGGAGCCAACGAAGATCAGGTCTTCCTCGGCCGCGACATCAACCGCTCCCGTGACTACAGCGAGGCCACCGCCCAAGAGATCGACCGCGAAGTGCGTCGCCTCGTGGATGAAGGTTACGAACGCGCCAAGAAGCTCATCCTTGAGCATCGCGACAAAGTCGAGATCATTGCCAACGCCCTCCTCGAATATGAAACGCTCGACGGGGACCAAGTGAAGGACATTGTCCTCACCGGCAAGATGAGCAATCCGCCCGAAACCCGCAGCAAGCCGCCTCCCCCGCCCCCCATTCCAAAGGCCCAGGGCCCGCGTCCCGCCAAAGTCGAAGACGAAGACGAAGGCGGCCTCGCTCCGAATCTCGCCGGAGCCGCAGCGTAAGCGTTTCATCCAGTTCTGATTTGGCGTGGTATTCACTTACCACGCCAAATTGTTTTTTGGGCTTCGAGATGGTCGCTTCGCCAGCGTTTAAAACGTCGCCATGATCCGCTTCTCTTCGCCACGCCTGCGTGTGGCTTTTAGACCCACCCACCCATGATGAAACGCACCATCCTACTTCTCCACACCGCTCTGCTTGCCGCCAGCGCCATCGGCTTCGGCGCGGATGCGACGCCGATCAGCCTGTGCGCCAGCCAAATGTTCATCGCCACGGGGCAGCCTTCGTTGGTGCTCATGTCCAGCGGCTCCATGCAAATTCCGGTGTGGTCCTTGTCCGGTGGCACGGTGGGGCAGTCTGTCGTTGGACTGGTGAGCGGGCTCCCCATAGAGTGCGCGGCGGTGAAGGTCGAGATCGTCGTGACCACGACCGATGAGACGACGAACGCGAGCTTCGAGGACGTTTATCGTGTCCACCTCTCGCAACTGGTGGACGGCGCACCATTCACCTCGCGCTATTCGTTGGGCACCCCCGTGCGCACCGCCCTGCCTGCCGCGCCCTTTCATCCGCGGACCATTCTGCTGGAGTCCTACTACCCCGTGCAGCCAGATGCGCCGCTGTGGGTGCGCATTCAGCGCGAGCCGGGCGATCCCGGTGACACCTTCACGCGCCCCACCGGCCTTGCCATGGTCAAAGTAACGCCGCTGAAGGCACTCGCACTGCCAAAGGTCGTTCAAGACGTGAGCGGTTACAATTCGTGGCCGATGTTGCAGGCCATCGGAGAGAAACTGGTCTGCGTTTACAGTCGCGGCAGTGCGCACACGATTCATGAAGGCAGCCGCGACCTCTACGCACGCACTTCCACCGACGGCGGAAAAACGTGGACACCGGAAACGGTGGTCGCCAACAAACCGGACTACGGCGAGGTCCCTGCCGGCAAGGGGTTGGATGCCAACGGCGCGATGCTCCTCTGGGTCCGCCGTGTCGGCCCCGAGTGGCACCATGACCTCTACCGCACCACGGATGGCGTGACCTTCACGCTGGTGGCCACACCCAAGCTCGCCGTTCGCCCCATGCAGATCACCGACCTCTTTGCTGTGCCAAAGATCGGACTCATGGCCCTGTGGTTCGCTGGTGACTATGGCGACAAGCCGACGAACTCCTGGGGCACCGTAACCAGCGGCGACAACGGCGCGACCTGGACGCAGACCACGGTCGAGTCCGAACTGCCCAAAGCGCAGTGGCCCACTGAGCCGGCCGCCGTCTATCTCGGCGAGGGCAAAATCCTCGCCATCGCCCGCACCGAAGTCGGTCCGGCGCAGTGGCAGATCGTCTCCACTGACTCTGGGGCCACGTGGAAGCGCTCACCCACCAACATCAGCGATGTCGCCGCCTCCACGCCGAGCCTGATCCTCGACCCCAAGACCGGACTGCTCAACAACTACTACTATCATCGTGGCAAGGGCCTCCTACGCCGCCGCGTCGTCGATCCGCGGCACATCTTTGACAAGCCGGGCCATTGGCCAGCCTCCGAGGTCGTCGCCACAGGCAGTGAGTCCACATGGGATGCGGGCAACGTCAACGCCACCGTCATCGGCGGCACCCACTACGTCTCGTTCTACTCGGGCAAGGCTCCTGACACCTCCGTGCTCGTCTCCGCGCCGCCTGCACCCAAGGCAGCTCCAAAGGCCAAGAAGTAAAGTGACCCATTTTCACCTGCTCCTCGAACCCATGAAAACCATCGCTCTTCTTCTCGCTCTCGTTCCGCTCAGCAGCGTGGCCGAAGTCTGGCCGCTGAATGCCGTCACCGATTCATTGATCGTTCGCGGTGAGGTCAAAACGGCCGCTGGAGCCTCGGCGCAGAGTTTGGTGCTCGATGGAACCTCATTGATCGAGCTGAAGGACAGTGCGAAGCTAGCTGCGGGCTCGTTCACTGTCTCGCTGTGGTTCAATCCGTATGCGTTGGAGGGTGCGCAGCAGATGCTCATCGGCAAAAATCGTTACTCGCTCGGCGAACGGCAGTGGGGCATCACCATTGAACCGGATGGTAAATTGAAGGCCTATCTGCACCAAGGCGGATGGAGCACGATTTCATGCGCAGAACCACTCAAGGCCGGTTCGTGGCATTTCGCGGCCTTGGTGGTCGAACCGGCCAAAGCAACGCTTTATTTGAATGGCAAGCTCGTTGGCGAAACGAAGCTCAAGCAACCGATTCTGACCACGGAGGCCCCCATCACGCTGGGCGGTATTTTTGACGAGGGACGGGCACGTCAGACTTTTCTGGGAGCGCTCGACGAGGTGCGCATCGAGCCGCGTGCGATGCCTAACATTCCATTTCAACCCGTCGCGGCCACGCATGAGCTGCCAAAGCCCAAAACGGCCGATTTCCCGCTTTGGGATGCCTCGCAGAAGCTCGCCGAGGCCAAAGACCTGCCCGTGCTCGATGGCGTGGAGTTTCACGTCATCAAGAATTGGGACAAGGCAGCGGATGGCTACACCTTCCTCCACGGCGTCGGCCTGTGCTGGCACAAGGGGAAGCTCTACGCCTCCATCGGCCACAACCAAGGCGATGAGAACACCGTGACCGAAGAAGCGCAGTATCGAGTAAGCGAAGATGGCGGGAGGACGTGGAGCGAGCTGCGTGTGATCGACGCGGGCGAAGAGGAGAACCTCGCGGTGAGTCATGGCGTGTTCCTTTCCCATGCCGGAAAGCTCTGGGCCTTCCACGGAGCTTATTACAACAAGATGGAGCGCATCCATACGCGGGCTTATTCGCTTGATGAAACCTCCGGCCAATGGGTGAAGCACGGCATCGTGCTCGAAAACGGCTTCTGGGCGCTGAATCAGCCGGTGAAGATGAACGATGGAAATTGGATCATGCCCGGCATTAGCGCCGGACCTTATTCAAACACCGGCACCTTCCCCGCTGCCGTCGCGATCAGCCATGGCGATGACTTGACGAAGTGGGATTTCGTCCGCATCCCCGTTCACGAAGGCCTGAAAATGTGGGGCGAGTCGAGCCTCATCGTGGACGGCCCCAACGTGCTGAACATCGCCCGCTACGGAGCCAAACCGCTCGCCTTGATTTCCAAGAGCACCAACTTCGGACGCACCTGGACCACGATGGGCGAAAGCAACCTGCCCATGACCACTTCGAAGCCCGCTGCGGGCCTGCTGAGCAACGGCCAGCGCTACCTCGTCTGCACGACTGCCGCGAACAACGGCGGCAAGCGTTACCCGCTCACCCTCGCCGTCAGCAAGCCGGGCTCGCCGCTGCTCAGCCAAGTCTTCGTCATCCGCCACGCCGAGCACCGCGGCCCCGGTGAATCGAATCCGAAGTCCTCCTTGAGTTATCCCTGCGCCACCGAGCACGACGGCAAACTCTACATCGGCTTCTCCAACAACGGCGGCCGCAAAGGCAACCTCAACAGCGCCGAAATGGCCGTGATTCCGATGGAGCGGCTGAAGTAGATTCGATTGGCAATCGAATCGGTTTGGGACGTTCGGCTTCGATTGGCAATCGAAGCTACATCGCTGCCAGCGTCGCGGTGAGCAGCCTCCAGAACTTCTGAGCGGAGGAGATGCTGCAGCACTCTTTCTCGGAGTGAGCTTCGTGGATATTTGGGCCGAAGGAGATCATGTCGAGATCGGGATAAGCGATGGCGATGACACCACATTCGAGGCCTGCGTGGCAGGCGCTGACTTTCACGTCGTGGCCGAAGAGCTCGCGGTAGAGCGCTTTCATCTTCTCCAGGATGGGCGATTCGGCGCTGGGGCTCCATCCGGGATAGCCGGCGTCTTGGACGACCTTCGCACCGATCATTTCAAAGGGGGCCGCGAAGGCACGAGCGACATCCACCTTGCTCGAATCGACGGAACTGCGTTGCAGGCCGCTCCATTCGGCGTGGCCGTCGCCGAGCGAGATGAGCGAGAGATTTGATGACGCCTCGACGAGGCCGGGAACGACGGGACTCATGCGATAAACGCCATTCACCACGGCCTGGTAGGCCAAAACGAAGGTCTTTTGCACGTGTTCGGCCATCGTTGAGATGTGGCCGTGCTCGGGCTTCACGGGCTGCGTGGTGATGCTCAGATTCGGTTCGATGAGGCGGAACTCCTCGCGGATGCCAGCGACCTCTTGGGCGAAAATGTCCTCAAAACGGGGAGGATCGAGGATCACGACCTGGGCGGTGCATTGCGCCGGAATCGCGTTCCTGGCACTGCCGCCGCGCATCGTGGCTAGAGCGACGACTTTCTCACCACAGGCGCAAAGGATGCGGGTCATGAGCTTGATGGCATTCGCGCGGCCTTCGTGGATTTGCAGCCCAGAATGACCGCCGCGCAGTCCGGTGATGTGGATGGCAAGGTAAGGCTCTTCGGGTCCATGCCCTGACTCCGTGTAGTCGAGGCTCGCCAGGGTATCCACGCCACCTGCGCAGCCAATGGTGAAGGTGTCGTCCTCTTCCGAGTCAAGGTTGAGCATCGTTTTACCCGTGAGCAGGCCGGGTTGCAGCCCCAGTGCCCCGCCCATGCCCTGCTCTTCATCCAGGGTGAAAAGCGCCTCGATGGGCGGATGCGAGAGGTCTTTGGAGGCCAGCACCGCGAGGATCGCGGCGACGCCGAGGCCATTGTCCGCGCCGAGCGTGGTGCCGCGTGCCCGCACCCAGTCGCCATCCACCCACATGTCGATGCCTTGCGTGTCGAAGTCGAATTTCAGCCCATCGGCGGCCTTGTGGACCATGTCGAGGTGCGCTTGCAGGATGACCGCAGGCCTTCCCTGCCGATCCGCCGTCGCAGGCTTCGTCACGATGACATTGCCAGCGCGGTCGAGCACCGAGGTCAGGCCATGCTGCTCGGCAAAACCACGCACAAAGGCCACCACGCGATCTTCCCGCTTCGAGGGCCGGGGAACGGCATTCAGATCGGCAAAGCAGTTCCAAAGAGAGCGAGGTTCAAAGGCGCGGAGGTCAGACATGGGGTGGCTAGGCTGGGGCGGATCGGGGAGGCTTCAAGGGCATTTACCAGACTGGCAGCATCCTGTCGCCATCAGTGATGAAGATAGAGGCTGGCCTTATCTATTTCGGATGAAAATTATATATTGTTATTGTCAGTATGGTTATTATAATTTATTTTAGCGTTGCTGATAACTCACCGATCCGACCATGAACTGGAAACGCTCCACCATCCTCCTCTCCGCATTCGCCCTGCCGTTCACCGCACGGGCGGATGTCATCACCGATTGGAATACACTGATGCGACAGACCTTCGCGGCGGAGGCCAGCTCGGCCACACCGCCGATGAACTCCCGCACGATGGGGATGCTGGGTGGGGCCATGTTTGACGCGGTGAATTCGGTGAACCGCAACTACCAGGCCTACAACGGCTATTTTGACCCCACGACGGCTGGGGTCGGCATCGATATGAACGCGGCAGCCGCCACCGCCGCCTACAACACGCTCACCTCCGTCTATACCGACCTTTACGGAGCAGGAAATCCCTACCTGGCGAACTTTTCCAACCTTTACAACACTCACATGTCCGGCATCGCCAGTGGTGATGCGAAGACCCGGGGAATGGAAGTCGGGGCAGCGGCCGCCTCCGCCATGACCACATCACGCGCTAGCGATGGCTGGAATGCTTCGTCCTCCTACAGTCCCCAACCTTTCGGCACGGTGGGCCGGTGGCAAGCCGGCACCAACCCCGGCGCCTGGGGAGCCAGCACCGGCACTTTCCTTCTGTCCCAGTGGCAAAACGTCACGCCCTTCACCATGACGAGCGGCAGCCAGTTCCGCCCCGGCGGCCCTGCCGGCCTCACCGGCACGACGGCCACGGATTATCAAAACTGGGTCAATAGCGCTGCTTACACGGCGGAATTCAATCAAGTCAAAAGCCTCGGCAGCGCCACCAGCTCGACCCGCACAGCGGACCAGACCGTCATCGCCTATTTCTGGGTGGACGGTCCCGGCACCGCCTCCCCTCCCGGTCACTGGAACCGCATCGCCCAAAGCATCTCCGCCGCCGCCGGCCTGAATGTGGAACAAAACGCCCGCCTCTTTGCCCTGCTCAACCTCGCCGAGGCAGATACCGGCATCGCGAGCTGGGATGCCAAAGTCTATTTCGACAACTGGCGCCCCATGCTCGCCATCAACACCGCTGATACCGATGGCAACCCAGATACTCTTGTGGATGCCGCCTGGACGCCGCTCATCCCCACGCCTTCCTTTGGAGCCTACACCAGCGGTCACAGCGCCTTCTCCATGGCCGGAGCCACCGTGCTCGCCGATTTCTTCGGCACGGACAATATCTCCTTCACAGCGGAATCCGAATCGCCCTTCCTCCCCGTCGGCTACACTCGCACCTTCAACAGCTTCAGCGAAGCGGCTGCCGAGGCAGGCATGAGCCGCATCTACGGCGGCATTCACTGGCAGTCCGACAATCTCGATGGTGCAACCCTCGGAGCCGCGGTGGCCAACCGAGTCTCGGAAAATTTCCTGCTTCCGGTGCCTGAACCTGCCGGTGCTCTTCTGATCGGCTCCGCAGGCTTCCTGGTGCTGCTGCGCCGCCGCTCCCGTTTCGTTTAAAACCTTCCCCAAAATGGAAAAGCCGCCGTGAGCATGCTCGCGGCGGCTTTTTCATGAATCAGGCCGGTTCAGGCATGACGACCTTTGAAGGTCAGCTCGGCGATGCCGCTCTTGTCAAGGCCACCAAGCCCCAGGGAGACCATCTTGTCGTATTGGGCCTTCGTGGCGGCATTGAGAGGAAGATTCAGACCGACGCTTTCAGCGACTCCGGCGGCGATGCCGCTATCCTTCGCCGCATGCTCGGCGGAAAACCAGCAATCGTGCTCGCGAGCCACCATATCGCCGGCATCGGTTTCGAGCACGCGGGAGTTGGCTCCGGTCTGGCTGAAGACCTCGCGGATAAGGCTCAAATCATGGCCGAGAGCCGCAGCGAGGCCCAGACCTTCGGCGAGACCGGCGGTGTTGATGTTCATGACCATGTTCACAAGGGCTTTGACCTCCGCGGCGCTGCCGGGGCCACCGATGAAACGGCGGTTCACGCTCATCTGCTCGACCATGGCCTTCACCTTCTCATACACGGCTTCGTCACCGCCGAGCATGAGGTAGAGCTTGCCCTCGCGGGCATGGCTGATGCTGGAGGCCATGCAGGCTTCCAGGCTGTCGGCCCCGGCTTGCTTCGCGGCGTCATACACCTCGCGGAACATGGCGGGGGAAAGCGTGGCGCAGTTGATGAAGATCTTGCCTGCGGCTCCGGTGAGGAGGTTATCCCCTGCCCCGAAGTAGATGGAACGCATCGCGGCATCGTTGGTGATGACGGTGAAAATGACATCGGCAGCGGCGGTGACCTCAGCCAGCTTCGTGCAGGCTTTGCAACCCAGCTCGGCAGCGAGTTCCGCAGCGGCTGGAGCATTCACATCGAGCACGGCGGTGACGTTGTATCCGCATTCTTTAAGGCGACGGGCCATATTGGCCCCCATTTTTCCGACTCCGACAAAGGCGACTGTTTGAGACATGGTGGTAGGTTGGGTGGGTGAAGAGGTTGGATCAGGCAGCGGCATCCTCGACACTGATGCAGGAGCAGATGAGGTGGCGGTCGCCGTGGACGTTGTCGATGCGGGATACAGGAGGCCAGTATTTGGAGTCTCTGACCCAGGCGAGCGGGAAGGCGGCGTGCTCGCGGGTGTAGGCGTGAGTCCAATCGCTGGTCACGACAGCCTCGGCGGTGTGCGGCGCATGCTTCAAAGCATTGTCAGCGGCATCGAGACGGCCGTCCTCAACGGCGGCGATCTCGGCATGGATGGATTCGAGAGCTTCGCAGAAGCGGTCGAGCTCGGCTTGGCTCTCGCTCTCGGTGGGCTCGATCATGAGCGTGCCGCCCACAGGCCAGCTCATCGTGGGAGCGTGATAGCCGAAGTCCATCAAACGCTTCGCCACATCCTCGACGGTGATTTTTTTGAAGTGGCGGAGGTCGATGATGCACTCGTGAGCCACGAAGCCTTCGCGGCCTTTGTAGAGCGTGGGGAAGCTCGACTGGACTTTTTTGGCAATGTAGTTGGCGTTGAGGATAGCGACCTGGGTGGCATCAACAACACGCGGCCCCATCATGGCGAGGTACATCCACGAAATGGTGCAGATGCTGGCACTCCCCCACGGCGCGGAGCATACAGCACCCTTCGTGAGATCCGTCCAGGTGTGATGACCGGGCAAATGAGGGCGCAGATGCGCTCCCACGCCGATGGGCCCCACGCCGGGACCACCGCCGCCATGCGGAATGCAGAAGGTCTTGTGCAGATTGAGGTGGCAGACATCGGCACCAATGCGTCCAGGCGAGGTAAGGCCGACCTGCGCATTCATGTTCGCCCCATCCATATACACCTGACCGCCGGCATCGTGCGTGAGGCGGCAGATTTCGATGATGGACTCCTCGAAGACGCCGTGCGTGGAAGGATAGGTGACCATCAAGGCGGCTACTTTTCCTTCGTTCGCGGCGATTTTGGCCTTTAGGTCATCGACAGAGATATTGCCCTGATCATCGCAAGTCACGGCGACAACCTTGAAGCCACACATGACGGCGCTGGCAGGATTCGTGCCGTGCGCAGAGGTGGGGATAAGGCAAACATCGCGGTGGTGGTCGCCATGCGCCTCATGGAAACGCTTGATGGCGAGCAGGCCGGCGTATTCGCCTTGGGAACCGGCATTGGGTTGAAGCGAAACGGCATCAAAGCCCGTGCATTCGGCGAGCCATGCTTCCAGCTCAGCGAACATGGTGCGATAACCTTCGCTTTGATCCGCCGGTGCATACGGATGGAGATTGCTCACCTCCGGCCAGGTCAGCGGCATCATTTCGGCGGCGGCGTTGAGCTTCATCGTGCAGGAGCCAAGCGGGATCATGCTGCGATTCAGAGCCACGTCCTTGGCTTCGAGACGATGCAGATAGCGCATCATCTCGGTCTCGGAGTGATACGAATTGAAAACGGGATGCGTGAGGATGGCTCCGGCACGGTGATGCAAAGCGGAGCAGTTCAGCGCATGATCATCATCGAGCACCGGCGCCTGTTTGGGCTTGGAGATGCCGAAGGCGGTGAGGAGGCGGAGCAGGTCTTCTTCACGGACCCGTTCATCGAGAGCCACACTGACCGTGCGGACGTCGATTTTGCGGAGGTTGATGCCGAATAGCAGGGCGCTCTTCAGCACGTCATCAGCGCTGCGCACGCGGACCGTGATCGTGTCGAAGAAATCATCGCTCACGACATCGCAGCCGCCTTGCATGAGTTCGCCAGCGAGCCACACAGCGGCACCGTGAACACGCTGGGCGATCTTTTTGAGCCCCTTGGGGCCGTGGTAAACGGCATACATCGAGGCCATGACGGCGAGGAGTACCTGCGCCGTGCAGATGTTGCTCGTGGCTTTTTCGCGGCGGATGTGCTGCTCGCGGGTTTGAAGGCTCAAACGATAGGCCGGACGGCCTGAGGCATCTTTGGAGACGCCGACAAGCCTGCCGGGCATTTTGCGCTTGAGTGCATCTTTGACGGCCATGAAGGCGGCATGAGGTCCACCGAAGCCGAGCGGTACGCCGAAGCGCTGGCTGTTGCCCACGCAGATATCGGCACCAAACTCGCTCGGCGGCCTTAGCACGGTGAGAGCGAGCAAATCAGCACTGACGACCAACAACGCTCCCGCCTCATGCGTCTCGCGAGCGAGATCGGCGTAGTCGTGTAGCACGCCGGTGGTATCTGGATACTGCGCAAGGATGGCAGCGAGGCCTTTCGTGCCATCATGTTTCCATGCGAGCACATCGGCGACCTCGACACGAATGCCAAGCGCCTCCATGCGAGTCTTCACGACCTCAATGGCATGCGGGTGGCATTTGTCCGAAACGATCACCCGCGAAGCACCCGCCACATGCGCCACAGCCAAACCAAGCGCCTCAGCACAGGCAGTACCTTCATCAAGCAGCGAAGCATTCGAGACATCAAGACCGGTGAGATCACAGATCATAGTCTGGAAGTTCAGCAGGGCTTCGAGACGGCCCTGGGCGATCTCAGCCTGATACGGCGTGTAGGCGGTGTACCAGCCGGGGTTCTCAAAGATGTTTCGTTGAATGACCGGCGGCGTGAAGGTGTCGTGATAGCCGAGGCCGATGAAGCTGCGCACGATCTTGTTGCGGCTCATTACCTGCTTCAGGCGGCGCAGGGCTTGCTCCTCGCTGAGCGGCGCGGGCAAATTCAGCGCCTCACGACTTCGAATGCCCTCCGGCACCACTTTTCCCACCAGTTCATCAAGCGAAGCGCATCCGAGCGATTGCAGCATGGCCTGCGTTTCCGCAGGTGAGGGACCGATGTGGCGTCGGGAGAAGTTGGTGGGCATTTGGGGCGGTTATGAATTCGTTTTTTCTTCGAGGGCAGCGAGTTTCCGTTCGAGCTCGCGGACGCGTTCAATGATGTCGGGGATCTTGGCGGGCAGGGCGAGCATGCGGCGGCCTTCGAGCAGTGGTTTGGCGGGAAAGCCCGTATAGGCTCCCGGCTCCGTGAGGCTCTTGGTGACGCCGGATTTGGCGAAGAGCATGACCTGGCTGGCGATTTCGAGATGACCCGCCACGCCGACCTGACCTCCCATGGTGACGTAATCTCCGAGACGGGTGCTGCCGGAGATGCCGGTCTGCGAGACGATAATGCAATGTTTGCCGATGATGCAGTTGTGGCCGATTTGCACGAGGTTGTCGATCTTGGTGCCTTCGCCGATCCAGGTTCGGCCAAAGCGGGCGCGGTCAATGGTGGTGCATGCGCCGATTTCCACATCGTCATCGATCTGTACGATGCCCACCTGATCAATTTTTTGGTGACGGCCTTTGACGAGTTCGTAGCCAAAGCCATCCGCACCGATCACGCAGCCGCTGTGGACAATGACACGATTTCCGAACACGCAGCGCTCATGGATGGTGACGTTTGGATGCAACACGCAGTCCTCACCGATCTGGGTCCCATGCCCCACGAAAGCCCCGGCATGGATGACCGTGCCATCACCGATACGAACATCATCCTCAATCACCGCGCAGGGGCCGATGCAGACCTTCTGCGCATCGAAAACCGCTTTGGAAGAGACTGAGGCAGATGCATCAATGCCGCGCATGCCTTCACGAAGCGGTGGCCCGAAGTGCCTGATGACACTGGAAAAAGCCAGCGTGGGATTTTCCACCCGGATGAGAGCCAGCGTCTCTGGAATCTCCGTCAAAACACTCGAATCGAGCGCAATGAGGGCCGCCGAGGCTTGGGTCGTCTTCAAAGAGGGCAAGTAGCGAGGGTTCCCCAAAAAGGTAATCTCGCCCGGCTGCGCCTGATGGATCGAATTGAGGCCTGTGATAACCAACGAAGGTTCACCATGGACGATCTGCCCGCCGACGAGGTCGCTGAGGTGCTGGAGGGTAGTGCTCATGGAGATGATTGAATGAAGGCAACAGGTTCAAAAAGAACGAGGCACGCCGCAGGGTATGCAGGCGTGCCTCGGAAAACGACGCCCGTAGGACGGGCAGGATATTATTTTTTCGCGTCGCCAGCGGCAGGAGCGGCGGCATCAGCGGGCTTGGCAGCAGGGGCGGCTCCCGCAGCAGGAGCGTTCTTGTTTAGCTCGACGACCACCTGGCTAGTGATGTCGGTGGCGGCCGTTTCCTTGACGAAGATGAGGATCGGCACCGTGGAGAGCGAGACACCAGTCTTGTCGAAGACCAAGTCGTAACCGTTCTTCAGAGCGTGGTCACGAACGACGGTGGAGATTTCTTCATAGAGCGTCTGACGGATTTTCATGTCCTCCTGCTTGAGCTGGCCAATGCGGCGCTCAGCGAACTCCTGCATCTCGGCTTCGAGAGCACGGGCCTCTTTCATCTTCTCATTCAGCTCGGCCACAGCCTTCTGGCGCTGATCGGGCGTGAGGATGGTATCACGTGCCTTTTTATCGAGCTGCTGCATGTCGCTGGTGAGCTTCTTGTAGGCATCCTGGCGCTCGCGCATCTCACCGGCGGCTTTGTTGTAGTTTCCCTTGTAGGTCTCGGCGGCTTCTTGAGTCTTGTGGAAGTCTTCAAAGGCCTTCTTCATATCAATGACGGCCATTTTGAGATCAGCGGCAGAAGAAAGGGCCGTGGAGAGGACGAGGGCGAGAGCAACTAGCGTGCGACGGTTCATGAGGAGGGGAATGGAGGCGGCGAAGTGAGGGAAAGGGGCCGTGAAGGCAAGTAAAACGTTCGTGACAACCCGATGACGGATTTAGAACTTGTAACCCATGTTGAACTGGAAGCGGCCAGAGTCGCCGGTGAAATTATCACCCTGCTGCGGGATGGCGTAATCGATGCGAATCGGCCCCATGGGCAGGAAGAGGCGAACACCGATACCATAGTCCGAAAAGACATCCCCGCCGACATCAAAGGCACTGGCGCTCACCGAACCCACGTCATAGAAGGCGGCGATACGGAACTTCTCGATCACAGGGAAGCTAACTTCAGCCGAACCGAAGATGGAGGTCTTGCCACCGAGAGGTTCGCCGATGGCGTCTTTCGGGCCGGCTTGGCGGAAATTGAAGCCGCGAAGATTGTTCGCACCACCGAGGAAAAGGCGCTCATAGATCGGCACATTGTTGCCGCCCCAGTTTTCCACCGTTGAGAAGGCACCTTCGAGGGAGATGATCGTATCACCAGGCAGGTTGAAATACTGCTGACCGGCGGCGTTGATGCCATAAATTTGTGCATCACCGCCGAGGCCCGAGATCAGACCACCGAGTTCGACCTTATGACCACCACGCGTGATGTAGATGCTGTCGCGGGTGTCATGCACCCATTTTCCATCAATCTTGCTCTGCACAAACGAGCCTGCTTCTGCACGAATCTGGGCGGAGGCCAGAGTGTCGAGATTATCGATGGTGACCTGCTGGAGGGTGTAGGTACCTTCCCAGTAGGCGTGCTCACCCATGCGCTTACGCAGGCCAACGGAGGCTCCTACGTTCGTCTGGTCAAAACGGTCGGAGATGAAGAACATGTTCCGATAGAAAAGATCCACAGTGAGAGCCAGCGGCTGGTCACGGAACCACGGCTCGGTCCAGGTGAGGCTAAAATCACGGCGAAGGAGACCCACGCGAGCGTTGGCATTGAAGCGCTGACCAGCTCCTCGGAAGTCACTCCAGTCACGAATATCGAAGTTCGTCTGCGTCACGCCCACAAAGGCGGAAAGGCTGTCGATGGAGCTGAAACCCGCACCGAAGTTCACCGTGCCGGTGGACTGCTCGGTCACGTTGATGTCGATGTCTTTACGGTCTGGCATCGAAGTGGGGTTCGTGCGCACGTCCACCGAGCTGAAGTAGTTGAGCTGCTCAAGGCGGGTACGGCTGGTGTTAAGCTTGACGGTGTTGAGCTCTTCACCAGGAGCCACGATGATTTCACGACGAATCACTTTGTCCTCGGTGGCATTGTTGCCGGCGATGTTGATACGGTTGACGAAGAACTTCGTGCCCTCGGTGATTCCATAAACGACCTTCACGCGACCTGGGCCAGCGTTGAGAATGGTGGTATCCACACGGGCATCCGCATAGCCACGGGAACCGTAGTACTCCTGAATCATTTTTTCATCAGCACGCACATCGCTGCCAGAATAAGGGAAGTTGGGCTCCACGCTGATACCGGGAATGAGTTCCTCGGTGGTGAAGACGGTGTTGCCTTGCACCTGGACGGAATCCACATCGTATTTTTCGCCTTCCACGCAGACGAAGATGATGTCCACCGACTTGCTACCGACCGGTTCGCGGCGAACTTCGACGACCTTGGCATACACATGGCCGTGATCCTGCATGGCCTGCTCCACGGTGCGCACATCCTCCTGAAGCTCCTGATTGTTGAGTTTGCCAGCCTTGCCCCAGATGCGCCAGAAGGTCTTCTCCTTCGATTTCAGCTTGGCTTTGACGGTGCGGCCCTTCACGCAGGTGAGGCCTTCAAAACGGATGTCGTGGATCAGGCCACGAGCACCTTCGTCGATTTTGAAAACCACGGCGGTGAAGCCCTCGCGGCTCGATGGGGTGCTCTCATAGCTCACAGCCACATCGGCATAGCCCTTCTTCTCATACATTTCGCGGATGTCCGTTTGGGCCGAGGCCAGCTTGATCTCGTCCACCGGATCACCCACCTTCACCTTGATCTCACGGCGGAGCTTATCGGCATCAAAGACGGTGTTTCCCATGAAATGGATGTCGCCGATGGCACCGCGGCCCGTGATGGCCACCACGACGCGGACGCCGCCGGACACGTTTTGAGCTTGGATATCGAGGTTCTCGACGGCTCCGGTGGCATACAGGGTGCGGATGTCACGCTCCACCGTTTCATCGAGGAAGGGCTGACCCACGCGGGTCGCCATCTGGCTCTTCACGCGAGCCTCATCCATCGTCGCCGCCCCTTTGAAGACCACCTGCACGTCACGCACGATGGGGGCGTTTGTCGGGTTTTGACGGATGCCCAGATCCTGAGCGGCCACGGGAGTGATGGAGACGGTAGAAAGACCGGCCACAAGCAAACACCCGATGGCAAGACGAGGAAGACGGAAGAGCGAATGAAGCATGACGAAGGACAAAAAGTTCGGGAGAAGAAAAACGGGAGATCAAGCCCAACGCTGGGAGAGCAAGACATCCAGTAATGCTTTCCCGCCCCCTTCGCGTCAAGATGTAAGTTCATCGTGAGGACGAACCGCAAGGGATGGTAGCATCCCTGCTTCATCGGCTGCTAGGCCACGCCAAATCCTGTTGGAACGGATCAGGACACCAAATGCACCTGAGGGAAGGGCACCACGAACTGACCGCCACGGGCGAGGAACTCTTTTTCCCGCGTCTTGAACTCCGGCATGAAATGCCAGGGCAAAACGAGGTAATAGTCCGGCTTCGCCGCACGAGATTCGTCTTCGGAGATGATCTTCACGCGGCTGCCGATGGTGAAGCTGCCCCACTTGCGCGGGTTACGGTCGGCGATGGCAGGCAGGATGTCGCCGTTGATGCCGCAGTATTGAAGGGTGGTATTCCCCTTGGTGGAGGCACCGTAGCCGTGGACGAGCTTGCCTTCGGCTTTCGCCTTCTTGAGGAAGGCCTGGAGCTCATTTTTGATGCGGCGAATGTTGGCGCGGAACTCCGCGTAGGGCGTGTCGGTATCGAGAGCGAGCTCGAACTCGCTCACCCGCAGCTCTTGGACGCGTACGGCGGCTTCGCGGGAGGGTTTGACGCGGCCTTGGTGAGCCACGCAGAGCCGGAAGCTGCCACCGTTCACATCGTTGAGATGCACATCGACGACTTCCAGGCCGCATTCGCCGAATAAACGCTCCAAAACCGCGAGCGAGTAGTATTCGAGATGCTCGTGGCAGATGGTGTCAAAACTGTTTACGGCCAGCATCGAGGGCAGGTAGCTCTGCTCAAGGATCCAAATACCGTCCTCGGCGAGCACACTGGCGATGTCCTCCACGAAGGCGCGGGGGCTTTCGAGGTCATAAAACATCGAGATGCTCGTCACCACGCGAGCTTTTTCTTGCGGATGCACGCGGCGGAAGGCGTCAGCGGAGTAGAAATCATTCACGACCTCGAAACCACGCTCACGGGCCTTGAGGGCCACGTCCGAAGGGTCGATGCCGATGTGACGAAGACCCTGCGTTTGGTAACTGGCGAGCAGCGTCCCGTCGTTGCAGCCGATGTCGAGCACGATGTCGCCCTTGTTGAGCTTCACCGTCTCCTCGGCGAGGGCGGAGATGCCAGCGAGGTTGTCTCGCATGGATTGGTTGATGCCGGACTCGTAGTAGTAACGATGGTACAAAACCTTCGGCGGCACGCTGTGGCGCATCTGCACGAGGCCGCAGGCATTTTCGTCGAGCGCAGGGTCGCAGCGCACGAGGTCGAGCGGGATCTGGCGCTTGATGGTGCCACTGCCGTCTTCACTGACGATGAGGCCGCCGATGTATTGATCCCCGAGGGCGATCACATCGGTGAAACTGCGACAGCCGCAGATGCGGCAGGTGGTACGGGTGGTCAGGAGCGGTCGGTAAGCAGGCGAGGCCATCCTTTGAAATGGCATCCCGTGCCTACCTTGTCCAGCCAGAAGGCGCGGCACGCTGGTTTTGGCTGCCTCACGGCCAATCCTCCTTCCCGCCCCGGAATTGGGCCTACCTCTTTGCTCTTTGGGGGAGTTAAGGTTTCAGGTTCCTTGTTTCCGGTGCGCTAAACAGGAGTCTAAAAATCGACACTTGGAACCAGAACCTGGGCTCGCACTTCAGTCCGGCGAGAAAGTAAACACCTGGTAGGCACTGACTTTCATCTCCTCGATCTGGAGGCGTGGGCTATACACCTTGGAGCTGAAGCCCATCACCCGTGTGATCAGCTCATCCCGCTTCGTGTTGTAGCCCTGAATGATCAGGCTGCTGTGATAGGAGGCCGATTCGAGGTCCTGCCACTTTTTACGCACCTCCGGGTCTTTGGCATCCGGTGGCGGCGTTTGGGGGGCCTTCTCGTAAGCCTTCGCGTAGTCATACCAAGCGTCCTCACGCAGGTCATTGTGCGCGTACACCACCGCCACCACGCGTCCCTTCGCCAGCTCCCGCTTCACGTCGTTGAAGTCAAACTTCTCCACCATCTTCATGCGTGAGCCAGCCTCTTTCACCAGCTTCTTGAGCGCCGCCTCGTGCTTCTCGAAGTCATCCAGCTTCTCGGTTCCTTTCATCGCCTCTGCCGGGTCAGCCTTCCAGCCGTAGTACTTCACCAGGAACTGGCACAGGCACAGCGCCAGCGGCTCATCATCGCCCGCCTCCGGCATCTCCGGCAGCGATTCATCCGGGATGACGACATCCCCATTCGGAAACTCCTGCACCTTGGCCTTGGCCGCCTCACGGGCGTTGGCGGGAGTGGTGGCCGGCGCATTGGCCGGAGCCGCCGCCGGTTTCCACTGCTGGAGAAAGGCCTGATCAGCGGCGGAGAAGGTCGTCACCGGCAGCGTGAACTCCTTCCCATCCTCCCGCCGGATGCGCACCTGCCCCTGCTG
>CALSBJ010000054.1:0-46767 GCA_943373155.1 Akkermansia muciniphila | reverse complement strand
GGCAAATCCGATCTCAAGACGCCCGCCACGCGCCAGATCGCCACCGTCACCGTCGCCAACACCCGCTTCACCCAGAAGACCGTCGGCCCCTTCGACGACTCGAAGCTCCAGGTGCTCGACCGCGGCTTCACGCTCGACAATGCCCGCGATGATTTCCTCTTCGAGTCCGCCGTTGTCGGCTTCGGCATGCTCATGCGCGGCACCTCCCAGATCGGCAGCCTCAATCACGAACTTGTCCTCAGCCTCGCCACCCGAGCCAAGGCCGAATCTCCCGAGCGCACCCGCTTCATCAAGCTCGTCCAGGACGTGCAAAAGGCCGCCGGATTGTGAAAGAGGTCGTGTGGCTAGATCAGTCGTATCAGTCAGATCCATCCGATAAAACCTTCTTCGGCATCTTTTCGCTAAAAAAAACCGAAAGTCCGGCCCTGCTCAGGCACTTGTAGCAGGCACCATGTCTGAATCATCGCTCTCCGAACGCCAGGTCGTCGAACTCCTCTCCACCGCCCGTCAGCGTCTCTTTGCGGAAGTCGGTAAAGTCATCGTCGGTCAGCAGCACGTCGTGGATGAAATGCTCATCGCTTTGCTCGCCGGTGGTCACTGCCTCATCACCGGCGCACCCGGCCTCGCGAAGACCTTGCTCATCAAAACGGTCGCCGATGTCTGCCACCTGAGCTTTCAGCGCATCCAGTTCACGCCGGATTTGATGCCTTCCGACATCACCGGCACCGAAATCCTCGAAGACAGCCCCGAAGGTCGCAAACTCGTCTTCAGCCGTGGCCCCGTCTTCGCGAACATGATCCTCGCCGACGAAATCAACCGCACGCCGCCCAAAACGCAGGCCTCCTTGCTGGAGGCCATGCAGGAGCATCAAGTCACCGTGAATGGCAAAACCATGCCGCTGCCCGAGCCCTTCTTCGTGCTCGCCACGCAGAACCCGATCGAGCAAGAAGGCACCTACCCGCTCCCCGAGGCCCAGCTCGACCGCTTCATGCTGAACATCGTCATCGACTACCTCAGCGAGGACGATGAAGTCGCCGTCGTCACCCGCACCACCAGTGGCAAAGGCGAGCCCGTGCAGCGACTCTTCACCGGCGAGCAACTCCTCGCCTTCCAGCAAGTCGTCCGCAAAGTCCCCATCGCCGAAGACGTCGCCCGCTACGCCGTGCGCCTCTCCGCCGCCTCACGCCCTGGTCGCGACGGCGTGCCCGACTTCGTCAATCAATGGATCAGTTGGGGCGCCGGCACCCGTGCCAGCCAAAACCTCGTCCTCGGCGCGAAAACAAGATGCCTGCTCCACAACCGCACCCACGTCACCGCCGACGACATCCGCGCCATGGCCCTCCCCGTCCTCCGCCACCGCATCCTCGTGAACTACAAAGCCGAAGCCGAAGGAGTCACGGTGGAGAAGGTCATCGCGAAGCTGCTGGAGACGGTGAAGGTGTAGAGCGTGAAAAAGTTGCCCTATGTCCTTCTCACTCCAAAGCCTTCTGCATGGTCCTTTAGGGGCTGGGTTGAGTCGCGATGAGTATTTTGGCCGTCTCAATACTCAAACTTCCGAGTTGATCGCGAAGACAAACTTATCGTTGGATGACATTCGCGAGCTTCTAATCCTGTCTTCTGCCGAGTCTTGTGGTGTGGCGGACGAGTATTTTATATCTCAGGACAAGAGTGAACGGTTGCTTCAACATCTCTTGCTTGTGATCGACGACAAAGACGATTTCGGCTCTGGTGATGCTCGAATTCAAGCCGCGTACTATCTGAGAATGTTTGACGACTCGATGCTGAAAAAACATGCAGATGTCTTGAAGCGACTCCTGTCTTCCGAAGATGGGTCAAAACCTGGAGGTTCGCTGGTTCCTTTGCTGGAGCCCATTTGCGGCCGTCTTGTCTGATGCGATTGAGCCTGTTAATCCTTTTCTAAATCCTGTGAATCCTGTCCAACCCCCCCCTCGCAGCTCACAGGCGTCCTTCCTCGATCCAGCGGCGCTCATGCGCATCAAGTCTCTTGAGCTTCGCGCGAAGGTCGTCGTCGAGGGACTCTGGAAAGGCATGCACCGCAGCCCGTATCACGGCTTCAGCGTCGAATTCAGCGAATACCGAGCCTACGTGCAAGGCGACGATCCGCGCTACATCGACTGGAAAGTGCTCGCTCGCAGCGACCGCACTTACATCAAGAAATTCGAAGACGAGACCAATCTGCGCTGCCAGCTCGTCATTGATCACAGCAAGTCGATGAAGTTCGGCTCACAAGGCTTCACCAAGGCCGATTACGCCGCCACACTCGCAGCGACCTTGGCGTCGTTTTTGATGAAGCAAGGCGATGCAGCCGGTTTGACCACCTTTGCCGATGGAATCGAGGAACACATGCCGCCGCGCAATCGTCCCGGTCATCTGCGTCGCCTCATCACCGAGCTGGAACGCCCCGCCAAGGCCGCAGGCACCTCGCTGGAGCTTTCCGTCGGCCAGCTCGCCGACCTGCTGCGCAAACGCGGCATGATTTGCCTCATCACGGATCTCCTCGCGCCTCTTGAGCACCTTGAGAAGCAGCTCGCTCTTCTCGGAGCCATGGGACACGACCTCGTGCTCTTCCACCTCATGGATCGAGCCGAGATCGACTTCACCTTCGAAAAATCCGCCCACTTCCGCGATGCCGAAACGGGTGCCGAACGCTTCATCGACCCACAAATCGCCCGCGAGACCTACCTCCAACGCCTCAAAGCCCATCGCGAGTCCATCCAGGCCACCTGCGACCGACACAACGTCGAATACCACTTCTGCCCCACCGATCAGCCCTTGGAAGAAGTCCTCTTCGACTTCCTCAGCGCCCGCCAACACAAGAAAACCTCCAAGCGCCTAGCGGCAGCTTAATCCTACTCGTCCTCTTACTCGAACTCGTCCTCGATTCTGCCACACCGCCACACCTTAAATCGACCAAACCAACAGATCGCCCCGCCTCACTCTTCTTCCTTCGCTAATCTCACTTTCTATCGCGTCCAATGATCGAGGACGAGTTCGAGTAGGAGGACGAGGACGAACCCAAGCATCCCCATGAACTGGCTCTTCCCTCTCTACCTCGCTGGTGCCGCCGCGATCCTCGCGCCGATCCTGCTGCATCTGCGTCGTCGCCCGCCGCAGGATCGGGTGGAGTTCAGCTCGCTGCTCTTTCTCGATGCGCAGACGCCGGTGCCAGTCTCGAAGCGCCGCTTGGAGAACTGGCTGCTGCTCCTGCTGCGTTGCCTCGCCCTCATTTTGCTCGCGTTGATGTTTTCGCGGCCGTTTTGGCCTTCCGAGCAAACAGCGACCGCCTCTGCCAATCGGGCCACGCTGATCTTGATCGACCGCAGTGCTTCGATGCGTCGCGAGGACCTTTGGCAGCGTGCGATGGCCGAGGCCGAAAAGCTCGTCCGCGAGGCCAAAATCACCGACCGTGTCGCCTTCGCCGTGTTTGATCGTGAGTTGAAGCCCTTGTGGACCTTTGATGAAGATCGTCAGGCACCCGCGAATCGTCTCACCGCCCTCAAAAGCCGTCTGGAAGTTCTTTCGCCGACTTGGGCCGCCACGCATCTGGATCGGGCACTGATCGCCGCCGTGCCCAGTTTTGATTCCAGCACCGCCACGCTGCAAAAACGCATTCACCTCATCTCCGATCTTCAAGAAGGCACGAAGCTGGATGCGCTGCGCAGCATCGCTTGGCCGGCCGAGATTACGCTGAGCCTCCATCGAATGGAGGCGGCCGTGCAGGATAACTTGAGCGCCACCCTCGCCGCGAGGGACTCAAGCGACGAAAGCGACCGGAGAGCGGACGCCCTCGTCCGCCTTCGTCTCTCCAACACCCGCGACTCCGCCCTCCGCGATTTCACTCTCGCTTGGCAAAACGCTCCGAAAGCCGAGGCCATCACCGCGCAGCTCCCGCCGGGTGCCTCGCGGATTCTTCCGGCTCCGCCAAACGCCACGAATGCCACTATGCTCAATCTCAGCGGGGATAAACACGACTTCGACAATCGCGTCTTCATCGCCCCGCCGCAGCCTCGCACGGTGCGCATCCACTTTCTCGGCAAAGAAGCCACGCGTGATGAGGCCTCCGCGCCTCTTTACTATCTCTCTCGTGCGCTTCAGCCCACCTCCACGCTCGCCCCTCAGCTCACCGCGGATGAAAAGCTCCCCGCTCAGCCCGCCGACATCCTTTTCATGGTCGGCAATGCTCCCACCGAGGGCGTTCGCGATTACGTCGAACGCGGCGGTTTCCTCGTCGTGGCTCCGAGCGATGCCACCTTGCTCAAATCACTCGGATTCGATGTCACCATCACGCCCGACACCAGCGACGACTACCGCATGCTCGGCGAAGTCAAAACCGAGCACCCACTCCTCAAACCCTTCGCCGATCCCAAACTCCGCGACTTCACCAAGCTCCGCTTCTGGAAGCATCACATCATCCGTGATGCGGGCACTCCTGCCCGCACCTCCGGCCTCGAAACGCTCGCCACCTTTGACAACGACCATCCCGCCATTCTCAGCGCCCGCCTTGGCAAAGGCACGCTCATCGTCCTCGCTTCCGGCTGGCATCCGGCGGACAGTCAGCTGGCCCTGAGCACGAAATTCGTCCCGCTTCTTTACGGTTGGCTCGCTGCGGCAGGCTTCAGCCACGATCCCGCCGCCACGCTGCTCGTCGGTGATGATTTGCCACTCGATGCTGCCAAGGTCCAAACCATTACCGATCCCGAAAACAACACGCACAGCCTCAAACCCGGCGAAACCTTCACCACGAGCCAAATCGGCCTCCATAAGGTCCAAAGCGCCGAGAATACCCAAATCTTCGCCGTCAACCTTTCTCCCGAAGAAGGCCGTGTGCTGCCGCTCGAGCCGTCCAAGCTCGCGGAATATGGTTTGAAACTCTCTTCGACCTCCGAGTCTCAAAACGAATCTGCCCCTACCGATCACCGCCTCACGGCCTCGGACTCTGAGCAGCGGCAGCATCTCTGGTGGTGGTTTTTGATGGGCCTCCTGGCGGTGCTCCTGCTCGAAACCGCACTCGCCGGGCGCACGAGATCGGCGTTGGCATCCTAAGAACGTGAAAAAACCTTGTCGCCTCCGGTGGTATGAGGTTTCATCGGTCTCCTTTCCTAAATCCAAGCCACTCCCGCATGACTGAACTCAATCGCCGTATCGCAGCCGCTCAGGGCTATGTCGAGCTCGGTCTCCACACGGAGGCCCGTGAGGAGTTGGCGGCGCTGCCGGTAGCGGCGCACGGGCGGGTGGATGTGATCGAGATCACGCTGCTGTGCCTGATGGGCGAGCGGCGCTGGGAGGAGGCCTTTGCACTGGCCGCCAAACTCTGCCAGGAGGAGCCAGCGGAGCCGGGTGGCTTCATTCACGCGGCCTTTTGTCTGCATGAGATGAACCGTACTGCTGAGGCACTCGACTTTCTCGGCCGCGGCCCCGCCTCTCTCCGCACCAAGCCGGAGTATTTTTATAACATGGGCTGCTACCACGCGAAGCTCGAGCAGGTGGACAAAGCGCTGCGCTATCTGCGGCAGGCTTTTGACCTCGATCCATCTCTCCGCCGCTTTGCCAGGAAGGATGCCGACCTCGCCGCTCTGCGGGAGCATCTCCAAACCGGCACGCCCGCATGATCACGCCTGTTTCGCCCCGGCAGCTCGCGGCTGTGACCGCGTGGTTTGAGGAGAGCTTCCGCACCCGCGGGGAGATGGGAGCCTCCGTTTCCATCTGGCAGGAAGGGCGTGAGATCCTCAGCCTCGGCCACGGCCACTGTGATCGTGCCCGCACTCGCTTGTGGACGCAGGACACGCTCGTGCCGGTGTGGTCCGCCACGAAGGCTCCGGCTGCGGTGTGCTGCCTCATGGCCCTTCAAGAGGCCGGGCTGCCGCTCGATTGCCCGGTGGCGGAGGTTTGGCCGGAATTCGTCGGCGGCGGAAAATCGGACGTGCGCTTTCTGCATCTCCTCACGCACACGGCTGGGCTGTGTGCGCTGGATGAACGCGTGCCCATCTTCAACTACGAGGCCGTCGTCGAAGCGCTGGAGCGTCAAATGCCTTTGTGGGTGCCCGGCGAGCATCAGGGCTACCACGCCCGCACCTTCGGATTCCTGATGGATGAAATCGTGCGCCGTCTCACCAGCGCGGAATCGCTCGGCCAGTACTTCCACGAGATTTTCGGCGGCCCGATGGACCTCGATTTTTGGATCGGCCTGCCGCCCGAGCAGTTTGAGCGTGTCTCACCCATCTATCCCGGCAAGATCAGCATCGCCGCCGCAGACCAGCCCTTTCTCAAAGCCTTCAACACGCCGAACTCACTCACGCTCCGCACCTTCCAATCGCCCTTCGGCCTCAACGCCGTGAGCGATTTCAATCAAAGCGAGACCTGGGCCCGCGGTTATGCCAGCATGGGCGGCGTGGGCAGTGCCCGCGGGCTGGCCAAATTCTACGCCATGCTCGCCGATCAGGGCCGCTGGAAAGGCTTCGAAGTCGTGCCGCAGGCTGTGCTGAAGCAGCTCGAAGAAACCATCTGTGAGAATGATGATGTGGTCCTCCTCACCCCCATCGCCTTTGCTGCTGGTGTGATGCATGACCCTGTCGATCGGAACCCCGAATCCGAAACGCATGGCCAAAAACTCCGCCAGCTCTACGGCCCCTCGCCTCGTGCCTATGGTCATCCGGGGGCCGGAGGCAGCCTCGCTTTTGCCGATCCAGAGAACGCCCTCTCCTTCACCTATGTGATGAACCAGATGGAAACCGGTGCTCTGCCTGGTGAGAGAGTTCGCGGCCTCGTCGAGCGTCTCTACGCGTGAGAAAGTGGAACAGGATTGCATCCTGTTCTCTGCTCAATGTAGCCTCAACGTGACAGCGCTCGAATCTTTCAGCACCAGCCCGGCTTCACGACGCGTCATTTGCTCAAACTGCTCCGCCCAGTCACGCATCGAATGCTCCGCATGACCGTAGGGAAGGAAATCGCGGGCGTTGAAGAAGGTTAGCTTATCCGCCTCGTTATCCGCGAACTGGAAAAACACGTTGCCGCCATCTCCTACGGTCACTTTGCCTTCGATCGCCATATTTCCTGTGGTGAACCATCTCGCTAGACCCGCTGCGGGCGTCACCGCCACTTTCATCAAGGTGAGCGCCGCATTGCCATTCGGGCTGGTGGGATTCAGTTCGGTGATCGCCAGTTTCAGCGTGAGGACGCCACGGCCGGGCTGCTTGACGAGCCGGTAGCGTGGCCGTGGAGAGTTCTTAATGGCCGCCGCGAACTCCTCACGCAGATTCCACGCCATCCACTTCTCCTGCCGCTGAAGGCCCCAGCGTATCTCCTGACGAGCCACCGCCTTTTTCGGCGGTCGCAGATGCGCCAGCGTCACTGGGGCGATGTAGATATCCCTGGCCGCGTTGCCCACCTGGAGCACGCTCGGGTCAGCCGAAGTCCACACCTTCTGAAATGGCAGCCGCCCCTTCGTATCGAGAGCCTTCGACCGCTGCTCAAAGAAGGGAGAAAGCTTCACCGGCCTCGCCTTGAGCAGGTGATTGGTCGCCGAGCATGAGCAAAGCAGCAGGCCGGGCAGCAGGAGCAAAAATAGGCGGCAGAGCAGGGGAGACGGCATGTCGCGAAGGTGAACGCGTTTGATGTTATCGAATCCACGCCAAAAAGACAATCACAGACTCGGCTCCTAGTCATAAGTCAGCCATTTTGATTCTCTGGGGATTTCAAGCGCCTTCTGGCAAGACGCCGCTTGGCATCCAGTGTGCCGCAATTGGCATTCCGTGCTTCTCCTGACACGTCTCCGCTCACCGCCGCGTTTTCGCTCGCATGAAAGCCACGCTGCACCTCTCGCTCGTCGCTGTCACCGCCTGCTTGATCGCGCCATTGCAGGCCGCTGACACTTCCGCCGCCTCCCAACAAATCGACTCCCTGCTCGCTCAGAGCTGGCAGAAGCACAAGGTCACGCCGAATCCGCTCGTCGATGACGCCACCTTCCTTCGCCGTGCCTACCTCACGGTTGCTGGACGCATTCCCACTTACGAAGAAGCGAAGGCCTTCCATGCCTGCATCGCCAAGGACAAACGGGCGAAGCTCATCGACAGCCTCCTGGCTTCCGAAGGCTATGTGCAGCACTTTTTCAATTACTGGGCCGATGTGCTGCGGGCGCAGACCCAAGGCGTCGCCGGCAGCACCACGGCGGAGAATTACGTGAACTACCTCCGGCAGTCTCTGCGTGAAAACAAGGCGTGGGACCAGATGGCCCGCGAACTCGTCTCCAGCGAAGGTTCCTGCTTCGATACCGGTGCCATCGGCTACTACATGCGCGATCGCGGCATGCCACTCGATAACCTGTCGAACACCACACGCATCTTCCTTGGCACGCGCATGGAGTGCGCCCAGTGCCACGACCATCCCTTCGACAAATGGACGCAGAAGCAGTTCTACGAGATGGCGGCCTTTACGCACAACATGACGGCCTCCAGCTACCGCTCGAAAGGCAACGACGAGGTCAGTAAGATGATCCGTCAGGATAAGTCGCTCGACAAAGAAACGCAGGAACTCATGCGCCAGGCCCTCCAGGAGGTCTTCCGCCCGCTGCGTGACACGCTCGTCGTGCAAAACAAAGGGACACTGCGCCTTCCCCATGATTACAAGTATCCAGACGCCAAGCCAAAAGACGTTGTGCCCGCCTCGGTGATGTTTGGCAAGACCGTCCCGCTCACGAAGGAGTCGAACGCCATCGGCGAGTTCGGCAAATGGCTCACCTCAGCGGAAAATCCGCGCTTCACCACCATCATCGCCAATCGCCTGTGGAAGCGCGTCTTTGGCGTCGGCATCTACGAGCAGGTCGATGAGATGATGGACACCTCCGTCGCCTCGAATCCGGAACTGATGCGCTTCCTCGAAAAACAAATGGTCGCCCTCAAATACGACATGAAGGCCTACCTCCGCATTCTGCTGAACACGCAGGCCTTTGCCCGTGCCAGCGAGAAGGAAGCCCCTCCCGGCGTGCCTTACTACTTCCAGGGCCCCGTCTTCCGCCGCATGACCGCCGAGCAGGTCTGGGACTCCATGGTGGCCCTCGTCAGCGCCGATCCCGAGCAACCCAACTGGTCCGCCCGTGAACGTGAACGCCGCGAACTCAACAACCGCCACAACCTCGCCAAGATGCTCGACAAGACCGAGCCCGCGCTCCTGTTTGAAGCCTCCAAACTCGTCGCCGTCGCGATGAAGGATCAAAACAAGGAATTCGACCAGCTTCGCAAGGAACTCGATGTCGCCCGCGCCAAAGACGACAAGGAAAAGGCCAAGGAAATCCAGCGCCGACTCAATGACAGCCAGCGCATCCTGCGCGAGACCGTTTCCAAGTGCTTCTATGAGGCCGCGAAGAAGTCGAACAACCAAGAAATCCAGGCCCAGCTCGCTGCCAGCGCCGGAGACGGCCCCATGGAGATGGCGATGATGAACATGATGGAAAACGCCCGCGTCGATGCCAAGGAAGCGCCGCTCAATGAGAAGCTCATGACCCGCATCAAGGCCGATGAAGTCCTCCTCGGCATCAAGGACCCAAAGAGCATCAAGAGCTTCGAAAACTACCAGAAGACCCTCCACCAAACCTGGAGCCGAGCTGCCGAGTTGCCCTCGCCCGCGCCGCGCGGCCACTTCCTCCGCGAATTCGGCCAGAGCGACCGCGATGTGATCGAAAACTCCTCCGATGAGGCCTCCGTGCCGCAAGCCCTCACCATCATGAATGGCTCCCTGCTCAGCAGCATCACCAGCGGTTGGTCCGCCTTCAGCCTCAACCTTCGCCAAGCCACCACGCCCGAAGAAAAGGTGAACGTCGTTTTCCTCAGCCTCTACTCTCGTCCGCCCACCGCCAAAGAGAAGACGCACTTGCTTCAGACCATCGAATCCTACGCCGCCAACAAGAACCTCTGGGAGGACATGACCCTCGCCGCCCTCAGCACCCAGCGCTTCATCTTCGTGGAGTAGCGCCGGGTGGCTGCGCGGAACGTTCGTTCCTTATTCCTCCCTTCGAAGTTTGTAGGGGTACACGTTCCCGCTGTTCCATTGGCAGACGTAGAGGTCACCCTGTGTGTCCACGCACACGTCGTGGCAGTTGTTGAAAACGGGCTGGTCTTGCAGCAGCACCTTGAGGCTGCCGTTTTCATACTCGGGGGCGCGTCCGCCGGGATTCGAGATCACATGGCCGGCCGCATCGAGGATGGTCAGGAAGCCACGGCTCTGCCACATGCGGTAGTCGTTCGGCTTTGCGCCAAAGCAGACGCCTGAATAGAGGTGCTCGCCATGGATGACGGGACGGCTCACATAGGCCCCCGGCAGATACACGCCGCGCACATGGGTGCCGTCGAGTTTGAACCAGTTGAACTCATTGCGGATGCGCTCCGTGACAACGAGCAGCGGCTCGCCGCTTCGCGTATCGAGGGCGATGCCGTGAGCCTGCATAAACTTACCCGGATTCACCGGCTGCGTGCTCTTGCCACCAAACTTGGAGATGAATTTCCCCTCCTTGTCGAAGCGCAGCACATATTGCGAGCCATACCCGTCCGCGACGTAGATGTCCCCATTCGGGGCGACGGCGCTTTCGGTGGGCGCGTAGGCTTCACTGGGCTTGTAGATGCCTTCTTTGACCGCGTGAGGTAGTTCCAGCACGATCTGACCATCGAGCGTGGCCTTCACCACCCGCCCCGTGGTATCGCAGAGGTAGAGATGACCATCGTGATAGGTCAAACCGTGGGCGCCGCTCATCCCGAGTGTCCACTGGTCGAGCAGGGCTCCCTTCACATCATAGATGAGTACATTGTTCTGCTTGTGATTGGTGAGCAAGAAGAGGCGACCGTCCGGCACCTGCACCATCTCATGACAATCCTTCACGGGCGTTTTCGCACTGTCTGCCTTGCTCCAGAGCTTATCGACCCGATAACGTCGATCACCATGGCCGATGACGGAACCATGAAACTCGGGCGCGGTCTTTGCGAGGGATTGAACAAAGGGGGCGGCGAAGACGGCGGTGGTAATGAACTGGCGGCGTGTGGGCTTCATGGGAAGTTTGGTTCAGTCAACGGTGAGCGGTATAGGGCAAAGCCGAGCGAATGGTCAAGGTGAGAGCTGGCAGAAGTCAGGAATACGAGCTTGGTTTCGCTCTCTTAGGTTGGAACACGACCCGTCAACTCATGAGACTCGCGCTCCTTCTAACCCTGCTCGCCTGCGTCGCTGGCTATGCCTATTTCCACAGACGCATGCCGTCTTTGATCGAAGATCCTGCCTTGAAGGAACGGCTCACGGCGATGCAATATCGTGTGGCGGTGGAAGGCGGAACGGAGCCTCCTTTCAAGAACGAGTATTGGGATCACCACAAGCCAGGCATTTACGTGAGCGTGGTCTCTGGCGAGCCTCTGTTTAGCTCCAGGGACAAGTTTGATTCGGGCACTGGATGGCCAAGCTTTACGCGTCCCATCCGTGCCTCGGCAGTCAAAGAATCCGCAGATGATTCCTTCGGCATGAATCGGGGCGAGATTCGCTCAGTGAAGGCGGATGCGCATCTGGGGCATGTGTTTGATGATGGGCCAGCGCCCACCGGGCTGCGCTACTGCATCAATTCCGCCGCGTTAACTTTTGTGCCCGAGCAGGAACTGGCTGCTGCGGGGCTGGGGGATTACATCGGCACCTTGGCTCCCGGAGATTCTGCTTCGGGCGCAGGCGACGCCACGGGATTGAAGAAGGCGACACTCGCCGCCGGCTGCTTCTGGTGCATGGAGGCGATTTACGAAAGCATCGATGGCGTCGGCGATGTGGTTTCTGGCTTTGCGGGCGGTCAGTCGTTGAATCCAACGTATCAGGACCACGGCAACCACACCGAAACGATCGAGTTCAGCTACGATCCGAAGAAGGTGAGCTACGAGACACTGCTTCGCGTCTTTTGGGAATCCCATGACGCGAGTGACGGAAGCGGTGTCGCGCCTGATTACGGGCCGAGTTATCGCCCCGTCATCTTCTACCGGACTGATGAAGAAAAAGCGGAGATCGAGCGGGTGAAGGCCTTGGTGCAGAAAGAACTCTCCAAGCCCATCGCGACGGAGATTGTCCCCTATGAGCGCTTCTGGAAGGCCGAAGACTTCCATCAGAACTTTGTGAAACAGAACCCGAACGACGGGTATGTGCGAAACGTCAGCCTCCCACGCGTTCGCGATGCCTTGGAGGCGTTGAAGAAGTGAAGTTCACTTCGCCGGAACCACCTGCACAGCGTCGAGATGCACGTTTCCACCGGCACCGGCGGTGCGGAAGATCACGGCGGCTTCTTCGCCTGCGGTAAAGCTGAAGACACCAAGGGATTCAGCGCCTTGTTTGCCTTTGGCTGGCTTGGTTTGATCGACGGTGACGACTTTTTCGCCTTCGCTGCTCAGCACGGTGACCGGGGCGGTTTTGGCGCGGTTGGCGTGGGGTTGGAAGTAGATGCGGACTTCGTATTTGCCGGTTTCTTTGACGCTGAAGGCGAAGCGGGCGCTGGCGTCTTTGTCGGCTCCGTAGCTGTAGTATTCGCCGACGTAGGGCTTCAAGCCTTCGCCGTGGGCCCATTTGCCATTCAACTCGGCTTCTTTGTCGTCGATGACGATGCCGTCGAGTTTCTTGGGGTCGATGCTGTCGGAGGAGAGGGAAGTATCGGGGAGCTTTTTGGCGTTGGCGGGTAGGTAGAGTGCGCCTTCGAGGGAGTCGCGACGCATCGCGCCGGGCTGGGACATGAGGTCTTTGAGGATGTCGAGATACTGCTCATAGACGCCGCGAGGGGTGGTGTGGTGGCGGAGGCAGATCCAGGCGGCTTTGCCGACGACTTCGCCCATCATGCCGCAGGTGCGCATGACTCGTGTGGAGCCGAGCGCTGCACGCTCGACACTGATGGTGCGGCCGGCCATGAAGAGGTTGCCGATGTCTTTGCTGTAAAAGCAGCGGTAGGGCACGGGGTAGCCGTTTTTGCGGTCGGTGTGCTTGCCGAACTGGGCGCGGCTGATGAAGGGATTATCGGGGAAGTTCTTCATGTATTCCTCTTTCGGGTAGTGAAGGTCCTGGTCCCAGGTGGTGGGCACGCAGCCATCGGGATGGATGATGCCTTTGACCATGTCTTCGCCGTTGAGGATCATATCCCCGACGATACGGCGGCTTTCACGAGGTCCGCCGATGTAGGCGAGCCAGGTGAGGTCATGCTGGGCATAGGCGTCGGCTTTGAGCGTCTTCAACGCGGAGACGGCTCCATAGACGGCGCGGAAGTTGTGATCGCGGATGAGTTCGAGGTCGTTGATGGGGTGCTTGTCGAAGCCGCTCTCCCAGAACCACTCGCCGTGTACATAATCTTCGGGATTCGGCACGGGCGTGTAGCCGAGATCGTAACCGGCCTGATTGGCGGCATTTTTTTTGCCCACGGGGGCCAGAGGACGCGGCTCGGGGAAGTCTTCGAGCTTCAAAGGCAGTGCCCAAGGCGTGGCAGGCCAGGTGACGGGCTTTTTGAGGTTCTGCATGACCCACATGTTGCTCATGCCCATGCGGCCTTTTTCTTCCATCATGAATTCCGCGCCTGCGAGAGCGCCGACGCTGCCGTGGCCGGTGCAATCGACGAAGTACTTGCCGACGAAACGCGTCTCTTTGCCGCTCTTCGTGTCGAGGCCGGTGACGCTGCGGATGTTTTTGCCGTCTTTGCCCATCTCCACGCCATAGACGTGAGTGTTGAGGAAGAGGTCGAGGAACTTCTCCGCCTTCACGACGTCTTCCTTGAGCTTGTCGTTGTATTCGGCTGGATCCGCGGCGGGGCTGTTGCTGGCGCGGTCGGCCATTTCTTCAATGATCTCGCCCAGATGCGGATACAGGCCGCGACGGGTGCCGCCCATGGCCCAGACCTGAATCTCGCTGGAGCCATTGCCGCCGAGCACGGGTCGGTTTTGGATGAAGGCCACCTTCAGGCCCTGACGGGCACCGGAAACCGCGGCACCCATACCGCTGTAGCCACCGCCGACGACGACGAGATCGTATTCGCTGCTCTCAGGAGCCTTCTCGGGAAGCCCGAGCATCTTTTTGCGCATGCTGACGTCCGGCGTGAAACTGGTGTCATCGCTCAGCACGATGGCGTCCACACGACCATCGAAGCCGGTGAGGTCTTTGAGGGTCAATTTGACCATACCTTGACCAATCTTGACGGTTCCACCGCTCTCCCACTGCCAGTCCTTGCCGGTGGCACCGAACTCATGCTTCAGCGTCTCGCCATTCACGGCGATCTGAAAGCGTCCGGGGGCTCCCGGAGCATCCCACGGGCCGACCCAGTTCTTCGTGCGTGCCCAGAGGGTGTATTCGCCTGCGGGCACTTCGAGTTCGGTTTCGGCGTCTTTGACCACTTTGCCCATGCCGTGAGCCATGAGGTAGGGCGAGCCCATCACATCAATGAACTGCGTGTCGAGCACCCAACCGCCGGGATTGGCGAAGGATTCGGCTTCGATCCATTTCGGAGCGGCGTGGAGCGAGGTGCAAAGGGCAAGGAGGGCGGCTGGTCGGGCGAATTTCATGCGAAGGGCCGTTTTAAACGACAACCCGCCCCGAATGCAATCATTGCTTGGCCGTTACGGTAACTCTTCCTCAAGCCAGCGCCGCTCGAATCTCGGCCTCGTCGATGCCGCGAAGCTGGAAAACCCGCAGGACGGTGTCCTCGATGAGGTTGTTCGGGCAGGAAGCTCCGGCGGTGATGCCCACGGTGACAGGGCCGGTGCCGGCGAGCTTGGTGGAGTAGCTTTCCTTCTCGGCTTTGAGGTGAAGGTCGAAATGCACGATCTCCTCCAATGACTTGAGGCAATCCGCCGTGCGGATGAAGAAGGTGGGGAGCTGCTGCTCGCCGATTTCGACAAGGTGGGTGGTGTTGGAGCTGTTGTAGCCACCGACGACGAGCAGCACATCGAGCGGGTGCTTCAGCAGGCCGAAGAGCGAGTCCTGTCGCTCCTGAGTGGCGCCGCAGATGGTGTCAAAGACCTGGAAGTTCTGCTTTTCCGCATCAGGGCCGTCGCGGTCCATGACGGCCTGTTTCAGTCGGCGCTGAATCTCCTCGGTCTCCGATTTGAGCATGGTGGTCTGATTGGCCACCCCCACGCGGATGAGGTGAAGATCCGGATCAAAGCCGACGGAGTGCGATTCTTCTGGGAAGCGCTTCAGGAAGGCCTCCCTGTCACCGCCCTGGCGGATGTAGTCGCAGACGTAATCGACATCTGCGAGGGTCAGGATGACGAGGAAGTGACCGCTGCCATCATCGCCGACGGCGCGGGAGGAGGTGGCGCGAGTTTCCTCATGCTCGGCCTTGCCATGGATGATGGAGGTAAAGCTCGTCTTGGCATACTGGCGCACGCGTTTCCACACGCTCATCACATCGCCGCAGGTGGTATCGACGATCATGCAGCCGCGGCTGGAGATGAGCTTCATCAAATTGGTCTCCGCGCCGAACGCGGGCACGATGACGACGTCCTCGGCGGTGAGCTTCGCGACCTCTTCTTCGTGGTGGCCGACGGGGATGCTCACGATGCCCATCTCCGTGAGCTGACGGTTCACCTCCTGGTTGTGAATGATTTCCCCGAGCAGAAAGACTCGCTTATCGGCAAAGACCTTCCGCGCTGCGTAGGCGAGGTCGATGGCACGCTCGACGCCGTAGCAGAAGCCGAAGTCACGGGCGAGGCGGATAGTGGTGTTTCCCACGGTGATCTCGGAGCCACGGGCACGGATGCGCTCGACGATCTGGCTGCGGTAGTGCGTCTCCACCTGGGCCTGCACACGCTCCATGACCTCCGGGGTGCGGACGTTGACACGGCGGGCTGGGGCAGCAGGAGCGGACATGGAAGGGAAAGGGCTAAAAAAAGACAGGGCGGCCATGTGATGGCCGCCCTGGGAGGTAAGTTGGCGATTAGTAGTTGTAAAGCTTGCCGCGAGCCGCGTCTTCAAAGACCTTCGGGCTCAGCATGTAGCTGTCAGGAGGGTCGGGCAGGGTGCTGTCGTCAAGGACGGGCAGCGATTTGCCGATGGTAGCGTCCTCAGGATGGGAGGTGGCGATGATCAGCGGGGTGCCAGTGCGGACCATGCCGAAGATCTTCTTCGCGGAAGCGATCGGGAGGCGCACGCAGCCGTGGGTGCAGGGATAAGGCTTCACAAAGCCCCAGTGCATGCCGTAGGCGCTCTTGAATTCCATCCAGAAGGTCATCGGGTAACCCGCGCCGGGGCTGCTGACGCGGCGGCGGTTGGCGGTCTTGCTGTAGATGGTGTAGGTGCCGAGGGGCGTGGGGCTGCTGGCGGTGCCGACGGAGCAGGGCGTGGCGAGGAGGACCTCATTGCCTTCCATGACGTAAACACGCTGAGCGCTGGTACTCAGCTTCACTTTCACGGCGGCGGGGTTTTTGACGGCCTTGGCGGGCGGGTCAAACGAGGTGGAGTAGTTGCCTTTTTTGACGGCGGCGCAGCTCGAAAGAGCGGCCGCGGCGGCGATGAGGAGGAGGGAGCGGAGGGTTTGCTTCATAGCGGCGTGGAGATACTGGCTCGCTGGGAAAGTTCAAGGGTCAATCCGCCCCCTCTCCCTGCGAACGCAACAAAACCATGGTGAATGATGCCATTCGGGGCTGAAACTCGAAGACGTCATCAGGCGTGCAAAATCGCTTATTTACAACGCGAATGAAAACCGAATGATCCGCGAATGACCACAAATGCGTCGATACGCCCTATTCGTGTCATTCGCGGCCCATTCGGCTTGGATTCGCGTTAGAAACCATCACCCCTTCTTCTTTTCATGCGTAAGCTCGGCCTCTCTCACGCAATCCAAGGCTTGATGACCTTGCCCGCCACATCGGTGAGCCGGAAATCGCGGCCCTGGAAGCGGTGCGTGAGGCGCAGATGGTCAAAGCCGAACTGGTGCAGCATCGTGGCGTGGAAGTCGTGCAGATCGACGGCATCACGCGTGATGCTCCAGCCGATTTCGTCGGTCTCGCCGTAGATTTGACCGCCTTTGAGGCCGCCCCCGGCGGCGAGCATGGTGAAGGCAAAGGGATGGTGATCGCGGCCAGTGGCGTTGGGATTGCCACCGCGATTCTCACCGAGCGGCGTGCGGCCGAATTCGCTGCCCCAGACGATCATGGTGTCATCGAGCATGCCACGTTGCTTCAAATCCTTGATCAAAGCCGCGATGGGCTGGTCGGCCATGCCGGCATTGTAGCTCAGCTCGTCGTTGAGGTTGCTGTGATGGTCCCAGCTGGCGTGCATGATGCTCACAAAGCGCACGCCACGTTCGACGAGGCGGCGGGCGAGCAGGCAGTTCGTGGCGAAGGATTTATACTGGCCGGGGCCGCCGCCACGGGTGGCTTTGATGTTCGGATCAGGGCGATCCACACCATACATTTCGAGCGTTTTGGCGTCCTCGCCTTTCAAGTCGATCAATTCAGGCGCGGAGGACTGCATGCGAAAGGCCAGTTCATACGCGGCGATGCGGCTGGCGATCTCGGGATCGCGAATTTGATCGTAGCGGCTTTGATTCAGCTCCATCAGCGTATCGAGTCCCTTGCGCTGAAGGTTCATCGGGATGCCTGGCGGATTTTTGAGGTTCAAAACCGGCTCGCCCTGATTGCGGAACAAAACGCCCGCATAGGTGCTGGGCAGGAAACCGCTTTGCCAGAGCGAGGCACCTCCACTGGTGCCGCGTCCGCTGTTGAGCACGACGTAGCCGGGAAGATTCCGCGACATGCTGCCGAGGCCGTAATTCAGCCACGAACCAATCGTGGGCAGGCCAAATTGCGCCCGGCCGCAATGCAGCACGAGCTGGCCGGGGTGGTGATTGAATTGATCCGTGTGCAAACTGCGCACCATGAGCCAGTCATCGGCCTGCTTCGCCATGTGCGGCAGCAGATCGCTGAAATCCATGCCGCACTGGCCGTGCTTGGTGAACTTCCGCGGGCTGCCCATGAGCTTTGCGGTCTCTTTGCGGATGAAAGCGAAGCGCACGTTCTTCGTCATGCTATCCGGCAGCGGCTGGCCGTTCAGTTCATTGAGCTTCGGCTTTGGATCGAAGAGGTCCATCTGGCTCGGACCGCCCTCAAAGAAGATGAAGATGCAGTTCTTCGCCTTCGCCGGGAAGTGGGCTGGCTTTGGCAGCAGCGGATCAGCCACCGTTTCGGCACTGAGAATACCTTCCTGCGTGAGCAACGAGCCGAGAGCCAAAGCACCCAGCCCGCTGGCGCTCGTGTTGAAGAACTCGCGGCGTGTTTGCTGGATCTGGTGCTCGACAGGATGCATGCCTTTCAAACGCCAATCAAGGCTGGGGACTTGCGATGCCTTCGTAGGCCGCGAGCGAAGGCTCCATGGCTTTGAGGGCCGTGGCCCAGAAATCGGGGGTGGTAAGGTCTTCGCCGAGGGTTTGCTTCACGACCTCTTCGCAGGTGGCGCGGCCGGTCATGGAAAGGAAGGCCTCGTAGCGGGGCAGGAAGGATGCGCCTTCGACTTTGAATCTCGCAAAGAGCGCCTGGCTGAGCAGGTAACCGAAGACGTAGGGGAAGTTGTAGAAGCTGATGCTGCTGATGAAGAAGTGCATCTTGTAGCCCCAGAACATGGGATCGGTGCCGTCGGGCAGCAGTGTGTCGCCATACATCTGGCGCTGCGCCTCGCTCATGAGCTCGCTGAGGCGGCTCACACTCACTTCGCCAGCGGCTCGCTCAGTATAGAAGGCCTTCTCAAACTCGTAGCGCATGGGGATGTTGATCAGGTAAGCGTGCGCCCGCAGCATCTCCTGATCGAGCAGGTAGGCTTTGGTGGCCTCGGTGAGGCCGGGATCATTCATGAGGCCGTTGAGCAGGATCATCTCGCCGAAGTTGGAAGCTGTCTCGGCCAGCGTCATCGGGTAGCTGGATGCAAAGGAACGCGCAGGCCGCAGCACGCACGAATGCCAGGCATGACCGACCTCATGAGCGAGCGTGACCATGTCGTGAACCGTTTGGTGGAAGGTCATATAGACCCGTTCCTCGTGCTTGAACTGCGATCCGGTGCAGAAAGCGCCGGGTCGCTTGCCCGCACGCGGTTGAGCCTCGATCCAGCGATTCGCCAGCATCTCGCGGAAGTAAGCGCCGAGGCGCGGATAAGCGGCGCTGAAGGCCTGATCGACGGTTTTGCAGGCCTCGTCCCAATCGAGCGGCTTTTCCTCCGGCGCGGCGATTTGCGGTGCTTCGAGGTCGAAGTAGTGCAACGCGGGCGTGCCTTGCAGTTTCGCCGCTTTTCGCAAAGCACGACGCGGCAGCTCGATGTGTGTGTGAATGGCCTCCAGCATGGCATCGAGCGATTTCCGGCTCATCGCGCCATCAAACAGCGGCGTGTCGAGGAAGTGCGGGATGCTCCGGCGACCGTAAAGACTATGTCGAGTGCCTGCGATGCCATTCAGCGCCGCCGCGAGCGTCACCGAGTGATCGTTCCAAGGCTTCTGCCCATCGTGAAACGCTGCCTCGCGCAGCTTGCGATCCGGCTCGGACATCAAAGCGCGGCGTCGCGACATGGGCACGATCTCCTTGTGCCCGTCCGGGAAGGTCATCTGGAATTCCATCTTGCCCGTCAGCGTGTCGTAAAGCCGTCCCCAGGCATGCAGGCCATTCACATTCAGATCGGCCGCCAGCGATTCCATCTCGGCGCTCATTTGATGCTGTCCCTCGTAGCGCAGACGCTTCACCGCATGCTCCGCATTCTTCAAAGAGGCATCCGCCAGCATCGCCGCAAAGGCTTCCTCGCTCAGTGCCGCCAGCGTGGACCGCAGCGAGGCCATCAGCTTGGTGCTCTCCGCCTCCAGCGTGGAGATCCACGCCTCGTCCGCCTTCACCGCCTCGTCATTGGCGTCATCCGCCGAAAGGCATCCCAGGTAGGCCGCGAGATGCCCGAGACGGTCGCTGAGGGATTCGATGTCGTTGATGGTCTGGGCGAGTTCCTTCGTGTCGGAGGTCAGCGCCGCCGTGCGGGCCTTCATCGCCTCGATGTCGCGGACGAGCGCGGCTTTGAAGTCAGCGTAGTCAGGCTTTCCAAAGCCGGAAAACCAGGATTCGAGCGACCAGCGGTCAGGAGTGGTGGGAGCGGGGTGGGACATTCGCCTCTCGTTACGGCGAAACGTCCCTCGATCAACTCAGAGGAAGACGCTTGGCGTGGTCCTGCGACTGGGCTAGTCTCGCGGCGATGCTGGAGCGCTTTCTTCCGATGCTAAACGACCTCGACCCCGATTTGCGGGAGGTCTTTCTGCAAAAACTCCGCGTGCGCTGGACCCATACCTCCACCGCGCTGGAGGGAAATACCCTCAACGAAGGCGAGACGCTCGGCGTGCTGCAATATGGCCTCACCATCGCCGGGAAACCTCTCGCCCACCACAACGAGGTGCTCGGACACAGCCGGGCCATCGAGCTGCTTTATCGGATCGTCGCTGAAGGGCGTCCCTTGAGCGAAACGGATCTTCATGCGCTTCATACGGCGGTGCAGACGAGCGTCGAAGTGGACTATCTAAAGCCTGTGGGAGCCTGGAAGTGCGAGCCAAACTCGACCCTGGCCAAACGGGGCGGAAAGACGGTCGTCAACGACACCTACGCCGCGCCGGAACAAGTACCTGCGCTGATGAAGGACTGGTTGGTGGCATTTGAAAGCCGTCGTCGCGACGCTGGCGTCAGTGCTCTCGAAGCCTACGCCTGGAGTCACGCCACGTTTGTCCGCATTCATCCCTATGCCGACGGCAACGGACGTCTCGCCCGCCTCATCGCCAATATCCTGGTCATTGAAAAGGGAAGCCTGCCCGTTCTCGTTCCTGCCGAAGATCGCCTGGCCTACATCGAGTCCCTCGCGGTCTGGCAACTGGCGAGCGGTGCGGTGCGTGTTGGAAGTGATCTGGCAGGTGATGGAGCCTCCTTCCATGCGTTTCAAAGCCTCTGCGTCCGGTGGGCTACCGACGCATCGGCGATGCTCGATGAGGTCCTGGAACTCCAGGGCAAAAGAATCCCTGGGCCCGGGATGTGGAGCAGGGAGTAACTGATGGTTCCCCAAGCCGGATAGACAGGGGAATGGGGACAAAGGAATGCATTGGATTCCCCTGTCCACATTCCTCTGTCTTCTTCAGCTTACCGGCTCACTCGTCCGCCGCCATCGCCGTGCAAGAGGGCTTCGATCTCGGCTCGGGTGCTGTAGTTGTAGTCGCCCTCGATGGAGTGAGCGAGGCAACCGGCGGCGGTGGCGAAGGAAATCATCGTGGGAGGAGTGGAGTGCTGGAGAAATGCAAAGATGAGGCCGGCGGTGAAGGCATCGCCAGCGCCGAGGCGGTCGATAACCTGGGTGATCGTGTAAACCGGCGCGGTGTGCAGCGTGTCGGTGGCGGCCTCGTAAAGAGCGCCGCTGAAGCATTGCGCGGCGGAGGTGCTGCCATCGCGGAGCGTGAAGGCGGCATGGGTGAGGCTGGGGAACTCGGTGGTGATTTGTTTCGCGAGAGTCTTCAAATCGCCGCTGAACTCGATGCCGAGCATGGCGGTGGCATCGCTGATGCCGCCGACGAAGAGGGTCACATGGCGCAGCAACTCGCGCATCGTGCGGGTGGCGAGTTCGCGAGCGCTGAGGGGCGGCTCCCAGCGCCAGAGCTTGGTGCGGTAGTTCATGTCGCACACGACCTTGATCCCGCGCTTTTGAGCTTCCTGCACGGCCACCATGGCCACCTCACTTGCAGTGCGCGAGATCGCGGGTGTGATGCCGGAGATTACGAACCATTCGCAGCCATCGAAAATGGCCTGCCAGTCATAGGCCGAAGCCGGTGTGATGGCCACGGAAGAAGCCTCGCGGTCGTAGATGACATGGCCGCCGCGTTGATTGGCCCCGTGTTCGAGAAAGTAGATGCCGAGACGGCCTTCCGGCGTGCGCAGGAGGTGTTGGGTCCCGACGCCGAGGCTGCGCAGATCGGCCACGCAGGCATCGGCGAGGGCGTTTTCTGGCAAAGCGGTCACGAAAGCCGCATCGATGCCGAGATAGGCCAGTGAAGCCGCGATGGAGGCCTCCGCGCCTGCAAAGGTCGCCTGCATGGTGCCGGGCATCGCCTGCTGAAAACGGGCAAAACCCGGCGTGGCGAGGCGCAGCATGATTTCGCCGAAAGTCACGACGCGGCTCATGGGCGGACGGTGTGGATGATGCCGGTGATCTCTGCGGCCAGCGCCGTGATGGCCTGCCAGTCGCCTTTCGCGATCAGATCCTTCGGCGCGAGCCATGAGCCGCCGAGAGCGAGCACGGAGGGCTCCTTCAAATAGGTGGCGGCATTCGCGGCATTCACGCCGCCGAGCGGGATGAACTGCACACCGAGGTGCATGAAGGGCGCGGCGATAGTTTTCAGATACGGCAGGCCGCCGCAGGGCTCGCACGGGAAGAATTTGAGCACGCGGCAATCGGCTTCGAGAGCCATCTCAATGTCTGTCGGGGTGCAAACACCGGGCGCGAAGGGCAGGCCGATGTTCCGAGCCTCGGCCACGACACGCGGATTCATGCCCGGAGCCACGCCAAAGCTGGCGCCGGCCTCTTTGGCATCGTTTGCCTGGCCCGGCGTGAGGATCGTGCCCACGCCCACCGTCATCTCCGGCACCTCAGCACGAATGCGTCGCACGCAATCGAGGGCGGCCTCTGTGCGCAGGGTAAGCTCGATGCCATTCACACCTCCGGCGAGCAGTGCCCGCGCCAGCGGCACCGCGTCCTCGACACGGTCGATCATGAGCACGGCGATGACGCCGGTGCGGTGGAGTTTGTCACGAAGCGGAGCAGGAAAGGCGCTTGTCATGGCGGCGAAGCAGGACGGGAGGGACGCGATTGCAACCTTCAAAACAGCGGTCGCTGAAACCTTCTCGTTCCTGCGGCTGTATCTTCGCCTCATGCGCCGCTTCTTTTTGCTTCTCACCCTCTCCTCGCTTCATGCCGCCCGACCTGATGTGCCGCTGCCGGAAGGTGTGACGGTCGAAAACGGGGCGCGGTTTGTCGATTTGAATGGCGATGGCTTTGACGACCTCGTCTTCTCAAACAGCGAGCGTTACGGCGTCTTCATTTACAACGACGTGGAGAAGAAGAACCTCGGCTGGTTTCGTGGCTGGACGCATGTGATGCGCGAAGGCAGGGCAGGGGATGCGAACGCCCTGCCGCTGACGACGGGTGAGGATGTGGCGTTCAAAGACGGGGCGATGTGGGTGGCGGGAAAAAAGCACTTCAGCTACGCCGAACTGCTGCGGCCTCCGGCTCCGGCACCGCGTTCGCCCGAGGAGTCGATGAAGGCCATCCATCTCAAGCCGGGCTTTCAAATCGAACTCGTGGCCGCCGAGCCGCTCGTGCAGGATCCGATCTTCGTCGATTGGGATGAGAAAGGCCAGATGTGGGTCGTTGAGATGGCGGACTATCCGTTTCACGAATACCAAGGCGTCACGCGCAATGGTCGCGTGAAGATCCTGACCGATGAAAATGGCGATGGACGCTACGACAAGGCCACCACCTTCCTCGATGCTCTGCTTTACCCCACCGGCCTCGCCTTGTGGAAAGGCGGCGTTTTCATTGCCAGCGTGCCCGAGGTGTTTTTTGCCGAGGATACGAATGGCGATGGACGCGCCGACAAGCGCACGCCGATCCTCACCGGCTTTCACAAGGGCAATCCACAGCATCTGGTGAATGGTTTTGCCTGGGGACTCGATGGCTGGCTCTACGGTGGCAATGGCGATAGCGGTGGAAAAGTCACCGAAGTGAAAAGCGGCAAGGAGTTCGACCTCAGCGGTCGCGATTTTCGCTTTCATCCCGAGACGCACGAATTCCAACTCCTCGCTGGAAGGGCGCAGTTTGGTCGCTGGCGCGATGATTTCGGCAATTGGTTCTCCGGCAACAACAGCAACCTCGGCTGGCATTACTTCCTCGATGATCGCTACCTGTCGAGGAACCCGAAGCTTGCGGTGCCGACCTTGAGGCAAAACCTCAACCCTGGCGGCACGAAGGTCTTTCCAGTCAGCACGCCGGTGCGTCGCCTGAACCAGCCTCAATCCGTGAACACGCTGACCTCCGGCTGCAGCGTCATGCCGTATCGCGACACGCATTTCGGCTCCGCGTATGAAGGCAGTGTTTTCATCTGCGAGCCGGCGAACAACCTCGTGCATCGCGAGGTGCTCGTGCCGGATGGCATCAGCTTCACCAGCCGTCGCGCCGACGACGAGCAGGATCGCGAATTCCTCGCCAGTGAAGATCACTGGAGCCGTTTCACGCAGGCCCGCACCGGACCGGACGGCTGCTTGTATGTGGTCGATTTCTATCGGCTCATTTTGGAGCACCCGGAATGGATTCCACCGCAGATGCTGGCGCATTTGGACTTGTATGCGGGGGCTGATAAAGGCCGCATTTACCGCATAGGTCCGATCGGACGGAGCAGTCGAATCGGAAAGATCTCTCTCGACTCACCCAATGGCTGGCAGCGTGATGCCTCCCAACGCCTGCTCATCGAGCAAAAAGCCACCTGGAGCACCGAAACGCTTCACGAAAGCCCCGCCATCGCCGTGCAGCAGCTTTGGACGATGCACACGCTGGGCACATTGAAGCGCTCTCACCTTCTCGCGGCCTTCCAATCGCCTTCCGCGCATGTTCGCGAGCATGCCATCCGCCTCTCCGAGGGCCAGAGTATGACGGCTGACCTCATCCGCCTGAAAAACGATCCCGACCTCCGCGTGCGCACGCAGCTCGCTTTCTCGCTCGGCGAGACTTCCAACGACACGCTCACTGTTCTCGTCCAGGCCGAACCCACCAACAAAAACCTCCTCATCGCCGCCCTCTCATCCTCTCCGAATCATCCCAAGGCCGCGAACTGGCAAAATGCTCTCAAAGCACCTTCCCAACCCTCCAACACTCCCGCACTCCAGATCATCACCAACCACAATCCGGATCGCGACAAGGTTGTGAAAGCCTACGCTGGCGTCTCCAAGCTCACCGGCGATCCTGCCAAAGGTCACACGCTTTATCTGGCCGCCTGCTCCGCCTGCCATCGGCTCAAGAACGAAGGCAACGAGATTGGGCCCGATTTGAGCACCGTGGCGGCCAAGCCGGATGAGCAGCTTTTGGAGGCCATCCTTGATCCGAATCGGGCTGTCGAGCAGCGCTACCTCACCCACACCCTCCGCACGAAGGATGGCAAAGACCACACCGGCCTCCTCGCCGAAGAAACCGCCAACAGCCTCACCCTCAAGCTCGGCACCGCCACCGAGGTCATCCTCCGTGCCGACATCACCAAGAGCACCCCCGGCACCCAATCCCTCATGCCCGTCGGCCTTGAATCGGTGCTGAAGCCCCAGGACATCGCCAACCTCCTCGCCTGGATGCGGTCGAGGTGATCGCTGGAGCCCCTTGCGTCACCCCGCATTCTGGCGAATGCGCCTACATCACGCCATGTAGGCTCGTCCGCCAGAACGAGGGTTCGGTGCGTTTTACAGGAAGGCCTCTGCTTTGGTTGAATCTATTGTTCTGAGTATAAAAACCATAACAAAGCTTGCAGGGCAGCGTTTAAGGAAGGTAAATTACCAACCACCTTCCACCTGCTGCCCCTTTGACCACTGTTTTGCCCATCTTTGACCCTGGCATGGCCCTTTTGCGGACCAGCGAGCCGCGTGCGGTCATGCCCACCGGGCACGTGGAGGAGGCTCATGCCCGAAAAGCGGGATGGACGCTCGACCTCGTGCGCACGGAGGCGGCCTTTGATGCCCTCGAGCCTGTCTGGGATACTCTCGTTGAGCAGATGCAGGCCGCCACGCCCTTCCTTCGATGGGCCTGGGTGCGACGTTGGTGGGCGCATTTCCACCGGGGAAAGCAACTCGCCATCGGCGTACTGCGGGACGGACAGGGAATCCCCCTCGCCATTGCCCCATTCGTGCTCACACCGGGCCACCGTCCTTTCCGATCTCTGCTGCGCCACCTCACTTGGATCGGCGGCATGGGCCGAGTCGTCGGTGAGCGCATGGATCTCATTATTCCGGCAGGTCGCGAGGCGGAGATGGCCCCGCCGCTGCTACGCCTGCTCGACCTGATCCAGGATGAATGGCAGGCGGTGTGGCTGCCGTGTGTGCCCTCGGATTCTCCCTGCGTGCCACATTACCGTGAAGCTCTCGACCGTGCTGGCTGCAGCGCGGATGTCGCCGATGTGCAGCCCTGCCGCTTCACCCCCGTGCCGACGGACATGAAGACCTTCGAGGCCGCTCGCTCCTCCCGTTGGCGGCGGAATCTGCGAAACCGCTGGTCCACCTTTCTCGATAAGCACGAGGGCCGCCGCTGCCTCTCCGGTGTGGATTTGCCACATGCTGAGGCTTTCGACCATCTCGCCAGGCTGCACCGAATGCAGTGGCCCGATGGCGTGAGTAACTTCGTCCGGCCCGAGGCCTGGGCTTTTCACCAGCCGATGGCTCTCGAATGGCTCGAAAGTGGCCGCGCCATCCTGTGCTTTCTGATGGCCGGAGACCGCGTCGTGGCCGCCACCTACGGTCTGGTGGAGCGGGGGCGCTTCAGTCTCTTCCAGCAGGGCTGGGACAGCAATTATAAGCACCTCTCTATCGGCAACCTGGCCGTCCACTGGAGCCTCGAAACCGCTGCCGCACGCGGCATCCACACCTACGACACACTCACGGGAGACTGCCGTTACAAGGCGGAATGGTGTCCGCAGCTCTCCCACACGCTGGATTTCGAGACCTTCCACCCCGAGGTGGTTCGTGGGCATGTGTTTCGAGCCCTGCGCCATCTGCGCCGTGCGATCACGCGATGCTTTTTCCCGCCACCCGGTCAGGATCAATCCTGCGAGGGGATGGAGTGAGTGGTGTTTGCTCGCTCATCATTCACCACCCGAGACTGGATCTCTGTTCGCCATCAACGCGCAGCGATTGAAGAACCAGACTCTGCTCCTTGCTGATCGCCGCTTCGAGGCCGGAGCGCGGACACCCTCGTCCGCCTTCATGGAGAGGCGACCACGGTTCGCCAGACAAGGCCGACGATTTGTCGGCGCTCCCAAACTCACTTCCCCAGTAAGAACGCCAGTAGATCACTCATCTGCTGCTTCGTGACCGCTGATTCGAGGCCGGAGCGCGGACGCCCTCGTCCGCAAACTTATTTACAGAAGTGAATGGCGAGATGTCTCAGCGGGTGAGGGCACCCGCACTCCGCAAGAACGCCAGCAGGTCACTCATCTGCTCCTTCGAGATCGCTGCCTCCAGACCATCCGGCATCAGCGTGCGATCCAGGCTCTTCATGTCTTTGATCGCGGATCGCGAGAGCGTCTCTTTCGCGCCACCGGGCATGGCGAGGACGAGGGCGTCGGTGGTTTCACTTTGGATGAGGCCGGCGAGGGTGCGACCGTCGGTGGTTTCGATCTGGTACCCGCTCCAGCGGGCTTCGAACATGCGGTTGGGGTCTAAAATGTCGCTGAGGAGGGCTTCGGGGGGCTTCACCTTCACGTCGGAGAGGGGAGGGCCGACATCGACGCCGAGCTGCCCGTGCTTGTGGCAGGTGATGCAGATGGTGGCGAAGATTTGCTGGCCGCGTTTGGCGTCGCCGGGCTTTTTGGCGGCGTCGAGGTAGCTGGTGACGACTTTGGCGCGGTCGCTGTTGGCCTCGCCGAAGAGCTTTTTGGCGAGTTCGGCCATTTCGCCTTTGCCGCGCTGGTAGGCCCAGCGTTTTTCGACATCGACCCACGCAGGCGGGAACTCGCCTTTTTCCATGCGCTTGAAGAGTTCGAGCGCGGTGGTGGCGTTGGCGGTGAGGAGGGTCACGAGGTCGCGTTTGAGGCCGGGGCCGGCTTTGGGCAGGAGTTCGTAAATGAGCGGCGAGGTGCTGGTGGCGCTGAATTTCTTCAACAAAGCCACGGTGGCCGCGGTGAGCTCGATCGGCTGCGTGGTGGTGAGCAGGTTTTTCACCATGGGCTCGACGGCAGTCCATTTCCGCGACGCGAGCAGCGGCAGCACGGCGAGGCGTTGATCGAGCGGTGCTTTGGCATCGGCGATGATGGTGTCGATCTTCGTTTGAAGCGCGGCAATCTCCTTGGCGGCGTCTTCGTGGCCTTTCGGGAGTTTGGCGAGACCTTGGAGAAGGGCGGGTTTCCACCAGAGGAGTTCGCCGGGAACGATCTTCAAAGTCGAAAGAGCTTTTTCGAGGTCAGGCCCACGGTTTCGAGCAACTGCGGCAATGGCAAAGCTGCGAATCGTATCGTTTCGGATCACTGAGTATGTTTTGGCGAAACGCTCGTCAGCGAGGATCAAGGCGAGAACATGCCCCGCCATGTCAATGCTCGATGAGAGGGCAGCACGGGCCATCCACGGGTCTTCGGAATAAGCGGAAATGGCACTGGCACGAATGAGCGCGTCTTGGACATCAAACACCTGACCATCGTCATATTCGCGAATGATTTTAAAGAACAGCTGCCGCGCTTCGCTTTCGCTTCGCGTGTCTTGGAAGTGTGGTGCAGCCGTCCCGGCTGCTTTCTGATCAGTCGAGACGACTGAACCACTCTTGGTGCCTTTCGGCACCACACGCCAGATGCGCCCATGGTTTTCGCCTTGGCGCATGTCGTGGGTTTTGACGAACTCCTCGGGGAAGAAGCGGGCGTGGTCGATCCAGCGGCGGTAGATGTCGCAGATGTAGATCGCGCCGTCGGGGCCGGTGGTGAAGTTCACGGGTCGGCTCCATTCGTCGCTGCTGCGGAAGAACTCCGTGCGGTCGCCGACACGGGTGGCTTTGAGCGAGGCACCATTCGGCTCGATCTGGTAGCGGGTGACGAGCTGGCCGGTGGGATCGGGCACGAAGACGTTGTTTTTGAGTTCGGGCATCAAGTGGCCGCGATAGACGCCGAGGCCGCTGCAGGCGGTGTTCGTGCCGGCGTGGGCATCGGCGGTGGTGTGCGTGATTTGCAGCGGATACACGCGGGTCTCCGCGCCGGGCGTGGCGATGTCTTCATGAACCTGCGTGATGCCTGCGTGCGGATTCCGCAGCATGGCCTCGTAAGGCATAACGGTAAACATGAGCGGGTTGCGGTTCGAACAGTAGAAATGGTGGCCGTAGTCGTCGAAGGCGCCGCCGTATTGGCCGCGGCCGCCGGTGGGCGTGATCTCACCGGTCTTGGGGTTCCATTTGAAATTGGAGCCGGCGACGTTGGTATGTAGTTCGGGCTTTAGCCCGTTCTTGGAAGCTTCATCAGACGGGCTGAAGCCCGAACTACGAACAGGATAGATTTCCTTCGCGTCGAGGCCGTTGTTGAAATGCACGCAGCCGTCGGGACCCCAGCGCGGCGCACTGACCTGGAGCTGGCTGTGCTTCGGATTGAAGCCACGGATGAGGGGCTTGATGAGGTCGGCTGTGTTGTCGCCGTCGGTGTCTTTGAGGAAGAGAATCTGGCTGCGCGTGGTGGCGATGAGGCCGCCGTCGTAAGGGAGCAGGCCCTGCACGTTGTCCATGTGGTCGGCAAAGGTCACGGCCTTGTCCATGCGACCGTCGCCGTCCTCATCGGTGAGGAGTTGGATGCGGGAAAGCCAGGGATCGCCGGGGTTCGGCGGGCCGAGCGGGTAGTCGCGCATGTCAGCGACATACATGCGGCCTTTGTCGTCCCACGTGGCCTCGACGGGATCGAGCACGAGCGGCTCGGCGGCGACGAGTTGCACCTCATACGGGCCATCGAGCTGGATGCGCTTCATGCTTTCTTCGGGCGAAAGAGCTTCGCTTTGACCATCGCGCACCGCGCCGATGTCGCTGCCGCCGCTGGCCTGGATGGCGGACCATTTCTCTTGGAACTCGCCGAGCGGATACAACTCGTAGCGACGCACGATCATCTCCGCGCCCTCGGTCTGGAGGAGGATTTTGCCTTCGCTCGGTTTGCAATCGAAGGCCTCGTTCACCATCGCGCCGTTGACGAAGTATTGCAGCGTGTCGCCCTTGGCGATGACTTCGAGGCGGTTCCACTCGCCGCTGGGGCTTTCGACATCGTTTTGGCCGCGGAAGCCCACCGTATCGCTCCAGTCCTCGTCGCGACCTTTCCAATTGATGCGGCCTTTGGTCACGGTTTGGAGTGGAGAGCCTGCTTTCCAGACTTTTTCCTTGTCGCGATCGAGCGCGAACTCGGCGGAGAGCGAGGTCGTCAGCTCCGTGCCATCCGCGAGCTTCGGCGACAGCACGAGGATGTCGCCCACGCCTCCCTCAATGATCTGCGCCTCGATGCTGGCCATCCAGGTGTCGCTGTAGGCTCCGTGCGGGCCGTAGGCGTGGAGGAGGAGGCCGTTGTCCTTGGCTTTCTTTTCGCGGGCACCCCAGGTCTTCGTGCCCCATTTGAATTCGAGGACGAGATGGTAGTCGCGGTAGTTGTCCTTCGTCGCCACATAGCCGTAACCGCGACCGCTGATGTTGAAGGTGCCGTCCTTGGCAAAGGTCCAGATGTCCTTCGGATCATCGTGGAAATCCATCTTGGGATTCACATGGTGCTCGACGGCTCCGCTGCGAATGACTTCGAGGAGGTCGATCTTTTTCGTCACCGGCTGGGCGGAGAGGACGGATGCGATGGATAGGACCGAGAGGACGGAAGTGAGGAAGCGCATGGTGAGCATACGAGCAATACGCACGCACCTTCCCTGATGAGGCGCGAAATGGGGCGAAGAGTGGTGCTTTTGTGATGGTCCCGCGTCCACCATGCTGAAAAATCAACATCCACACTTGACGTTTGCGGTAAGGTGTTGAAAAATCAGCACGCCATGTGGAACGATGAACATTCTCAAACCCTCAGCCGCCGAGAGAGACAGGTGGTCGAGATCGTCATGAAGCACGGGCGGGTTTCCGCTCGTGAAATCGAGGAGGCCCTGCCGGATGCGCCCACCTACTCGGCGGTGCGTTCGATCCTGCGCCTGCTGGTGGAGCGTGAGGTGCTGCTCAAGACCCAGGAGGACGGGCGGGACTGGTTCTCGCTGCCAGTCTCACCCAAGAAGGCCCGCGTGAGCGCCCTCACCAGCCTCGTGAACCGCTTCTTTGAAAACTCCGCCGGAGAGGCCGCCATGGCACTGCTCGGCCAGAAGAACGTCAAACTCACCGCCGAAGAGGCGGACAAACTCATCCAACTCATCCAGGAGGCCCGCGAATCATGAACTCATCCTATCTTCACGAGGCCATGCGCCTCCTCGCCCGCTATGAAAACCTTGCGCTGCTAGTTTCCGCCCTGCTGGGCAGCGCGGCCATCGTCTGCGCCGCCTTCTCACTGGCCTCGATTCTGCGAAAAAGCTCGGCCAAGGCCCGCAGCATGGTCTGGCGTATCGCCGTGGTCATGCTGCTGGCACTGGGAGCCTGGCGACTGATGCCTGAGATGCAGGAACCGGTGGCCGTGGTGCAATGGGAAGTGCGGGTGGAGCCTGCGCAGATCGATCGGCCCCTTGTCATGCCCATCGAAATGCCCACCGAGCCGCTGGTGATCCCGCCGCCGAGTCTTTGGAGTCAAATGCGGCGAGTTGTGGATGAGCAGGCGAGGAACGTGTGGATCGGCGTGGGCGTCTTGATGCTGCTGTGGCGGGTTTTGACCGCGTGGGCAGGTTTGGCTTGGTTGTGGCGCCGGAGCAAGGAAGCGGACGCGAAGGTGCAACAGCTCGGTGAAGCCCTCGGTGCTCCCAAGGGCATGCGCTACCGCGTGGTCGAGAAAATCGCTTCTCCCATGCTCACGGGCTGGCGCAGGCCGGTGGTGTGGCTGCCAGTGGCATCGCGAGAGTGGGATGAACCACGTTTGGCCGTCGTGCTGAGGCATGAACTGGCCCATGCGCGGCATGCGGATGGGCTTTGGCATTGGCTGGGCACGCTGTCGGTGTGCCTGTGGTGGTGGCAGCCGCTGGCCTGGATGCCTCGCCGCGGACTGCGACTGGAAAGCGAACAGGCGGCAGATGATGCGGCTGTTTTGCAAAGCGGTGACACCCAGGCTTATGCCCGCACGCTGGTGGAGATCGCTGCCGGGCTTCCGTCGCGATTGAGGCATGCCGCGGGCGTGACGATGTTTGGGGGTGGCCAGGTCAAACAACGCGTGGAGGCTCTCCTTCGTGCCAATCGCTGGCGTGGCCGCATCGGCCTCGGTGCCATGGTCTTGATCTCCCTCCTTAGTCTCGCTCTTGCGGTGCTGGTGGCGACGACCTTTGAGTTCACACCGAAGAAGCCGGGCTATCGCAGCCTCGCCAAATTGGTGGCTGGTGGTCGGATGGTGGCAAGCGGTGAGCTGCAATGGCAGGAGCAGTTGCAGGATTTCTATGGCACGATCATCGAGACCATCGAAAGCACGGAAATGCAGCGAAAAGCCCGCGAGCGAGTGAAAGCCCTGCATCCCGAGCTGAAGAATGACCACGAGGTGGAAATCCGCGTCGCCCAGACGAAAGGCAGCGCCATCTTCAACATCCTCGCCACGGGGGATGATCCCGAGTACACGAAGGTTTTCCTGAATGCCCTCTTGGATGAGTTCATCGCCTTCCGGCAAAGCATTCGCGAGCAGGCGCAGGGGAAAGTCTTGAGCAGCTTCCTCCAGGAAGTGGTGAACAAACAGAAGCTCATGGAAGAGAAGCGGGAGTTGCTGGCGGAATTCAGCCGGAAAAACAACACCCTGGCGGTCACGAACACGAATCATGAAGCTGCTCAGTTTTTGACGCACTTAAAAGCCATGCGCGAGACTTTGCGCACGGAGTTGGCGGAGCTGGAATGGGAACAGGGTAGCATCGCTTCGGCCGTGGCCGCGGCGGAGCGGGACAAAGCAGGCCGCACTTTAACCCAGGCAGAGAGGGACTACCTCCAAGCTCAAAGCGAGCTGCGAAAGCAACTGAACGAACACAAGTTCCTGCTTCAGTCCCACAATGAAACGCATCCGCTGGTGGTGGAGACCAAGGCGAAGATCGACAAGTGTCAGCTCATGACGGCCGAACTCGAGGAACAGTTGAAGAAGGAGAGTCGGGCCCAGCAGGAAGCGGTGACACGGAAATTGCGGGTGATTGAAGATCAGATCGCTCAACGGGAGAAGGAAGCGCTCGCCACGGGTACTTTGATGGCCGAGCACATCTCGCTGACAAAACAGGTTGAGGTGGCTGAGGAGGCCTACAAGCGCATGTTCGAGCGAGCGGAGAACTTCCAAAGCATGTTCAACGCCCAGTCTGATTACGTCGCCGTACATGAGCGCGCCACTGCGGCGGCGGAGTATTCCGACAGCAGTCTTTTCCCGGTTTGGAAGCTGTGGACGCCGAAGAAGACGGCGAGCAACTCCTCGACGGACGAGTGATGAGGTTCTGGCGCGGCGAAGCGCCCCGTCCGACGGGAGCGCGGACATACTGTCCGCTGTTCTTGGTTCGTTGTTCTTGGTTCGTTGTTCCCCGCCTGCAACGCTGAGCGTAGCTCTGCGGGCAGGGGGCTTAAGCCCGTGCTTGGTTGAATCGATTTCACCAGAGACCTGCCCGCAGTGCTTCGCAAAGCGATGCAGGCGGGGGGAAGGGGGGGGGGACAGAGGTTCGTAGTTCGGGGTTCGCTACGTAGCTTCGTAGTAGCCCGTTCTTGATCTCGTCGATGCGCTCAGCTCCCCAGAAAGTGGAACAGGTATTCAACCTGTTTGCCTCTCGTACTCCGCGACTCCGCTCGCGGCCCAGGATAGCCATCGCCACAAGCCAAAGCCCCGCGCGAAGCTCTTATTGTCTATCCGTCTATTGGCTATCGTCTATGTCCCCGCAGGGCACTAGCTCCCCAGTAGCAGCACCACCATCGCGCCGAAGCCCGCGAGGATGAAAAGCAGCAGCAGCCCGAGCAGCAGCAGCGCCGCCACGGCGCCTGCGAAGGCCCCGAGGATCAAACCAGCCGGAATGCCGTTCGGGCCATACAGAAGATACCCTTGCCACGCGGCCAGCCCCGCCCCGAGCAGCGCCCCGCTGAGCTGCTTCATGAGCACGAAACGTTACCCAAGGCCGAATTGCGCAGGCCCTAATCGACTGTTTTCGCTCCGAAAAAGGAATTGCTACGGTTAAGTTATCTGGATTACGTCTACCAATTATGTCCCCCGATTTTGTATTTGTTGAACCAGAGGCCCAAGCCCCATTTCCAGATCCCGGTTTACTGTACCCCTCAGATGCCTACACAAAAAACAGTTCCTCCTACACATATCGGATAAGTGAACTGATTTTTGGCAGTCTTTTAGCATCATATGTGCTGGGGTTTCTGAATGTGAGCACCGGTATCGTCTCGGAGGTTCAATTTCCGTCATCCCCTCAATCTTTTTCACCATATTACCAGCTACTTAGCTCAGTTAGCATCTCTGTCTCGTTCGCTCTACTAACTGCATCGTCTTACGTATCGTATCACAATTCCATTCTAACGATGCCTAGCATAAAGGTCGGAAATCTAAGAGTCGATTTCCTGCTGGCCATTTCCCAAGCTATTCTGTTCGGTTTTTCTATGTTGTTTCCACACACCTTCCTCTTTTGGCTAGGTGTTTCGCTTTGGTTCATATTGTTTCGGCAGCGAGACCTGTTGGCTGAGCTCGCGCTGATGATGTACGATCAGCACTATAAGCTGAATCCAATCGACCGGAAGATTGAAAAATTCCTAATTCCGAAACGGACGAGAAAAAGGACAAGAGAAGCATCGAAGATGTTTATGAATGCACTTATAGAATACCAATCTATCAGTGAGCTGGATGCTGATGCCGCAGCTCAGTCATGGCAGATGGCGCCAGCTCGAATCACCTTCGCATGCTATACGCTTCTCGGTTTGGGGTTATTGTGGAGCATCTGCTTCAATCACCTGTTGAAGATCGAAGATCACTGGTCCCAGCTTCTCCAATTAATTATCTATTTGGTGGTGCTGGGAGGCATCTTTTACTCAACTAGAACTGTTCTTTCGCGTCGAGCGGAAACCGCAAATCCAGTTTCCCAAAATAAAGGATACGACCCAGATTATGGATTTGATAGGGTGTATGCGTATGCATGGCAGTTCGTTAAACACGAGGCAACAAAAGGGCGTCAAGGAACTGCGAGGGCGACCTAGGTTGGAAACAGAGAACATTGGCTAGTATTTTGTTGGCAATAATCTATATGCACATCGTCTCACAGGTATTCCGATCCTCGCGCCCCTTCATGTGGTTGCCTGTTTTCGCGAACACATTCCTAGTCTCACAGCGTCTCCAGGACGACTTGGTAAAGAATGGGCTCATGGCCATTTCACTTTGCTTAGCTAGTTCGTTCGGCTTTGTATTGAATGACCTTGTTGATATCGAAGAGGACAGAGCCAACGGCAAACAACGACTGCAAGACTTAACTCATAAACAACGCCAGCAGGCGATGGCTGTTGCTGGTGCTCAATGCGTGTTCTCATTATGCTTAGCGGTCGCGGCAGGAACGGTAGCTATGCTTTCGATGCTCGCGGTCATTTTCGGATTGATTCTGTATTCGACGCATGTGCGTAAGACCATTCTTGCTGCCAATCTGCTTGCTGCAGCATTGTGCGCATCTCCATTGTGGATCTCTATGCTGGTTCATTCGGGCTATGACGATACTTGTCTGCTCTGGATGCTAGCAATTTCGATCTTGGTTTTCCTTGGTAGAGAGGTTGCGTTTGATGCTGCTGATATAGCAGGTGACTCAATTGGTGGCAGGGCGACTATCGCCACTGTGTTTGGGCAGCGGAAAGCGGTGATCTGCTCACTGGGATTACAGGCAGCAGTGCTTATCATTTGCTTGGCGCTTCTTCCTGCAATTGCATCGCACTCCGGGGTCTTATTTGGCGCTGTATCTGCATTTCTGTTGTTGATGGCTGCAGCCATGGGGGCACTTTACCTTGATACTAGGCGAGTTGACTGCCGAATTACCAGATTCATAAGCTTGTCACGTGCCTCTCTGCTGCTTTCTCCGTTTATTGCATGGCACTTACTTTAGTCTCTATAGCCTGTGCTTTAGTCGGCTCGCTCTACTGGAGTTCTGTTGCTATCTGGTCACTGAAACTTGACTCGGTTCAGGCTGTTCGTCTTCTCTTTAAATCAGTGAACTTGTCACTGTGTTACATCGGATTTCAGACGCGAATGCGTCTATCTTCTAGCTTTCGGGCTGCGAAAGCAGCTGCTTTCTGTGCTGCATACGACCATGCGACAGACGATGCTGGTTACAGTTTTGATGCTTATCAAAACTTCTTTCGCTTTGCTCAAAAGCACCTAGACCCTGCAAGTCTCGTCAAAACACAAATGCTCTATGCTGCAGAGCTGGAGGGGAGGTTAGAACGAGATGGGTTAGTCCGTGGTTCAGTTGCGCTCGAGTTAATCTTGCGTGTGATGGATGAGGAGCAGAGCTTCTGTCAGCACTTATCTATTGAGTTTGTCGGCGAGTTTTTACAGATAGTGGACGATCTCATAGACCTTGAGCATGATAAACGTTTCAGTGATACAAACTGCTTCTTATCTCAAAACTACGCGTTTTGGCTCAGTAAGTCTGCCACGTTCAATTGGGATGATGTCGAAAAACACCTCACATGCACACTCGTGCTCTCGATGGTTGTTAGAAAAGCTCAGGAAAAAGCCCGTGAGTTACTGGCCGGCCTTTAGCCGTAGAAATGTCCAAAAGCGTGCTACACACCAGATCGCCAGATATACTGCAAAAACCGGAAGCAAAGCTCCTGTTGTGTTCTTTGGGAGACCTAATTGGTATAGAGCAACCGCGAACAAAAGACTCCATGCCAAACTGATTGGGACAGCTGCCTGAAGTAGGTGTCTCACATGAGTGCCTGAAACTCCTGCCGAATAGGCTGTTAAAGACGCCAGCTGCGGATGCCAATAGGAAAGCAAGACCTTCCAAAATAGAGTGTTTTCTTCGCCCAATTGATTTGGCTTCCGCTGAAGCCAACCAAAGTAGTAGCTGAGCAAGTTGCCCGCTACCGAAGACAGGTAAATAGCGAAGTAGGTGGTCACAGCGGCATAAACGTCACCGGACGTTTGTGCCATTGCGGTGATTATCGCAATCGAACCCGGAAAGTATCCATTAAATCCGACCAAGTTTTCAATGAACGCGCATACAATCACAAGTGGTAAACCATACTGTCTGAACAAGCCCAAGAGTTTCTCCCCAAGTTCAATGGATGAGGGGAGAAAGCCTAGTTTTGTTCCTATCGCAAAAGCCGAAGCCATAGCGATTACGATCATCGGTGGCCACATGTGAACAATGAGAGCCTTCCAGAAACCGGGTTTTGAATCGGCAGTCGGAAACTGACTATGATGTTCATCGCTCATTTTACTTTGGATAAGTGTTAGCCTAGCTCAAGCCTTGAAGCAACCTGTCCGGCGCAGCGCTTGCTTCCTTCTTTCCTTCCTGTGGCAATCCGGACACTTCACCGCCTGGACGGTGAACCCCGCCCGTGTCCGCCAAACTGAATCAGGGCTTCGGCGGCAACGGGCACGGCGACTCGTGCGTCTCCGAATGAGGAGGTGAGTTTGTTTCGAACTGAAACTGCCCCTCGTTATCGAGTACGATCTCATACCATTGATCCGCCTTGATCTCGCCTAGGCCCCCGCATTCACCGACGCGGCATATCTTGGTCGTGCGCAGGAGCTTCGGGTGTGCCAGGGCGATCAGCACCCCACCATCTCCCACCTTCACGAAACAGCCCGTGTCACCGATGGCGACACCTCCTGGTCCTGCTTCCACCCTGGAAGGATGAGAGTTCGAGAACCAGCCGATGCCAATGCCATGCTTCTCCGCACTGGCGTAACCACCCGCCGCGACAGCCACCCCGCAGTTTTTCGCTTTAGCGATGCCTCCTTTGGTGTGCGCGATGGCCCAGCCATCAGCCTCCGACAGCCCCCCATTCGAGATCGCCACCCCACCGTTACCGGCAATGGCATGGCCGTATTGCGAGGCCACCGCCACCACGCCATGGGAACCGCCAGTGGGACCGCCATCGCTGCCATCCTTGTACGTTGCCTTGCCGCCCACACCAGCCACCGCCACTTGATAGACATTGGCGCGGGCCGTATCGCCATTGCCCACCACCGTCACCTGAGTCCAGTTCGGCACAGTCACCGCATGGCCTTGGCAGTCACCCACGCAGGCCGTGGAAATCGAGTTGGCAGTGGGATCAGGCTCCATGCCGCGCCTCTACGCCCCATGCCGCGCCGGAACAAGAAAAACCCTGGGCCGATTCCAGTCCGGGAGAACCCCATCGAGCCTCGGATGCTTCACCTCATTGCTTTCTTGCGCCTCTCCCTCTGCTCCCAGGCTCTCCATCTCAGGGGCCCAACGTCTCGCGGTTTCGCCGCTCTCCCAGTCTTCGACCTTGCTTCCCGGCCTTCGGCCTTGGGTTCTTATTGGACGATCCGTCGATTGGCGATCGTCGATGCCCGCAGGGCTAGACCGCGCGGGCGAAGCGTGTGAGGCGTGCCGGGTTGCTATGATGCACCGTTGTCAGAGGGTTGTAGCCTGAACCCGTTTCCACCGGGAAGTGTTGCTTCGTCGTTACTCAAAATAGTGGAGCTACTTTCTGCGTGCGCGGCTGCGAGTTTAGTGCGTAACGACTGTGATCCGCCTTTGTGATCGGAAAAGACGACACCTGGATAGAACCGATGAAAATCAAATTTCTCATTCACAAAAAAACCGGAGGGAATGTTTTTGATGAAGTGGTATTTCTCTATGTATCCCCCGCGAGACCATGGACTGCGGATAGAGTATCCGTGCAGTGCCAATAGTGCTTGTTCAGCTGTCGTTAACTGAGCTCTTACAAGATCGACATAATCCGCAGCAGCACCGCCAGGGGCATGTAAATCGGCATACTTCACAATATGGAAAAGGTGCCGGTAGTAGTGAGCCAGTCGAGAGTGGTGCCCACCGAAAGGTGTGTAGGGCAGCGGTCGAATCTGATCGACGTCGTTGGTTATGCCAAAACTGAATGCTCGAACGGATAAGCTACTCTGTGGGATGTCTTGTGCCTCTTTGTAGGTTTTCCAATCTTGGCCCATATATAAGATCACCTGCTCAACCAAGTTATGGGCAAATCCTTCGTCTCTTGCGGTGTCACGAAGTAGGTTCCGCCCGTTTGGGCCACTTCCATTGAAAAGTGCAATGTAGGCCAAGGCGCACTGAGCGCCGGAATCAAGATTCACCCCGCATTTTTGTGCTGCGTTGCCAACTAGAGTGTGCAAAAGACGCCACTCCCGAAAGATGTACACAAAACATCGACGCCCCCTGATCGCTCCCAAATCCAACTCTTCCGTGTTGTCGCGCTGATATTGTAGGAGTTGAAAAAAACGTGATTCAAATGACTCCCGAGCATGTTGTTCGGCCTGTTGTATGGCGGAACTGTCGTTGTGGTCTTTTTGATGCCGGTAATTGATGTACAATAGCGCGAGGCTGATCAAAAACAATACAGTACCAAAGATCCCACCAACAAAGTCCCCATACTGACCCGCTTCAGTCGAGTTCCAAATCGTGCCGTGATATACTTCGGGGACTGTGCCGAAAGCAAGAATCACAAGGCAAAGTATTCCAACCCCAACCCAGACCAAAATTTCCTTGCCGGGGGTGAGCGTGGTAGTGGTTTGGGCGGGCCTCATAGGAAGTGTGATATGGTGAGTGGTTATGTAGTACTCCCCTCAAAGTTGGACAAGAGCCAGTGTTGAACAGGCGGCTTGTTGAAGGGGTGGACTGCATAGGGCGAAGCGGTTGAGGCGTGCCGGATGGCTGAGGAGATGATTTGTCAGAGGGGGCTGGCATGCCACCGGTTTCCCTGCGGCTAGCTGCTTGTGCGGCATCAGGAAGCACTTGTGAACAATTTTTCCTAACCAACAACGCAGTGGCCGCTAATACTGTGGGATGAGAAAGCTCAATCGAAAGTGGAGTCCGGAAGACATGTGTCTCTTTGCAGCGACATGCTTTCATGGTATCGCCCAAGTGATTCAAGCCTCCGGCAAGCCTCTTCTCGCGATTGCTTTGATCGTTGCCATTGTGACGGGCCAGCCGACGAAAATGCTGCAACTTCTGGCTTCTCTTTGGTGACTCGCTCGCTCGTTCCTCCCTCCGCTCCGAGGCTTTCCATCTCAGGGGCCCAAAGTCTCGCGGCTTCGCCGCTCTCCAAGTCTTCGACCTTGCTTCCCGGCCTTCGGCCTTGGGTTCTATTGGACGATCCGTCTCTCCGTCTTTTGGCGATCGTCGATGCCCGCAGGGCTAGAACGCGCTGGCGAAGCGGTTGAGGCGTGCCGGGTTGTTGAGGGGACGATTTGTCAGAGGGGGGTAGCCGGGCCCCGTTTTCTCGCTTAACTCAGCGCCATTCTAGCTAGACGTCGTTTTCTCCGTCGTAAATTGCGGATCTGGGATTTCTTGAATTTCATCGGGAGAGAACCAGCCGCTGGCTCTGATGCGCGCAAGGGCCGCAGTGGTGTCTGAAGACCAGAGAACAAGTGCCAGCGTTTCCATAGCACGGCTGCAGGTTACATACAGAAGCCGTAAAGTTCGATCTATGGTCGTTTCCTTCCCAATTCCTCCATTACTCCTGTCTGTATCGCTAAGATTCTTGCCCCCAAAGACCTTGTCGTAGGAGATGAGAAAGCCGCCAGCCGCCAGATCGTCCATCACAACCATGACATCGGGATACTGGGAACCCTTTACGACCTGATGTGTAGCCAGAAGGGAATTTCCTGCGAGGTAAGTGCGGTAATTCTGCAGCTGAGACAAAGGAGAGGCGAATAGTGCAAACCAGCCCCGCCGCATCCGGTCTTGCTTAGACTCCTCCTCGCCTCTTGCAGGCAATGCAGGGGGAGCAGCCTTGCTCGCATGAGCCTCCGAAAGGCGGTCGTCTATATCAAAGATCTTTGCCGTCAACACGGGTGCAATTACTTCTCTGATGGTGGAAGCGGGGTTGGCGCAAGCAGCACCAAATTCCCTAATCGACTGAAGAATCTCAGCAACTCGGCTCGCTCTCGCCGCCGCATCCTCTGGCATAACTTCGAGGCGACCGTGTCGCCGCAAAATCTCAGTAAGCTTGAACTCGTCGACAGACCCGTCTTCCCCCACGCATCGTTCGAGATCGGCAAGTTCATTCAGCATGAACTTTGCGACGGCTGGCCCTTTGTTTTCACCACTGCCGGAAGGTACCGCGGCATTGGGATCGAGCAGCACCATGGCACCATAGACGTCAGGAAACGATCCTCGCGCCGCGACAAGCTTGTGTTCCAAGGCAAGCACCGGATGCCCTCCCCGGTCCCATGCAGCCGCCCCGCTCGCTAAACGCATCTGATCAGCGCACCAGCGCTCGCCTAGGACCTTGTCCTCGGAGGTGAGAGAGGTCTTTCCGACAAAGAGCCGCACCACACCACCCGTTTTCTCGGTCCTCCAATGCTGTTCAACGCCGTTTGCCGGTTGGGTTCTACCCTCAAGCTCAGCTACCCAGATACGGTTGATCAGGGTGACGATTCGCTGCTGGCTGCGATGGTTCATTTGAAGTTGGGGCGTCGCCCAACTGGTCGGCACCAGACTCGGGAGGTCCGAATGGCCGTCGGTATAGATCCGCTGCCGGTGGTCGCCGAGCAATCCAAGAGTCAAGCCGCGGCCTCTCGGTTCTGCCAAGCTCATTAGAGCATCCAGAATTCCTTTCATCGTATCCTGTGATTCATCGATAAGCACGACGGGGTGGCGGTCTCTCAGGATCGTTTGCAGGGTCGGCCTGTTTTTCAAAAGCCAGGCTGTCACATCAAGGACATTTTTGTGAGCAAGCGCTCCGGGGCCATGCGTCTCCCGGTCAGGGTGGTAGATAAAAACGTCGGTTGATCGGATCGTTTCGATCTCTGCCGTGATTTCGTCGAGATCCCGCTGCTTTGTGGCGGTTATACCCCTTGGTTTTGCGAGCGCTTCAGACCTTTCCTTTTCAAATTGGGCCTCCTTCAAGGCGATGAGCGCCGAGCGGATGTCATCGTTGAACCCGCTGATCAATTCCCAGCAGAATTCGTGGATCGTGGAAATCCCCACCAGATTATTGTCCCCCAGGCGGCTTTTGATCACCGCTACCGCGTTTCTCGTATAGGTGACCACACGTATTGAACGGCCGTTCATGCGCAAGCGCAGAGAAAGCTGCCCACCCATCTCGTGCTTTACAACACCAGTCATCCGGCGCAGCACCTCTACAAGTGTGCGGGTCTTACCCGAACCTGCACCGGCGAACAAAAAAAAGCTGCGAGGAGGCTCTTCGGTGAGATAACCGCAGATTTCTTCAACAACCCCCGAATCGCGGTCGTTGTTGGAAAGGATCGGAACAGTGCTCATTTCACGACGGCTTAGTTGGCTCCAACTGTGTTTGTAACCAGGTAAGGGCGCTTGAAATATACAATGGGCATGAAATTGACTCCCCCATCGAGACCTTTTCGAAGACGCTCGCAGCGAAGTCTCCTTTGTCGAATGAGCCGTGCATGAGTTTGTGAAGCGAATCAAGAAGGACTGGGACTTCGGATTCTCCAGCGACTGACCTTGCAACGGCACCCAGTGCTCCGCTTGGCGGCTTAATGGGTTGCCCTTTTTCGTCTTGCTTCTCTTCCATGAGGTTTCGGAACCATGGCAGGTTCGTGAGGACGAGTGAGTCTTCGAAAGTGCTGGGCCAACAATCAGCGGCAGATTCAATAGGCAACTGCCAAGCAAATCGAACGCGGCAATCATCAGTAGCTTGCCATACCAGATCCGCCTCGGCTGGCTTTTTATAGTCGTCGATCAATTGTTTCTTTGGATGCCAATCCCGCAAGGTGGGATTTCCGCAGTGGAGACCGGGTTGCCCAGTGTTTGCAACTGCGACAAGCTTCTTGGAGGGGGCACCATTCGTCTTTGGCTTGCCATCCCTTTCTTCGCAAGGATCGACGTCTGTAATGATGACTGTGGGAATCCGTAGCTTCTCGACCAGTGGCCTAAGTCGGTGGGCATGGCTTCCTCCAATATCGAGATAGGAGATGTAGCGCCTGTCCAGTGCTTCGAAGTCCCGCTCGATGAACAGCGGCACCAGCATCCTCTCTGCGACTCCTTCAACGAAAATGGCTGCGTTTGCGAATAGCAGATCCGTGTGCTGAACCCGGAAATAGCGTTCTGCAAAGATCCGGGTAGCATTGTCGTCGCCAAAGACCTGCCCCAAATTGACCACTTCGGTCGAAGGCATGGGACTACTCTTGCTTTTCGCAACGCGGCGAACGTATCGGAGCCTGTCAAAATCTTCTGCATGAGCGAGATGGCTTGAATGAGTGCTTATCAAAAGCTGGCTCTTGAGCTCTGATTGATCCTTTTCAGTCGGGCTGATCAGCTTGTGCGCCTTGTCTGGAAAGATGCGCTGCACTTGAACATGGAGGTGCGCCTCCGGCTCCTCGATCATCACAAGGTGAACGGGCTGAGGCGAATCCTTTTCCGGTTTCAACCGGGCAGTCTTGAACGAAACTAGCTGGTAGCTTAGAGATTGCAGATTCTGATAACCGAGACCGATGGAATATTCCGGCAGGAGTTCATCCAGTGACGCCGGGTCCATGCTGTATTGGACTGCGGTTCCGTGATCGAGCAGGTCCGCAGTCTGAATGCGCGTGCGGAAGCGAATTTCTTGGGGGTCATTCAGGCCGGGATAGCCCAGCAGTTTTACCTCCTCGACCGATTCAGCGAGAGCATCGTGGATCTTTTTGTCCAAGTCTCGCTGTGCCTCAGCGACGGCCTTGATAAGGTCAGCGCGATAGCCGTGTCCCGTGCTGGCAATATTGAAGTGCTGACGTGCGAATTTCAGAAGTTGGTTGGAGAACATCCCTATCCTATGCGGTCCCCCAGAGGATCGTAGATCAGCCTCTTCGCTGCCGAGTCCACGCTGCGCCGCGACGAAATCAACGCGTATCAGTTTCTTGACGTGCTTACGATCCACCGGATCGGCATCGAGAGGCAGAACCTGCCTTGTGTAACTCTCGGCAGCGTTCAGCGGATTGTTGTCCGCATCCAGTTTGTAGGCTCGGACTTGCCCTAGTTTGAGTGGTTCGCGCAACCAGAAGTCCAGAATGTCGATGGGCCAAGCAAGGGAGTCGCTTCCCATGTCTTTGATTGGCGCACGGGCTGTTGCATACGCCCAAGCTAGCTGCTTCAAAGTGTCAATGTCCGATGCCGGTTCCTGTCTCAGACGGAGTCCCACAAGTCCTCCATCCCAACTGAGCTTTGAAAGGAACGGAGAAACGTAGTGATACATGCCAGCTTCAGCGTGAAACCAAAGGTCCAGGGAGGGCATGCACGAGAGAAGCGTTTCGAGCTGTGTCTGCCAATTGTCGTCAGGCCCTCCAACAGTTTCAGGATCTTCCTTCAGATCCTCCCAACTCTTGCCCAGTTCACGAAGCTTCGGCCACTCAGACAGACTGATGTCGAAAGCTGACAAGGCGGAACCGTCTGCAAGAAAATGGCGTATTGCAGATAAGATTGACGTCTTTCCGCTATTGTTGGCACCAACCAGAATAGTCGTTTTCTTGTCGAGATCTAACTGCACTTGGCCCAGTCTGCGAAACTGGCTGAACTCTACGAATCGGAGATGGATTTCTGGGGGATTCATAGTTCGGTCTGTGGTTTTGGCGGCTCGAATTCGTCCTGCAGTAGCCGGAATTAGGAACGGAGAGTTTGCAGTCGTACTCAGAAGGAATTTTCCTTATCCAAGCAGGGAACGGCACGGATGGCAAGAATGGGAGAGCGGGGAAGGGGAGGGAGTGAACATTGAACGCTGAACGTTGAACATTGAAACTTCCAAGGACCGTGGGGAGACTTTGGAACCTGGAACGTGAGCCGAGCCTGCGAGACAGGCGAAGCCAAACCCGGCACTTGGAACCTAGATGGCCTCGGTGGTTTCAACCTGGGTGCCTGGCGGGGAACGAAAGGGTTCTCAAACCTGTACCGCGTTTTCGGGCCGGGCCCGGACTTGGTTGGCAAGTCCGGCTCCTTGGTGCGGCACGGCGGGAATGAAATCCCGCCCTCCAAGCGGACTGGTATTTCCGCGCATCCGTTTTCTGACCGCCTGAAGGCGGAATTACGAACCAAGAACCCAGAACCGGAACCAGAGCTTCAGGCCTCGGTCCGGCTGCTTGGCGAGACACGGCGGGAATGAAATCCCGCCCTCCGTGGCGGACTGGTATTTCCGCGAGCCCGTTGTCTGGCCGCCTGAAGGCGGGACTACGAACGAGGAACCAAGAACTGGAACCAGAGCTTCGGACTACGGGTATGAAGGTGGCCTGGGTGCGAGGGAGGTCTGATTCCACCCTTTAACTGATCATTACATGCATTGTGCATAGTTATAGATACCCCACTCGGGGAGGCTTTTAATCGGCCAGAAGGTCTTCGAGGTCGGTTTCGGTGAGTCCTGTCATGACGGCGGCATCGTCTTCGACGGTGGCTTCGATGAGGCCGCGCTTTTTGGCGTGCAAGGCAAGGATGCGTTCCTCGACGGTGCCGCGTGTGATGAGGCGGAAGGCGTGGACGATGCGCTGCTGGCCGAGGCGGTGCGCTCGGTCGATGGCCTGGGACTCGACGGCGGGATTCCACCATGGGTCGGCCAGGATGACGTGGTCGGCGGCGGTGAGGTTGAGACCGTAGCCGCCGGCCTTGAGGCTGATGAGGAAGACGCGTTTGTCCGGCTGGGTTTGAAAGGCTTTGACCTGGCCTTCGCGGTCCTGGGTCTGGCCGTCGAGGTAGCAATATGGGGTTTCGGTAACGTCCAAATGGTTCCGCATGAGTTTCAGGAACTGGACGAACTGGCTGAAGATGAGGACTTTGCCGCCGGATTCGAGGATGGCATCGAGGCGTTCCTGGAGCGCGGGCCATTTGCCGGAAAAGTCGTCGGCAGATAACCCCTTGAGCGTTTCCGGTGGCAGACCGGTGAGGCGGAGGTCGCAGCAGACCTGGCGGAGTCGCAGGAGGACGGTGAACATGGTCATGCGTGCCCCGCCCTGGCCGCTGCGCTGGCGGGCGGCCTTGATCTCATCGCGACCCTCCTCCAAAACGCGGCGGTAAACCTCGGCTTGGGCCGGGCTGGGATCGCACCAAAGGACCTGCTCGATCTTCTCCGGGAGGTCCTTCAAAACCTGCTTTTTGGTGCGGCGCAGGAACCACGGACGGATGAGTTTCCGCAGTCTCGTGACGGCCTGCTGACCGGCGGGCGAAGCGAGACTGCTGGCAATGGGCTGCTCGAAGCGCTCCTTGAAATTGTCACGGCTGCCGAGATACCCCGGTAACGCAAAGTGCATGATGGACCACAAATCTCGGACGCCATTTTCTAACGGCGTGCCAGTTAGCGCAAAACGGGCCTTGGAACGCAGTTTTTGTAGCGCTTTGGCCGCTTCGGTATCGGGATTCTTGATGGCGGAAGCTTCGTCCAAGAGAATAAGCTGGAAGTTTTGCTTCTGATGCCAGGCTAAATCCCTGTGAATCAAGGGGTAGGAGGTAATTATCACGGATTCAGCGGTGATGGAATCCAGGGCCTTTTCACGGCCCGAACCGCTCACCACGACGACCTTCATGGTGGGGGCAAAGCGCTCGATTTCGGAGCGCCAGTTTCCGAGCAACGATTTGGGGCAAACGATGAGGCTGGGGCCGGTTTTGAGGCTGGCGAGGAGGGCGATGGACTGGAGGGTTTTGCCGAGGCCCATGTCGTCGGCGAGAATGCCTCCCCTGCCCGCCTGAGCCCGAGCCATGAGCCAGCGGACGCCTTCGACCTGATACGAGCGAAGCGTTACATGGAGGGTGG
>CALSBJ010000053.1:0-47957 GCA_943373155.1 Akkermansia muciniphila | reverse complement strand
GAAGTAGCCAAGGATCACCAGCAGCGCGAGGCGGATGAGCTTGCGCACGAGTCCGGCGTAGAGGCTGGAACTGAAGTCGAAGACCTTGTTAAACAGGCGGAAGAACCAGCCGAAGAAGAAATTGATGAGCTTCGTGAGCCAATCGGTCTTCGCACCATGAGGTTGCAGCAAGATGGCACAAAGCGCGGGGCTGAGCGTGAGCGAATTGAAGGCCGAGATGACCGTGGAGACGGCGATGGTGAGCGCGAACTGTTTATAAAACTGCCCGGTGATGCCGCTGACAAAGGCGGTGGGCACAAACACGGCGCAAAGCACAAGCGCGACAGCGATGACGGCTCCGCTGACCTCCTTCATGGCCTGGATGGCGGCCTCTCGCGGTGCGAGACCTTTGGCGATGTTTCGCTCGACGTTTTCAACCACGACGATGGCGTCATCGACGACGATGCCGATGGCGAGCACGAGGCCGAAGAGGCTCAGATTATTCAACGAGAAGCCGAACACCTGCATAACCGCGAGTGTGCCGATGAGCGACACGGGAACAGCGAGCAGCGGAATGATGGAGGCACGCCAGCTTTGCAGGAAAAGAATGACGACAAAGACCACGAGCAGCACGGCCTCGACGAGTGTGGTGAGCACGGATTTGATTGAGGCGCGGACGAACTTCGTGGTGTCGTAATTGATGCGGTAGTCGATGCCGGGCGGGAAGCGCTCTTTAAGCTGCGCGAGACGTGCATACACGGCGTCGGCGGTCTGAATGGCGTTGCTGCCGGGAAGCTGAAACACGCGGAGCGAGACGGCATTGTAGCCGTCCATGTAGGTCTTGCTGGAGTAGTCGCGGGAACCAAGCTCGATGCGTGCGACATCTCGCAGGCGCACGACATCGCCGATGGCACCGGTTTTCAGCACGATGTCGCCAAACTCCTCCGCCTTCTTCAAGCGGCCCGGCGCGGTGAGCGTGTATTGAAACTCCAAGCCTTCCGCCGCAGGCGGCTGGCCGAGTGATCCGGCGGCGACCTGCACATTTTGCTCGCGGATGGCTCGCACGACATCCCCGGCGGTGAGTCCGACACCGGCGACTTTTTCCGGATCGAGCCACACACGCATCGAGTAGTCCAAACCGCCGAGCGAGGAAGCCTCCGCGACGCCGGGTAGGCGGGCGATTTCATTCTGAATCTGGAGCGTGACGTAGTTGCTGAGGTAGCCGACTTCACGCGAGCCATCCGGGCTGTAAAACTGCGCGGCGAGCGTGAGGTCCGGCGAGCGTTTGTTCACGATGACGCCCAATCGACGCACTTCCTCGGGAAGTCGGGCCACAGCGGCGTTCACGCGGTTTTGCACGAGCACCTGTGCTTTGTCCAAATCCGTGCCGAGACGGAAGGTGACGGTGATTTGCACACGGCCATCACTCGTGGATGACGACGAAAGGTAGATCATGTCCTCGACACCATTGATCTCCTGCTCCAGCGGCGTGGAGACGGTCTCGGCGAGCGTGCGGGCATCGGCGCCGGGATAGGTCGCGGAAACGACGACGGTGGGCGGGATGACCTCGGGATACTGCGCCACGGGCAACGAAAAGTAGGCCAAAGCACCGAGTAACGTGATAACGATGCTGAGCACGCCCGCGAAGATGGGGCGATCCACGAAGAGGCGGGCGAAATTCATGGTTTCGGCTCCTTCGCGGGTTCGACAGCCATGTTAGCGAGCGCGGGCTTTACCTTCGTGCCGTTGCGCACGCTCATGAGGCCGAGGATGACGACGCGTTCATCGGCCTTGAGGCCTTCACGCACGACCCGCAGGCCATCAACGAGTGGACCGAGCTTGATGGGGCGATACACGGCCTTGTCCTCGGCATCGATGACCCAGACATAACTGCTGCCTTGATCATCACCGACAGCCGCATCACGGATGAGCAGGCCATCGTATTCGCCGGAGCCAGGAATGCGCACTTTGGCAAAGAAGCCGGGGGACATGAGGCGATCCTTATTGGGAAAGATGCCGCGGGCACGGATGGTGCCGGTCTCGGGGTTGATCTGGTTGTCCACAAAGTCGATCTCGCCTTTGTGCGGCCAGCCGTCCTGGTTCACGAGCGCCATTTCCGCCGGGATGCGCTGAAACAGCGCGCTCTCGCGTTCGCCGGTTTTGTGCATCTCGCGGTATTTCAGCGCGGATCGCTCATCGACCTCGAAATCGACATAGATCGGGTCGAGCGCGACGATGGTGGTGAGCAGCGTGGGATCGCTGGTGCCGCCGGTGATGAGGTTTCCCTCCGTCACACGGGCATCGCTCACGCGACCGCTGATCGGCGCTTTGATCTGCGTGAATTCAAGGTCGAGCTTCGCGGTGGTGACCATCGCCTCGGCGGCGCGGACGGCGGCCTGCTCCCCGGCGGCGCTTTTCAGGCGGCGCTCGGATTCCTCGGTCGAAATGACCTGCCCCTGGCGCAGGGTGGTGGCGTTTTTTGCCTCGATGTTCGCGAGATCGGCATTCGTTTTCGCCTGGGCCAGCACGGCCTCGGCACGTTGCACGATCGCCTCATACGGACGCGGATCGATGGTGAAAAGCAGATCGCCCTCCTTCACCTCGGTGCCCTCCTTGAAATGCACCCTCGTGAGGTAGCCGGAGACGCGGGCGCGGACCTCGACCTTCTCGCGGGCGATGAGGCGGCCGGTGAACTCATCCCAGTCGGTAAGGCGCCGGGCGATCGGTTTGGCGACGGTGACTTCGGGCACGCCGACCTGCGGTGGACCCGAAGCGCCTTTGGCGGCCGGTTTGCAGCCAGAAACAACGAGCGCCATCGCTAACAAAGGCAAGGCGTAGCGTAAAAAGCGGGGGAGAGGACTCATGACGGTTATGTACGGACCTCGGCAAAGGTTAAACAGTGCAGATCCGACATAGCGCTTATACACTGGCGGCATGACAAATCTGAATGATCTCCAACAAATCCGCGAATTCGTGCAAATCGCTGAATCGGGCAGCATTTCGGCGGCCGCCAAGATTCTGAGCATGGGGCAGCCGACTCTGAGCCGTCATCTCGCCGCTTTGGAAACGCAGATTGGTGCCCCGCTGATCCGCCGAGACACGCACACGATGAGTTTGACCGAAGCGGGCCGCATCCTGCTGGCCGATGCTCGAGAACTGCTGACGCTCGCAGATCGGCTCGGCAAACGCCTGCACGGCGAGCGGCGGGCCATTCGCGGCCATTTGCGCATCGTATCCGTCGTCGATGTGGGCCAGTGGATCGTCTCGCGAGTGCTGTCCCGTTTTCAAAGGCTGCATCCGCAGGTCACGACCGAGCTGCATCTGATCAATCGACCGACGAAGTTCGTGAAGGAGGGCTTTGACTGCGGGATCACCGTCGGCGGACTCACCGACCGCCGCGTGACGACGAGGAAGATCGCGGAGCTCAATCGTCGGCTCGTCGCCGCGCCTTCGCTGCTGGCGGAGCAGCCCACGCCGCAGCGCCCCGACGATCTCGACCGCCTCCCGTGGCTCGGCATTCTCCAGCCGCATTTTTACGCCCGTGACCGCGTGGACCTCGTGCGCAGCGGGAAAGTCGTGAAGCTCAAATTTCCGCCCGTCATGCTGCTCGACACCGTCACCGCCCTGCGCGAGGCCGCCATCGAGGGCGCGGGCTTCACCAGCCTCCCCGAATGGATGGCGGCCCGCGACATCGCCGCTGGCCGCCTCATTCAACTCCTGCCCGACTGGCACATCGAGCCCGTCGATCTGCACCTCGCCCATGCCAGCCACGAGCAGTTGCCTGAGCGTGTGCGCAGCCTGCTCGAATACCTCGAAGCCGAGATCCCGCAGGAAATTCACAAGCTCGATCTGGGGGAGAGGTGAGGCGAACTCACCGCGCCGAAGGTCATTGGGCGAGACAGCAGCCAGCTGCCCAACCTCCTCGGCATCCAGACGACGAAAGAGCTGCACTCGTTTCCAAAGCTCGGCGCTTCATGGGAAGGTTTTGCGGTGAAGCAGGTGCTGGCGCTCTGTGGCAGCGAGGACGGTTATTACTGAGCCACACACAACGGCGCGGAACTGGATCTCGTGATCTTTCGCGGCTCCAAAGCCTACGGCGTGGAGTTCAAAGTGAACGACGGCCCCAAGATGACGAAGTCGCTGCACATCGCCCTCGACGACCTGAAACTGGAGCGAGCCTAGATCGTGCATCCCGGCGAGAAGCGATATGCGGTGCATGAGAAAATCGAGGCTTTGCCGATGAAGGAACTCGGCACGCTCGGCGCGGTGATCGGGCTGCGATGAAGCCATTTTCTCATCTGAGAGAATGCTGCGCATACCAAAAACTTACTTTCGTGTGACTTCATGGCGGTCATAAATGCCATTACGTCGTGGAAGCCTCCGAAACGCCATCTTTACCATTGCCAGCGGAAGCCGAGGGGCTGCCCCCGGCGGCATCGTCGTCGCTGCCGAATCCCTTCGCGGAGGATGTGTGCCCCGGTCCGTATGCGGTGGAGGAGACACGCTCGGTGCCCGGCATGAATGTGGATGTGCTGCGGCAGCTCACGAGTTCCATTGATGAGCGTCTCGGCGGATCGAGTGGCGGGCAGCCTTTGCTACTGCTCACCGCGCCGCGTGCTGGCTATGGCAAAACGCATCTGCTGGGTCGCCTAGCCTCGGCGGCGGGTGGCCAGATCGTTCTCGTGCCGCTGGCCTTTCGCATGGAAGACGCGATCAGCGTGGTCTCGGTGGCGAAACGCGGCCTCGAATCCATGGCGAGAGCGGAAACCGGTCGCCCCGGATGGACACGGCTGCGAGAGGCCTGTGCCGGTGTGTGTGCAAATCTCGTGCGCCAGTTGATCGGCTCCGGCCAGCTCCCATGTGCGAACCCGGATCAAGCGCAGCGGGTGCTCGCAAGCAATCCAGTGGAAATTTTCGATCCGGCCGGCTCGGCACGACTGATCGGTGAGTGGCTGCGCAGACATGGCTCGGCCCTGACGAAGCCTTTGACCCAGCAGGCGGCGCAAAAAGTGGCGTTATCCCCAGCGGTGCTGGAGATGTGGATGAATGCGATGCTGCATCATGCGCAGGAAGGCAGCGCCGCATCGAGCGTGCCCCTGATGGCACTGGCGGCTGATGAGGATCAGGATGGTGCGGTGACCTTTCTGCGAGTGCTGGGCCTGTGGCGGCCCGTGGTGGTGATGGTGGACCATCTCGATGCTTACTACCGCAATCCCGATGCCGGTTTGAAGATCGCCGCGCTGCTGCTGGACATGGCGGAGATGGACGGCGTGCATGTGGTGATGAGTTTGAATCAAGATGTGTGGCAGGCCACCTTTGGTCACCATCTGCCCAGTGCGATGGAGGATCGCCTCACGAGCTCTCAACTGCTTCTCCGCGGCCTCGCGGAAGCCGATGCGGCGGATCTGCTGCGCATGCGACTGGATATTTGCGATGTAACGCCGGAGCAGCGGCATGAGTTTGAATCCTTTGTGGATGTGAAGCGCTACTTCCTGGGCCGCCCGCTGGGTTCGGTCTCGGCTCGTGGCTTCCTGCGACATCTGGCTCGGCAGTGGGAGGTGTTTCAAAACACACCGCCTTCACCTATGGAGGCCTTTGGAGGTGGTTTGGTGCCGGAGAATGAACCTACAGAAACCAGTGTGAGCACCACCGTGGAGCTTCCATCTGTCATTCCGACCATCAGCGAGCCACCACCGCTGCCGGAGCTGCCTACTGATCCGGCGCAGATTTTTGATCATGGCACCGTGGAGCGTGCCCGTACCATCGCGGAAGGTCTGGCCGAGCCAGTGGCGGCGCTACCTCAGGAGGATGAGCCCACCCCACGCACGCCCGAGATGACGGCCCAGGCCACGGGGGCCTTTGAAAAACTGCGCGAGATGCTCGGCAGGCTGCGTCAACCTGCGCCGCCGAATGGTGCCCCGCCACCGCCGCATGTGCCGCAGCTCGTGGTGGCTGCGGAGCCAGTTGCTTCCACCCCACCGCCGTTGCCAACGGCTCCTGAAGCAGAGCGCGATGTGCTGCTGGGACGCTACGAGGCGCTGCGTCTGCAAATGTCCGCGGAGGCAGAATCGCAGCCGCTCGATCATGCGAAGGTGGGCGAGTTGATCCGGCTGGCTGGCCGTCGCTTTCCCTTGGTACGCTTCAGCGAGCATGAACTGCCCGGCATGACGGGGCGCCAGGTGATGGCATGGTCGCTGCAAGGTCTCGAAATCCTCTTCGGCATGGCTAGTTTTGCCGACACGGCCTACTGGCGCACGCTATCGAGTTTCGCGGCCGGAAAAGCCGCCGAAACGACCGCTGCCGCTCAGGCGATGGGAGACACGCCGCCGAAGGTGAAGCTCATCACCTTCAAAACAGATCGCGAGCAGCAGAGCTGGTCCATCCTGCGCATGAGTGATGCCTTCCCTGCCGTGGTGGAGCCGATGCTCGACGTCATTCATCTCGATACGACGAGTGTGGCCTCCCTTTACGCCATGCAGCGCATCATCAAGGAATCCGAAAGCGGGGCTCTTCAAACCACGCCGGCCCAGGTGATGAGCGTACTGGCCCGCGAACTCGACTTCTTCTGGAAACGCGTCACACGAGCCTCGTAGCGGAAAACGTGAGTTTTCCGAAGCGGACGATCACCGCTGCACGTCGGCGTGCTGACGCCCGCCGCTACATTTTGAGGTGTAAAAGCCCGCAGAAGCGCCACGTTTGGCTTTCCTACCCATGATCGCACGCCTCACGCTCCTCCTCGCGGCGGCGGCCTCTTTCTCCTCCGCGTTGGCGGAGCCGAAGAAGCTGCTCGTCGTCACCGTCACCACCGGCTTCCGCCATTCGTCCATTGAGACAGCGGAGAAAGTCCTCGCCGAGATCGGCCAGAAGTCCGGTGCCTTCACCGTGGACTACGTCCACCAGCCCGAAGGCCAGCCAAAGAATCCCGGCAAGCCGCCAGTGAAGGGTGACAAGGACAGCGACGAAGCCTTCAAAGCCAAGCAAGAGACCTACAGCAAGGCGCTGGCTGATTTCAATGCCGCCAACAAGGTGTGGAATGACAAGATCAAAGCCTACATGGCCGACAAGATGGCCATCGAGAAGATCAAGCACTACGACGGCTTTGTTTTTGCCAACACGACGGGCGATTTGCAGTTCCCGGACCGCGACGGCTTTGTGGAGCTCATCAAGGGTGGCAAGGCGTTCATCGCCATGCACTCCGGCTCGGACACCTACCATCCTTTCCGCGGCTATGTGGACATGCTCGGCGGCGAATTTGAAACACACAAAGCCCAGGTGGAAGTGCAGCCCGTGGTGCATTCCCCGCTGCATCCCGCCGCCAAGCCCGCCCCCTCCGGCTGGAAGGTCTTTGACGAGATCTACATCATCAAATCCTTCGACAAAGCCACCGTGCACGGCCTGCTCGGACTCAACGCCCATCCAAACGATGGCACGCCGGGCTACTACCCGCTCTCGTGGTGCAAGGAATTCGGCAAAGGCCGGGTGTATTACACCTCCCTCGGTCACCGCGAAGACGTGTGGGACCCCACCTGGAAAGAAGGCACGAAGGATCGTAAAAACAGCCCAGAGATCGCTCACACCTACCAAGAGATGATCCTCGGCGGCATCCAATGGGCGCTCGGCCTCGTGGAAGGCGATTCGAAGGTGGGTAACATCCCCTAAAGCTCCGGCAACTTTATCACTCCTCGCGCGTTCATGCGGCTCCCATGTCCATGAACGCGCGTTTTGTTTTTCCCCTGCTGCTTCTCACCTCGATTGGCAGTGCCCAAGTTTCCTCCGAGAACAACGATCGGCTTCGCGAGGCCTTAAAACGCTATCCTGAGTCCGATGGGAACAAGGACGGCGTTTTGACGATGGAAGAAGGCCTGGCCTACCTGGCGAAGCGAAAGAGCAAAACAGGCTCGAAACCGGAAAAGCTGCCCGCCGATGCGCTGAAGCCCGATGTGGCCGATGTGGCCTACGGCTCGCATGAGCGTGACCGGCTCGATTTGTATCTCGCGAAGGGTGCGGAAGGTAAAAACACGCCGGTGGTGGTGCTAATCCATGGTGGCGGTTTCCGGAATGGAGACAAGAGCCGCTGGGCAGCAGACAAGGACACGAAGGCCCTGATCGCTCAGGGTATCTCCTGCGCGGCGGTGAACTATCCTTTCCTCGATCACATGCCGGTTCAGGACATTTTGAAGCACTGCGCTCGGGCGGTGCAGTTTCTGCGCAGTCGCTCCGGCGAATGGAGGCTGGACAAAACCCGTTTCGCCGCGATGGGCGGCTCCGCTGGCGCTGGCACCTCGCTCTGGCTGGCGACGCATGACGACCTCGCCGATCCGAAGGCCGAAGATCCGGTGCTGCGTGAATCGACACGGCTGACCTGCGCCGTGTGCAATTCCACCCAGGCCACTTACGATGTGACGCGCTGGGAGTCCTTCCTCGGTGCTCCGAAGCCGGAATTCCGCACGAGTGAGATCGAGGCGGCGATGTTTTATCATCTTCCCGCCTTCACCGAACTGGCCACCGAGAAGGGCAAAGCCATCCTCAAGGAGTGCGACATGCTTTCGTGGATCACCAAGGACGACCCACCGCTGCTTCTGAGCAATCCGCAGGTGGTCGAAGCACCTTCCAACCGCGGCGAGTGGCTGCACTGCATCCATCATGCGCGTGAAATTCACAAGCATTGCGAAGCCGCCGGTGCTTCGAGCATCGTTTTGCAGGAAGTCACAGGCGAGAAGCCGACAACGACGCAGTTTCTCGCGAAGCACCTCAGCGGTGCGGCGGAGTGAGCGGCCATGCCAGATGGATTGACGATTGATGAACCATCGAGCGCTGATTTTCGAGGGAACCGACGTGCACGTTACAGACCATCACCTCTTCAATCAAAAATCGATTGTTCCGCAATCGTCAATCAACCTCGACCCCAACATTCCTCGGCGTGCTGTCTATCTCACCGCCGCTTCTTCGGCGCGGAAAGCCTGCCACCGATGTGGAAGAGCTTGTCGAGCGAGATGGCTCCTGAGCCGAAGAGCAGCAGCGTGAAGCTGATGAAGCCATACAACCAGGCCGCTTCAATGTGCGTGGAACCGAGGCGGGTGAGCACGATGATGGCGGTGATGATGACGGGCAGAAAAACGACGGCGAAGAAGCGGGTGAGGAAGCCAATCGTCCAGCTCACCCCCACGGCGGCCACGATGAGAGCGGCAGCAGGCGCCGTGAGGTGCGGATAGGGCAGCCCGGCTTCGGCGAAGTTCTTGGCCCAGTCCCACTCCTGCTCGCTCCAGAGGAAGTGATAGGCCCCGAGGATGGCAGCGATGCCGTGGCGGGTGAGGAGCATCACGCCGGTGCCGATGCGCAGCACGGCGATGGTTTTGAAAAGGGCGCTCCAGGGGTTGTGGGACGCGGAAGGATTCTCGCCGTAATACTCGATCATACTCGCGGTGGGATCAGATGTCCGGAGAGAGGGTGATGACGTCGCCTGCACGGAGATTCCAGTCTTCCTCCGCGTGATCGATAGAAGTGAAGAAGCGGCGCTGACCTTCCCGGGCGATGTAAACACCACGAGCAGTGGATTTGGCACGACGGCCACCGGTGACGACGACGGCCTGCTTCACAGTGATGTCTTCAAAGGCGGGCAGGTATTCGGGGACCTGCACATCGCCGTTGATGCCGATGACCGGCGTGTTTTCGACGGAGAAGATGTGAACCGTCACAGGACGCGAGGTGAGCGCACGCACGCGGAAGACGGAAGTGATGGCTTCTGCGGCCTGTGGAAGCTTTTTGCCGCCGACGTTGGCATAACCTGCCTCGCCGAGAAGGATGTTGCCGCTGTCATCGACCATCACGATGCCACGGAAGACGCGGCTGGGATCACGCGAGCCTTCATACACTTCGAGGCGCAGCGTGTGACCGGTTTGCAGTGGGTTGCGGGAATTGAATGGCACCTCGGGGTCGGTCTCGTCCACCTGATCACTCTCCGGCATGCCTGGGATGAGCTTGGCCACGTCCCGCATGCTGGGCATCTTCAGATTCGGCATGGGGATATACGAGACGACATTTTTGACGGTCGAACAGGCGGGGAAAACAAGGCCGAGCAAAGCGGCGAGGAGGAGACTAGAGGAACGCATGGCAGGCGGGAGAAGGATCAATCCGGGCCGCCATGATGGCCGTGCCCTCCGCGATGGCAAGGGCGCAATGCGAGGCTCTTCCACCTCGCCCCCCCCTCGCATTATGGCGCGGCCACATCCCTCATCTGCCAGCTCAGGCGGTGCTGGATGACTCCGCCCTGTGCCCAGGTGCGCACGCGGAGATCACCCAAAGGCTCGATGAAATTCAAAAAGGCATTCAGGGACTCCGCCCCGCCATTTTTCGCCCGCACCTCGGCAAAACGGCTCAGCCATGCATGCAGCCGAGAGACATCGAAACGAAAAAACTCGCCCGGTAAAGCGATCGCGGCTTTTTCATCGGAAACGAAGCGTCCAAGCTGCATCTGCTGATTTCGCGAGGAACCGAAAAGCAGCGTTTTCTCATCCAAGGTGGCGGCGAAGAGCAAATCATCCGAGCCAAAGGTCGGTGTGTAAAAGTGAGAGACGAAGGGGTGCTCCCTCCAAACCTCCGCCGGAGGCAGCGGCGGTGGTGGTTTGGCCGGCAGGGCAGCGAGGAGGTGTGTAAGCCCCGTTTCGATGCCGAGCCAGGCTGTGGAGATCATCGCCCGATTCCGAATGCCGCCCATCCAGCACACTCGCGGCAGCGCCACCTCCTCTCCGCCTGTTGGCAGACCTGGCAAAGCAGGCATCACACCGCCCGCATCCAGCACGAAGGCACCCTCCTCATCGAAACCCTTCTGGATCAAACCTTGGCCGCTCTCCCAAACCTCACGCGAAGCAGGCACGGCATCGCGGAGGAAACTCGCCCACAGCAGGTTCTCCTTCGGTCCAGCGAGTCCGCTATCCGCATAGGCCAGTGCTCCGGCATGCACCAAGCCGATCCAGCCTTTCGCCGATTCCCAGGAAGCCTCGCCGCCATGCCGATGCCCCGCGTAGGCGAGCAGCACCTTGTCGCCTTCGATGGCGGTGGTGAAGCGCGATGGCTTATCGAGTGCCGCGATCTCATCAGGCGAGACGCCGCCGCGTGCGTCGACGTGAAGCCCCTCCTCCCACCAGGCCACCGCGGCGGCATCACGCTTCGCGGCGGGCGCTTTTTCCACCGCCTCCGGCATGGCCGCGAGCAAAGCGGGCGCAAATACCGAGGCCACCGGCATATTCTCCCATCCTTGCAGTATCCCACGCAGCACCGGCACGACGAGCGGTTCCTCCGTCAGCGCATCGAGCACCGCCCCCTGGCATCGCATGAGGCCGATGAGCGGCTTATCCTGATGCGGCGAGATGAATTGAAGCTCTGGCAAGGCGAGCACGGAATCCGCAGGAGCATCCGCGAGGCGTAGCTGCTCCCTCGTGCTGGCGATGCCGAGCCAGGCGCTATCCTTCCCCTTCCCGACCGCAATGACAAAGGTCTTCCCAGCGAGCACATCGAGTGCATGGGAGATCTTTTCCCGCATCGTGGCATCGAGTTCCGGCTCTGAAGCAGCGGCAAAGGCAGCAAGCCATTCCTTACGCCATGAGGGCGTCAGCACCTGCGAGGCATCCAACTCTGTCAGAGCGATCTGTTCCCCCTGTGTGGTAGTGATCATCGAAGTCGGCGCCTCGGCAAACCACGGCGCGGCAAAAAGCGGCTCCGCCATCTGCTTCATCCAATCATGCGCCTCCGCTCCTTTCAGCCCCACTAGCAACAGCGGCAGCTCGAATCTCTCCAACGCCAGAATGACCTCATCCATGGTCGCGAGATCATTCCAAACCATCGGCTTGCCGAGAATCCTTTGCCCCAGCCATCCACGAGCCTTCAGGATGCCCCAGGCCCGGCCGAGCGGGCGCAGCGTGTGCATGGCCTCGGCAAAGCCAGGCCCCACCGCCACGCACCCATCATCGAGCGGCAGTTTCACCGGCTCTTTGTCACCGGACCAGCGCTTCCAAGCCTGGGTGGCCTGCCACGCCTGCCAGTGCTCACCACCGCGTGAACTGCTGATGAATCCCTCCACCTCGTGCGGCACCCGCGAGGCGAGTGAAAAACCTTCCAGCACCGGCGTGGCGGCGAGAACAGGGGGCGTCGGCACGGCCTTTGCCACCTCGGCAGGCTGCTTTTTGCATGCCACGAGAGCGATAAGCAAAACGATGACGCAACTGAATCGGCAATGAACCATGGCAGATCAGCGCAGGGAGATTTTCAGGTGATGTGTCAGATAGTCATCGAGCACGACCGCGAAGACTTGAGCAAACTTTAAGCGGTTGGCCGGTGTGTCACGCAGGCGGCTGCGATTGACTTCGACTTGAAGACCGGTGGTCAGGCCCTTGCAATACCTCGCCGTGGTGTAGCCGCCTTTGAAGTAAGGCTCGTCCGGCACCGGCATCTGCGGGCTCGGCGTGCTTCGGTAGCCTTTGGCCGCCAACAACGCTCCGAGGCTTTGGGCCCCATGCAGCACCTCCGCGTAACGGAGTCCGGATTTTTCCACCAACAGCGCCACACTTCCTTTGGCGATGAACTCTTGTGCATTCAGCAACTCGGCCGTCTGCGCCAGCTCCGTGGGTGAATGGAGGTAACCAAGCTCCACCCGCTCGCCTTGGTGGCTCTGACCGTGCATGTCGATGAGGAAGGCGAGCCCGTGCTGCTTCACCACGGTCTCGCGAGCCGTCTCAATGAAAGCGTGATACTCTTCCCAGGCACGAACGGCCTTGGGATTGCCCTGCGCGGCCTCTTTAATCTCGCGATTCGGATCGAGCTTGCTGCGATGCAGGTGGCTGAGGACGAGATGCGGCCGATGACCGCCAAGTTTTTCGATCTCCGCTGCCACCAGAAGCGTGAGCTCCTGCGTGTAGGCATCCCCGCCAGTGACGCCGTAACTGCGGTCGGGAAGGTCCGCCGGCTTCAACGCGCCGCCATGCGGGGCACAGAGAATCAGCGCCAGATCCCCTGGGATGTATTCGACATAGTTCTTCGTGCCAAATTGCCGGACGGGCTCCTGCGCCAGCAAGCGGGCGGTAGTGAGGCCGATGACGATCAGGGCTGTAATGAAGCCTTTCATGGGTTCATTTCGCTTTGAAGAAGCCACGCTGCTTCTCGCTGATGGGCATGCCGAGGCGATCCATCACTTGCAGCATGTCCTCCCACACCTGGCGTTTCGCCTGCATGCCGCCGTTGAGTTTCTCCTCCCTCAGGATGTAGCTCGGGTGATAGGTCACCATGATGGGCGTGCCTCGAAAATCATGAAACTTCCCACGCAGCCGCCCCACCGGCCCTTCAATGCCAAGGCCCTTCGAGGCGGTGGCTCCGAGCGCCACGATAACCTGCGGTCGGATGACATCGATCTCCGTCAGCACAAAGGGCAAGCAAGACGCCATCTCGGGCTCAGTGGGTGCTCGATTGCCGCTACCTTGATTGTCCATCGCCGGACGAAACTTGCAGATGTTGCTGATATAGACCTGCGAACGTTCGAGGCCCATGGCCTTCAGAATGCCCGTGAGTTTTTGCCCGGCCGGGCCGACGAAGGGCTCGCGCTGCCGTTCTTCTTCCACTCCGGGTGCTTCACCGATGAGCATGAGCTTCGCATTCGGATCGCCCACGGAGAAAACCATCGTCTGGCGCAGCGTGCCAAGCTGTCGGGCAGGCTCCCAAGACTCCGCCATCGCCACCAGCGAGGCGATTTTTTCGGCGTTCGTGCTGCCCGATGCCGTCAGCAGGCCCACGCGACTCGGCGCAAGCGGCGAAGGCCTTTCGAGAACCTCACGAGCTGCGGCTGGCGCTTCCACCTTCGGCTCCGGACGCTTCGGCTCCGCCGCCCTCCCAAACACGCCAGGCCGCAGCAGCACATGCGTCTCACCTTTTGACTGGCGGTGCAAAAGGTGATCGCGAAGAAGAGCGGCAGCAGCGGACATGGTTGGAATGACGATTGGAGAATGACGAATGAGGAAGGAATGTCGAAGCCTGAATGACGAAATTCCAGCGAATGCCTTTCGTCCTTCGTCATTCTGAGTTCGTCATTTGCCCGCTCCGCCAGCTCTCAACGCCCGCCTTTGCTGAGCCTCATGTCCATCCATACCGCAAGGATGAGAACCGCGCCACGGGCGATGAATTTATGTTCCGGCTGCAAGGACATCAGCGTCATGCCATTGATGAGCGCCGTCATGATCATGGCTCCAAGAAGCACGCCGAGCACACCGCCACGCCCTCCGCGGAGACTCACACCGCCGATCACGCACGCGGCCACGGCGTCCAGCTCCATCAGCTCGCCCACCGTCGTCGTCGAAGAGCCGGCGTAGGCGGTTTGCATGAATCCCGTGATGGCCACGATGCCCCCCATGCAGCCAAACGCGGCGATGACCGCCCGGTTCACCGGCACGCCAGAAACCATCGCGGCCTCCGCATTGCCTCCAATCGCATATAAATGCCGTCCCAGGGCGGTGTGCTGCGTGATCACATACACGACAAAGCTCACCCCACCCAAAATCAGCGAGGGCAGCGGAATGCCGCGAAATTGACCCGTCAGAAGCACCAACAAGGCGATGGCCTGCGCCGCGATGAAAAGCCGCAAAAACATCATCTCGCGGCTGTCAGCCTCGAAACCATGTTCGAGCCGTTTTTTCCTCGCCAGCACCTGGGTGACGACCAGCGCCACCACGAGCGCCACGGCCAACGCCCAGCCCAGCGAGGTGGGCAGGTAGTAGGTGGTGAGCAGCGAGTAGGCGTTCGCCTGGCCACCGGGCGCGACAGGCACCGTGGCATTCGCGATTACCTGCCAAAACAGGCCTTTGAAGATCAAAAGAGCGCCCAACGTGACGATGAAGCTCGGCACTCGCTCCCGCACAATGAAGGCTCCCATGCCCAGCCAGATCAACAAGCCCGCCAGCAGACCCAAAGCCAGCGCCACGGGGGCCGGAAGCTCATAGCGAAATACCAGCACACTCGCGATTCCACCCAGCAGCCCCACCCCACTACCCGCCGAAAGGTCGATGTGCCCCGGCAGAATGATGAGGAGCATCCCCATCGCCAGCGTGGCCGTGATCGAGAGCTCCACCATGAGGTTCGAGAGATTTCGAGCGCTCAAAAACTCCGGCGCGGCCATGGCGAAAAACGCCATCACAGCCAGCAGGGCCAAAGGAATGGAAAAATCTCGAAGCGAAAGCTGCGGTCGGGTCATCCCGCGAGACTAGAGAATGCCCTCGCCGCTTCCAAGCACCAATTTCACTCTCCGCCCATTCAAAAATCAGCAATCAGCAATCAGCAATCAGCAATCGACATTCCCGCTTCCGCCTGCCGCAGAGGCCCCGAAACCGCAGATTGATGCGCTTCGCTTCCCTTCGGGCTGACTGCGGCAGTCTGTCTCGCTGCGCTCGGCTGATGAACTCCCATTGCTGATTGTTGAAGTGACGCCCTGCCCACACTCAAGGCACACAGGGTTCATCCGCCCCTCTTCCAAGCACCAATTTTGCGTCTCCCCACACCACTCCAAGACTCCACCACTCCCGCCCCACTCACACGCCCATCACCCCGAGCATCGCCGCGCAATCCATGACCACGATCTCCCCCCGCTCCAGCAGGCCACGCAGAGCGGATCGCGGATAGAATTCCACCGTCAGCTCCTCCGTGTCATCATGCGGCGGCTCCTGCACCTTCATGAGGCCTTTGGCGTGGACGAAGTGCGCATGGCCGCAGCCGTAGTTCGCATGCACCACCATCTTCGCCTTCACCGTCCATTCGCGGGCGGCATAGCCCGTCTCCTCCAGCAGCTCTCGCTTCGCCGAGGTGAGCGCATCCTCGTCCTTATCCATCGCCCCGCCGGGAAAAATCAGCGTCTCCGCGCCCGCCCCCTGCTTGTACAGCCGCCCCATCAGCACCTGCCCGTCATCCGTTTCAGCAAACATGATCACATAATCCGGCAGCCAGATGTGGTGAAAATCCGGGATCGTCCGCCCACTCGGCAACCGCACCACCTCCTGCCGCACCTCAAAGAACGGCCTGCCTGAATAAACCACCTGTTGCGAGAGGGTGGTCCAGTGGCGGGATTGGGGAATGGCGGGATTGGACACGAGATGTGCTCTAGGTGGTTGGCCGCATTCCGCAAGGCTCTTCGAGGTGCTCGGGATGCCGGTTGATGGTTTTCGCCCATCCCATTATTCTCCACGCATGATTGCCGAACGCCTACCCGAACTCGCCGCCATGCCCACCGCAGAAAAGTGGGTCGTCCTCCTCGAGCTCAAGGGAGAACTCTGCGACGACGCCGACGACCTCTCCGAATCCCCTGAAGGCAAAACAGCCGTCAAAGAATTGCTCGACTACCGTTGGAAGCAGTATCTGGCCGATCCATCGACGGCCACCACTTGGGAATCCGTCCAGGAAAGGATGGAGGCGAGCCGGAGGCAGCGTTTGGCTGACTGCGCATGAACGAAATCGTCGTGCTGGCCGGTGCCGACACGGACATGCTCCGCAAATATGTCGAACTGGACGAGCAGGATGAAGCCCGGCGGATGCGTTCGAAAGAGACATACAGGACGCTTTCGGCCTGATCTCCCGCCACCCGCTAATTGGCTTTGGCCACCTTGTGCCACCCTACCGTAAATGGAGCCTCCGAGGATGGAATATGGCCATTTTCTACCAACCGGCCGGAAATCGTTGCTTCATCCATGCCGTCTTGGACATGCGCCAGAATCCCCAGAGCATTCGGTCGATTTTGAGGTCGCGGACGCATCCTTGATTTGAACCCTGCTCATTTCTCGCCAAGTCGAGTGGCTCCACCCATGTCCCAAGCCGTCTTCCGCTCCATCCCCCTCCGCGATCTCACCGCTGACCAGCTTCTCGACCTCTCGAAGCGCATGAAGCTTTCGCTTTCCAAGGCGGACATGCTCGCGGTGCAGAAGATTTACCAGGATGAGGGCCGCGAGCCGACGGATGTCGAGATGGAAGTCATCGCGCAGACCTGGAGCGAGCACTGCAAGCACCGCATCTTTGGCGCGAAGATCTATCATACGCTCAATGGCCAGCAGGAGGTCGTGGACGGGCTGTTCAAGACCTACATCCGCAATGTGACGGAGGAGATTTGCAAAACGAAGCCCGACTTCGTGCTCAGCGCCTTCGAGGACAACGCAGGCTTTGTGAAGCTCGATGACGACAAGGCCGTGTGCCTCAAAGTGGAGACGCACAACCACCCCAGCGCCATCGAGCCCTACGCGGGCGCAAACACCGGCCTCGGCGGCGTGATTCGCGATATTTTGGGTGCTGGCAAGGGCGCGAAGCCAGTCGCCTCGCTCGATGTGTTCTGCTTTGGCCCGCCCGACATCGAGCAGGATCAAATCAAGGCGAAGGACGTCATCCATCCGCTCGGCGTCATGCGTGGCGTGGTGCGAGGCGTGCGCGATTACGGCAACCGCATGGGCATCCCCACCGTCAATGGCGCGATCCAGTTCGACGACACCTTCATCTACAACCCGCTCGTCTTCTGCGGCACCGCCGGCATCATCCCGATCAAGGACATCGCCAAGGAAGTGAAGCCCGGCCATTTGCTCATCGCCGCAGGCGGTCGCACCGGCAAAGACGGCCTCAAAGGTGCCACCTTCAGCTCCGCCGAGCTCACCACCGACTCGCATGAGGAAGACCAGACCGCCGTGCAGATCGGCAATCCCATCGAGGAGAAAAAAGTCGCCGATTGGGTGCTCGCAGCCCGTGAAAAGGGCCTCATTCAATTCGTCACCGATTGCGGCGCGGGCGGTTTCAGCTCCGCCGCAGGCGAAATGCTGCGCGATACCGGTGGCGAGGTCTGGCTGGAGAATGCACCGCTGAAAGCGCCCGACCTCGAAAGCTGGCAGGTCTTCATCAGCGAATCCCAGGAGCGCATGGTCATCGCCATCGACGAGAAGGATTTGCCCGAGCTGCAAAAGCTCGCCGACATCTACCAGACCGAGATATTCGTCCTCGCGAAGGCAGACGGCTCGCAGCGTCTCAAAGTCATGCACCACGGCACCACCGTGTGCGATTTGCACGTCACCGCGCTGCATGAGGCCCCGCGCCGCGAGATGCGGGCGAAATGGCGCACGCCGGCCGATGTGCAGCCCGCCGTGCCTGTGCGTCCGGAATCCTGGACCGCCACGCTCAAAACTTTGCTCTCCGATTTTTCCATCGTCTCTCGCGAGCCCATCATCCGCGAATACGACCACGAAGTGCAGGGCAACACCGTCCTCAAACCGCTCGCCGGAGCTGCGGGCGATGCACCGCAGGACGGCAGCGTCATCCGCGTCGATGGCAGCAATCAACTCGTCTCCCTCGCCTGCGCCTTGCTGCCGGAGTGGGGCAAGACCGACCCGCATCTCATGGGCCGCGCCGTCGTCGATGAGTGCGTGCGCCAGCTCGTCGCCATGGGATCGAATCCCGACCGCATCGCCATCCTCGACAACTTCTGCATGGGCAATCCCGACAACGAGCGCGAGCTCGGCGCCCTCGTCGAATGCACCAAGGGCATGGCCCAGACCGCCATCGCCTACGCCGCGCCCTTCGTCAGCGGCAAGGACAGCTTCTACAACTACTTCGTCACCGACGAAGGCCCCGTCTCCATCCCCGTCACGCTCCTGCTCAGCGGCTTCGGCATCGTCGAGGACGCCAAGCATGTCGTCGGCGCGTCATTGCGCCGCGTCGGCAGCAAGATCGCCGTTCTGGGCAAAGTCAGCGCCGGTCTGCGCGGCAGCATCGTCGCCAAATACACCAAAGGCATCGGCCTCGATGCCGGCCCTTCCTTCGACGAAGCCGAAAGCATGGCCGCCTACCGCCGCTACCACGGCCTCGTGAAACAAGGTGCCATCCTCAGCGCTCATGACATCGGTGAAGGCGGCCTCGCCGTCGCGCTCGCCGAAATGGCCTTCAGCGGCAAAGCCGGCCTCCGCATCGCCACCGACAAGATGCCCCTCGCCGCCAGTGGCCTCACCACCGCCGAACTCCTCTTCGGCGAAACGCCCGGCCGCCTCCTCGTCGAAATCGCCCCCGAACACGTCGCCGCCGCCGAAAAAGTCGGCCTCACCCTCATCGGCGAAGCCACCCGCGACCCGTATCTCTACATCTCCCACAACGGCACCACCTTGATCGATTCCCCAATCGATCAACTCAAGCCGCTCTGGAAGGATGGGCTGACGAAGTATTATTGATTCTTGCTCCTGCTCTTGCTCTTCATCTCGCTCTGAAAGCGTAGAGTATCGAGCCCAGAGGACGGATTTGGCCCCGTCCTACTGCTCGTCGATGACTGGAAGAACCAATCCATATCTTTGAAGAACAATGTCCCGCAGATTGCTTGCGATTGTCTTTAACTGCTTTTCGGTATCATCCAGTTGCCCAGGCAAAATTGCGTCTGCTTGGAATACACGGCTTCTCAGAATCTGAAGATAAGCCTCGTGAGTGTCCGACCTGCTTTCTGCTTGAAGACGGGCTTCGATCCAGTTGTTCCTCGCATGGACAAGAGCCATGCAGTTCGAGAATGCCATTTGAGCTCTTCTCATCTCAGAAATCATCTCTCTTTTGATGTGAAACAGAATCGGGGCGATTGCGTCCGTGGCGATTGACACTGAGTCATCGACAAAAAAGAGAGTGGTCAATGGCCGCACGTCCTCATCAATGCCAGCGTTCTTTTGATTTGCTTCAGCAAGTTGACCTTTGACTTGTGCCAGCACTGTATGGTTCGTGGAAACGTTGTAGAACGAATTGGTGAGCACTTGTAGTGCCGCAGCATCCTCATCATGTGATTTTTGGATTCTGTTCAACCGGTAGGCTCCATAAGCACCCGCGAAAGCCCCAATCAAAGCGGCAACCAACTGGCTTAAAAAATCGAGAACTGGTTCTATGCACTCCATAATTCAGGGTTTGTTGGTGACATCAGCATCTTGAGATATTACTGCGCCTGCAATCGGAAGAAGGCCGCGTTGTCCGGCACAGTGAACTGGAATTCCAGCTTGCCCTGGGCGTTGATCGTCGTTTGCGGCAAGGTCATCGGGAAGGGGGTGAAGCTGCTGAGATTCGGGGACTTCTCCACGCCGACGGTCAGGGTAAATTCGCCAGTGGTGGGATTTCGCTGGATCAGAGGTGTGCCAACATTGAGAGCCTGCACCTGTGCGGTGGTGAAGAAACCTGACGCATTCAGATTTGGCAGTACGCCGTTGAGATTGGAAAACAATGTGTTCACCAGCGCTGTTTGGTTCACTTGCCAGTTGTAACCCAATGCCGCCATCTGGAACTCTGATGCATCGTTGAGTCCGTCTCCGTCGGTGTCGTCAGTGAAGGCCAGGCCTGAGCCGGTAAGATTGATGTCGTATGGTCCCTCATCCGCATCGTTGTTGGGGATGGCGAGGGCTGCTGACTTCAACCCGCTGCTGGTAGGAGCAAAGCGCACGGTGAACGTGGCGCTGCCGCTGGGGCCGGTCACGGGTGAGGTGGGCTGTGCGGTGACGGTGAACATTGCGGCATGGGTGCCGTTCACTACCACCTTCGGAGATCCACTCAGGACCAGATCAGCATCGCCAAGGTTCTTGAGAGCGAAGGTGAGATCAGAAGTTCCTCCAGGAAGGATACCACCAAAACTTTTGGTGCCGCCATCAGTGATAATCGTGTCGGCTGGCTGCTCGACAACGATTTCTGGTGCTGGGGCGGTACCGGCACCGACGAAGATGTAAGCCGCACTGGAGTTGCCGCTGACTACAGTGTCACCCGAAATAGCCACCGAGACACCGCCGGTATTGAGAGTGTCCTGCTGTGTCCAAATTGTCCCGTTGCGCATGAAGGCGTAGAACGCACCAGAGCCGAAGACAGCCACCGTCTCACCTGAGATGCCCACCGTGGAGCCAAAGCCACCACCGGCAGCGGTGTTAGAAGCTTTGAGATAGGCTTGCTGGCTCCAACTTGTCTCGCTGCGCGAGAAGATGTAGGCCGCACCAGATTCGGCGGCGAAATCATTGGGCGAGCTGTTCACGCCCGTCGTGCTGCTATCCTCCTTCCAAGCGCCGACAACTACCGTTTCGCCCGATACGCCTACTGAGATGCCAAACTGATCGTTATCCTGCGAAAGCCCGCCGACGGCAGGTTTGAGATAGGCTTGCTGCGTCCATGTCGTGCCACTTCGCGTGAAGACGTAGGCGGCACCGGAGTTGAAGTTGATACCTACATCGTTGGGCGAGCTGTTCACGCCCGTCGTGCTGCTGTCTTCCTGCCACGCTCCGACAACTACAGTGTCGCCCGAAACCCCCACTGAGTTGCCAAAATTGTCGCTCGTTCCTGGGTTGCTGGCTTTTAGATAAGCCTGCTGAGTCCATGTGTTGCCACTTCGCGTAAAAACGTAGGCCGCACCGGCACTCGTGCGGCTCTCGTTGGGCGTGCTGTTCACGCCTGTGGAACTGCTGTCCTCTAAAGTTGCCCCGACAACCACGGTGTCACCCGAGACCGCCACCGACCAGCCGAAGTAATCAGACACTTCGGGGTTGAAGGCTTTTAGGTAGGCTTGCTGAGTCCATGTCGTCCCGCTTCGAATGAAGACATAGACTGCACCCGAGTCGGTTGCGAGGTTGTTGGGTGTGCTATTTACACCCGTCGTATTGCTGTCTTCATTGTAGGCACCAACAACCACGGAGTTTCCTGAGACAGCCACCGAGTAGCCAAACCGGTCGTCGGCCCCTGGATTGCTGGCCTTGAGGTAAGCCTGCTGCGTCCATGTGGCCCCACTGCGTATGAAGACATAAACCGCGCCGGAGTCGATGGCTCCCTCGTTGGGCGTGCTGTTTACGCCCGCAGAGCCGCTGTCTTCCAGAGGGGCTCCAATGACCACAGTGTCTCCCGACACGGCCACTGATAAACCGTAGCTGTCACCGCTTTCGGTGTTGCTGCCTGTGATAGTGGCCTGCTGGGCGATTGGGTCGATGGTAAGCGGATACCGGGCACCCCGCTCGTCCACCAAAAGGCGCACACCCTTCTGCCCATGTGCCTCGAAGTGCGAGGGCAATATTTTGCCATGGGCATCCCAGACCTTTAGGCCGGAGTAATGAAGCACCGTGGTTCCCTGACTATCCAGGAAGTGGACGCCCAGCGCATCCAACGTTATCTGCGGAAATAGCGAGCCACGCACGGCGAGGTGAAACTGGAGCGGCGTGTCTGGCGCACCCTCTGGTCGCTCCTTCACCGTAAAGCCATGCTCCAGTCCGCGCTCGTCATTCACAAACCATTCCTGGACTACTTTATCCCACTGGTAGGTGAGCCGTTGGCCCTCTGCTTTTACGGCTGGTTGCCCGCTAGTCGGATGCTCATTGTCAGAGAATCCGTAGCTCCTCAACTCCAGCCCCCACTGCCAGTCGCCTCCTTTCGGCTCTGCCATAAATCCACGTCCATCAAACGTCGTAAGCCACTGCTGTCTCGGATTGCCAGCCTGCCAACCGCCATCGTTGGGCTGGAAGGAATGCCGCCCCGCCTCATACGCCGCACGAATGCTGGCCCAGTCCGACTTCGCCAGACCCTCCGGCACTTGATCAGGCGCAGTGACCTTCTGAGTATTCTTCAGCGGCGTGGCCGCACCGAGATCGACGATGAAGGCGAGTAGCAACGCTGGTGCGAGATGACAGAAGGCTTTCATTAGGGGGAGCATGGAGCATGACTGAATGAACCGCAAGGAGACGCGGGCAAGTGCGCTAGTCATTGCTCTGACATCCTGCGGAAGTGCATCGGGATGGCCTTCCAGCACCGTTTTTTTGGAAAAAGCAGCCCGTTGAGTTCTGCACGTCTGACGCCCTGCCATGGGCAAGTCGAACAAGCAGCGCTACAGGAAGGACTAGCTTCATTTAACATCTAAATGTTTGCGTCATCCGGGCTGGATGCTTTAATGGGGAATGAACAAATACGAACATCTAAACGGCAAGACGATCCAGTATCAAACGCTTAAACATGGAGGAGGTAATAGCATTCTCTCAGTTAGTAATGGCTGCGTTAGCTTTACAAAACTGATGGACGGCGTTGAGTTTACCGAGGGTTTAGACGAACAAGAATTGTCCCTGATGAAGCCTAACCCAACGAGAGCCTTTGATTTCCTGCTAACAGATACGGAGTGATTCTATCATTGGCCCCAACGTTCTTGAAGGCACCAACCGACTTCCCCCTGATGGCGGGGCAAATGACGTCAGGGTGCAAAAATTGACAAGCGCCCCTCCTCAGATGCTATGGCTGAAGCTCTGGCACCTCCAGAGCCAGACAGACCGCCGAGGCCGTGGCTTCTCCCTTTCATCTCGGCGGCTTTCTCGCTTCAGGCGGTGGGTGGGCTTGGGTTTCGACGGAATCTGACCTTCTTCTTTCGGCCTGAAGGGCCGGGAAGAGCGACACCGAGTTCGAGGAGCGCCTCTGGCCGCGCACCAATGAGGGCGAGGGAGAATCCGGTTCCAGAAGGGGCTATGGGAAGGGATCTGATCCAGCCTGGCTCACCAAGCTGCCGGTCACCGAGGCTGTCTCCGGCGGGCCGGCTGCATCGGTGTCAAACCGTCCAATCCTCGATCTTCAAGCCTTCGACGCGGCTGAACTCATCCGTATTGCTCGTCACCAACGTCCATTCGTGCTGGAGCGCGATGGCGGCGATTGGCAGATCATGAGGACCGATCACTCGCCCCTGGCTCTCCAGCTTCTTGAGCAAGGGACCGGCGATGGCGGCGGATTCGTCATCGAATGGCACCGAGGCATGGCGGTTGAAGATCATTGCCCACCGGAAGGCCTGACAATGCGAATCACCTGCCCATGAAGACTTTCCGCTGCTGAAATGCCGTCGTGAATGCGCTGGGCCAACTCAGCAGGCTGAGGATCATCGCGGGTGCAGGCGATGATTCCAGCATGCTGACCGCCAGTCGAGCGATGCAGTCGGAAGAAGTCCTGTCGGTTCAGCGTGAGCAGAGCGCGCTGCTCCTGAGTGGCGAAGGCGAGGACTTCCTCATCGGGAATGCCTTGATTGGCTCTACCTGCCTCAAAAGAAGTCAAAACATCATGCCCGAGTCGGCGCAGTTCCTCGACCACACGGCGCGGGAAGTTCTCGTTGGAGTAAAGGCGGGCCATCAGGCATCGTGGTTGGCCTGGATGGCATTTTCGATCTCCTCGGGATGCGTGTCCACATAGGTCCAGGCTGCAGCGAGATCGCGAGCGTTGAGGCTGGGATAGTCCTGAAGCAGTTCCGCATCCGTCACGCCCGCCCGACGCGCCTCCTCCAGCATCCACACCGCGATGCGCGTGTTGCCAAGGCAAGCATCCCCACCACAAACACCCGGCGTATGCCGCACGAGCGACTCATGGCCAGCAGCCCCATTCGCGCCGCCCAGGCGGCTTTTCACGAACAGCACAAAATCCAGCGTCTCCGCCCTGACCGACTCGGGGGCGGATTCGATCTCGCTGAACAGACGCTGGGTGAGCACGCTCATGGCCCGAGACTAACCTGAGAGGTTCCTTTTGGCAAACCCTGTCCCAAGGCTAACCTCCATAGGGCTCGCTGAGATTTCCGCTTGATGAAAAGAGCCGGTAAGGGTTCAATCAGCCCATGACAGCGAAACCCATCGCCCCCCCCACGCTACCGCTCCGATGCCGTGATTGCTGAGGAACAGCGGCAGATGCGCCAGTTCGCGCGTGAGTTGTTGAGCAAACCCGGTGCCGCGAGGGCATTTCTCATTGAGGGCGGCTTCATCACCAAGTCAGGCAAGCTCTCCAAACGCTACGGAGGCTAAGACATGGAAAGCCTGGGAATCACCCTCGGACATCACGGTTGCGATCAAAAAGTCGGTGAGGACATCCTGTCCCCGCATAAGAGGCATGTCGAGATCAGCACCAACGACTACGACTGGCTCGGATCGGGTGCCCACTTCTGGGAAAACGATCCCGAACGAGCGATGCAATGGGCGGAGATGGTTCGCGCCAATGCACAACACTTTGGCCAGAAAATCAGCAGGCCCTTTGTCTTGGGGGCGATCATCGATCTCGGCTTGTGCCTAGATCTAACGAACGCTGCCTGTCTGGATGAAATCCGTGCTGCGCATCACGACATGAGGCAGTTTTGGCAAGACGCGGGTTTGGCGCTCCCGCAGAACAAGCCGGGCTTCAAAGTCGATGTGGAGCTCGTCAAACGCCACCTCGACTGCGCCACAGTCAATTTCCTTCATCAACTGCGTGCCAACAAAGGTCTGCCTGCCTATGACACGGTTCGTGGCCCCTTCACGGAAGGCCGTCCGCTCTATGAAGGGGCAAAAATCATGGACCGCACCCACATCCAAATTTGTGTCCGCAATCCGCGTGTGAGCATTCGTGGATACTTCCGGCCTCTGTGATCTTTGTCGATGTCCTCCCCGCTCGCCCTGCTCAAAGCCTGCGTGCTTTTGCTGGCGCTTGTTCTGGTGCCCGTGGCGGTAGTGATGCTGGCTTGTGGGGTCGGGTGGGGTGACGTGGACGGGATTGGGGCTTGAGTTGGCGGTGGGGATGGTGGGAGGCGGGCCGTTGCTGTGGTGCATTGGCGATGAGCGATGTTCCACGCGGCAGATGGTGCTGGTCTTGGCAGAATGATGGATGGCAAAATGATCTCCTGAATCGCTATCATTCTGCCGTATCCAATCCCTCGGCGGAGCCAATCCATGGCACCTCAATCACCAGACTGCATCTGGATCAAGACGGGGAGCTGCACGGGTAGGGTGACGGCGTCGATGGCACCACAGCCGACACGCTCAATGACGCTCGGCTTGTGGCCGCCGAGTTCCTGGCGAGCCTGAAGGGCGAGCGAGACGCAACTGGAGAGGCAAAGGCAAGCGACGAGGACGGGGAGGAGAAGCAGTTTGGTCTTCATAATCGGTGTGCGGTGGTGGATGACGCCTTCCCCATGCGCCACGCCGCTCACGAAAGCCCCATTGATGCTCTCGATGATGACATCGGCTTCAAAGCTCCAGCGTCACGCCTGGCTTCACACTCTTGAGGGCCTCCGCATAGCGCACGCCGCAGGCGAGGCCGCGGTAGCGGGAGAGGACGGTCTTGGTTTCCATCGCGGCATCGGCTTTGGTAGGATCGTAAGGCTCGTTTCGAACGAAGGCCATGAGGCGGCCGAGCCAATCGCGGGCGGATTCCCACTCGTCGGAGACATCCACATAGGTATCCGGCTCGAAGCCGATGGTGTGGCCGGGGCCGTTGTCATACCAGAAGACGCGGGAGGGCACGCGGGCCTCTTCCACGCCAAGGAGGCGGGCGGGCTGGTGCAGCGCGGCGTGGCAGATGGCACTGGCGGCTTCGTGGTCGGGATGGCGATCACGCGGCCAGAGCATGAAGGCGGTATCCGGCTTCACCTCGGCGACGACTTCGGCGACGGCGCGTTTGGTTTCGAGGGTGGGCTCAAAGCCCATGCTCTTCCAGTTCAAGAAGCGCATCTCCATACCGCGTTCGGCGGCCAGCTGCTTCGAGAGCGCCAGCAGCTCCTGCGCACGGCCTTTGACGGGCGGCCAGTTCGTGTAATCGCCGATGAGGCTGAGGATGACGACGCGCTGGTGCTTTTTCACCGCCCGCAGCAGGGTGCCGGGGATGCCGAAGGGACAGTCGTCATAATGGGCGCCGATGGCGAGGAGGGTGCGGGTCATGGCGGAAGAGATGAGAGATGAGAGATGAGAGATGAGGGAACGGCGGCGGCGTGCGAGTTCTCGTCGGCGGAGATGAGATTGTGCGGCGGCTTGATTGGAATAGGCGATAGACGATAGCGCGGTCGCGGTCGGCGGGGCAGATCGTCGATGGTCTATTGTCTATTCCTGCCTTTGTCTGCTGCCCGCCACAGGATGGCGCTTGTCATTCGGCGTCCTTTCTGTCCAAATGCCCGCATGAAAGCTCTCATCGCCCTGCTTGGCCTCTCCGGCCTCCTTTTCGCTGAAACGGTCAAGGACCGCGAAGGAGCCGTTCGCGGTGACAAGGCGACCTTTGAGGCGGATACACGCTGGAATTACAACGACGTCGAATCCGGCTTCAAGCTGGCGAAGACGACGAAGAAGCCGCTGCTCGTCATTTTGCGCTGCGTACCCTGCCTTTCCTGCGCGGGGATGGATGCGGCGGTGCTTCAGGAAAAGGAACTCATCCCGCTGCTCGATCAGTTTGTGTGCGTGCGCATCATCAATGCGAATGCCCTCGACCTCGCACGCTTCCAGTTTGATTACGATCTGTCCTTCTCCGCGCTCCTGTTCAATGGCGATGGCACCGTGTACGGTCGCTTTGGCTCCTGGACGCATCAGAAGGACCCGCTGAACAAAACCACCGCCAGCTTTCACCAGGCTCTCGAAGCCGCGCTGGCCCTGCATCAAGGTTACCCGGCGAACAAAGCCGCGCTCCAGGGCAAGCAAGGCGGCCCGGTGCCTTACCAAACGCCGGTGGAGTTTCCCACGCTGTCGGAGAAGTATGCCAGCAAGCTCGACTGGGACGGCAAGGTCGTCCAAAGCTGCGTCCACTGCCACATGGTGGGCGATGCCTTCCGCGCTCACTACCGCAGCCAGAGCAAGCCCGTGCCGGTGGAATGGATCTACCCACAGCCTTCCATCGAGGTGCTCGGCATCACGCTGGCCACCGATGCCGTGGCGAAGGTGGAGACCGTGGCACCCAGCACGCCAGCCGCCAGCGCCGGTTTCCAAGCCGGGGATGAAATCCTCGAACTCAATCAGCAGCCGCTCATCTCCATCGCCGATGTGAGCTGGGTGCTGCATCGTGCGCCTGCCAGCGGCACGCTGTTGGCGAAGGTGAAACGCGGCAGCGAATCGCTCGACCTCCGCCTCACTTTGCCACCCGCCTGGCGAAACAAATCCGACATCTCCAAACGCGTCGGCACCTGGCCCATGCGTGCGATGGCCTTTGGCGGCATGAAGATGGATGACCTTGATGATGCCACGCGGGAGCAACTCGGCCTCACGAAGGATCAGATGGCGCTCAAGATCTTCCACGTCGGCCAATACGGCCCCCACGCCGCCGCGAAGAAGGCCGGCTTCCAGAAAGACGACCTCATCCTCGAAATCGGCGATCTAAACACCCGCATGACCGAGAGCGCCCTCATCGGCCACCTTCTCCTGAGCAATCTCCCCGGCGAGAAGATTCCCAGCGTCATCCTGCGCAGCGGTGAGAGGCTGAAGCTGGAACTGCCGCAGCAGTGAGGTGGGGGCGGAGTGCTCAGTAGGCAGTGATCGGTGATCGGTGTGTGGAAATAGGCTGGTGCGTTTCTGGTTCGTTGATATGCCGACGGCGGTGATTGCGCACTCGAGACGAGTGACAGATGGGTGACAAAAAGAGGGTATGCGCGGGCGGGCGGCCATGCTAAAAAGCCGCATTCGCTCATGAAAATCTTTCTCAACCGGCTTCAAGGCATCGCTCTGGCCTTGCTCGCTCTTTCTCAGGCCTCTCTGGCGGCTGACTCCATGACCACGGCGGCTCCGATCTCGGATGCCAGAATGGTGCATAATGCGGCGCTTCTGCGGGACGGACGTATTTTAATCGTGGGTGGGAGCACGGTCTTTGATCCGGCGCTGGGCACGAATCCGAGCTCTACTGGCCAGGTGGCTTCGGCGCAGATTTTTGACCCGAGGAGCGGCTCTTGGACCACGGTGAGCGCACCAGCCAATGCCCGAAAACTGGCGGCCATGAGCGTGCTTCCGAATGGGAAGGTATTGCTAGCCGGTGGCATGGTGGCGAATGGGTTTGGCGGAAGCTGGCCTTCGGGAACGTCCGTCATTTACGATCCAGCCAGCAACACGTGGGGGGCAGCGGACGCATATACGGCCGGTGGAGGTCAGCACACCGCCACGACGCTCTCAGATGGCAGGCTGTTGATCGCAGGCGGCGATAGCCGATCATGTTTCGTCTTTAACTCATCTACGAACGTGGGGAATGGCACGGGTTCATTGAACGACATGCGCAGCGCTCACACGGCGACGTTGTTGCCCAATGGCAAGGTGCTGGTCGATGGAGGGCTGAACGATTTCCCCGTTTACAACACCGAACTCTATGACCCGACAGCCGGAACATGGACGCAGGTCGCCTCATCGAATGTGCAGCGCTTCTTTCACAGTGCCACCCTGCTGCCGAACGGGAAGGTGCTAGTCGCTGGAGGGCTGAGCAATTACCCTTCGACTGGAATCGTGAGACAAGAAGCGCACCTTTACGATCCGGTGACGAATACCTGGGCAGCGACGGGACCTTTGAATCACCCCCGTTATGGTCACAGCGCCACCTTGCTGCCGGATGGCAAGGTGGCGGTCATCGGTGGACGCGGCATTCCACGCACACTTAATCAAGTGGAGATTTATGACCCTTCCTCAGGCACTTGGAGTGTGTCGTCGGCATTGCTTGCCACCCCGCGGAAGTTTCATACGGCCACACTACTGGCGGATGGTCGCGTGGTGATTGTCGGTGGATCAAATCTCGGGGACGCACCACTCGCCAGCGTGGAGATTTTCACTTCCAGCAGCCCGGCGTGGAGTGCCACGGGGACGAAGGCGACTACAGGTGCTGGTGCCCAGCCGGTGATGCTGCCGGATGGCAAGATTCTGGTGCTGAGCGGTGGCAATCCGAACCCGGCCACGGCCGATCTCTACAATCCGGCCACCGGCACGTGGAGCAGCGCTGGAACGATGGTGTCCGGTCACTCGGAAGGAACGGCCACGCTGATGCCCAATGGCAAGGTGCTGCTCGCTGGGCATGTCACGATCGATGCAGCGAACAAATCGGAACTTTACGACCCGGTCGCTGGGACCTGGACCGCGCTGCCAAATATGCCGTCGCTACGCTCCAGACACACCGCGACGCTTCTGGCTTCGGGCAAAGTGCTGATCACCGGCGGAGGTCTTCCTGCCGGCCTCACCGCTTCATTGCTCTTTGATCCGGCCACGAATTCATGGAGCACAAGCGGCAGCCTTGCCACAGGTCGTCTCTGGCACACGGCGACGTCCCTGCCGAATGGCAAAGTGCTCGTCACAGGCGGTGCGTCACAGTTCGCGATGGACAGTTTCGGCTCGTGCGAGCTGTATGATGCCGCCGCTGGCACTTGGAGCACCGTGAACGCGATGGCGGAGACGCGTCAGCGCCATTCCGCCACGCTGCTGCCGAATGGCAAGGTGCTGGTTGTAGGAGGCATGTATGTGAATTGGAACTTGGCCGGCACGTTCACGCCACGGGCCACCGCCGAGCTTTTCGATCCGGCCACGGGTTCTTGGAGCACCACGGGCACACTTGCTACGGCCCGCTACGATCATCGGGCGGAGCTTCTGCCAGATGGCCGCGTGTTGGTCGCTGGCGGCACCAGTACGAGCGCAGCTCTCTCCAGCACCGAGATCTACAATCCGGCAACCGGCACCTGGAGCAGTGGTCCGACGCTGTCCTCAGTGCGCACGAGCCCCGTCCTGACCCTGCTCGCGACGGGCAAGGTGCTCATCGCGGGTGGCTCGACCGGAACCACTTCTCTGAACACGGCGGAGTTGCTGGACCTCGGTCTCGGTTTCAACAGCGCCTGGCAGCCGCAGGTCAGCACGGCTTCGATCAATGCGGGGCGTGTGCTTTCGATCACAGGAACAGGCTTGCGAGGCATCTCCGGTGCCTCCGTTGGCGGCACACAGGACTCGGCGACGGATTTTCCGCTCGTGCAGCTTCGCAGCCTCGGCAATGCGCAGATGATGTGGGCTTCACCGGCTAGTTCCAGCGCCACCGGATTCACTTCGACCGCTTTGGGAGCTTTTCCACCCGGGCACTTGCTCATGACCGTTTTCACCAATGGCATACCCTCCGAGTCCAAAGTCCTCACGTTGCCTCTGGGGCCTGAAATCACGGTGGAGCAGCCCGTGGGCACCAACATCGCCGATGGAGGCGGCCAAAGCTTCGGCAGCCTCACGAATGACACCAGCACGCCGCTCACCTTCACCGTCAAAAACACGGGCGACGGTGCTTTGAGCCTCACGGGCGTGTCGGTGACAGGAGGAAACGCCTCCGATTTCGTCGTCAACAGCACCGGCATGAGCAGCAGCGTGGCCGCAGGTGGCAGCACGACCTTCATGGTGACCTTCACCCCCTCGGCTGTGGGCAGTCGCAGCACCACGCTGCAAATCCTCAGCGATGACTACGATGAGGCCACCTTTGACATCACGCTTACTGGAACCGGTGTGAATGCCGTGCCGACGATCGGTGACATCACGGACCAGACCATCGACGAAGACGCAAACACCGGCGCACTCGCTTTCACCATCGGCGACTTCGAAACGGCGGCCGCCTCCCTCATCGTCACCCGGAGTTCCAGCAACACGGCGCTCGTGCCGCTCGCCAACATCGTCCTCGGCGGCAGCGGAGCCAGCCGGACCGTTACCGTCACTCCTGCGGCCAATCAAAGCGGCGGCGCCACTATCACCGTGACCGTCAGTGACGGCACCGCGAGTACGAGCGATACCTTCTTGCTCACCGTGAATGCCGTGAACGATACGCCCACGCTGAACTCCATCACGAGTCCTGGGGCCATTCAGGAAGATGCATCCCAGCAGACGGTCCCGATCAGCGGCATCAGCGCCGGCGGCGGCGAGAGCCAGACGCTGACCGTCACCGCCACCTCGAACAACACCGCCCTCATTCCGAATCCCACGGTCAACTACACCAGCCCCAACACGACCGGCAGCGTGCTTTACACGCCCGTGGCGAACATGAGCGGCACCGCCACCATCACCGTGGCCGTAAACGACGGCCAGGGCACCTCCAACACCACTTCGCAGACCTTCAACGTCATCGTGAACGCGGTGAATGACGCGCCCACGCTCGATGCCATCACCAATCCGACCGCCATCTTGGAAGACGCCGGTCAGCAGACGATCAATCTCACCGGCATCAGTTCGGGGCCTCAGGAGGCGCAGAGCCTCGTGATCACCGCCTCATCGAGCAACACGAGTTTGATTCCCAATCCAGCGGTCCAATATGCCAACCCAAACGCCACCGGCACGCTCACCTACACGCCGGTCGCCAACGCGAGTGGCACCGCCACGATCACGGTGACGGTGAACGACCAGCAGGGAGCCAATAACACCTTCAGCCGCACCTTCACCATCACGGTGAATGCCGTGAACGATGCTCCCGCCTTCAACAGCATCTCCAACGCCACCGTCTCCGAAGATAGTGGGCAGCAAAGCGTAAGCCTCAGTGGCGTTACCGCTGGCGCGGGCGAGAGCCAGACACTCAGTATCATCGCCATCTCGGACAACACCGCCCTCATTCCGACGCCGAGCGTCACCTACACGAGTCCGAACACGACCGGCAGCCTGCTCTACACGCCCGCCGCCAACACGACCGGCACCGCCACGATCACCGTGACCGTCAATGACGGCCAGGCAGCCGACAATACCTTCAGCCGGACCTTTGTCATCACCGTCAATGCAGTGAACGACGCGCCCAGCCTCAACAGCATCGCCAATGCCACCGTTGATGAAGACAGTGGACAACAAAGCGTGAGCCTGAGTGGCATCAGCGCCGGGCCGCTGGAGTCGCAGACGATCCTCGTCACGGCTACCTCAAGCAACACGGCCTTGATCCCCAATCCCACGGTCAGCTACACCAGCCCGAACGCCGCCGGCTCGCTAAGCTACGCACCCGTCGCCAATGCCAACGGCAGCGCCACGATCACCGTCACCGTGAACGATCAGCAGGCGTCCAACAACACCTTCAGCCGCACCTTCACGATCAGCGTAAACCCGATCAATGATGCGCCGACCATCAGCGACATCACCGACCGCAGCGTGAATGAGGACACTTCCACCGGCTTGATCGCCTTCACCATCGGCGATCTCGAAACCGCCACCTCTTCCCTCACCGTGACCCGCAGCTCAAACAACCCCTCACTGGTGCCCGTGACGGGCATTGCACTCGGCGGAGGCGGGGCAAACCGCACGCTGAATGTTTCCCCGACCACCAACCAGAGTGGCACGGCCATCATCACCATCACCGTCAGTGATGGATCACTCACGGCGAGCGACAGCTTTGTGCTCACCGTCAATAGCACGAATGACACACCCACCATCAGCAGCATCGCCAACCAAGAGATCACCTACAACACGCTCTCGAACACGCTCAACTTCACCGTGGCGGACTCCGAAACCGTCGCGGCCTCGCTCGTGGTGATCGGCACCTCCTCGAATCAGGCACTCTTGCCCGATGCCAGCATCTTCCTGAGCGGCAGCGGCTCTAGCCGTGGCGTCACGCTCGTGCCTTCCTTCAATCAAACCGGCGTTGCCACCGTCACCCTGCTGGTCAGCGATGGCACCGCCAGCACGACAACGAGCTTCACGTTCACGGTGAACGCCCCGGAGATCGTCGTGGAGCAACCCTTCGCCTCCGGCATGGCGGATGGTGGCACACGTGGCTTCGGCAACGTGGCCGTCAGCAGCACCAGCAGCCTCGTGTTCTACATTCGAAATACCAACGCGGCCACGCTGACCGGCCTCACGATCACGAAAGACGGCACGGATGCCTCGCAGTTCATCATCACCGCTTCTCCTGTCTCGCCGGTGAACGGACCAGGCGGCAACACCGCCTTCACGGTGCAGTTTGCGCCGACTTCCGCCGGTGCCAAGACCTGCGCCTTGCACATCGCCAACAACGACCCGGATGAGAATCCCTTCGACATCACGCTCACCGGCAATGGCACCGTGCCTCAAACCAACTGGAGGCAGACCTACTTTGGCAGCAGCAGCAGCAGCAACAGCGGCAATGGTGGTGATCTCGCCGATCCGGATGGCGATGGCGTTCCGAACCTTCTCGAATACGCCTTTGGCCTGCATCCCGGCCAGAACAGTGCCGGGCAGGTGCCCAAGCCGGTGCGCAGCGGCAGTGATCTGGTCTATACCTTCGCCGAGCCAGCCGGTGTCACCGGTATCATCTACAGCGCGGAGTGGAGCGAGACGCTGCAGACGGGCAGTTGGTCGAGTTCAGGCACTACGCACACGGTGAACAACGGCGTGCATACTTTCACCCTGCCAGTCGGTGCATCTCCCGGAGCCTTCATCCGGCTGCGAGTCACGACGCCTTGACGGCTTCGCGGAGAAGACGGTTCAGCGTCTTGAGTACGATGGGCTCGCCGATTTGCATGATGTCGCGTTCGGCGAAGAGGGCGTGGATGGTGGTGTCGTAGGGAGGCAAGGTGCCGGTGCGTTTTTCGGCGAGGAGGCGGACGTAGCGGGCGGCGCGGTCGATGAGCTTGTTGTTGCTCGGTTTGACGTAGGTCATGAGGTTGTCGAGGTAGCGGCCCATGCGGCCCATGACGAGGGTGGAGTGGATGTTGATCCACATCTTGAGCATCAAGTGCGTGTGGAAGAGCGGCGCGGCGAGCGTCTCGATGTGGTAATGATCGCCAAGCTGCCAATCGATGCGGCCTGCACCGCCGCGGAGGGTGAAGACGGGTTGCGCGATGCCGCCGAGTCGGCTTTGGCGGATGTTGGCGACGTTTTGGGACATGTCGTAGCAGCGTAGCACATCGGCTCCGGCGAGGTGGCGGACCTCCGGCCACTCAAGCGTGCGTGGCTCGCGGCCGAGGAGGTGATGCCAGGCGGTGAGGGCATCGGGAGCTTCGGGGAGATAAAAATGGCACCAGGAGAGCGGCGCGTGGGGATCGTCCTGCTTTTCAAAGGCGGCGAGGCTGAAGGTGGGCGCACGCTCGGTGGTATCCGTGACGACGGTGATGCCGAAAGGGCCGCCGTCATACATGAGGTGACCGTTTTGGGCGTAGAGCGCGGATTCGCGTTCGATGAAGGGAGCGAGAAACTGGCCGTCGTGGGCTTCGACGAGCTTTTGGAGGCTCTTCACTTCGTCGAAGGCCTTCGCGGGATTTTGAGCGTGGAGCAAAGCGAAGCCGATGGCGGCCTCCAGCACGGTGCTGGCTTGCATGCGGGTGCTGCCGCTGATGGCCATGGGGCCGACGGCGAGGTTCAGCTTGTGGATGCGCGGGTTTTCAAGGACGCGGCGGGATCGCTCGGCAGCGCGGGCGAGCACGTCATCGGGATTGCAGTAGAGGAACCACGGTGGCGTGCGGGAGAGCTCGGTGGCGCGTTCGGTGGCTCCGATGACCCATGGGGTCTCGCCGCCTTCGGTGGGGCTGATGAGGAGGTCGCCGTCTTCAAAGCCGAGCTCTTCAAGCTGGCGTGCGCCATACTCAGGATGGTCTTCAAAGGTCTCGATGGCTTTGATGAGCGCGAGATCGCCCCCGGCCATGAAGGCGCGGACGCTGTCTTCACGCGGCCAGGGGAGAATGCCTTGGCGGCAGAAGATTTCGAGGCTGAGCGAGAGCCTGCCGGTGGCACCGCAGCCGCAGAGATAGACGCGTTTGCCTTTGGCAAAGGTTTCACCGATGGCGGCGGCGAGGGCGATAAGACCTTCACGGGCGTTTTCGAATCGCTTCAAAGCGAGCACATCGACCTCACGCATGAGGCGCAGGGCCTCAGGGAGGTTTTCGTGGGCGAGGCGGGAGAGATCCGTGGTCAGCGGGTGCTGCATTTCAGTTTCGAGGCTGCCGAGTTGGAAATCGGCAGCGATGCGGAGGAAGTCGTCAGCGGCGCTCATGATGGGAGGTTCGACACGGGCCACACGGCGAAGTTCACAGCACCTTCCATCGCTTGGCTTTGAACTCGTGACGTGGGAGCGTGTTGGACTCGACGACGCGGACGGGGATGCGGAGGCTGAAGGTATCGCGCAGGCGGGCTTCGAGCTTTTTGAGGAGGGATTTGGCGATGTTTTCGTCGGTCTCGATGAGCAGCTCAATCTCATCCATGTCGTCGATCTTTTTTTGCTCGACGAGGTATTCGACGACTTCAGGAAACTCACGCACGACGGCGTCGATGGCGCTGGGGTAGATGTTCACGCCGCGGAGCACGACCATGTCGTCGATGCGGCTGAGGATGCCGCCTTCGAGCGTGAGGCGACCGCGGTGGAGCTTCTTTTTGACGTAGTCGCCGGTGCGGTAGCGCAGCAGCGGGCACACCGTGCGGTCGAGCGTGGTGAGGACGAGTTCGCCATGCTGGCCGTCCTCGACTTCGAGGCCCGTGACGGGATCGACGACCTCGGCAAAGTAGGCGTCTTCGATGACGATGAGGTGTCGAGGCAGTTCGGGTGATTCAAAGGTCACAGGGCCGACCTCGGTCATGCCGTGGTGGTCGAAGACCTGGGCATCCCAGAGCGTTTCGAGTCGCTGACGCATGGCAGGCACGCTGCCACCGCTTTCGCCAGCGACGATGAGTTTTTGCACGCGCAGGCTCATGCGCTCGACGCCGGAGCTTTCGCCGATCAGCTCGCCAAGGCGCAGGGCATAGGTGGGTGTGCAGCAGAGCACGGTGGCCCCGTAGCGGGCCATCATTTCGAGGCGTGCCTGGCTGGAAAGACCACCGGCGGGCAGGACCATGTAGTCCTTGGAGGCAGCCTCAAAGGCGGTCCAGAAGCCGAGGAAGGGACCAAAAGAGAAGGCGAAGCAGATGCGGTCACGCCCTTTGACGAGGCCAGCGCCTTCAAAGACCTTCCGCCAGCAGACGAGCATGGCTTCCCAGCTTTCCGGGGTATCGATCCAGGCCATCGGCTTGCCGGTGGAGGTGCCGCTGGTCTGGCAAAAGCGGGTGTACTGGGTGATGGCGCGGGTGAGATTGGTGCCAAAGGGCGGATGGGCTTCGCGATCCGCCTGGATCTCGGCTTTGGTAGTGAAGGGCACCAGCTTGGCGAAGTCTTCGAGGCGGTTCATGCCACTGACACGGACGCCGGTCTCACGGAAGCGTTTGCCGTAGAAGGTATCCAGCGTGCTGAGATTGAGGACGATGGATCGGAGCTTGCGCCACTGGTTGGAGCGCAAGCGCACCCGATCGATCAGCGGCGCGTGGTGGTCAGACACGCGGGGATGAGTGGCGAGGGCGGATGAAGGGGCAAGTCTTCAATTCATCGACTGCGAAGGCGTCAGCGGCTGAGGTCCTCCTGCCGCATCACTTTGAAGCCCGCCTTACCGAGCACATCGGCACCGAATTCCGGGGAATCGAGATGGAGCACCAGCACAGGATTTTGGCCGGGGCGGATGAGCAGTGGGTAACTGAAGGAGATGTTCACCTCGGCACCGAGGAGGGCGGAAAGGGCCTGCGGGAGGGAGGTTTCGGTCTCTTTGAGTTCGATGACAGTGACGGGCAGGATGGTGTGCGGGATGCCGCGTTCGATAAAGACCATCTGGGCATCATCCGGGGCACTCACGATGAGGCGCACGATGGCGAGTTCCGTGCTGTCCTGAAGCGAGAGGCCGAGCACGGCGATGTGGTTATCCCCGAGGAGCTTCACAAGGGCCATGAGGGCTCCCACGCGGTTTTGCAGGAAGACGGTGAGCTGGCGCACGGGCGAGCCCTCGGCGGTATCCGGGGCGGCGCTGGACTTGGGCTGGGCGGTGGGTGTCATGGCAAATCAGGAACTTCAAAAATCAGCAATCCTTGTTCTTCAATCGTCAATCCAAGCGCCAACGTACGCGGTGAGCGTGCGGATTGAAGATGGATAAACATTCGATTGTTGATTGTTGAAGTGCTTCGCTAGCCCGCTGGCCCAGTAGCGCCACGTGATCCATCGAACTGCGTGACGCGCAGCGGGATGGTGGCGATGGTTTTGCCCCGGTGATCAATGAACCAGCGGTAGAGGCCCTGGCGCTCGAATTTCACGCGTTGGAGCGTGAAGACGATATTGCGCGAGACGAAGGGGATGAACGTGGAATTGAAGGCCACATCGACCTGGGCAGGCATCGGCGGCATGCAATCGGCCCCGGTGGGATCGACGCAGCGAACGGTGAACTCATGCTTCCCGGCATCTTCCGGCTGAAACACGAGGCGCACGGCGATGCTGCACTGCGGATGCACGACGGGGAAGGCGGAGGCGCAGAGGGTATCGAAGCAGCCGAGGACGCAGAGCTTTCCCTGGTAGTCAGAGGCAAAATCGGAGACGGTGGCGGACTGGAGAGTCATCGGAAGGGAGTTTCAGTGCCGCGGAGGAGAATCAATCACGGCCAAAAAGTTTACGGAAGAAGCCACCGATGCCTTTTTTCGGCTGCTCGGCTGGGCGGACCTCCTGCTGCACGCGGGGACGGCGCTCTTCCTCGACGGGCTTGCCCTCGGGAATGTCCTCCTCGTCCTCGGGGCCGAGCGGAGAGTTCTTGGGTACGTTTTGCATGGCGAGGAGCATGGGGTCATCCTTCGGCGTCTTCTCGAAGATCTTCGTGAAGACCTCACGCACGATGGGAGCCGCTTTGCGGCCACCGCTGACGTCTTCGCCGGGACGGCCTTCATACACGACGGCAAAGCTGAACATCGGTTTCTGCGCAGGAAGGAAGCCCGCGAACCAGGCGAGGTTCTGATCCTTAGCGATCCTCCACTGTGCTGTACCGGTTTTGCCAGCGATCTGGGCGTGTTTGATATCCGCCGCATGGCCGGTGCCGCCATCGCCGGAGACGACGGCCACCATGCCCTTCACGATGGCATCGCGATGCAGGGGATTGAGGTTGATGGTCTTGCGAGGTTTTGGCTCGTAGGCCATGACGAGATTGTCCTGATAGTCCTGGACCTGTTTCACGAGGCGGGCCTGAGGAAGGTAGGTGCCGTTGGCGATGCCGGCCATGCTTTGGGCTACTTGCAGCGGCGTGGCAAGCACCATTCCCTGGCCGATGGAGATGTTCGCGAGGTCGCCCGACATGATTTTCGTGCCGCGACGCTGGATCATGATGCTGTTCGTGGGGAGGAACCCTTCTCCCTCAATCAGCGGGATGCCGGTGCGCTCGCCAAAACCCAGACGGGAGCACATGCCGGTGACAGAATCCGCCCCCGCCTCGATCGAGGCGGCATAGAACCAGGTGTTGCAGGAGTATTTGAGGGCGTTGACGACGTTGATGGAGCCAAAGCTGTTTTTCGACCAGTTGTGGAAGACGCGATTGCCGATCTCCATGGCCGGATCACACGCAAAGTAGGTTTTCGCGTCTACTTTACCGCTATCGAGGATGCCAAGCGCGGTGGCGGCCTTGAAGGTCGAGGCGGGCGGATATTCACCACGAAAGGCCCGGGCGATGAGCGGAAGCTTCGGGTCTTTGAGCAAGGCCTCATACTTCGCTCCGGTGATGCCCGGGATGAACATGTTGAGGTCGAAAAATGGATAAGAAGCCATGGCGAGGATGTCACCGGTCTGGATGTCCATGATGACCATCGCGCCGCCATTGCGAGCGTGCTCCTGCAGCGCCTGCTCGGCAAACATCTGGAAGCTGGAATCAATCGAGAGCACCACATTGCGCCCTGGCACGGGGTAGCGGCGCACGTCCTCAGCCAAGCGCTTGCCATCGGGAGCGAAGAGCACGTTCACGATGCCGGGCTGGCCTTTTAAATCGCTATCGAAGGCTTTTTCGATGTCGGCACGGCCTTCCATCTCTTCAAAGATCTGATCGCCATCCACGATGGGGCCGAGAGGCAGCGGGCGGCTTTTCCCTGTGTAGCCGATGAGGTGGGAGGCCCGCTCGTTCTGCGGATAGTGCCGCATGTAGGAGCCCTGGAGCACGAGATTCGCGCCGAGGATGGGCTCCAGTTTCTTTTCCATCGACGCAGTGATCTCCTCGTTGATGCCATCGGTGGAGGAAAACACCATCGGCAGCCAGCGGCGGTTCTTGTAATGCGCCAGGATACGATCATCCGGCACGGTCCAAGCCTTGCCGAGGGCCTGATTGGCCGCACCGATGGTCTGCTTCGCGAAAGCGAGGATCTTGTCATCCGAGGCTCCTTCCATGAACGGCATCACGAGAGCCAAGTAATTCACCACGCGGTTCTGCGCGTAAGGGACGCCATTGCGGTCCACGATCTGTCCGCGAGGCGCAGGCACCTGGAGAGTGAGCGAGCGGGCCTCACGCTGGGTCTTCCACGAGGCGTCGAGATCGGTGGGTGGCGCGGGTTTCGCGAGGGCGTTCGGATTGGTATCCAATACGGGCTGTGCTTTCGGCACCTCCTGAGCCACGGCTGGCAGGCCCAATGTGCTCGCGAAGCAGAGTGGGATCAAAAAGCGGCGAAGAGTCATGGCGTGCATCATGGAGGAAAAAACCATCGCCGGACGAGCCTGAACTGGTCCAGCGATTCCTTCTCAATCATGCGACCGGGCGGCTTTCGCGTCAAGAAAGGCTTCGGCGGGCGGGTGAGAGGGAAAATTCCATTGCGCAAACGAGGCCGCTTTGCTGGAATCGCCCCGCTTTTTCCCGCACCCACCTCTTCTCCCGAATCACACATGAGCTCCTCCACCTCCGGCAAAGCCGACATGAAACTCTTTTGGGCCTGTTTCATCGCCCTCGTCGCCACCTCCTTCATCTTCGGCGTGCGGGCGAACACGATCGGCGAGTTGCAGGATAGTTTTAACCTCTCCGAGCAGCAGAAAGGCAACATCAACGGCGCGGGCATGTGGCCCTTCGCCATCTCGATCATCTTCTTCAGCCTCGTGATCGATTACATCGGTTACAAAACGGTGGCCTGCTTTGCCATTGCCTGCCATTCGATCTCCCTGGTGCTCACGCTGCGAGCCTCCGGCTATCAAGATTTCTACTGGAGCACGCTGCTCGTCGCCGTCGCCAACGGCACGGTGGAATCCTTCATCAACCCCGTCGTGGCCACCGTCTTCAACAAAGAGAAGGCCAAATGGCTGAACATCCTCCACGCGGGCTGGCCGGCCGGTCTGGCGCTCGGAGCCCTCTTCTGCGGGCTGCTCCCGGATACCAAGCTCTTCTTTGGGGCCGTGTGGCAGTTCCGCTTCGCCCTCTGCTTCATCCCGGTGATCGTTTATGCGCTGCTCATCCTGCCCCGCGCCTTCCCCGTGAATGAGCGTGTGGCCGCTGGTGTGAGTTACCGCGACATGTTGAAGGAAGTGGGAGCCGTCGGCTTCTTCATCCTCACCGCCCTCACCGCCCCGGCTTTGGCTCAAATGATGAACCAGGAAGCCTCCTGGACCACGATCTTCATCATCGCCGCCGTCGTCGCCCTGCTCGCCGGCCTCTATACCCGCTCTGCTGGCAACTGGCTCTTCCTCGTCGTCCTCATCACCATCGGACCGCTCGCCACCACGGAACTCGGCACGGACGGCTGGATGCCCGAGTTGCTCAAGCTCAGCGGCCCCAAAGATCTGCCCGCCTTTGCGACGTGGATCTTTGTCTATGTCTCCGTCATCATGACCGTGCTGCGCTTCTTCGCCGGTCCCATCGTGCATCGTTTTTCGCCCATCGGGCTGCTCGTCATCAGCGCCATGATCGCCATCATCGGCCTCATGCTCCTCTCGAATGCCACCGGCTGGGCCATCCTCGCCGCCGCCACCGTTTACGCCCTCGGCAAGACCTTCCTGTGGTCCACCACCCTCGGCCTCACCTCTGAGCAGTTCCCTAAAGGCGGTGCCCTCACCCTCAATGGCGTCTCCGCCGTCGGTGTGCTCTTCCTCGGCGTGCTCGGCAGCCCCTACATCGGCTTCAAGCAGGATGGCGACCTCGAAAAACGCCTCAACAACCCCGAGCACGCTGCCCTGTATGCCACCGTGAAAGGCGAGCCAAAGCCGAGCCTCTTCGGAGCCAGCCCCACGCTCGATCAGGCCAAGATCAAAGCCCTGCCCGAAGCCCAGGCCAAGGAACTCGAAGTCGTGCAGGCCGCCAGCAAGCGCAGCGTCTTCACCACCATCGCCATGTTGCCCAGCTTCATGCTCCTCTGCTACCTCGGCCTCTTTCTCTACTTCCGTGGCAAAGGCGGCTACAAGCCCGTGGACCTCGCGGCGGGCCATTGAAGTCCGCACCTTGCTTCGGGCTAAGTAGACCCGGAAACGGACAGCAAATGGGGACAAAAAATGAGGGGGATTTGCTGTCCCCATTTGCTGTCAGCCATCAGGTTCAGTGACTTTCCATTCCACCGAGGAATGGAACGCGCTTCGGGGAAGTCTGACGACTTCTGCTACGAGAAGGCATCCAATGCATTCTTAGCGGCAAACGTCACGTCCGCTTGCCCTCCGATGGCGCTTCACAATGCTTCAAGCTGTCGGCCGATTTCGCCGTAGTAGCCGAAGGCCATGCTGAGAATGCGGTAGGCCACATAGAGCACCACACCAGCGTAGAAAATCTTCGGCAGCCAGGAGCTGGCGGCTTGGAGGGACTCCTGCGCCTCGATCATCTCGGCGGCGGCCCAGGAATTCATCTCGCGATCGAGCGTGCCGGCCTCTTCGGCGGTGGCGATGCTGTGAACGAAGGAAATGGGAAAGCCATGCACGTCCGCCATCGCCCCGGCAATCATTTCTCCCTGGGCGATTTTTTTGGCGGCATCTTCGGCGGCTTGGCGCAGCACGCCGCTATGAGCGGCCTCGCCGGAGAGTCGCATGCATTCGGTCATGCGCATGCCAGCGAGCAGGCAGGCGTGAAAGACCTGCGCAAAACGAGCCAGTGCCCAATGCCGCCGCACGCTGCCGATGAGCGGAATGCGCCACAGCCAGCTCTCCACCTCGGCGGATTCGATGCCTTTGCGAGAAAGCCAGCGCCAGCCCATGATGAGCAGCAAAACGACAAGCCAGAGCAGCAGCAGCGTGAGCACCAGCCGACGCACGGGATGATCATCCCCACCCTGCATGTCCGCGAGGACGATGGCAGGCAGTTCTGGCAAGGCGACGGCGAAATGAGCCAGCACCAGCGGATACAGCATCGCGGAACGCATCTGCCGAAGGCCCAGCTCCCAAGCCTCGAAATACCGAGCCAGATGCCCGAAACCATCCGCCAACCTACCGCTGCGTTCACCGGCGGAGATCAGCGTGATCTCCAGACCATCGGAAAAGGCCGCGTTGTGCTCCTGCACCGCCTCAGCCACGCTTTGACCAGCGGCGAGACCTTTCTGCAAGCCTAGCAGCCACGTCCGGCGGGCATGGGAGGGCTGCTGGCCGAGCAGCAGTTCCAGTGAGCGATCGAGGTGAAAGGAGGCACCCACCAGCTTTGCCAGTTCGCGGTAGAGGGAGGCCTTTTCGGAAAGTTTCATCACGCGGAGGCTGGAAACCTCGCCGCTGGCATCGTCGGAGGCAAGTTTGACGGTAAATATACAATCATCTCTTGGCAGGAAGGCCTCAATCTGAGTAAAAAGCACGCTCCCAATGGCTTTCTCCGACCGAATCGACCCCGACGCACGCTGGATGCACCTAGCTATCGATCAAGCCAAGCGTGGCATCGGCCTCACCAGCCCGAATCCGCCCGTCGGAGCTGTGATCGTGGCTCAGGACCGTGTGATCGGTCAGGGCTATCATGCCAAAGCAGGCGGCCCCCATGCCGAGATTGAGGCCATCAAGGACGCCAAGACGAATTTCCCCAAGCTGCTACCCGGTGCCACCATCTACGTCACGCTGGAGCCCTGCTGCACGCATGGCCGCACCGGTCCCTGCACGGAGGCCATCCAGGCAGCCGGCATCCGCCGCGTGGTCTATGGAGCCGATGATCCCAATCCCGCGCACCATCAGCGGGCGCGAGACATTTTTGTGCTCGCCGGCATCGGGGTGAAGGCCGGCACGCTCCTCGAAGAGTGCCGTGATCTCATCCGTCCCTTCACCAAATGGATCACCACCGGCCTGCCCTATGTCATCGCCAAGGCCGGGCAAAGCCTCGACGGCCGCATCACTCGACCCGCAGGTGAAAGCCAGTGGCTCACCAGCAATGCCGCTCGCATCCATGGCCGCCGCCTGCGCCTGCGAGCGGATGCCATCATCGTGGGGGCGGAAACGGTGCGGAAGGATAATCCGCGCCTCACCCTCCGTGATGGCTGCGCCGCCACCGGCAAGGAACAACCCTGGCGTGTCATCCTCACTCGCAGCGGCAGCATTCCAGCGGAGAGCCATCTGCTCACGGATCCCTACAAAGACCGCACCCTCGTGATGCAAGGCATCGAACTACGGGACGTGCTGCTCCAGCTCAGCGAGCGCGGCGTCGTCACCGTGCTCATCGAAGGCGGCGGCATCATTCTGGGCCATGCCTTCCGCGAACAACTCGTCGATGAGGTTCACTGGTACATCGCTCCCCTGCTCTGTGGTGGAGGTCGGCCTTCCCTCGCCGGCACGGCCCTTCCCGCCTCCGTGGAGCTGGATCGCGCCAAAGTCATGCCGATGGGCGACAACGTCCATATCAGCGGCTATCCGAGGTGGGCGGAGTTCGGAGCCTCGAAGCCGGAGCGTTGAGCGCCGAACTAGCGGCTTTTTGCTCCGGGATCGAAGCGAATGGCTCGGAATTCGGAGCTTTTTGCTCCACTGCCGGAGCTTAGCGGGGCAAGTTTGGAGCATTGAACTCCGATTTCGGTGCTCTGAGCTTCGAGGTCGGAGCGTTTTACTCGGAACTCGGAGCTTTTTGCTCCGAGCTTGCAGCTCTAAGCCTCGAATTCGAGGCTTGAGGGGCCATTTTCACCGAAAACGGCCTCTTTCGACCGGTTTTCTCACGGTTTAGACCCTGACGGCGTGACTTTGGGGCGGCTTGGGAAGCGGGTTTTGAGGTCCGCTGGGATAATGGTGCCTTCCAGGATTTCGCAATGTGGGGCCAGCTCGCGGAAGCAGAGAAGATTTCGGAGTGGCTGGTCATCTAGGCGGCGCAGAAATAAATATTTACATGTACAAGGCGCGGAGCATAACCGCGCCCATCAACCCTTTCCGCCTATCGAATCACCTTCACTGAACTGACATAAACCAATTTGCGTGCCGCCCGCGAGGGCGGCAGGGCTTCCACCAAAACCGTCAATTTTGATGCCCAACGCTCGAACACTTTATGGGAGCGCGCCCGACCGGGGCGCGGCTTGCCGTTCCTGTTCGAGAGGCGCTTGACGGTGCCTGGTGGAAGGGTGCGAACAAGTTCGCGCCCTCTTTTATGGCCTAAAGCGTTGGAACACGATTTTCCTGCACATCCCGATAAACGCCATGAAACCAAACCATACCCTCAGGCTCGCCTGCATGCTGATCGCCATGATAGCGGTCACGAATGCCCAAGAGGCCTCGCCGAAGGTGATTCAAAACCCGCGAATTTTGTATTCCAGCACGGTGCGCCATGCGGATGGAGGCACGACGACTTACCAGCGCATCGAGCCACCCACGGCGGCACAGCTCGCGGCGCTTCAACCGGCTCCGCAGGTTTCTTCGGCACCTACTGCACCTCTGCCGCCAATCTTGAATGTTACGGCTCGCGTTTATGAGGGCGCACTGACGGAGATCAAATGGCTTCATAACGGTTTCGAGTGTCGGGCGTGGAGCAACGTGGATTTTCGTCTGCTGGAGGCGATCCCGCAATTTGAGCAGGATGGGGTGACTCGGCGGTTGATGTCCATCACGATGACGCACCGGCAGCCTCCGGCTGGGGTGGTTTCGCCGAGGTCGTGGCCTGCGTTTCCGTCGGAGGTGCTCGCGGCGGTGCCGCAGGGAATGCGGGCTTGGTATGTGCTCATGGAATATCCGGGTGCGCCGCAAGATGAGGCGGCGGCATGTGCGCCGCTGGATGCGCTGCACAACTATGTGGAGGCGAATTGGGAGGCGTTGCATGTGCGGCGCACGCAGATGGAGGCGCAGAAGGTGGCGGAGGCGGCTTATAAAGCAGCGCATCCTGAACCTCCGCCTCCACCGACAAATACGGTCATTCAATTGTGGAAGACGCCGCAGGCGGAAATCCAAACGCTCAACCAGGGAGGCCAGCCATGAACATTTCAGCATGGAGCCGGGTCGTAGCCGCGATGACGCTCATGGCGGCAGGTGCGTTTGGGCAAACCGCTGGCAGTCCCGGAGAGGGGCTGTGTGCGGTGCCGAGCAACACCCCGGGTGTGATGCAAATCTGCTGGTGGGGTAAAGCGGGACGCACTTACTTTTTGCAGACGAACGCGACGCTCAACCGTGACACTTGGTCTTATACTCCCGTGCTCGAAGGCGGTGGCAATGCGGTGCTGTCATACAGCATGCCTAGCAGCTCCGGGCGCATGTTTGCTCGGTTGGTCTATACGGACCTGCCCACGGGCGGCAATGCCTCAACGGCGGATTTCGACGGGGATGGCCTCGTCAATGCGATCGAAGTGGCTGTGGGCGGCACGCAGTCCGACCCTTTCCTGGCAGATTCGGATTGGGATGGCTACACCGATGGCGAGGAGGTGCTCGCTGGCAGCAGCCCTAGCAATCCGGGTGCCAATCCGGGCACGGCCCAGCCTTTATCGGGCAACGTCAATCCTGACGCTGACTAAATCAACGGCATCAAGGTGGAGTACTCTAGAAAAGCCATGTGGGCGGATTATAACCGCAGCGGCTCAGAGGCATCGGCCAACACGGCTTACCGAGGGTTTCATTACCTGCCCCCTGATGGCGTGGTGGCTGGTCAGGATTTCCAGGCCTATACGTCGGTTCCTGGCTCCAATGCCATCAGCACGATGGTTGGACTTTATGAGGGGGCCGCGTTTCTTACCCAGCGGATCCCATTAAAGGGCAAGTTGATTGTCGGAGTGACGAAGGTGGACACCTCCAGCACAAGCACGAGCGGGGCCCAACAGGAATACCATCGTTTGGAACGCAGCGTCGTCGAACTGGTCAAGAAGCTCTCAGGCTCCGCCCCAGCGGACGTGCAGCGCACCCTCCTCGGCCTCGTCACACGGCGTTACAACGGGGTGCTGCAAAGCCGGGAGCTGGGCACGATCACCCTGAGCAAGCTCAACACGAGCTGGAGTCCAGAACTCAATTCGTTTTGCAAGGTGACGACGGGAGGGAATTTCTCCTTCGAGGCACCCCCTGATGGTGGTGCGCCTGACAGCAATAACAGTAGTGACGCGGAGTCACGCAAAGAGAGCACCGATGCGCGGCTCATGTCAGTCGAAATCACTGAGGTGAGTTTTTCAGGCACCGGCTATCATCAGGTAAAGTCCGATGACGGTCAGACGACGTATAACGCACCACAGTGGAAAGACATCAACGGTGACGGCAAGGGCATCACCGACGCCCAATCAGGAGACAAAGGCTATCCAGTGGCCTACACGAAGGGATCGCTACCGTCGATTGGGGCCGCGTTGAAGATCACCGGCATGATCACCGGCCAGAGCTACGAGATGAAGGCCACCTCCTCGCAAGGTGTGGAAATCCCACCAACACCAATCACCATCGCCACAGATGGCAGCGTGGTCCTTCCACCCACGCCAGCAAGCAAGGGCTTTGCTGATAAGATCGAATTCCACGACGCGAGAGATAATACTGCCTTCCAGCTGGACTGGCACGTCAAGGTCGGCACGAGCAACTGGGCGAAGATCGGTAGCACGAAGCATACAGTTTACCTCACTCTAGCCGCGCCTATCACCACGGCAGCGGGCTTGATGCGGGAGACCTTGTTCAACATCGGCTGCCGAACGGCCAAGGGCATTAATGATGAGGCGCAAGCGGTGGATGTGATTTACGGAGAGTTTAAGAATCGGGCAATTTACAAGGTGAAGCCATCTTCGGGAGAACTCTCGACCACGAAGATGACGTATTGGGGTGATCCATCCCTCAATCCATCTGGCACGACCACGCTATTAAATACCAATGACGGAACATGTGAGGCATGGAGCTGCTTGTTTATTGATGTTCTTCGGACCCAAGGAGTCGCAAATGTATCACAGGTTGTGATTACACCTCCGGACAAAACCAGGGATGAGATGAAAAATCAACACCAGACAGATTTCCCTAATCTACCGGAACCCTTAATAGGAACAGTTACCGCAGGTATCGCAGTGAAGGTGTGTTCTAGAGCATTTTAAATAATACTATAACCGCAAGAGGCAAAATAGCCCATCGCATCCTTGGCTGTGATTTTTGAGAACGCATTGCTGATGGCTTCATCGAGTTCTTCAGGCGTGCGCGCTTCGTAGCTGCGCAGCAGTGCCTTGATTTTG
>CALSBJ010000052.1:0-48775 GCA_943373155.1 Akkermansia muciniphila | reverse complement strand
CGGCCGATGATCCAGATGTAGCCGTCTTTGTCGCGGCGTGCTCCGTCGCCGGCGAAGTACCAGCCTTTGAAGTCGCTCCAGTAGGTTTCCTGGTAGCGTTTTTTGTCGCCCCAGATGCCGCGCAGCATGGACGGCCAGGGCTTCTTGATGACGAGTTTGCCCTGCTCATTCGGGCCGACTTCCTTGCCGAGGTCATCGACGATGCCGACATCGACACCGAAGAAGGGCAGCGTGGCGGTGCCGGGTTTGGTCGGGATGGCACCGGGGATCGGCGTGATCATGTGGCCGCCGGTTTCGGTCTGCCACCAAGTATCGACGATGGGGCATTTGCCGCCGCCGACTTTGTTGTGATACCACATCCACGCTTCGGGATTGATTGGCTCGCCGACGGTGCCAAGGAGGCGCAGGCTGCTCAAATCGTGCTTCTTGAGCCATTCGTCGCCCCATTTCATGAAGGCGCGGATGGCGGTCGGCGCGGTGTAGAAGACAGTGACGGCGTATTCTTCGATGATCTTCCAGAAGCGGTAGTTCTCCGGCCAGTTCGGCGCGCCTTCATACATGAGGCAGGTCGCGCCGAGGGCCAGCGGGCCATAGACGATGTAGCTGTGGCCGGTGACCCAGCCGATGTCGGCGGTGCACCAGTACACATCGTCGTCGCGGAGGTCGAAGACGTATTTGCAGGTCATCTGCGCATGCAGCAGGTAGCCCGCGGTGCTGTGCAGGATGCCCTTCGGCTTGCCGGTGCTGCCGCTGGTGTAGAGAATGAAAAGATCCGCCTCGGAATCGAGCGCCACGGGCGGGCACTTGGCATCGACGTATTCGAGTTCGCGGTGCCACCACACGTCGCGGCCTTCCTCGATGTGGATGTCCTGGCCGGTGCGCCGATACACGACCACGGTTTTCACCGGCGTGTCGCCAGCCTTGAGAGCATCATCGACGTTTTTCTTCAAAGGCACCACCGCACCGCGGCGATAGCCACCATCGGCGGTGATGATGATCGCGGCCCCGCTGTCGAGCACGCGGTCCTTGATCGATTCGGCACTGAAGCCACCGAAAATGACGCTGTGAACGGCGCCGATGCGTGTGCAGGCCAGCATGGCAATCGCTGCCTCCGGGATCATCGGCATGTAAATGATGACGCGATCGCCTTTCTTCACCTTGTGGCGCTTCAGCACGTTGGCGAAGCGGCAGACCTCGCGATGAAGCTGCTGGTAGGTATAGACGCGCTTCTCGCCGGGTTCGCCTTCCCAGATCAGCGCCGCCTTGGTCTTGCGCGGGCCGTTGAGATGACGGTCGAGGCAGTTTTCGCTGACGTTGAGCTTGCCGCCGGTGAACCACTTCGCGTTCGGGCACTTCCAATCGAGCACCTTGGTGAAAGGCTTCGTCCAGGTGAGTTCCTTCGCTTCATTGCCGAAGAACTTGGCCGGATTCTTGAGCGACTCGGCGTGCATCTTTTTGTACTGCGCCATCGAGTTGATGCGGGCTTTCTTCACAAAACCGGCATCCGGCTTGAACACGCGGTTCTCGACGAGGAGGCTCTTGTTGGACGAGGCGGCGGCTTTCGCGGCTTTCTTCGGGGCAGGCTTGGAGGCGGCTTTTTTGCTCATGGGTGGGAAAAGGAAAGTTCAGGCTAAACGCAGAGCCGCCCCGCTGGCAATCACGGAGTGTGATACTTTCCGCCTTAGGCCTTCGCCGATTTCCGTTTTCCGCCCCGGCTGCCTTTGCGGGCCGGTTTTTTCCTGGCCTTCAGATCACTCACGATCCCGTCGAGGACGGCGAGGCCATACGAGATCTTTTTGAAGAAGGATGGATTGTGCGGCACGAGCACAAACTTGGGGTGCTTGGACCAAAGCGAGCGCAATTTATGATCGAGCTTGATGGCCTGCTCCATCGACTCGTTCCGGATCGGGTTTCCGCCGTCGATGCCCATGCCGCCCACGGCGGCGCTTTCGAAGAAAATCACCGCATCATAGCGGCCCAATTCACGCTCCATGGTGCTCTCGATGTCGTGAAAAAAGTCGTGCGGCTCACCCGGCCAGTAGGCTGCGCCATCGACGGTGCCGCGATCACACAGCAGGATGCGATCCGGGTGCTGCGCCATCACCGCCTCCTCCAGATGGATTTGCACATGGTAAATGGCACGCTGGGCGGCGTAGGTCGCACCGGGTTTGGAGATGCGTGGAAATCCGCCACTGAAAACCATCGTCGCCGCTTCCGGCACCAGCACCACCTGATCGGACATCTCACGCTGGAACAAATCGCCCGCTGTCGTCTTGCCTCCGCCGGGTCCTCCGGTCAAAACGATGCGCAATTGGTTGTTGGAGCGAGCATGGGAGGAGCGTGACATGCGGTACTCTGCCAGCGGGATCGCCAAAACGTCAAGTCTAGGCATCAAAATACCCAAACGCTGCATAGCCACGGCCGGGGGGCTTCGGTAGGCTTACCCCATGCGCCACCTCACTCTTCTTCCGCTGCTTCTCATCCCTGCCTGTGCCCTCGTCACACCCGCCACCTCCGAGCGTGAGCACTACTTTCTCACCGAGGTGAAGCCTGTGCTCCAGCAGCACTGTCTTGCTTGTCACAATGGCAGCCTGCCACCGCCCGCCCTAAATCTCACCAGGAAGGCCGCGGCCTTCAAACGCAGCCCAAGCGGTCGCGACTACATCCTGCCGGGCGATCCATGCTGCAGCCTGCTCATCAGCGCCGTGCAGCGTGGCGGCACGCATCCCAAAATGATGCCCCGAAAGGAGATGAGCCTCACGGAAGATCAGATCGGCATGCTGCGCGAATGGATCGAAGACGGTGCTTACTGGCCGGAGGGTGAAAAAGGTACGCTCAGGGCAGTGAAGGGTATCGAGACGCAATGAGCGTCTTCTCAGGCAACTACTTCTGCTTGGCTTCGTAACCCGGCAGCGGTTTGCCGCTTTCGTCGAGCTTTCCGCAGGCCCAAAGGAGGCCGCGGGCCACGAGATCGAGATAGAGCGGGTCTTCCATTGTGTGATTGCCGTGGCCGAGCGTGGTGCCGAAGACCTTTCCCTTACCGTATTCGTTGAGCCAGATGACGTGGTGGTCCTTCTTGGTGTCCTCGCCGTAGGCAGTGGCCAGGGGTTTGAAGTTCTCCCACAGCTTCTCGTTCTTGTAGAGCTCGTCTTTGGTGTCGAGCCACTCCTTCGGGAAGCCTTTCATCACGGGATGATCTTCAGCCACATTGCGAACCTTGAGGTCGCGGTTTTTTTCGTGGCTCATGGAGGTCTGGCCGAGGCATTTGCGCCATTCATCGGTCTTCGCGGCACGATAGCTGTGCGTGGAGCAGTGCAGCATCACCGCAGGCACGCCGTCAAAGTGTGGTTTGGCGATGCCGTTGACGAATTCCACATCCGTGACGGCTCCAAAGCACTCGTTGTGGATGACCACGTCGTAACCCTTGGCCCAGTCGGCGTTTTTATAAATGCTCACCTGATGGGTGCGGTCGTCCTTCACCCGTGATTCCTCATGCACGATGGTGAATTCGAGGTTCGCCCGGGCGCTAAGGCCTTCGGCAAGGATCATCTTCTGGTTCGCATAGTCATGGCAGCAGCCGCCGCACACCATGAGGACTTTGAGCGGCTTGACCTCCTGGGCAAAAGCAGCGGCGGCGAGGGCGAAAAAGAGGGCGATTTTCTTCATGGGAAGGGTTCGAAATGAGGCGGGCAGATGGGTGGCAGACCTCAAACGGCCTGCCAAGCTTCTTTTGATCCTTTTCCGCACCAAAGAGATTCCTCACACATCCCCGCTTGCCTTCACCCGAAAGCGAATCTTTGGGTGAATGGATCATGCGCCTCGCTCTCGTCCTTTTCCTGGCCGCCGCCACGCTGCATGCCGCGCCGAAAAAGCGCAGCGTGTCCGCCTACGGCAAGCCGAATGTCCTTTTCATCCTCGCCGATGACCTGCGCCTCCTGCCGCAGGCGAAAACACCGAATATGGAACGCCTCGCGAAACTGGGCATGCGCTTCACCAATGCGCACTGCAATTTCGCCCTGTGCAATCCCTCCCGCACCAGCTTGCTCACCGGCATGCTGCCTTCCTCCAGCGGTGTCTTTGGCAACGAGCAGGACTGGCGGCGCAGTGTGCAGATCGCGGGCAAACCCACGCTGCCGGAGCATTTCAAAGCCAGCGGCTACCTCACCGCCGCCGCAGGCAAGATTTTCCACGCCAATCACGGCGGTCCGGAAGGTCGTCTCAGCGGCTGGCATGGCGGACGGCGCGGCTTTGAACTCGATGCCGCCTGGGATCAGCGCTTCCCGCGTGCGGGGGTGCAGATTCCTGATCTGCCCGTGCATACCGGGCAGAATTTCAACGGCCTCAACATCTGGCATTGGGACTGGGGCACCATTCCCGTCGCGGATGAAAAGACCGATGACGGCCAGTGCGTGGCCTTCGCCGCTGATTTCCTCGGCAAAAAGCAGAAGAAACCTTTCTTCCTCGCCCTCGGCCTCTACCGCCCGCATTCCCCTTGGTATGTGCCGCAGAAGTATTTCGATCTCTTTCCGCTCGATGGCATCACCCTACCCGAGGTGAAGGAAAACGATCTCGATGATGTGCCCGAGACGGCCAAAGGTCATCTCAAGGGCGAAAACGCCCACGAGACCCTTGTGAAGGCCAATAAGTGGAAAGAAGCGGTTCAGGCCTATCTGGCGAACGTGGCCTTTTGCGATGCCATGCTCGGTCAGGTGCTCGACGCGGTCGAAAAAGGTCCCAACGCGAAAAACACCATCATCGTCTTCACCTCCGATCACGGCTGGTACCTTGGTGAGAAGCAGATGTGGCACAAAGGCAAGCTCTGGGAAGAGGCCACACACATCCCGCTCACCATCGTGGCCCCAAATGTCACCAAGCCCGAGACCTCTTCGAATCAACCCGTCGCGCTCATCGACATCTATCCCACGCTTTGCGATCTCACTGGCGTCAAAGCGCCTGAGCATCTCGATGGCACCAGTCTGAAGCCGCTGCTCGCCGATCCCGCTGCCATGCGTGAAAAGCCAGCCATCACCACCAGCGGTGGCGGCAAAAGTGCCTCGTATGCCGCACGGGATGCCCGTTGGCGCTACATTCGCTATGCCGATGGCAGCGAAGAGCTTTACGATCACGACGCCGATCCGCATGAGTGGACGAATCTCGCCGCCGCTCCTGAGCACGCCGCCATCAAATCGACTCTTGCCGCGCATTTTCCCGCCGAGTTCAAATCCGCTCAGCGTCCTGTGGCCGAAGTCGTGCCAGCGGCGAGCCCTGCTGGCTCCGTCGATCTCATGTTGAAACCCGGTGATGAAGTCTCCGCCGCCGATTCGCCGAAGATCCAAGGTCGCGGCATCTACCTCAATGCCTCCTTTGACTACAATCCCGAGATTGATGGCGATAGCACCCTCATCACCCACGGCGATGCGAAACTCGGCTACGCCCTCCACCTCGTCGCCAGCCGCCCCACGCTCACCCTCTTCGTCGATGGCAAGGCCACCGCCATCGCCGCCGATACACTCGAAGCAGGCCCAACAAATGTCCGCGCCCTCATTTCAAACAGCGGCTTCATGTCCATCGCTGTGCCCGGCAAGAGCGAGGTTCTCGATCTCACGCCTTTCCCCGGGGGGGTTGCCACCGAACCTGCCCAAGGCATCGCCGCCGGGCAGAGTTTTGGACCGCTGAGCGTCAAAGATTACCCGAACAGCACGCCCTTCGACGGCACCATTCGCCGACTGAATGTCACTATCATGCCGCCCAGCGAGGTGATCGCGAAGCCGCTGCCCGCCGGACAGTGATCTTTAGGCGAGCGCCCGTTTCAGCGCATTCTTCGTGATGCGCTGCACGCGTTCATCGGGGCCATGCGGGCGTGAAAAATGGCTCCAAGGGATCATATGACCGGGGGGATCGCTCAGACCCTGGCTCCAGAAGATGGTGCTGGCGTTGAAGACGATGTTCTTCTTGGGCCCTTCGAAAACGGTGGCGGCGTATTTGCCCAAGCGAGTGCCACTGGCCCACACATGGCCTTCGGCGATGACTTCGAGGCCTTCGCGGGCGGTATCGGGATCGCCATGAAATTCCCAGCCGACGAGGCCGGGGATGCTGTCGCCCTTCTTCATGCCAGTGCCTTCGAAGAGCCAGTGATCCGGCTTCGCGCAGGTCCAGTCACCGCCGCCGTTGAAGGGAACGATGGTGCGTGCCCCGATGATGTCTCGCTCGTCGGGACCTGGCTTCTCAAAGGGACCGAGAACCTTCGAGTAGGCTTCTTTTTCCTCTTCGCGGAATTCGCCGTAGCAGGTCTCACGCGTCAGGCGGCGGTTGACATCGCCTTTGGCATTCGGCGTGAAGGGTGTGACCATGTAAACGTCGTTCGCCGAGAGCCAGAGGACGCTGAGACCATCGGCGATGGCTTGCTTCACGTTTTGATACTGCCGCACATCCCAGTATTCATCGTGTCCGATGCTGATCATCGTCTTCACACGACTCAAGTTGGCCGGTTCGAGATTATCGACGTTCGAGCAGTAGGTGACGTCGTAACCTTCTTTTTCCAGCCAGTAGCAAAGCGGGTATTCCCACAGCAAAAATTCGCCGCTGCCCATGCTTTGAGGGTTATCAAAGATCTGCACATACTTGCCGTAAGGTCGGTCGAAGCTGCAACTCACGCCTGGCGCATGCGCCGCCCGTGGATCGGTGTAGAGCGATTCATTCACCGGCCAGCGGTTGTAGGCCTGCCAGGTGTTGTCGCTGCATTGGAAGAGAATGTCCGCCGGGCGGTCGTCTTTGACGATGAAGACGATGTAGCTCTGCCAGTAGGGTTCTTCGCTTGTAGTTCGGGCTTTAGCCCGTTCTGGGGACGGGCTGAAGCCCGAACTACGAACTTCCGGCACGGTCGTCAAACGGCCCAAATAAACCCCGCTCGGCCAGTCGCTGGGAATCGTGAGAGTTGTGCTCGCTTCCCACTGGCATTCGCGGAGGCGATTCTCGCCCATCTCAGGCACTGGCTGCTCCTTGCCCTCAAATGGCCCCAGCGTGCTCATCAAACGCGAAACCATGCCATCGTAGTAACCCATGCGGAAGATCTCGATGGTGAACTTGGAGACAGGCTTCGTGCTCACGAAGATGTCGAGCTTCTCACCTGACCTCACCGATTGTCGCGAGCAGTAACCTTCGATCAGCGAGGTGCGATAGGACTTGGCGTTGTCCGGCATCATCCGCGTGAGCTGGAAGCTGGCACCGGGCTTGGCGTTCTCGGACTTGATGAGATCCGGCTGCGCTGAAATGGCTGCGGACGAGGGCGTCCGCGCTCCTGATGCGATAGCGGCAGCGGTGGTGGTCTTGAGGAAATCGCGGCGGTCCATGATAAAGCAAGAACGCCGCTGGAGGCGTCGCTTTGCAAGACGACCTCCTCAATAGGCATCACACTCGGCGAGCCTCGCGATCCATGGCTTTCATGGAGGCGGCGTTTTGAAAGTGAGTCACCGCGACGGCGAGGGCATCGGCGGCATCGGGCGGCGGCGTCTCGCGGAGGCGGAGCACGGATCGCATCATGAAGGCTACCTGATCTTTCTGGGCTCCACCACGGCCCACCGCAGCCTGCTTGATCTCACGCGGCGCATATTCGTAAATTGGCAGCCCGTGTTCCGCGGCGGCGATGAGAGCCGCACCGCGAGCACTGCCGAGCACGATGGCCGTTTTGAAGCTCTGCACAAAGATGGTGGACTCAATGGCGCACACGGTGGGCGAGTGCTCGCGAATGACGTCGTTCAAGGCCTCGCGGATGGCCACGAGGCAGCCGCTGGGGAGCAGGGCAGGTTTGTTTTGGATCACGCCCCAGGTGATGGCCCGCATCTCGCGGCCATTGCCTTCGACGATGGCATAGCCGGTCTTGCGCAAAGCAGGGTCGATGGAAAGGACGCGCTGCATTTCAGCGGCGGGAGCAGGTTCCGGTGAGCGGAGGAGGCGGGCCATGGTGGCTGCGCTGGTAGCATCAGGCACTGACAGGTGCGAGCATTTCGTGATTGCAGGGCAGGGGACCTTCCGCTCGAATGGCGAGCATGAACAACACTCTCCGGCTTCTTTGGGTTTCATCACTGTTGTCTGGAGCGCTCTTCGCTCAGGAGGCAAAGAAGGCTGACGCATCAAAAACGGAGACGAAGGCCGAAAAACCCAAAGAGGAGCTGAAACCCGAGACGAAACCGGAAGATGTGATCAAACCCGCCGAGGTCTCGACGATGCTGGAGACGGAGTTGAAGGATTTTGAAGCGTTGCCCGAAGGGGTGAAACGGGTCATTCGTGCGGCCTTGGCCCTCACGAAACTGAAGCTCACCTATCGCTATGCCTCCCACGAGGTGGCGCAGGGTGGGATGGATTGCTCCGGCGCGGTGTATCGGGTGCTGCTCGATGAAAAAGTGCCGGGCGTGCCCCGCCAATCCGATGAGATGTGCGGCTGGACGCAGGCCAAGGGCACGTTTCATCGCACGGAGAAGGTCACCCAGCTCGACGACGCAGCCTTTGAGCATCTGCGACCAGGGGACCTCCTTTTTTGGTCTCGCCAAGGTGGCGTGGAACCGGGGCGGAAGATCCCTGTCACGCATGTGATGATCTTTCTCGGCCATCGGGTGAAGGATGGGAAGCCGGTGATCTACGGCTCCAGCGATGGCCGCAGCTACGAAGGCCAGAGGCGCTGCGGCGTGAGCGTGTTTAATTTCACCCTGCCGAAGGCCGATGATCCGAAGGTGGAGTTTTTTGGCTACGGGGCCGTGCCGGGGCTGGTGAAAGAGGAAGTGCGGAAGGCTGAAGCGGCGAAGGAGCCTTAATCGGGTAAATTCTTGGCAAGCACCTCAAGCATGGTTTATGACCAAAGCGTGCCTGACGCCCTGTTTCCCGCCGATCCGATCCTCTACCGCCCCAACGTGGCCGCCATCCTTCAACGCGAGGATGGTAAAATCCTCGTCTGCGAGCGCATCAACATCAAAGGCGCGTGGCAATTCCCTCAAGGCGGCGTGGACGATGGCGAAACGGCGGATCAGGCGCTCTTCCGTGAACTCCAGGAAGAAATCGGCGTGCGCCGCGAGCTGCTGGAGGTGCTCTCCACGCGTGGCGGCTACCGTTATGCCTTCCCCAAAGGCCGGCTCAAATACGGCATCTATGCCGGCCAGGAGCAGACCTATTACCTCTGCCGCTACACCGGCACCGATGCCGATATTGATCTGAGTGCCACGCATCAGGAGTTTGCCTCCTTTCGCTGGATCGAGCCACGTGAGTTTCAGCTCGACTGGACGCCCAAATTCAAGCGGAACGTCTATCGCCAGGTGATGAAGGATTTCTTCTCGCTCGATCTCCTTTGAGACGCGGTGATGGGTTGCGTCCACCACGAAGCCCCCGCATGCTGCGCCCTCATGAGCATTGCCGACATCACTTCTCGCATCATCGACTTTCGCGACGCCCGCGACTGGATGCAGTTTCACAATCCCAAAGAACTCGCCGTCGCCATCACCGCTGAGGCGGGTGAGTTGCTCCAGCATTTCGTCTGGCAGCAGCCCGATCAGATCGAGAAGCGGGTGCAGGAAAAAATGCCCGAACTCAAAGACGAGATGGCGGATGTCGGCATTCTCCTCTTTGAACTGGCGCACAATCTCGGCGTCGATCTCGGCCAGGCCATGCTCGACAAGGTGGAGCGCAATGAAAGCCGCTATCCCGTGGCCAAAGCACGCGGCAGCAACGCCAAATACAACGAGCTGTGAACGAGCCGATTCCTTCATCCCCGTCTCCCGCGCCGCATCAGCGCCGCCCACGCTATTCGGGCAAGAACCCGCGGAAGTTTGAGCACAAATACAAGGAGCATGCGCAGGACTCCGAGACGCTCGCCAAGGTGCGTGCCGCCGGAAAGACGCCTGCTGGCATGCATGTGCCCATTTTACTCCCGCAAATCATGCAGGTGCTCGCCCCGAAGCCGGGTGAGCGAGCCGTCGATTGCACGCTCGGCAGCGGTGGGCATGCCGCCGCCATCCTCGAAGCGGGTGCCACCTTACTCGGCCTCGATCAGGACCCTCTTGAGATCGAGCGCACCGAGACTCGCCTCCGCGAGAAAGCTGCCCCGGAGACTCTCATCGTGAAGCGCATGAATTTCGCCGGTCTGCCGCGTGCCTTGGCGGAAATCGGTTGGGAGGATGGGGCCGATGTCATCCTCGCGGACCTCGGCTGCTCCAGCATGCAGTTCGATAATCCATCCCGTGGTTTCAGCTTCAAACACGACGGCCCGCTCGACATGCGCATGAATCCCAAGCGTGGCGTCAGTGCCCGCGACATGCTGCAAAAGCTTTCCCCCTCCAAACTTCAGTCCCTTCTCAGCGAAAATGCCGATGAGCCGCGTGCTGAAATCCTTGCGCAAGCACTTGCAGGCACCGATCAGGTTAGCACCACCGCCTTCGCGGCGGCGATCCGCTCCGCGTTGCCCTTTCGACTCGATGAAGACGAACGCGAAACGACCGTGCGCCGTGTTTTCCAAGCCCTACGCATCGCGGTGAACGAAGAATTCACCGCGCTCGATACCTTCCTCAATCAACTACCCGACTGCCTTCGCCCCGGAGGTCGCGTCGCCATCCTCACCTTCCACAGCGGTGAAGATCGCCGCGTGAAACACCTCCTCCGCGATGCCCTTCGCGGCGGTATCTTCAGCGAAACCAACGACGACGTCATCCGTCCCTCCGCCGAAGAAATCCGCTCCAACCCCCGCGCCTCGCCTGCCAAGCTCCGCTGGGCGGTGAAGGCCTGATTGGAATAAGGCGTTAAAGTCGGCGATACCCGAAATGATGATGGCTTTCTGGGTGATGAAGCATGGGGGCTCTTGCCGGAATGCAGCCTTGCGTTTATCGTCTGGGAGACCAGTTTAACACCTCTTGCACTCGCAACATGAACTCGAACACAGTCAGCACAAAAAAGCTAAAGCCCTATTCGGAGGTTCGCAGGGACTTCTCCGAAGCGCGGCAGCAGCAGTTGTTGACGCAGGGACCTATTACAGGAGCCGCTATCCTGGAGATCCAACAAAGCAGGAAATATGCGCACTCGCCGATTTCGGCCGTGAGCAGGCTCTGATGCTGGATGCTGATGTAGTCGAATGGGTGCAGCATCTGATTTCCCCGGACTCACCAGATTCGCTGAGGCAGGGGCTAGAGCACCGTGTGGGGACTTGGCGTGAAAAGAGCCGTGTCATCAAAGTCTATGATCCTCGGGAGATAGATGATCTAACCTTTGAGACCTTCTTCAAACCGGCACCACTGCTCTTCGACTATCTGACTGACCATCTCCTAACGAATCACTTTTTTGGAGATGAAATTCGCTTGGAGGGCTTTTTTGAGGTCTAAACCAATCTTCAAGTTGTCATCTCCCAACCATTCATCAGCGGCAGGCATCCCGTCTGGCAGCAATTGGTAAATGTCTTGGAGGCACAAGGATTGATCCATGAGAAACCCGGCACAAACAAAGCGACCTTTTGGATCGACGGAGGTCCGGCGGGGCAAGTTCTGGTCACTGACGTCCACGAGGACAACGTGATCGTCTCAAGCTCGGGCATTGCCCACCCGATTGATGTTCATTTCTCATTCGTGAGCAGGGCCGCGAGGCTGGAGGCTCTCAGAATGGTTGGACTTTGGGATTGAGCATCAAAGCTTCTGCTCCTTCACCTCCGCATGGATCTCGCTCACGAAGACTGCGAGCGGCTTCACGCCGAGGTCTACGCGTTTGGCATGGCGGCTTCTTTATTCATCCAGGCAAGAAAGTGCATTTTCTAACCTCTGAAGGTGATAGGATAGCTATCGGATCAACGAACTGACCATCGTAGGGGGAGGCCGAAGTAACGACGGGAGGGCTGACCGAAGGCAAAGCGATAGAAGAGATACAAAAAGAGAAAGATGCTGAGACAGTCTTCCACCTTTTCGATTGAGTTGAACTGATGAAGATCGGGAAGAAGGACCTCCACAAAGGAATACAAGACAACGACAAGCGTAACCAGCGTTGTCCAGAAAACCCAAGCCCTCTGTCCACCCAGAAACATGGCGAGAATAGCGGTGAACTTTAGTAGATCAAAAATCGTTTCCAATGGGTAGTCAGACCACATTTGAACTCCATAACGAAGGCAGTACTGTGCATGGTCATAAACCATGAAAAGCATGACGGGGAACATCAGTAACGATACCGCCTTCACAGAAGTCGGGCGTCGCGACGGATCGTTCGTTGACGGAGTGAGCAGCGTCTGAGACTGAGGTGCCGCATAAGGATGATGTCCTCTGGATCACTCATGCGGCATCATGTTTACAGCCTCCGCTCCTTCACCTCCGCGGTGATCTCACTGACGAACTCCGCGAGCGACTTCACGCCGAGGTCGCCGCGTTTGGCATGGCGGACGGCCACGGACTGGGCGGCGGCTTCTTTTTCGCCGATGACGAGCATGTAGGGGATCTTGTCGAGCTGGGCGTTGCGGATCTTGGCGCCGATCTTTTCGGACGCGTCGTCGTAGGTGGCACGCAGACCGGCGGCTTTGAGCTGGTTGAGGGCCTCGGTGGCGAACTCGTCGCTTTTTTCGCTGATGGTGAGCACGCGGACCTGCTCGGGGGCGAGCCAGGCGGGGAAGTGACCGGCGAAGTGCTCGATGAGCACGCCACAAAAGCGCTCCATGCTGCCAAACGGCGCCCGGTGGATCATGACGGGACGATGCGGCTTGTTATCGGGGCCGATGTAACTGAGGTCAAAGCGCACGGGCAGGACGTAATCGACCTGCACGGTGCCGAGCTGCCATTCGCGGCCGATGACGTCCTTGATGACGAAGTCGATCTTCGGGCCGTAGAAGGCGGCCTCGCCGGGTTCCTCGGTGAAGGGCACGCCGAGCGTGGCGGCGGCTTTGCGGCAGGCATCTTCGGCGGCGTCCCACTTGGCCGGATCGCCGGTGAACTTGCTGCTGTCGGGATCGCGCAGGCCCACACGCACGCGGTAGTCGTGCATGCCGAGGGTGTTGAGCACGATTTTGACCAGCGAGAGGCAGCCGAGCACTTCGGCGGCGACTTGTTCCTCGGTGCAGAAGAGGTGCGCATCATCCTGCGTGAAGCCGCGGACGCGGGTCATGCCGTTGAGCTCGCCGCTTTGCTCCCAGCGATACACCGTGCCGAATTCGGCGAGGCGCACCGGCAGGTCACGGTAGCTGCGTGGTTGGCTGTCGAAGATCTTGATGTGATGCGGGCAGTTCATCGGCTTCAGCAGAAAGCCATCGAGCAGCTTGTCATCGGCCATCACACGGTCTTCGGGCACCACTTCGGTGCCGACACGCTCATTGAGCTGGCTGCGCAGTTTCGCGGAGACCGCCCCGAGGCGTTCCATCACCTCGCAGCAGCCACAGCCTTCTTTGATGACCTTCGCGAGGTCGTCGTTCTCGATGACGGGGCTGAACTGGCTGTCTTTATAATAGGGGAAGTGGCCGCTGGTCTTGTAGAGCACCGTTTTGCCGATGTGTGGCGTGAAGACCTGAGAGTAGCCCTGCTTGCGCAATTCCTCGCTGATGAAGTTTTGCAGCTCTTGGCGCAGCACGGCTCCATTCGGCGTCCAGAGGATCAGGCCCTGGCCCACGTCCTCGTCGATGTGGAAGAGCTTCAATTCTTTGCCGAGTTTGCGGTGGTCGCGCTTCTTGGCCTCTTCGAGCTGCACGAGGTGTGCTTCGAGTTCTTCCTTGGATGGGAAAGCGGTGCCGTAGAGGCGCTGGAGCTGCGGCTTCGTCTCGTCGCCCATGTAGAAGGACGAGCTGACCGACATCAGCTTCACGTTCTTGCACTTCGAGGTGTAGCCCACGTGCGGTCCGGCGCAGAGGTCGATGAACTCGCCGTTAGTAAACGTGCTGATCTGCTCGCCCTCGGGAATCTTCTCCAAAAGGTCGAGTTTGAAGGTGCTCGGGTTGCCCGGACGCTCGCTCAGGCCACCGAGGCGACCGCTTTTCGCCATCGCGATGGCTTCCTCGCGCGTGACGCCTTTCCAGTCGAACTTCTGGTTCTCCTTGGCGATCTTTTTCATCTCCGCCTCGATCTTCTCAAAGTCATCCGGCGTGATGCGATGGTCCGGCAGATCAAAGTCGTAGTAGAAGCCGTTTTCCACCGGTGGGCCGTAGGCGAACTGGGCGTTCGGCCACAGGCGCAGGATGGCGGTGGCCATCACGTGGGCACAGGAGTGCCGCAGACGGTCAATATCAGACATCTGGGCGCGTTCTTCGAGGGTCTTGCGTTCGGCGGACATGGGGCCGCGCACTTGGCGCAAGCCGTGCCCGGTTTCAAGCCGCAAAGCGGAGGGTGTGGGGCAAAGGGCCACCGAGTTCTTGGTTCGTAGTTCGGGCTTTAGCCCGTTCTTGGTTCTTCGTTAATCCGCCTCCGCCTCTTACTCCGCCACTTCCTCCAGCTTGAAGGATAACTGCAAGAGCCCTAGCAAGGAATGGCCGCGAGGGATCGCAAGGAACGCAAAGAGGCTTGAGGTCAGATGGAAAGACTTCCGCGGCAGCTCGGATGCCGTCCGCCGCCCCCAACGGCACCCAAGATCTCACCAGCGCTTTTTGGTGCCCGATTCGAAGCTAACTTTAGGGGGAGGTGACCTTTTTGTGATCGGCCAAATGCTCAAGTGCCTCGGCATACCAAATCAAGGGATCAAAGCCCTTCAAGCGGTGCGTGCGGATATGCTGACTGAGCCTGAGCGTGAAATCGTGAATGCATTCGGGATCAAGCTTGGGCTCTGCTGCCAACGTCTGGAACTCTCGAACCAGCACTAAGACCAAAGGCGGCCAACTCCATGATGGATGCTCTGACGATGCATTCTCAAGAGACGAGATCGTTTGGGTGATCTCATCTCTGATCTCTGCCAGGGAGACGTTGAGAATTGGATTGGGCATACGCTAGCCGCCTAACGTCGAGGGTTGTATTCAAGACGGTCACTTCGACTCGGGGCGGGTAGCCGGTTGTCTAGCACCGTCTTTTTCGCTTTTTGATTTGTTGGCTTTGATTCGGCGCAAAACCTCGGCTGAAGAAATCCATTCGCGCTTCACAGGGAATCGTTCGAGCAGCCAGCCAACCTTGCCATCCTTCAAGGGGGCGAATGAGTAGTGCCAATCCACGGCCCTATAGGCACCATCCTTCACTTTTGTCAGGAGAACAAGATAACGCCCCTCTTCGAGCCTGAAGTCGGTTCCCGCCAGCAGCTTGCCTCCGTATATCCACAACTTATCCGGCGGTGTCCCGAGTAATGTTTGTTCGACTTCGGCTTGGGCGAACTTGGTGAATCCGAAATGGTGCTCCGAAGGTCCATCAAAGGGATCGTAAGTGGGAACATCTTTTGCCGCCGCGATAGTGGCAATGACAACAAGATCCGTCTGCGCACAGGCTTCGACCTCGTCGAGAATGATCGGACGCCCCGCCACGGCACTTGTCGTCAGCGCTAGGTGGGCAAAACCAGCTATCAGCAGGCATTTCATGTTGAGGCGAGCGCTTCGGAACGGGCGACGGCGAGAGGAAGCATCGCTGACACGACAAATAGCCTTCGACCCGCTGCTTGGATCCGTTTTGTTCGGCCTCGTATGGCCGATGGTCGCAACTGGCGCCATACCAAAGAAGAAATAATGCAGCTCATGTGTAAGGAGCCATCCAATCACGGAAAGACGATTCACTGTGTGTAGGGACTCTGCACAGTCTTCCCCAGTCCACGATGCAAAGGTCGTTATCGTTTGCGAGGTCACGGATGGCTTTAGAAAATCCTGGCGATGGAGTGCAGTGGTGAGTGTGTATGCATAGAAAGGTAAGGCCAAAGTCCGGAAGATACTGTCCGTAGATGGCCCAGAACGAGTGAGTATCCAGGAAGGCAAACCCACCCACTACCAGCATGTCATCTAGCAACAGCAATTGGGTATCGAAATCAGGGAACGCAGGGCAAGGAAGGTGTCGAGTCCACAGGGGAAAGGGAGGCTGTGGGCTATACTGCCAGTCGGTGGCAAAGCCACCAGGTCCAGAATGCACTCGTCTAAACTCTCGGGCTGACACCATAAACTCATCAACGAACTCGCTATTCGAGTCGGGAAGTAACTCGATCGATCCCCATCCTGCGAGACGCAGCTGCCGTTCAAGGTATGGGCGAGTGCCGGAAGTGATTGGATAGAGATCTGGCTGTATGGTAGAGGAATAGAGGCCATTTCTCTCATCACCAACGGCAAGCGGAGAGGGAGTGATGCCCTGAGCGCGATTTGATTGGAATGGCGGCGACTTCACGATCAAACCATGAGTGACGTTGTTAGATACCATGTGAGCGGGCATTGAGGATCATTCACAGATCGTGAGGTTTGTCAGCCGCTTTAGAGCTGACACTTTGACGGAAATATCACGGGGAACATCAGTGCGTCAGGGCGTAAAATACAATGTTGATGCCCAGCGGGAAGGCGTGCTTTTCGGAGACCTCCCGGAAGTAGTCGGGATCGAAGGCTTCTTGCTCCCAGCCGTCGCCGAGGTCGTTGTTGAGGCAGATGAGCATGACCATGCGGCCGCGGGTGTCGTAAAGGGCGCGGAAGATGGGGGCGGCGGCATCGGGGCGGATTTCGTTGCTCAGGGTGGAGCGTCCAGAGCGGCGCATCTGGTCCCAGAAGACGTTGCTGTGCACCTGCGGCGGCTCCTTGAGATCAAAGACGCAGTGGAAGAGGGGATGCGCGTGCGTGAGCTCGACGGGATCGCTTTGCGGCCAGATGCGCTTCAAGGTGGGGGCGAAGAGGCGCCATTCGTCGCCGCCCCAGAAGTCGTCGATGAGGATGAAGCCGCCGTTTTGCAGGTAATCGCCGAGCAGCCGGGCCTGAGCGTCGCTGAGGTTCATGTTGCTCGGTTCGGAGATGAAGAGAAACGGGTGCTCGCGGAGCTGCTCGGCCTCCAGATCGACGATGACGGGGTAGGGGTTCACCTGGATCGAGGTGAGCTGGTGCAGCCGCCAGGAGAGGTGCAGCTCCGCCTCGGGGTAGTCCGCCTGCCAGCGAAAGCCTTTGCGGTAGGGATAGCGCAGCCGGGCGAAGGTGAAGACATCCCTCGGCAGCTCGGGATGCACGTCCCAGACGGGGATGTCCTGGCCGTGGTGTCGCCAGCCTCGGAATTTGCGAGCATCCTCCGGGTAATGGAGGCCCGCGTAGCGGTCTCGGCGGACCTTGCCGGGGCTCGATTGGGAAAAGCCCACCCCCGCCACGATCAGGGCGAGGCAGGGCAGCAAGCAATTCCTGAGCTTCATCATGCCCATCGTCTAACAGAGAGGCTGGAAGCGGGGCCAGAAAAAAAGCAGGCTCGGCCAGAAAAGGGGGCAAGCAGGAGAGCCTCTGGCGAAACTCACGAGATCCTCGTTCTGGCGAACGAGCCTACGAGGCGCGGTGTAGGCGCATTCGCCAGAATGCGGGGCTAGCAGGACGCTAAGGAGACTCTCCCCTTCGACTTTGACGCTCTCAGATTAGAACCACCGAGGCACGATGAGCACAGAGGATTCCCAAACCGCGACCTCTGGGGCCGCGAAGATGAGAAAACGCTGGCCCTCCCGCCCCCTCCGTCTAGTCTCCGCCGCCCCCACATGCCCACTGAATACGACTTCCAATACGCCCTGGAGAACACCCACGTTCTCCATGAGCCGGACCGCCGCATTGATACCTTTGGCTCGACGCAGTTCGAGTTTCAGCTCGTCTCCGAACTGATGGACACGGTGGGAGCCGTCCGCGTGCGGGAAGGGCGCATCACGGCGGAAAAGCCGCTCATCCTGCGGCCTGACCCGGAGCAGAATTTCGGCTTCGAGGGCTTCGGGGCCGAGGCGGAGGCTTTTGGCGACTTTTTGAAGCAGCACCTCCACAAGCTGGCCATTCTCAAATACGGCTTCCAGTTCCGCAAAACCGACGTGCAGGAGCAGATCGTGCATGAATCCATGGAGGAAGTCTGCGGCAAGCTGAAAGCCGAGCTCCGCATCTCCGGCAATCCCGCCCGCGCCATCATCCAGGGCGTGGACGACACCTGGGAGATCTGCCTTCTCAAATTCACCGTCGAGATGATCGAGAAGTCCTCCAACATCAACATCTTCGATTTCAAGCGCCGCGGCCTCCTCGGCTAAACCCTCATGGCAAAGGCTCAGTTCAAGCTCCTGCTCTTTTTGATCGTGATGGGCCTCTTCGCGGGTGTCGTCGCGACTGGGTGGTGGCTGTATGAAAACATCCTCCTGCGTGAGCAGATGGTGGAGAAAGACCTCGCCGCGATGAAGGGCAAAGACCGCCCGCGAATCGATCCCGGCGCCCGCCGCTTCGATGCGGCGGTGGATTTGATCCGTGGCGGCAGCATCAATGAAGGTCGTGATGCCCTCTACAAGCTCCTCCAGCAGTTCCCAGACTCCGCTACCTGTCCTGAGGCCCGCCGCATCATTGGCGAGATCAACATGGACCAGCTTTTCTCGCCCTCCTACATGGCCGGGAAGAAGGAATACATCGTTCAGCCCGGTGATTCGCTCAATTTGATCGCCCAGAAGAACCAGACGAGCGTCGATTTCATCCTCCGCCTCAATGGCATGATGAGCACCACCCTCCAGCCGGGGGATCGTCTCACGGTGGCTCCAATTCAGTTCAATCTCGGCATCTCCGTCGCCAAAAAGCAGGTCATCCTCTTCCGCAATGTGAACGGCAAGGACTACCCCTTCAAATTCTTCACGGCGAAGGAGATCCAGCTTCCGCCCTCGACGAAGGTGCCCGGTTCCTACGAAGTGGGCGTGAAGTCCGCTCAGCTTGAAGGCAAGATCGTGCAAAGCACCGATCAGCGTTACCACGAGGCTGAGAAGTGGATTCCCACCAGCAAAAACGGTCTCACCTTCCGCGTCCCGGCCATTGGCAAAGCCGTCGCCGTGCCCGAGACCGCTCCTGCCGCCCCCAAAGCCGAGCCCGCACCCGCCGTCGTGCCCACTACGCCACCTCCTCCACCCGAATCCGGCATCTTCCTCGCCCGCGAGGACCTCGAAGAGCTCTTCGCCCTCCTGCGCAAGGGCTCGAAGGTCGATGTCGCTCGCTAGGAAGCCCTTCAACAATCAAAAATCAGCAATCATCAATCGACATTCCCCGCTCCCGATGACTGTCCCACCTTCAAACCACCGATTGATGCGCTTCGCTTCCCTTCGGGCTGCCTGCGGCAGTCTGTCTCGCTGCGCTCGGCTGCTGAATGTCGATTGCTGATTGTCGAAGTGCCCAGATCTGCCAACGCCATCCCATGAGAATCCAATCCCTCAGCCGCATTCATGCCATGGAAGGCTTGGAAGGTGGAACAGGTTTGCAACCTGTCCAGGCCCTTGCGAGGCGCAAGAGAGCGCGGTCGGCATCCCTGCGAGGTGTTTGGCATGGTTCTGGAGCACTCGCGCCAGCTGCCCTTCGTCGGCACAGGTTACAAACCTGTGCCACTTTCTCTGCCGCGCCTTCAAAGCCCTCGCAGATGACTTGCTAGCCCTCTGCCCGCCCGCTATGCGTGTTTCAAATCCAGAATCAGAAATCTAAAATCTCAAATCAGATGAAACAACTCCTCGAATTCGAAAAGCCCATCCAGAAGCTCCGTGATGAACTGGAAGCCTTGCTGGCCAAGGCTGCTACCAAGCCTTCCGATAAATTGACCTCGCAAATCGCCGACCTCGAAGCGAAGCTCAACAAGCTCCAGCGTGACACGCACGCCAGCCTCAACCCTTGGCAGCGAGTGCAAATTTCCCGTCACTTGAACCGTCCCTACATGCTGGATTATGTGAAGCACATCTGCGACGAGTTCGTGGAGCTTCACGGGGATCGCCACATCGGCGATGACAACGCCATGCCGGCTGGCTTTGCCACCATCGGCGGCCAGCGAGTGGCCATCATCGGTCATCAAAAGGGTCGCGATACCAAAGAGAACCTGCTCCGCAATTTCGGCAGCGCCCACCCGGAGGGCTATCGCAAGGCGCTGCGTGTGATGCGCATGGCGGAGAAGTTTGGCCTGCCCATCGTCACGCTTATCGACACCCCCGGAGCCTTCCCTGGCATCGGAGCCGAGGAGCGCAACATCGCCGAGGCCATCGCCTTCAATCTGCGTGAGATGATGCTGCTCCAGACGCCCGTCATCGCCGTGGTCATCGGTGAAGGCGGCAGCGGCGGGGCTCTCGGCATCGGCATCGCGGATCGCGTGCTCATGATGGAGAACGCCTACTACTCCGTCATCAGCCCGGAAGGCTGTGCCGCCATCCTTTGGAAGGATCGCAAGCACGCCCCTGAGGCCGCCACGGCACTGAAACTCAGCGCCCCAGATTTGAAGAACCTCGGCGTCATTGATGGCGTTATCCCCGAGCCTCTCGGCGGAGCGCACAACGATGTCGCCGCCGCCGCAGAATCTCTCAAAGAGGCCGTCCTCGCCGCCATCGCGGAACTTTCCAAGGTGAAGACACCAAAGCTCCTCGATGACCGCTATCAGAAGTTCCGCGCTCTCGGGCAGTTCACGGAGCGCTGAGCCGGGCGGCAAAAGGGAACGGCAAGGTCATATGGCTTTGCCGCAGAGGGGCAGGGAGGCAGAGGCGTGTTTTGACACAATGAGGTGGGACGGATGTGTTGGGCGGATAAGGTGTCGTGGTTCTCTGAGGGCACGACGCACAACTATCCGTCTCTTGCGGCGTTCGCTCTGCCTCGCCGCCCCCGACTGGCCGGATAGTTCGGCGAACTCATCTCAGGTATGAGCCATGCTTTCTCCGCCGAAGACATCCAGCCTACGATCTCTGAGCCGCAGACGCACCAAGCTGGAGAATCGGGCGGACATCTTTAAACGCGAATAAAGCAGGAATGAAAACGAATGGCCGCAAATGGCGGGGCATGCGTCCTCTTCTTCAAAGCACAGCAAAGTCGTCTGCACTCCGGCCCCTCTGCCTCTCTGCCCCACTGCGGCAAAAAACGAGCGTCCCAACCGCCCACCTTTCTCCGCGCTTTTTTGTGCGAGGACGCTTCCTTCGAGCGTTGAATTGATACCCGATCTCCGCCATCTGACGGACTCCCGAAAGCTCCTTCATGCCCAGCCTCACCGAAACCACCCTTCGCTTCACCGGCGGCTATCCGCCCCTGCCGGTCATCGCGTTGGCGTTTGGCCTCTCGCTGGCGATGTGGTTCCTCTACCGAAGGGAGTCGAGGTTTGCGGGTAGCCTGCTGGCCAAAGTGCCCGCGTTGCTGAGATCACTGGCGGTCTTCATTCTTGTGCTGGCTCTCGCGGGGCCGGTGCTGCGACATGTCACCACCTTGCGCCAGCTCGGCCGGGTCATCATCGCGGTGGATGGATCGGCCAGCATGCAACTCACCGATGAGGCTGCGGAGAAGTCCGCCACGACGGCCAAATCGCGTTTCCAGCGTGCGGAGGACCTGCTGCTGAAAGGAACCATGCCGCTGCTCAAAAAGCTGGCCGAGACGCAGGATGTGGAGCTCGTCGCTCTTCGTGGCAACAGCACGCAGCGTCTCTGGTGGCGCAGACAAAGTGGCAAAGACACCTCCGGTGAGCCTCCGTCCGCCTTTGACCTACCGGCGACCACACCGATCACGAATCTCGACCAGGCGCTGCGTTCCGCCCTCGGCCCCAGCACGCCGGGAACGGCTCTCGTGGTGCTCACCGATGGCCAGCACAATACCAGCGGCTCGCCGGAGGAATTCAGCAGCGCGATGAAGCCTGCTGGCGTGCCTGTCTTCACCATCGGCTTCGGCACGGAGGTGCCGCCGCCGGATCTCTCGCTGCTCGAAGTCGTCGCGCCGGAGTCGGTGTTCTCGAAGGAGAACTTCCAAGGCCGCCTCACCCTTCAGGATAGCATGCCCGCCGGACTTCCCGCCAGCGTGCAGATCGACAGCCAGGGCAAGACGCTGTGGAAGAAGGATTTCACCACCGATGGCAAAGGCAGCAAGAACTTCGACTTCATCTTTCCCGTAGCCTCGCTGCCGCCTGCGCTGCCTGGGATGCGGGACAAGACCCTTCGCAGCGTCACCATCCGCGTCGCCGCCAGTGGGGATCGGGCGTCGCTGGAAAAGACACGCGCCAACAACCACCGCGAGCTCGCCATTCACCTGCTCGAAAAGAAGCGCAAGGCCCTCATCCTCGATGGTCGCCCTCGCTGGGAGACGCGTTACCTGCACAGCCACTTTGATCGCGATGACCGCTGGCAGGCCTCGATGATCTTGGACGACTACGCTGAGGACGCGGCCAAAGGCTCGCTGCAAGCCGACTTCCCGAAAACTCGCGATGACCTACTCACCTACGATTTGATCATTCTCGGCGATGTGGCGCTCTCGCGCTTCAAAGCGGAGCACCTCGATTGGATCGTCGAATTCGTCGAAAAACGCGGTGGTGGTCTCATCCTGCTCGATGGCCAGCGCGGTCATCTTCGTTCGTGGGCCAATGGCCAAGCCGCGTCGCTCATGCCGGTGCGTTTTCTCAACAGCACGGAGGCGGTTAAACCCGCCAGCCTCGAACTCACCACCGACGGTCAACGTTTCGAGGCCCTGCGCCTCAGCGATAGCCCCAGTGCGAACACCACGCTCTGGCCCACCCTGCCCAAGCTCACCTGGCATGCGCATGTGGAGCCGCAGCCCGCCTCGGTCACGCTCGTGAAGGCGGGTGATCCCGCGATGATCTTCCGTCAGGTCGGCGCCGGTGCGGTGCTTTACCTCGGCACCGATGAGATGTGGCGCTGGCGTTTCCAGGTGGCGGATCTCTATCATCAGCGGCTGTGGATGCAGCTCGCCGCATGGATCGCCGCGCCACCGTTTCAAATTGAGCAAAAGCAGCTCGCCATCGGCACCGACCGCCTTCGCTATGCTCCTGGCGAGACGTCGGAAATCCGCGTGCGCCTTCGCAATGAGCATGGCGACATCGTCACCGATGCGCAGCCGAGTGCCAGCCTCCTGCTGGATGGCAAAGACGTGGCCACGCTCCAGCTCGAACCCGATCAGACGCACCCCGGCATCTACCGCGCCATCACGCCGCCGCTGAAAGCCGGCACCTACGAGGTCGCCGTCTCGGAAAGCCCCTCCACGCCGAAAAACGACGCTCGTCTCTCGCTGCATGTTTCTGACATCGGCAATCCCGAGTGGGCATCCCTCACGATGAATCGCGTGCTGCTCGAAACGATGGCGCAAAACAGCGGCGGGCGCTTTCTCCGCGAAGAACAGGCTGCCACCGACCTTCCGAATCTGCTGCAAACCCTCGACCGCAAACAGGTCATCACCAAAGAGACCATCCTGTGGTCGAGCTGGTGGTGGTTCGGTGCCGCCATTGCTCTGCTGACGGCTGAGTGGCTCCTGCGGAAGCGCCTGAAACTCGTTTAGCGCATGTGGCTCTCCGATACATCCGTGCGTCGTCCGGTGCTGGCGATGGTGATGAACTTGATCCTCATCGCCTTCGGCATCGTGGCCTACACGCGACTGCCGGTGCGTGAGTATCCGGACATCGAACCGCCCATCGTCACGGTGGAGACGTACTACCGTGGCGCGGCCGCCAGCGTCGTCGAGCGACGCATCACGCAGCGGTTGGAGGATCGCATCTCGCAGGTGGAGGCCATCAAGAACATCTCCTCCGTCAGCACCGACGGCAAATCGGAGATCACCGTCGAGTTCAACCTCGGTCGCGACCTCGATGCAGCCGCAAATGACATCCGCGAGGCCATCAGCCCCGTTTTGCCGACCATGCCGGAGGAAGTGGAGCCGCCGAATGTGGGCAAAACGGAACTCAGCGCCGAGGTGCTGATGTACATGAATCTCGCCAGCGACACCCGCAGCACGCTGGAGCTCAATGATTACGCCGAGCGCTACCTCGTGGACCGCTTTTCGCGACTGCCGGGCATCGCTCGCGTGCGCATGAGCGGCGGCACTCGCTATGCTCTGCGCATCTGGGTGAATCGAGAAGCCCTCGCCGCCCGCAATCTCACCTCGCTCGATATTGAAGAGGCGCTGCGACGTGAAAACGTCGATCCGCCCGCAGGCACCGTGCAGTCGCTCGACCGACAGTTCACGGTCCGCATCAACCGCCAGTATCGCACGAAGGAGGACTTCGAGAAGATGGTCATTGCTCGCGGTGAGAATGGCTATCAGGTGCGCCTCGGCGAGGTGGCCAAGGTGGAACTCGGTGCCGAGGAGGCTCGCACCTCATTCAAAGGGAACCGCGTGCTCATGGTCTCCCTCGGCATGATCCGTCAGTCACGAGCCAACCCGTTGGAGGTGGCGCAGGCCGTGCGAGCGGAGGCAGAAAAGATTCGCGAGACGCTGCCGAAGGATCTGCGCCTCGAAAACAGCTACGACATCAGCCAATTCATCGAGGAATCCATCCACGAGGTCTATCGCACGCTCATCATCGCCCTCGCTCTCGTCATCGCGATCATTTATCTCTTCCTCGGAAACATGCGGGCCGTGCTCGTGCCCATCGTGGCCGTTCCCGTGAGCGTCTTTGCCACCTGCATCGTGCTCATGATGCTCGATTATTCGATGAACACGCTCACGCTGCTGGCCTTCGTGCTCGCCATCGGACTTGTCGTCGATGATGCCATCGTGGTGCTCGAAAACATCCACCGCCGCATCGAGTTGGGTGAAAAGCCGCTCGTAGCCAGCTTTCTTGGCACGCGGCAGGTGGGCTTCGCGGTCATCGCCACCACGCTGGTGCTGCTGGCGGTGTTTGTGCCGGTCACCTTCATGCCGGGAGATACGGGTAGGTTGTTTGCCGAGTTCAGCGTCACGCTGGCCATTTCGGTTGGTTTTTCCGGTTTTGTGGCTCTCACGCTCTCGCCGATGCTCGCGTCCAAAATCATGCGAGATCGCGAAGGCGATGGTTTTGTGGCTCATCTGCTCAAAAAGGTCTTCGAGGCGATTCAGCGGGTCTATCGCTGGATCCTCGGCGGCCTTTTGAAATTCCCTGCCACGGCCATTCCGGTCGTTTTGGGACTCACCACCTTGTGCTGGTGGCTCTTGAAGACCATCCCGGATGAGTTCACGCCGCGGGAAGATCGCGGCTCCTTCTTCGTCACCGCCACCAGTGCCCCGGGAACCACCTATGCGAGCACGCTGCAGACGCTCGACCTCCTCAACGAGAAGATCATGTATCTCGTGGAGGAAACCAACGAAGCCACTCGTGTGAATGCCCGTGCGCCGCGCAGCTTTGGGGCCACGGCCGATTTCAATGAAGGCATCGCCGTCGTCACGCTGACGCCTTTCGGTACGCGGCGAAATGGCTTTGAGATCATGGACGAACTCCGCAAGAAGACGGCGGACCTTCCAGGCGCCAAAGTCTCCGTCATCATGCGTCAGGGCATGATGCGTGGTCTCAACAAGCCGATGGAGATCGTGCTCAGCGGCCCCACCTTTGAAGAACTGGCTGAATGGCGCGACATCATCATGACGAAGGCCAAGGAGAATCCCAACCTCGTTGGCTTTGACTGCGACTACCGCGATACGAAGCCGCAGCTCCGCGTCAGCATCAATCAAACCCGCGCCGCTGATCTCGGCGTGTCCTCCGCCAACATCGGCCGCACCTTGGAGACGCTCCTCGGCGGCCGCCGTGCCACCACCTTCATCTACCAAGGCGAGGAATACGATGTCATCCTCGAAGGCAGCTACGGTGACAAACGCAGCCCGCTCGATCTGAACAACATCTTCGTCCGCAGCGAACGCTCGAAGCAGCTCATCCCGCTCTCCAACCTTGTCACGATGGATGAATTCGCCGACAGCGGCACACTGAACCGCTACAACCGCATGCGCAGCATCACCTTCGATGCCGAGTTGGCCTCCGGTTACAGCCTCGGCGAGGCCGTGGCCTACATGGAGGAGATCATCCGGGAGACGCTGCCCTCCAATGCCGTCGTCGGCTACAAGGGCAACGCTCTCAAGCTCAAGGAGAACAGCGGCAGCATCGGCCTCGTCTTCGCGCTGGCCATGCTCATCGCTTTCCTCGTGCTCGCGGCGCAGTTTGAGAGCTTCGTGCATCCCTTCACCATCATGCTCACCGTGCCCGTCGCCGTCGCGGGAGCCTTGGTCGGCTTGCAGGTCATGGGGCTCAATCAGAGCATCTACAGCCAGATCGGCCTCATCATGCTCATCGGCCTCGCCGCGAAGAACGGCATCCTGATCGTCGAATTCATCAACCAGCTCCGCGATGAAGGCGTCGAGTTCCGCGAGGCCATTTTGCAAGCCAGCGAGCAACGCCTGCGCCCCATCGTCATGACCGCTCTCGCTACGGTGATGGGGGCGCTGCCCCTCATGCTCGGCCAGGGAGCCGGCTATGAGACGCGCATGGTCGTCGGTGTCGTCATCGTCTTCGGCGTCACCCTCGCCACCGTCGTCACCCTGTTCCTCGTCCCCATGGTCTATGCCCTCATCGGCCGCCACACCGGCTCCATCAGCGATGTCAGCCGCCGCCTCGAAAGCGAGCTCAATCCCGCAGACGATGACCTCATGGCCGAGAAGAAGACGTATCCGACGCTGCTTTGAGCCCACCCAGCACTCAGAGACTGACAAAAAATGAGGACAGCAAAAGGTTCATCGCATTTTCTGTCCACATTTGCTGTCAGTTCAGATTGGAAGTGCTGCAACTGGGCTATTCGCTCCAGGAGCTGTTGTTGGTTTTTGGGGGGCGATAGCAAACCTGCTTCGAACGGCCTATTGCACCGGCAGCTTAATGGACTTTAAACTCTCACGAAGATCTGCCTCATACTTTGGGAAATCCTTCTTGGTCGAGTTAAAGTTGAACATAAGCATCTTCCCCTCGAAGCCGGTCAAGAACATGATGTTGTAGATATCTGTATCGACAGCGTTCGATGTCATCTCCATCAACAACCACTTTTGTCCGGAGTGCTCGATGATCTTGTTTTCCTTCCACGCAAGGCCTGGAATGATGCGCTCGAAAAGCTCCGTGAATGTCTTCTGCGCTTGGGGAAGTTCTTCTTGAGGTATGAGGTGTGGCTTCAGGTCATACGCCACTGTTGTCGAGCCAGTTGGAGTTCCGACTGCAAACGCTGGAGCTCGATTCGTCGGCCATTTTGCGGCCATCATCTCCTTGCTTAATGGTTTGAAGCCATCAGGGGCCTCGAATGAAACTTCTGTACCTGCAACCTTGATTGGCTCTGCGAAGAGAGTGGATGATAGCGCAATCAGTGCGGCGAAAAGAGTGGGCGTCTTCATGTTTTCAGGGAGAGGGATACTGGTCAGGTGATTTGATGAATCTGGTGACTTCCCAAGTCATCAACCTCCGCTACAGCGCAAACAGAATTATCGTTACGGATTGGTTTCCATGCCTCAATAACTTGTCTCCTGAACGATTCTAGGTCGAATCAGCCGGGCAGGGGAGCCTGCTGGACGGCCCAGAGCATCTTCACGGCCTGCACGGTGGAAGACGTGAGTCTTCCGAGGCTTTCGGAACGCTGACGCGTTCTGCTACGAAGAGCAGGTTGGCAGGTGGGAATCGACGTGCCTGTGATCGCAGCTTCGAGAGCTATTCACGGATATTCACGCGCACCTGGCCATCGCGGACTGGGGTAGTGGAAGACGTGAGTCTTTCAGGGCTTTCGGAACGCTGACGCGTTCCGATACGAGGAGGGTGACGGCGTGCAAGGATCGCCACACCAGTGAACGCAGCTTCGAGAGCTATTCACCGATCTTCACGCGTTCCTTGCCATCACTGGCGCTGAGGTAGCGGAAGACGTGAGTCTTCCGAGTTTTTCGGAACGCTGACGCGTTCCGCTACGTGGAAGCTGGCCCTAGATCAACTGGGCAGGGGAGCCTGCTGAACGGCCCAGAGCATTTTCACGGCCTGCACGGCAGCTTTGACGTGGTGGACGCGGAAAAGATGCGCCCCTCGCTGCATACCAGCGGCGATGCAGGCGATGGTGCCGGGATCACGCTCGAGGGCGGGGACGCCGAGGACATCCCCGATAACGGTTTTGCGTGAGACGGGCAGCAGCAGCGGACGCTCGAAGCGGTGGAGGCGCTCCAGCTCGCGGTAGATGGTGAGGTTGTCCTCGCGCTGCTTGGCGAAGTCGATGCCGGGATCGAGGAGAATGTGCTCGCGGCTGAGGCCGACGCTTTCGGCCATGACGAGACGCTGCTCAAAAAAGCGCTCCAGGGTGTCCATGATGCTCTCGTAGCTCACATGGGTGTGAGGCACCTTCGGCTGACCGACGCTGTGCATGATGAGCAGGGCCGCGCCGTGTTCGGCGCAGAGCTTGGCATTGAAGGCATCCGGCAGGCCGCTGATGTCATTGATGAGGTCGCCGCCATGCGGGAGGATTTCGGCGATGACATCGGAGCGCCAGGTATTGATCGAGAGCAGCGGGGAGTTGTGATGCGCCTTCAGCTCCGGCCATTGGGCGAGGAAGGGCTTCAAGCGGTCGATTTCTTCATCGACGCTGATGGCCTCGCGGTTCGTGCGGGCGCTTTCCGCGCCGATGTCGATGATGTCCGCCCCATCGCGGAGCTGCTGCTCGGCCTGGGCGAGGGCGGCGGAAGGATCGAGCGTGCCATCACCACAAAACGAGTCGTCATTGATGTTCACGATGCCCATCACCAAAGGGCGACGCGGGAACTCAAGGACGTGCTGGCGGGCTCGGAGGATCATGCGACAGGGCTTTGGAACGGCTCACCAAGAGGCGACGACCTCGTAGGCGTAGCCACGGAGGTATTCGGTCTCTGGAATGGAGGCTAGGACGGGGTGATCGGGGCGCTGGGAGAAGGTGGCCACGCGGCGGAGGACCTTTTTAGCATCCACGGCGGCCTCCGTGATGCTGCTGTGGAATTCACCGGCGCTGACATGGTGGGAGCAGGTGAAGGTGGCAAAGATGCCGCCGGGCTCCAGCATCTTCATGGCGCGGAGGTGGATCTCTTTGTAGCCGCGAAGGGCATCCCGCACCGTGCTCTTCGATTTGGTGAAGGAGGGCGGATCGAGAATGATCAGATCGTAACGGGCATCGGCGCTCTCCTGGCGCTTGAGGAAATCGAAGCAGTTCTCGGCGACGAAGTCGATCTTCGCACCGGAGATGGCGGCGTTCTTTTTCGCCAGCTCGACGGCACTTTCGCTGATGTCCACCGCGGTGACTTCCGCGGCTCCGGCGAGGGCGGCGGCCTGGGCAAAACCACCTTGATTGCAGAAGCAATCGAGCACGCGGCGGCCCCGGGCGAACTTGGCCACATGCTGGTAGTTGTCGAGCTGGTCGAGGTACAGGCCGGTCTTTTGGCCGTCGATGAGATCCGCGTGGAAGGCACTGCCCTGATAGCGGACGACGTAAGGCTCCGGCGTTTCGCCACTGATCACGCCTTTGACTTGCTCCAGACCTTCCGCGAGGCGCACGGCGCCTTCATTGCGCTGGATGATGCCGCGTGGTTTGAGCACGTTGTTGAGTGCCTCCACGATGAGGTCCTGGCGCTGGGCCATGCCGAGCGTGAGGGTTTGCAGCACCAAAAAGTCGCCGTAGCGATCCACCACCACGCCGGGCAGGCCATCGCTCTCGCTCCAGATGAGGCGGCAGAGATTCAAATCGACTCCAGCGGCCTCGCGGACCTTGATGGCCCGCTCGATGCGCCGGGTGAAGAGATCGAGATCCAGATCCTGGCGGCGGTAGGAGAAGAGGCGGGCGGAGATCTGGGACTTCGGATTGTAAATGGCGCTGCCGAGCGGCTTGCCACGAACGTCCTGGAGGCGGACGACATCGCCCGGCTGGGGATCACCGAGGCGTTTCTGGATTTCGAGGGCGTAAATCCACACGTGACCATGGAAAAGGCGGGAGCGGGGCTGGACGATGAGGGTGGACATGGACGGTGTTCATGGCCCGGCCTTGGCTCGAATGCAACCCATCGGCGCAGGTCATTCCGCTGGAGGCATTCTTCACGCGAATCCGATCCGAATGGGAACGGAATATCCACGAATAGCGGCGAGAGGGAAGATTTGAGGCCATTCGGTTCCCATTTGCTTTCATTCGCGTAAAAATGAAAAAGCCTCCCGCTTCGTCCGCCCTCGCACGTCAATCCGCGTTCGACATCCGGCCTCTGCCCGCCAACATCTCCCCCCATGAAACTCGTGCTCAAAATCCTCGGCGTTCTCGTTCTCCTCGCCATCGCCACGCCCTTCGTCTTTGCGATGTGGCTGCAGAGCTACGTCAGCCCAGAGTATCTAGTGAAAATGACCGAGCAGAACTGCAACTGCCGCGCCCACCTCGATTCCTCCAGCCTCTCCCTTTTCTCCTGGCCTCCCACGCTGCGTCTCAATGGCATCAAGATCGCCCCACGCGATGAGCATGTCGGCAAAGCGCTGTCGGAACGTCCACCTCTCGTCGATGCCCCGGTGCAGATCGACCTCGCCTACGCTGAGCTGCTCAGCGATGACATCCTGCAGCGTCGCATCACGCCGAATTTGGTGCGCTTTGCCGGGATCGAACTGCGGGAGACACTCGACCCGCAGACGGGCAGCGCCTTGGAAAAGCTCTTTCAACCTCCGACCGTGACCGCAGGGCCGGTGGTGGCCGAAGTGCCATCCAATGAGGTGCCCAAAGCCGTGCCCGTGACACCCGCTGAGGCGGCGCCAGTTCCTCCGTTGCCCGGCCCATCCACCGCGCCGGTGATCGCGGAAGTCCCCGGACCTGTCGCGGTCGAAAAGCCCGAGCGCATCCCACTGCGTGAGATCCGCCTCGAAAAGGCCCACATTCACATCACCAACAAAGCCGTCTCCTCGCAGTTCGAGGCCGACATTCGCGATCTCGATCTCGTCCTCGATCAAATCGACGTCGATCCCGACAACCTCGAACGACACAATCACATTCATGCGACTTTGAAGGCCAAGGTGCAGGCCAATGGCCTCGCGGAGATCGGCGGCGTGATGAAGCCGGTGCAGTTCGCCGATGTGAGCCTGCATGGGGAAGGGGATGTGACCCCGCTGGAGCCTCAAACGATGCTTTGGAAGCCCGCCGCCCTTCTCACCCTCGTCTTTGAAGCGGGCTCCACCATCGGTGGGCACATGACCCTTGGCGATGCCGCAGGCAATGAGATGACCAAGCTCCTCGATCACGGCATCGACCTCCGCCCCGTGCGTCTCGGCGGCACCCTGGCCGAGGAAGCCCGCGCCAGCGTGAGCTACGACCGCGAGACACTCTCCTTCCGTGAGCCCGCCCGCATGGTGCTGCCTGATTTTGCCTTCACCATCGGCCAGGGAGCCTGGATCAACACCGTCAAAGACCAGCAGATGATGCCGCTTCGACTCGTCTTTGGCCCCACCGTGCGTGAGGCCATCGTCCAGGGCATCAACCACAAGGGACTGCCGGATTTTCTCACTCGCGGCATCCTTTCCCTCATCTCCGATGCCCAGGGCAATCCCTACATCGACATCACCCTCACCGGCTCCCTCTCGAAGCCTGAACCTCAGCACGAGCTGGTGAACAAGATCAAGAACCTCGGCGGTGGTGCCCTCGAAACCCTCATCAGCAATCCTCAGGAAGCCAAAGAGCTGCTCAATGGATTGAAGAGCCTGTTCAAGAAGAAGAACTGAGTGTCCCTGTTTTGCCCGTGGGCGGTCGTCCGAAGTCAGAGGGCAGTCGTCCGCGACTCCACTCGCGGTCATTGGGCCTACGGAAGACACGGAACACACAGAGGTTCTTGGTTCGTTTTTCTTCGTTCGTAGTTCGGGCTTCAGCCCGAGCTTGGTTCTTCGTCCATGGTTGTTCGTTCATCCGTCTCCTACTCCGCCTCCATCTTGGTCATCAGTGGTTCGTAGGCATTGGGTTGTAGGCTGTAGTCCGCGACTCCGCTCGCGGTCATTGAGCCTACGGAACACACGGAACACACGGAACACACGGAAGGAATCGCCGCAAAACCTGCCCGCAGTGCTAAGCTCAGCAATGCAGCCGGAGAACGACGAACCAAGAACCACGTACTCCGCCTTTCCGAGCCAGGCATGCGGCGGGAATGCAATCCCGCCCTCCTGAATGGGCTATTGCGAAGCCGCGAAGCGAACTACGAACGACGAACCAAGAACCAAGAACCAAGAACCTCTGACCTCTGACCTCTGACCTCTGACCTCTGTGTTTCTCGGTGATCCCCGCCTGCAACGCTGCGCGTAGCACTGCGGGCAGGTCGGTGGTTGTTCTGGCCCGGACCGCGAGCGGAGTCGCGGGCTATGGACTCCGCCTGCCACGCGGCGCGGCGGGGCGGATCTCAGTCTTCGCCGCCAGGTCGGCCGCGGTTCTGTTTGATGCCGGCGCGGTGGCGCTTGGATTTGACGAGCTTTTTCTTCAAGGAGCGAGGTCGCGGACGGTTTTGGCGGCGGGCTTTTTCCTTCTCGTTTTGCACTTCGAGCTTGGCGGCGGCTCGCTGAGCCTCCAGGCGGTCACAGAGCTCCACCCGGGCGACATGGCGATTTTGCGCTTGGGAGCGTTCGCGCTGGCAGCGGATCTCGACGCCACTGGGGAGGTGACGCAGCACCACGGTGGAGGAGGTTTTGTTGATCTTTTGTCCGCCGGCGCCGGTGCCGCGAATGAAGGTCTCTTCCAAATCCTCCTCCTGGATGTGGAGACGCTGCATGCGGGTGCGCAGAGCGCTGTCATCGGAAAGTTCGGCCATGCGCGGAGGATGAATGCGGTTGCCGGAATGTCGAACAGGGAATGGGGCGGCGCGGCGGGGAGGTGTTGCGCACACCTTTCACCTCAAATCGTCGTTCTCGAAGGCCAAATCTGCACCCGAAGACCGCCGGGGCTGCAAAGGCACCTTCTGTTCAACACGAATGGAAAGCCGAATGATCCGCGAATGACCACGAGTCGGGCGATACAACCTGATTGGTGGTCATTCGCGGCCCATTCGGCTTGGATTTGCGCTAGAATACATCACCACTTCTTTCTTTCATGCGTCAGCCCCGCTGCGGGCATGGGTTAAGTCTTGTCAGCCCGGACGCTGGATCGTATTTTGCCCCATGCCTGCCTATCTCTACGCGCCCAGCGGCCACTGCTGCGAGCTGCCGCCGCGTCCTGCGGTGGTGGGCACGGACCCGCAGTGTGACATTCCGCTGGTCGGTGTGGAAGGGGTGGTGGCGAGGCACTGCGAGCTGCGACCTTCTCCGCATGGGCTGGAGCTGCATAAGCTCGATCCGTCGGCTTTTCTGCGGGTGAATGGAGCGCCCGTGACGGGCACGCTGGCCAATGACGGGGATGTGATTTCCATCGGTAGCCTGAGTCTGACGCTGAGTCTGCCGCAGGAGGCGGTCGCGTCTCAGCATGCTGCCAGCCAGTTGGAGGAGATGGAAGGCTTTAGCGAAGCGGAGAAGAAGAAACGCCGCGCTCAAATGCTGATGGAGGACAACTGGCGGCGCACGCAGGCGCGTTATGAGGAGTTCCGTCGCAAGCAGAGCTTTCCCCTGGCCATCGTCGGCGCGGTCTTGGGGCTGGCCGTGAGTGCCATCGGTTTCAGCCTGACTTCCATGACGAGTTGGCGGGCCTACTTTTTCCTCATCATCGCCGTCGGCTTTGTCGTGGGGTGGATCATTCGGCTGACGGGGCGTGGCGTGGAGCGGCGATTTGGCGTGCTGGCGGTGATCGCGATGATGTTGGGTGTGGTGGGCACCACGGGCTACGAAAGCTATATGTACATGGTCCACGGGCAGCTTTACACCCACGAGGCGGTGGAGATATCCGCTGAGGAGAAAGCCCGCACCGAGCAGACGAAGCGCGAGAATGCCCAGCGCTCCGCCCTGATCGTGGCGGAGGCGGCGGAGATGGATCAAATCGGCCGTCGCAAGCTCGCCGAAGACGATCCCTTCAACATCCTCGATGCGAAACGGAATGAAGACCTTCGCACCCGCGATGAAATCATCGCCGAGGCAGCCAAACCGACCCCCGAGATGCATTTGATGGGCTTTTTGCTGCGTCTCATCAGCCCGAAGAACCTCGCCGCCTACATCTTGGCGGGCATCGCGGCTTACCGCGCCTCGTTTCGCTACCTCTCGAACGTGGAAGCGTCCGAGCTGCATCGGACGCCGCCCGTCGTCTCCAACGAGACACGGGCCAAATCGCTCCGCGAGCGCCTCGAAATGCGTTCCTGAGCGAAGAAAGTGGCACAGTTTTTAACCTGTGCGGGCCAGGGAGAGCGAGTGAGGTCCCTGTGTGTGTTAACACTCTGCCCTGAACAGGTTGCAAACCTGTTCCACTTTGGTGTCTGGAACTGCGTTCTTGAGCGAAGAAAGCGTGGCCGTTTGCATCCGGCGTGTGGCCCGCTATGACAGGTCGGATGGAAGAATACCACCGCCTGCTCCGCAAAGTGCTCGAACACGGCTCCTACCGGGAGGACCGCACGGGCACGGGCGCGTATTCGGTTTTTGGCGAGCAGAGTCGCTACGACCTGCGCACGCATTTTCCCGTCGTGACGACAAAAAAACTCCACCTGCGCTCCATCATCCATGAGTTGCTGTGGTTCATCAAAGGGGACACGAACGTCAAATACCTCCAGGACAACAAGGTGACCATCTGGGACGAGTGGGCCGATGAAAAGGGCGATCTCGGCCCCGTCTATGGCGCTCAATGGCGTCGCTGGCAGGGAGCCGATGATGCCAGCCCGCATGACCAGATCGCCGATGTCGTCGAGTCGCTGAAAAAGAACCCCTACAGCCGCCGACACATCGTGAGCGCCTGGAACGTGGCTCGGATCGACGAAATGGCGCTGCCGCCCTGCCACTGCCTGTTTCAATTCTTCGTGGATAAAGGCCACCTGAGCTGCCAGCTCTACCAGCGCAGCGCCGATCTCTTCCTCGGCGTGCCTTTCAACATCGCCAGCTATGCGCTGCTGACGATGATGGTGGCCCAGGTCTGCGATTTGAAGCCCGGCGAGTTCGTCCATACCTTTGGTGACCTGCATCTGTATTCCAACCATCTCGATCAGGCTCGCGAGCAGCTCTCGCGTGAACCCCGACCGCTACCGGTGATGAAGATGAATCCCGAGGTGAAGCAGCTGGATGCCTTCAAGTTTGAAGACTTCACCCTCGAAGGCTACGACCCTCATCCCGCCATCAAAGCTCCCATCGCCGTTTAAGATCCTATGAAAATCGTCATGCTCGATGCCCATACCGCCAATCCTGGCGACGTCTCGTGGGCTCCTTTTGAATCCATCGCTCCCTGCGAGAGGCATCCCCGCACGCCCGTGGCGGAGACGGCGGCCCGCTGCGCCGGAGCGCCCATCGTCATCACCAACAAGGCACCGATGACGCGGGAGATCATCGAGGCGCTGCCCGACCTGAAATACATCGGCGTTATCGCCACCGGCTTCAATATTGTGGATACCGTCGCGGCCAAGGAACGCGGTATCATCGTCACCAATGTGCCCGGTTACGGCACACCGTCGGTAGCGCAGCATGTCTTTGCGCTCATTTTGGAGCTCGCGAACAACGTAGGGGCCTCGGCGCAAAGCGTGGCCGCAGGTGGCTGGCAGAACTGCCTGGACTTCTGCTACTATGACAAGCCCATCATCGAACTGGCGGGTCGCACGCTGGGCATCATCGGCTATGGCGAAATCGGTGCTGCCGTGGCTCGCATTGGTCAGGCCTTTGGCATGAAGATCCTCGCCTCGAAGCGAAACTGGGGGGCAGGACCTCCCGCCGGCATTGAAGCGGCGGACACCGATACCATTTTCCGCGAGGCTGATGTCATCTCCCTCCACTGCCCACTCACGGATGCCACCAAGCACCTCGTGAATGACCGCACGCTGGGCCTCATGAAAAAGACGGCGCTGCTCATCAACACCGGCCGTGGACCTTTGATCGACGACCAGGCTCTCGCCGACGCTTTGAAGGCAGGAACTATTGCCGGAGCCGGAGTCGATGTGCTGAGCGTCGAACCTCCCAAGCAGGGAAATCCGCTTCTCGGGGCGAAAAACTGCCTCGTCACCCCGCACGTCGCCTGGGCCAGCCGCGAAGCCCGCGTCCGCCTCATCGCCGCCTGCGCCGCCAACGTGAAAGCCTTTCTCGCCGGCCAGCCCGTCAATGTCGTTAATCCCTGATCCCTGATCCCTCATCTCCAACCTCTCATGAAAACCCTCCTCGCCACCCTCGCTCTCTCTGCCCTGTCCGCCTTCGCCGCTGACTTCACGCCGCTTTTCGACGGCAAAACGCTCACCGGTTGGAAGAACGCCTATGAATGGGGAAAGATCGACATCGTGGACGGTGAGATCCATCTCACTGGCGAAAAGAAATTCTTCGTCGTCACGGAGAAGGCCTACAGCGATTTCATCTTCGAAGGAGAGATCAAGCTGCCCGAAGGCAAGGCGAACAGCGGCTTCATGTTCCGTGCTCATGTGGAGAAGAACAAGGTCTTCGGTTATCAGGCCGAGGTCGATGGCGATGCGAACCGCAAATGGTCCGGCGGACTCTACGATGAAGGCCGCCGCATGTGGTTCATCAGCCCCATCAAAGGCAATAAGGAAAGCGAAGAAGCCTTCCGCGCCCGTGCGGGCGACGCCTTCAAGCGCAACGACTGGAACAACTACCGCATCGAATGCCGTGGCAAGAGCCTCAAAATCTTCGTCAATGGTGTCCTCACCACCGATGTCGAGGACGGCATGGATGCCAGCGGTGTCATTGCGATCCAGCACCACGGCGAAAAGGGTGCCACCTACAAATTCCGTAACCTGCGCATCCAGGAGCTGAAGTAGTTCCTCGCCAGGTTGGTTAGGGAAGGGGGGCTCTCTCCGAAAGTCATCTATTGCCAAAGCCCGTGGCCTGCGTGAAAGATGGCGACGAATGGCTGATCTTGCGCCGACCACCCCTCCAGAACGTCTTTTGATAGGAACCGCCGTCTCGGCGGGTGTAGCGCATGCGGTGGTCCACGTTTTGAAGGATCATTTCGATGAGCCGGACGAGGATAGCATCGCCCCGGAGGCGGTGGATCATGAAATGAAGCGCCTGCACGCGGCGCTGGATGTGACGCGGCAGGAGATCGAGGCCTTGCGCCGTGAGATGGGTGCTGAAGAAGGGAGCGCCGAGAGTGAAATCTTTGAGACGCACCTGCTGATCATCCAGGATGGCTCCATCCTGCGCCAGGTGGAGAAAACGGTGCGGGAGCAGCTCATCAGCGTCGATTATGCCTACTACCGGCTGATGACGAAGCACATGGAGAAGCTCCGCGGGCTTCAGGATGCCTACCTGCGGGAGCGTTTCCTCGACATCAAAGACGTCACCCAGCGGGTGATGCGCCATTTGCGTGGTGAACTGCTGGAAACGCCGATGTTCGACGAGCCCGTCATCATCGTGGCGCATGACCTGACGCCGTCGGACACGGTGCAGCTCGACCGTTCGAAGGTGCTCGGCTTTGCGCTGGAGACCGGCAGCGCTGTCTCGCATGCCGCGATCATTGCCAAATCGCTTGCCATCCCGGCGGTGGTGAAGCTGCATGGCATCTGCGAGTCGCTGCACAGCGGCGATGCGGTCTTCCTCGATGGCGAAGAAGGTCATCTCATCGTCAATCCCACGCCTGAAACGCTCGCTCGTTATCGCAGCCGTGAAGAGCAGGCTGAGAAACGTGAGGACGTCTTTCAAGTGGACCGTCACGGCGAGGCCTGCACGACCTGCGGTGCCGTCATCTGCGTGGGAGCGAACGCTGAATTCGTGGAGGAGGCGCAAATCGTCAATGACTGCGGTGCGGAGGAGGTGGGCCTCTTCCGCACGGAGATGCTGCACCTCGAAAATCCGGATTCCACGGAGGATGAAATCGCCACGGCTTATACCACCGTCGTCAAATCGCTCGCTCCGAAGCGTGTGGTCTTCCGCACCCTCGATCTGGGTGGTGATAAGGTGGACGAACGTCTCGCGGAGGAGCCAGAACCCAATCCCTTCCTCGGCTGGCGTGGCATCCGCCTCTCTCTCGGCAAGCCGGACATGTTCCGCACCCAGCTCCGTGCCTTGCTCCGTGCGGCGATGCATGGACGAGTGGGCATTATGTTTCCGATGGTCTCCGGCCTGCAGGAGGTGCTCGATGCCAAAGCCCTGCTGGCGGAATGCGCGGCGGAATTGGAGAGAGAAGGACACACCATTCCAGAAGAGATCGAGGTTGGGGCCATGATCGAAATTCCCAGCGCGGCGCTTTCCGCCGATCAAATCGCGGCGGAGGTGGATTTCTTTAGCCTCGGCACGAACGACCTCATCCAATACACCCTCGCCGTGGATCGACTGAACGATCGCGTGGCCGGGCTTTACCAGCCCACGCATCCCGCGGTGCTTCGGTTGATTGATTTATCCGTCCAGGCTGCACGGCGTGCAGGGATCCGCATCGGCATTTGCGGTGAAATGGCCTCCAGCTTGGAGCTGACGCCGCTCATGATCGGTTTGGGTTTGAACGAACTCAGCGTGGCCGCTGGCCAGGTGGCTCGTGTGAAACATGCCATTCGCAAGCTCAACGTCCCTGAGTGCCAGTCCTTGGCTGCTGAGGCGCTCAAGCGCAGCCTGCCCGGCGAGATTCTCGAACTTACGCAAACGCACGCCCATCGCTGCTACCCCGAGTTGTTTGAATAGACGGTTCAGTCTGCCCTTGCTCCATCACTCCACTTTCGCGTCATCATGCCTCCCACCATCATTCTCATGGGCGTTTCTGGCAGCGGCAAGTCCGTCATGGGTCAAAAGCTCGCGCAAAGGCTGGGCGGCACCTTTGATGATGGAGATGATTTTCATCCCCCCGCCAACAAAGCCAAGATGTCCACCGGTACCCCGCTCACGGACGAAGACCGCTGGCCCTGGTACGCCACGCTGCGGCAGCGCATTCTTTTCATGCGTGGCAAGACGCCCGTACACATCGTCGGCTGCTCGGCCTTGAAGCCCATCTATCGCGACCGTCTCCGCGGTGAGGACGAAACCAGCCAAATTGTCTTTGTGCTCCTTGATGGCTCTCGTGAACTGATCACCGAGCGCATGGCGGCTCGAAAAGGGCACTTCATGCCTCTGAGCCTGCTCGAAAGCCAGCTCGCCACGCTCGAAATTACACCTGACCTTGTCCGCGTGTCCATCGAGCGATCGCCAGATGATATCGTCGAGGCCATCGTGGGTCGCCTGACTTCGATGTGAGTCTGAGCTGTCTGGATTGGCACAGGTTCCAAAAAAAATTAAAACCAAGTGCTTTTAGTGAGGGCAGGGGGGGGGGCAAACCGCCGACACAGGACAAACTCAGTCTTGCTAGATCATGGTTTTACAAGAATTTTATGGAAATTACAGTTCAATTACACGAAAGCCGCCCTCCAATGCCTCACTTCCTTCGCCGTTCCCCTGCATTCTTGGGCCTTTTCGTCTCTGCTTTCCTCGTTTCGCAGCCCGTGGCTCGGGCGGTCTTGGTGATCGACGACTTTGATGCGTTCAGCTTTTTATCCGTCGGTGGCCCACCTGCAGGCGGTATGTCCAACTTTGCCGCTTACTCGACGGCGCAGGCTCTTGGCACGGAGCGAGATGCCGTCATCACCCGTAGTAGTGCCAATAGCGGTTCCGTTTCGATGGATATTTCAGGTTCCGTCGCCAGCCAGCTCTCGTATGCCTCCGCCCCGTTCACGAGCGGAAACCTGATGCTCAGCTATGACGGCATCGACGGCTCGGCGGGACTCAATCCCATCGGGTTGGGTAATATTGACATCACGCAGTCAGGTGCCAACACGGGCCTTTTTCTTCGCTCCACCTCGGATCTGGGCGCGGAACTGGTTTTCACGATCTACACCGATGCGGACCACTTCTCGACCGCCACCGTTCCGATCTTGGCGGACTCCAGTTTCACCTTTCAGGATTACTTCACGCCCTTTTCCCTCTTCGCTTCCGGCGGCTCGCTTGGCGGTGCGGATTTCACCCGAGTCGGAGCGATTACGCTATGGCTCGATGGCAGCACCCCGGGCACCGATGTGAGCCTGGAGACCATCATTTCGGCCCCGACCCCGGTTCCAGAACCTGGTTCATCCCTTTTGCTCGGCTTGGCCGCGATGACCTACTTACGCCATCGGCGTCGGGCGTAATCGCCTGAAAAAGCCTTGAGGCAGATGCGGCAGGCATGTGATGATACCTCGCCATTTATGAAAAACGTCTTCCTCCTCCTCGCCCTGCTCAGCGTCTGTTCGGCCACCATCCAGGCCGAGCCTGTGGCTGAGCTTAAAAATGAACTCAAAGCCAAACGCAAGGTGGTGAATGACTGGTTCAAAGCGGAACTCATCAAGCTCGCCCAACGAGCGAGGACTGATGATGAGCGCCGAAAAGTCCTGACGGCTTGCGATTGGGAATGGGACGCGGGAGATGCTGGTGTTACTTCGATCACCTTGAAAGAAGGCGGCAGCGGAATTCACCACTACCAGGGGGAGGCCTTCGCTTGGTCCAGCGAGGGGTGGGAGGTGAAGCTGGTGCTTTCGAAAGGCGCGATTGCGATCCTCAAGATTAACCCCGACACCCTCAAGTGTACGGGTAAAGATTTCGACGGAAAGAACACCGTCAAAGCTAGTCCGAAGTTGGAGCCCTAACAGCTCTGCTGTTGGAGCCTTACTTACCAGCGATAGCATTTCGCCTGCAAGCCTCGCACCATGAACTCGCCCGCTTTTCCCATGCCGGCCCTCACGCTGCCTGGCACCGGCAATGTCCTGTCCGCCCTCAGCGATGAGGTCTTCTTCGAACGCATCGCCGAAGCTTTCCATCAACCCGGCGGCCCCAACATGCCCCGCATCATCGAAATCAGCGCCGAACACGGCATCTACTTCGTGCCGCCGGAGGGGGCGTGATGAGGCGGCGATCCATTTGAAACAAGGCGCTCGCGCTCACGGCGATGAGATGACCTGCAGCCGGTAAAAGCGGGGCTGTAGGGGCTGGGGCAGGCCGGATTCAGTGATCAGAGTTTGGGTGCGGGAGTTGTTCGGCGGGGTGGTGGAAGCGGTGGCGGGGCCGGTCCAGGCTCCGTTGCCGACGCGGCGGGCGATTTCCTGCCAGGAGAGGGCACCGAGGCTGGGGGAGGCCTCGACGACGAAGGTGACATCGCCAGGGACGGTGCTGGGAAGCTCAAAGGCGACGGTGGTGGTGCCATCGGTGAAGTCGCTGCTCATGCTAAGGAGGGCGGCTTGCTCGGCGGGCGTTGGAGCGTTTTTGGGGTCGAGCCCGAAGGCGTATTCGAAGAGGTTGATGTAGCCGTCTTGATCGGGATCGGCGCCGGGGTCGGAGATGGCGGGATTGAGCAGCTCGGGAGCGGTGAAGCGCTGGTTTTGCCAACCAAGGAAGGTGGGGACGACGGGCGGCGTGGTGTCGGTGATGGTGAGGAGGGCGCTGGTGGTGCCTGCGTAGTCGGGATGGTCGATGGTGGCCTGGGCAAGGTAGATGCCGGGGAGGACGGGGGCGGTGGTTTCGCCGTTGTAGAGGATGGTGACGGGCAAGGAGGCAGGGGTTGTGAGGCTGCCAAAGGTCTGCGCAGTGCCGGTGTAGTTGCGATGGGCGGTGCCGGTGAGGGTGATGGTGGCGGGCTGCTTGCTGATGACGACGGTTTGGAAGACGGGAAAGGCGGGGTTGTAGGCGTCGTTGCCGTCCTGCTCGGCCATGAAGATGCAGGTGCCGGCCTGATGGATGGTGGCGGCGCTGCCGTTCACGGTGCAGATGTCGGGAAAGAGGGAGATGATCTGCACGGGCAGGCCGCTGCTGGAGGTGGCGTTGAGACTGAAGGCCGCGTCGCCGAGCGTTTTGGCGGCGATGGCGTCGAAGGTGATGGTTTGATCAGCCGGCGGTGTGGGATCAGGTTCATCGACGGTGATGGAGATGGGCAGGGTGATGCTGCGGGTGCCGAGGCGGCCGCCAGGAGTGCTGTTGTCGCGGATGCTGAAGGTGAGGCGGATTTCACCAAAGATTTGAGCCCCTGCAACGGCATCGGGGCGGATGGTGACGTAGCCGATGCCCTCGGTGTTGGGGACGTAGTCGGCCTCCCAAGTGGAGTTGGGGAGGACTTGATTGTCTTGATTGCCGCCCTGCTGGCCGATGATGTCCACATAGTCGGCGGTGGAGACGGGCGTGAGGTCTCCGACGAAGGCGCTGGAGCCAAAGCTGACGCGATCACCCGCATTGGAGTCCCAGGTGATTTTGAAGCCCCAACCGACGGTCTCGCCGGGTTTGGCATGCACGGCGGGCGTCTCGGTGGTGAGGTTGAGTGTGTCGATGCGTGCCGCCATGCCGCTGCCGGTGTCATAGTCAGGCAGCTCGGAGATGGTGGTGCTCAGTGCGTTGTTCTGCGCCTGCAGCAGTCCGCTGGTGAGTGTCCAATAAGTCAGCAGGAGATGAAAAGTGGTTTTCATGGAGTGAGGACAGTGGGTGGTTTAGCGGATCCAGTGGGAGATGGGGGCGAGAGCGCCTGTCTCCGTGCTGCTTAGCCAGATGGTGACGCGGTAGTCGACGCTGGAGAAGTTAGGCGTGTCCCAATCGAAGTTGATGGAGTGTTCTTTTTTCTCAAAGCGGTTCATCGTGCCGAAGGCGGCGAAATCACCGGAGGAGGGCGTGGGGCGGTCGGGCGTTTGGAGCGAATTCAGATTCGTGGGATTGGGATCAGCCAGCTCGCCGGGTGACAGCGGCTCGTAATAGTAATTTCGGAAGGGGCTGCCAGGCAGCAGCTTCACGCTGGCAGCCGTCACCCGCACGGCCAGCAGCTGGACATTGCTGGCGGTTACCGCGCCGACGTTGCGGACAGTGGCCGTGAGCTTTTGCTTGCTTCTGGAGATGACGACACCTCCTTCGAGCACACTTCGCAGGTCGTATGCGACATCGAATGCGGGCAGGGCCTGGGTGAAGTTCGCCACGGCAGTGACGGCGGTGGTGGAGGCGATGAATTCACGCTGTGAGCCGGTGATTGGCTCGGTGAACGCGCCGGTGGGACTGGCTCCGGTAACGCTCCAGTGGCTGAAGACGTAGTTGGCGTTTGCTTGCGCTATCAAGGTGAAGGTCTTGCCATCCGGCACGCCAATGGAGCCCCTGAACCACGGAGCGGGACTGAGTCCGAGGCGATCCGTGACGATGCCTTGCACGCTGCCATGAGCCTCGTTGCTGGATAGGAGCGTGACGGTGATTCCTTTGACCAGATCGACGACGGGATAACGGACCGGTGAGGACTCGATCTCGCTGGTCGTGGTGAGCACTTGACGCCTCAAGACGGGTGCGAACTCGCCCGAGTAAGGAGTGGACCCATTTCTCCAACCGGCGATGACATAACCTGCGGCGGGTGTGACGCGGAAGCTGGCCAGCTCTCTGTGATCGTAGTAACCCGTGCCTGTGATGGTGCCTGCATCGGGCGGATTGACCAGGGGGGCGATCCACATCCTGGGCTTCATCATGGGCGTGAATTTCCTCTGGCTGCCGTTGGACCCGCCGATGGTGATGGGGCGCGGATTCTCGGTGGAGAAATCGCCAGACCATTTCTCGAAGAACCAAGCCACATCGCCTGGCTGCGGTGGCGCCCCCCCTTCGTGAGAGCCGATGGCACGCAGGGTATGCTGTCCTGGAGAGACTGCCCTGGGCGGGGCTGCAGGATTGCTGCTGAGGGGGGAGCCATCCAAAAGAACGACCGTGGAGCCCAGCATGCCAGATCCTATGCCTACGGCTGACATGGCGGTGCCAGCACTCGCGAGGCCCTGGATAATGAGCCAGTCCGAGGCCTGGCCCAACCGCGAGCCGCCGGTGATCTGCGCGTTCACGAGATACTCGCCAGCTTCCCGCGGTAGAGCGTCGCTGCCGTTGTAGGTCACGGTGTAGGGTGCAGGCGGGTCCAAGGTGACTTTCACGGTCTTCGGGTAGCCATCATAGACTTGGGTGGTGTCTGAGATGGTGATCTTTGAAGTGCTGGGGACAATGATGACGCTGCCGGTCCCGTTTGCGGCGGTGTAGTTCGCTTCATTGAGCTGCACGAGGACAGGATAGGTGCCGACAGCGGATGGCGCGGTGCCGCTGCCGTTGTAAGTCACGCTGGCAGCGAGATTCGGCGGGTTCGTGTTGTAGATGGCCGGCTTCGGCGTGCCGTCAAAGGCGGCGCGTGTGGTGCCGACACTGATGGTGGCGGGAGCACGGTCAATGCGGAGCTGCACGGTGGTGCTGCCTTGATAAAGCGGGTCATTGATCGTGGCGACGACGGGGATGAGCGGCGCGCTGGCATTCACGGGCTTCGTGCTGCTGCCGCCGTAAGTGACCGTCATCGGCACGTTCCGCGTGCGGCCAAAAGAGGTGGTGAATTTCACCTCCTTCGGCTGTCCATCGTAGGTCACCACGAGCGGCGAGTCAGCGATGGGTGTGAGCGGGATCTTCGTGATGGAGGTCTGCACCGTGTTCGAGGTCGTGGTGGGGTGGAACTCCACATCGCCCGCATATTCCGCCGTGATGTTGTAGGGCGCATCACGCCGGTTAAAGCTGGTGACGAATGTGGCCACGCCGTTCACGTTGAATGGAGCCGTGCCGATCACGGTGCCGCTTTCTTTAAAGGTGATGACACCGCTCGGGGCCGGGGTGCCTTCCGGAAATGGCGCGGGATTGAAGGGCGGGAAGTTCAGGTTCACCGAGTTCAAGATCGAGGCGCTATAGCGCACACTGCGGCCAAACTGCTCGCTGGCGGGGCCGCTGACGATGACGCGGGGGCTCTGCCTTGTGCGCAGCCGGAGCTGTGCGCTGGCCCTGCCTTCGTGGTTCGGGCTGCTCACCGTGGCTAACACATTCCAAAGGCCGGCGGCAGAAGGTGGCGTGGTGCTCGGCAGAGCGCTGAGATCGTGAAACTGGTAGCTGATGTTCAGGCTCATGCCGGGCGGATTCGTCACCGCCGTCACCGGATGCGGCGTGGTTCCGTTTGTGACGGCGGAGAGGCTGCCCAGCGTGATGCTCACCCCCAGTTTCGTGATCGTCATCGGCAGAGTCATCGGCGTGAGCTCGTGGTTGGAGCCAGCGGCGATGAGCACGCGGTAATTGCCTGCATTGATCGGTGCGGAGGCGGTGGGATTGCCGGCAGGCGTGCCGCCGGTCATGGCATCGTAAGTGAGTGTGAAGGGCACCGCAGGCGTGAGCTGCACCACCGGCACATGCTGCTGGCCGTTGTAGGCAAAGATGAGCTGGTCGGAAGTGACATTTACGGGCGCCTTGGCGACCGTGAGCGTGCCGCTGGCACTGCCCTGCAAGGAAGGGTCATTGATCGTCGCGACGACCGCATAGGTGCCCGCATTCACCGGAGCGAGGCTGCTACCGTCGTAAGTGATGTCCACCTGCACGCTGGCATGCGTGGCGGGTGGTGTGACGCTGGCGGTGACGACACGTGCGCTGCCGTTGTAGGTCTGATTCAGCGTGGGAGCATCCAAAGTGACGCTCAGCGGCGATTTGTTCACCACCTGCGTCAACGTGCCGTTCGAGGGCGCATAGGCCACATTGGCTCCATTGGCGTTGTAATTGGCCCGGATGCTCCGCGAGCCGCCAGACAGCGCGGTGGCCGGTGGCGTGAAAATGGCCACGCCGCTCGCATTGACCTGCTTCGCCTCATACAAGACGTTGTCGATGAGGAGCTGCATCTCGCCGCTCGGCGTGCCTGACACGGACGAGACCGTGGCGGTGAAAGTCGGCGGCGTGAGGAAGACGCTCGGATTCATGCTGCTGGTGAGCGTGGTGGTGGTCACCTCAGCGGCGCTGATGACCATGGTGTCATTGGCGGTGCCTTGGTAGTTCGGGCTGTTGATGGTGACGACGACCGCATAGCTCCCGAGCGCACTCGGCGCGGTGCTGGAGCCATGGTAGGTCACGGAGTGCGGCAAGCCTGCCGGCACCGTGGTCACGAGAACGGACTTCGCATTGCCATCGAAGAAATGGTTCACATTCGTGATGGTGATGCCCGCCGCGCCTTTTTGGATGACGAAGGTGCCGCTGGCGCTGCCTTGATAGGTAGGGCTGTTCACCGTCGCGACGACCGCGTAGCTACCCACCGCCGTCGGCGCGGTGCTGGAGCCATCATAGGTGAAGGTCACCGGCAGTCCGGCGGGCAGCGTATTGGCCTCGGCGGACTTCGCGGTGCCATCATACGAAGCCAGCAGGTTGTTGAGGACGACGGTGGCAGGCAGTTTATTGACGTTCTGCGTGAGAACAGAGGAGGTGACGGCGCTCACATTCACATTCCCTGCAAATACAGCCGTGATGGAGTGCGCACCCGCCGCCAGAGCACTCGTGGTGAAGGTCGCCACGCCCGTGGCATCGAGCGTGCCCGTCCCGATGGTCGTCACTCCGTTTCTAAAGGTCACACTGCCTGCGGTGGCAGGTGCCAGCGTGGCGGTGAAGGTCACGCTGTCACCGACCTGCGCGGGATTCAGCGAGGAGGTCAGCGTCATTGCTCCCGTGGCCCGCGTGATGGTCACATTGACCGAGCCGGAGGCCGATGCCTGGAAGCGTGCATCGCCGTCATACTGCGCCGTGAGCGTATGCGTGCCGACTTCGAGTCCCACCGGCGTGAAAGTCCACGCACCCGCCGTCGTCCGCGTGCTGGAGGCGACGATGGTGGCACCTTTTCTCAAACTCACCGAACCAAGCGGGATGCCGAAAGCAGCCGTTGGTGTCGTCGCCGCGACGGTCAAAGAAACCGGTGCTACTCCTCCAAACACTCCCGAGCCGCCGCTGGTCGTGGCGAGCGTGGTGGTGGTGGGTGCCGTTTGGCCAGGCAGACGGTTGAACTCCCAGTTGTCATGGCTGTTTGATTTGATCTGGAAAACATCCGCTGCGCCATCACCCGTGACATCACCGACATGCGTCTGAAGTGCATCATCATACAACATCCCTGGAATCACTTTGGCAGTCTGGAAGCTGCCATCACCATTCCCGAGCAGCGTGATGCACACATCGGATTGGTTTGAAGTGGCGACCAGATCAAGGATGCCGTCACCGTTCAAATCAGCGATCGCTGCGGACAGGATTTGGTTGTAACCCGCGCTCTGCGCATTGTAGATCACGGCGGGTTCGCCCAGGTTGCTCATGCCAGCGCTGGTAGAGTTTTGTGAGGTGGAGCCGAAGCTCACCCGGAGTTCACTCGAGCTCCAGTAGAGTGCATCGGTGATGGTATCCCCGTTCAAGTCACCAGTCTGTATTTTGTATGATTGACCGTTTGCGCTAGATCCCACCCCACGCAGAGCACCCAGGCCATCACCGAGAACCAGATGCTGACCTGCAACGAGATCGAGGAAGCCGTCGCCATTGAAATCACCCGTCGCCACACTGTAGATTTGCCCACTTTGACCAGGTCCTAGATTGACGAGACGCGTTACACCAGCCGTGCGAAAAACGCCGCCCGTCGTTCCCAGGAGCATCGTGATCTCGCCGCCATGGATCAATGCTAGATCGTCTCTGCCATCGCCATTGAAGTCGCCTTTTTCTAGCATGGGCTCGTATGCCAGGCCTGACCTGCCGACCACGCCGGACTGCGTCGTGATGCCCAAGGCACCCGTCCCGTCCCCATGAGCAACGTGAAAGCGATGGAAGCCTGCGCCATTGCTATCCAAGCCCACCACATCGAGATGACCGTCTCCGTTGAAATCACCCGGCATGAGTTGCGCCAGCGTGATGGATTGATTGTTGGAGGGTGATGAGGAATTCACCGCCGTCATGGCACCATTCGACCCGGTGAGCAGCACACGGAAGCCAAAAGCGAAGTCACCGGGATTGTTCAGACGAGCGTGCACGAAATCCAGGCGTCCATCATTGTTGAAGTCACCTGCCACGACCGGGCTGCGCCAGTTGTTGTCCGCAGGGATGGGAACGATTTGACTGGTGCCTAGAGTGCCCGTGGCAGCAGCCACATCGAGTGTCACGTTCACCTCCGCGCCTTGGAGGATGCCGGAGGTCAAATTGACCTTCCCGCGATGTTTTCCAAACGTGAGAGTCGCCGGATCGCCAGATGCCATGAGTGATGAAAGGCCCAGCACTCCGTTGGTGGGAGTCACCGAAAGCCATGGAACGGTGGAGGAGGCCATGTAGCCCGGCTGCAAAGGTGCAGAACCGATTCGCAGTGGCACTCCGGGTCTGGCAGGTTGCTCCAGGCCAGAGAAAAGAGTCAGAGGCTTCGGAGCGAAGAAGGCTCCGCGGAGGTTTGTGAGCAGCTGGCCATTTCCTGCAAAAAGATCGATCATGCCGTCATTGCTGAAATCGCCTGCCGCGCAATTCATGCTGATCCCACCGGCTCCATTGCTGCTGGTCGGCACGCTGATCGGATTGTTCGCCGAGGCCGTCACGGTCATGTCTCCGTTTCCGAAAAAGACACGCAGTTGTTGATTCTCGCTGGTGATGACATCCTGTTTGCCATCGCGGTTCATGTCGGCACAGCGGATGCCTAGCAGACCAGCCGTTCCCGTCGTCAGTGTGGTCGGGGTCGCAAAGGAGATCGGATTCAAGCTCATCGTTCTGGAGTTTCGTGCCAGGATGAGTTGCCCATTCGCGCCATTTCCGGCGGCAATCGCCAGATCGAGTCTGCCGTCGCCATTCAAGTCCGCCGCCGCGATCGATTGGATCTCCGCAGAAACGGTGAACATGTCGGTGCGGCTGAAATTGCCGGACGATTGCATCGTCAGAACCGAAACCTTGCTCGATCCATTTCCTAGAGAGGTCGCATGCGCGACATCGACGATGCCGTCTTCATTGAAATCTGCGACCACCGCGCCACGCATCACCGGCGTGAAGCCCGAGTCCGAAGCTTGAACGAAGTCATACCCCCACTGCGTGTCATTTTTCAGGTAAACACTGAAACCCAGTTCCTCATGGCGCTGTACGATGAT
>CALSBJ010000051.1:0-49046 GCA_943373155.1 Akkermansia muciniphila | reverse complement strand
CATTTTTTGAATCACGACCGGCATGATGATCATCATCGGCACCGCACACAGCAGCACGATGGAGGTCACATAGCTGAGCTTCTTGCGATCGCCCTGAATGGCTCCGCAGGCGGCGATGGCGGCGGACACGCCGCAGATCGATACAGCGGTGGAAAGCATCACCGCGAACTCGTCATCCACCTTCAGCTTCCGGGCGATGAAGAAGCACGCATACCAGACCACCGGAATGACCAGCGCTCCTTGGATGAGGCCGGGAACACCTGCCTTCAGCATCTCCTGAAGCAAAATCGTAGCCCCGAGCAGCACGATGCCCACTTTGATGAAAAATTCCGTCCGCACCGCCGCACGCAGCCACTCCGGCACCGGCAGCGTGTGGCTCCACAGCAGGCCCAAACCGAGCGAAAACACGACGTACTCGAGTCCCCAGGCCTTCACGCTCGAAATGGCCGCAATCTCCTGCGCCCCCCACGCCAGCCCCAAAACAACGATGGAGCCCAGAATGACCTCTTTGCCCAAAAACAGCGCCGAAAGCACGATGAAGAGCGCAAACATCATCCACAGCACCGGCAGCCAGCCGGAGGCCACCGCGATCAAGATCGGCAGAGCCGCAAAAACCGCCTTCCAGTCCTCCGTTTGCCACCAAGGCGCGGTGGAAGGTGTCGGCGAAGGATAAGCGGATGGAGCAGCGGCGGGATTCGGGGAGTCGGACATGAGCGGAACTAAACGAACTTTACGCTCCCGCTTTTCCAATCTTCGCCATCGCGATCACGGTATCCATCACGTTGCCGCATTCCACGGTCATCGCGGGTTCGTGGTCGAGCAGGCGCACCTGCCGGGCCAACTCCATCGGGTCCAGCTTCCCAGCTTGGATGAGGGCCACGAGCGTGTTGATATCCTTCATGCCGCGGTCTGCCGCCCGACGGCCAAAACGCTTGTCGATGCGTGAACTGGCCGAGGCGATGACCTTCGACACCGCCATATCCATCGGATGCAGCGCGAAGACATTTTCAAAGCCCGGCATCGGCACCAACCGCTCCCGCCAGCCCTCAGGAAAGCCCTCCGCCATGCGCAGGTCCACAAAATCGCCGTAGTAGCCGTGGTTGGTGTGATAAATCTGCTCTTTCCCCAGTTCAGCTAGCAGAGCCGTTCGCGAAGCCACATCGTCAGGATCGAGGAAAAAGTCCGCATCGATCGTGGTCTCCACTCCAATCTGTTCAGGTGAATCATCTGGGAACGAAGCCAATCGTGATGAGGAGCCAAAAAGGAGAATGCGCCGATCACTCACCTTTTTGATCACTTCGTCGAGCAAGAGATTTAGTGACTGGAGGTCCATGACAGCCGTGCGAGCTCCTCTTTGTTCAGGATGCCGGGAAAAGGAGAGAAGCCCTTCCACATCATCGACTCCCATTCTTCGTCGCGGAGGATATCGAGCACCTTTTGCAGCCCCTCGCGGCTGGTCTGCGCATCATGAAGCATGCTCCGCCAGCCTTCGAGACGTTTGACGGCGCTGTGGCCTTGGGAAAGCCAGCGGTAGATGTTGGCCAGGGGGATTTCCAGCAAGGTCGGATCGGCCTCGATCTTGTCCGCGATGAGACGGTAGCGCTCGGCGGACACCTCATCTCCCGTGCGCTCGCGGGCGACGGGGGCGGCAGGTGCTGAAAGCGCGGGGGGCATGACGGGCGAATTGTGCCACGCCTCGCCGGGAACGCCAAGTCGGGTTTTTCCGCCCACCCCGCGTGGAAGGCTGATTTCAGCCGTGCAAAAGTTCCTGAGGCCTCGTATAACTGCGACCCCAACTGCATGTCCAAAAACCTCAGCGCCCTCTCTTTCCGCAAAGGCATCGAAAAAAACGTCTTCGAACGCATGGTCGATGCCGCCGAAAAACACGGCACGGCCGAAAAGAACGACCTCGTCCACCAGATGGGCCAGGATCACCTCTTTGGCGATGCCATCACGCTTGGTGCCGTGAGCTTCTACGACTTCCTCAAAAAGGAAAACGAAGGGAAGAAGGTCTTCGTTTGCAATGGCAGTGCCTGTTTGTGTGCCGGAACTCAAGACAAGCTCCACCACACGCTCGAAACCCATTTCAAAAAGGAAGAGATCGGCCACATCTGCTGCCTCGGCCGCTGCCATGAGGGCGCGGCGCTGCAATACCAGGGCAAAAACTACTCCGGACAGAGCGATGCCGCTTTGGGCGACCTTTTCAAAACTGGCAACGGCGACAGCGAGGACCGCTACGCCGTCGTCTCGCACCTCCAGCCCGCGATTCTCACCGCAAAGTTTGAAGGCATCGAAGATTACTACGCGCCCTTCAAGAAACTCATCACCGAAGGCAATCGCGATGCCCTCGCCGCCGAATTGAAGGACAGCGGCCTGCGCGGACGCGGCGGCGCGGGTTTCCCGCTGTCCATCAAGTGGGCCGGCTGCCGTGCCGCCGAAGGCAAAGTGAAATATATCGTCTGCAATGCTGACGAAGGAGATCCCGGTGCCTACATCGACAAATACCTCATGGAGAAGCAGCCGCACAGCGTGCTGCTGGGCATGATGGTCGCCGGTTGGTTCGCGGGCGCTGAAACCGGCGTGCTCTACATCCGCGCCGAGTATCCCGATAGCATCACCATCGTGAATCAAGCCATCGCCGACCTCCATGCGGCTGGTTTGCTCGGCCAGAACATCCTCGGCACCGGCTTCAACTTCGTGCTGAAGACCATCAAAGGCGCTGGAGCCTACATCTGCGGCGAGGAGACCGCTTTGCTCGCCAGCATCGAAGGCCTGCGGCCCGAGGTGCGCACGCGCCCCCCCTTCCCCGTGAATGAGGGCCTCTACCGCAAGCCCACCATCGTCAACAACGTCGAAACCTTCGCCAACCTCCGCGCCATCCTCACGCTCGGCGGCAAAGGCTACGCGCAAATTGGCACGCCACAGTCCACCGGACCGAAGCTCCTCTCGCTCGACAGCCATTTCGTGAAGCCCGGCATCTACGAAGTCGCCATGGGCACGCCGCTGCAAACCGTCATCGACCTCGCCGGCGGCTTCAAATCGAAGATCAAAGCCATTCAAATCGGCGGTCCGCTCGGCGGCCTCATTCCGATGAGCCACATCGCCCAGCTCACCGTCGATTTCGAGAGCTTCAAGAAAGCCGGTTTCCTCCTCGGCCACGCCGGCGTCGTCAGCATCCCGGAGTCGATGCCGATGATCGAATACATCCAGCACCTCTTCCAATTCACCGCCGACGAAAGCTGCGGCAAATGCTTCCCCTGCCGCCTCGGCAGCACCCGCGGCAAGGAACTCATCGCCAAAGCCCGTGGCGACACCTCCTTCAAGATCGACCGCGAACTCATCACCGACCTCCTCGACACGATGGAGCAAACCAGCCTCTGCGCCCTCGGTGGCGGCGTGCCGTTACCGATCAAGAATGCGCTGCAGCATTTCGAGGCGGAGCTTGGCGGGTATTTCAAAGCGTAGCTTCGACTGGCAGTCGAAGTTCACGGGAGGACTCGTGGTCTGATCAGCGTGTCCGAAGTCAGGCGGGGACAGCCCCGATGCCAGGCCGTGCGGGCATCTCCAACTCACCGCTGGAGGTGAAGTGAAGGCCGATGAAGTCGTCGTTGGCGATGTGCAGGTGGCCGTCGAGGTCGATCCAATCGGCCCAAGGGGCGAGGTGAGCGGCAGCGGTGGTGCCGAGGCTGCTTTCGATCATGCAACCGAGCAGGACTTTGAGGCCCTCGGCTCTCGCCTTGGCGATCATGGCAATAGCCCCATCGAAACTGCCGCACTTGAGCAGCTTCACGTTCACGCCATCGACATACGGAGCGAGTGCCATCACATCCTCGGCATTCTGAGCGCTTTCATCGGCAAAGATGGGCGGGCAGCGTGCGGGTAGGCGGGCACGTAGATCCTCCCAAGCCTCGACGCCATGGGAGTGATGGATGGGCTGCTCAATGAGGGCGGGCTGATACTCGGCGAGCTTTTCGATCATCGCCGGAGCCTGCACTGGGTCCCAGCCACCGTTCACATCGAGCAGTAAGTCTGCCTCCGGGGCAGCATAGCGAGCGATGGAGACCGTGGCGATATCGAGGCCGAGGTCGCCGGAGCCGAGCTTCAATTTGAGCACGCGAAATTGCTTCGCGAGCTGCTCCACGCGGTCGCCAAAGGCATGCAGGTCCTCAGGAATGCCGAGCGAGTGGCAGGCAGGCGGTGTGGTACCTTCCAGGCCGAGCTTTTGAGCGGCGATCGCCCTCAGCGGGATGCTTTGCGCCTGGCAGACGATGTCGTGGCGGAGGAGATTGAAGGCCAGCGAGGCGGCTCGGGGTAGTCTTTGAGGTAAAACGGGCAAGGAGACGAGTCGCAACGTCTCCGTGGGATCTTCGGCGTAATACGGCACAAAAGGTGCCTCGGCGATGTGATCCCCTTCTTGAAGCCTGAGGACCTGCCGCGTGGAGGAAACGCCATGCGCGATGCGGAAAGGCACGCGGAGGTCGAGGGTATGAAGAGTGGCTCTCATGGATTCGTGAAGCCTGATTCAAGATTCCTGATTCGGAGAGAATCAAGCCTCATGTAGAATTGTGGCAGCATTCTCGCTGGAGAATTCAAGGTAGACGACAGATGTCCCGAGGCTCCCAGCGGCCCCTTTCTCTTGCTCTCCAAGTCTGATACCTACCTCCGTTGAGGCTGCATCAAGTCTTTCCTCATTAATGGTTTGTCTTCCCTAGTCCCTCATCACCTCCGTTGGACACTCGGGCAAGGAAGCCAAGAAGGCACGACCGTAGGGTTTGGTGAGGATGCGGTTGTCGAGGATAGCGCAGATGCCGGTGTCTGTGGCGTTGCGAATGAGGCGGCCAATGCCTTGGCGGAGTTTGAGGATGGCCTCGGGCACGCTGTATTCGGTGAAGGCGTTCATGCCCTGCGCCTCCAGATGCTCGATGCGGGACGCGGTGAGCGGATGATCAGGCACAGCAAAGGGCAGACGCGTGATGATGACATTGCTGAGCGATTCGCCGGGCACGTCCACGCCGGTCCAGAAGCTATCGGTGCCGCACAAAACGCTGTGTGTGTCATTCTTGAACTCGGCGAGCATTTGATGCCGTGGCATGCCGCGACCTTGCACAAGCAAGCGCCAGCCTTGTTGGTCGCAGTGAGCCTCCAGTTTGTCCGCCAGCGCGGTCATCTGGCTGTAGCTCGTGAAGAGCACGAAGGCGCGGCCTTTGCTCAAATCGAGGAAGTGACAGATCCAGTGCAGCAGACGGTCGAGGTAGCCGGGATCACTCGGCTGCAGCATTTTTTGCAGCAGGTAGAGCGTCATCTGCCGCTTGAAGTCGAACGGGCTCTCGATGCAGGCGGCTCGGGCCTCGTCAGCGCCCACGCGGTTGCGGAAGTAGCGCAATTCCTCGTCGTGACCGATGCCAAGCGTGGCGCTGGTGAAGACGCAGGCCTTCCGGCTGGCGAAAAAGATCTGTCGCAGCTTCGGCGAGACATCCACCGGCGCCGTGTGCAGCGAGATGATGTTCTTTTCCGGCCCCGTGCGCTCCACCCAGTGGACGTGATCCTCCTGCTCCTGATCCAAAAACATCTTCAAACCGGCTCCGACAGCCCGCAGGCGCTTGGCGAGGTCATGCAGCTCCAGCTTGGTGTGCTCCTTGTGCGCGGCATCACCGGCCTTGTCGGCTCGTTTGGCGAGTCGTTCGAGCGGCAGGGCGAGCGTGTTTTGAACAAGTTCAGGCTCTCGAACACGGAACTCGCGACCCAAGGCATTGAATTTGCACGCGGCCTCCACGCTGCGGAAAAAACTATTCACGAGCTCGATGGAGCTCAAAACCTCGCGGATGCCATCTTTGTCGCCCACGAGCTGGAAGAAGCCTTTGCGCGATTTCGGATTGTGCAGCCTGCCGAGGTCGAATTTGAGGTTGGTCTCGCTGATGTGCAGCCCGAAGGCTTTTGCGGCCACATTTTCGATGGTGTGCGCCTCGTCGATGATGACGAAGTCACGCGGGAAGAGGAAATTCGCATCCTCCGTGGTCGTCTCGTCAGCAGAGGCGAGCAGCGTGAAGAAGAGCGTGTGGTTCAGCACGATCACATCCGCCTTTTCCATGCGACGGCGGGTATCCTGATACCAGCAGCGGCTTCCCGGCGGACAACGACGCGGCGTGCAGGCATGCGGCTCACTGCACACGAGCGACCACACACGAGCACCGGGCGTGAAATCGAGATCGCTCAGCGTACCGTCCTCCGTCGTCGCGGCCCAATCGGCAATCATGCCGAGCTCGGAGGCCTCCGAAGAAGAGAACAGATCGCCACTCTCGCTCATCGCCCGCTGGAGCCGTGTGGGGCAGAGGTAGTTGCCGCGGCCTTTCAAAATCTCCGCGTGGAAGGTGCCGACGATCTTTTGCACCAGCGGGATGTCTTTGCTGATGAGCTGCTCTTGGAGGTTAATTGTGTGCGTGCAGATGATGGCCTTCCGTTTCTGCTCCAGCGCAAAGGTCACGGCTGGGACAAGGTAGGCGAGCGACTTTCCGACGCCGGTGGCGGCCTCGCAGACCAGCGCGTGGCTCTCATCCAGCGCCTCGCTCACCAGCTCGGCCATCTGCTGCTGCTGCGGTCGATACTCAAACTGCGGTGACTCCGATAGCTTGCCATCCTCCGAGAAGGCAATGCGCATGCGCGGCGCCAGCGGCGGCCTTTTCGGCATCGCAAACGGTCGGCCCTCCTCGTGATCTTCGGCAACGTAAAACATGTGGGCGCGATCAGCGAAGGAGCGTGCGGATCAAGGTGAAGCGAATCAAGAAGGGCGGGAAGATAAAACGTGGGATCAGGCCTTGGCGGAACGCTTGCGGGCCACTCGGGGGGCGGCTTTGGGCGTGGCGGCCTTGCTGAGTTCGAGCTTCGGCAGCCCCGTAAGCTCCAGCACCTCCGCCTCCGACATGCCGCGAGCCAGCAAGGCACGGGCAATATCCATGCGGCCTTCATTGCGAGCATACGAAATCATGTTCTTCTGATCGTGACGGTAAAGCTGGCGGCGTGTCATGATATGGGCTTCGGAGGTGGAGAGGTTATCCTGCCGGGCAAGGCGCAGGGCCTCGCGAACAGCGGTATTGGTGACTTTACGCGGCATGGTGTGCCATTGCGTGGCGTTTTTCAAGAACTCAAGCCAGTCATGCAGCGGCTCGGAGGCGGGCATTTCCTCGAGCTTGATCTTTGGAAGCTCGATAAAGACGATTTCGATGCCGCTGACCGGCCATGGGGTATTCCGGCGCTTCTCCCGCATGGTGTAGTGATTCAGCCAAGCATCTGTCTCCGGAAGCAAAACACAATCCGCCACGGTGATGACCGTCACCGGCCGGATGCGGGTGTAATTCATGCCTCGCCCCAACTGCGACGAGATGCACTTCGCCCCATTGTAGAGCACCCGCTCGCAAAAACCCGCCACGGGCAGCATCTGCATCTCGATGAGCACTTCACTGCCATCCTGGAGCGTGGCCCGCACATCGACGGCGGAGTCTTTGAGGTTCTTGATCTGCGATGGCAGGTAAGGATCGAGGATGTGAACCCTTTCAATGACCGGCCTGCCGTGGTGCAAAAGGTCGTTCAAGAAGCCGATGAGCACCGGAGCGCTTTCCCGAGAGCCAAAAATGCGTTTGAAGGCCCAGTCGTTGCAGGGATCGAGAAAGGTCATGGCGTGAGAAGGAATTCAGCGGAGCACCTTCAGCTCACCCGCAGCTCCGGCGGGCCAGCGGGCACCTTCTTTGACCCATTTTTTGAGGATCGCATACTCATCATCGGTGAGGCGTTCGCCCACGGCAGGCATGACGCTCATCTTGGAATGGGCGCTGTGCGTGTGAGAGATCAGCAGACTGTTTTCCGGACTGCCGGGCACGATGAAGGTGCCGAGAGCGCCGGAGCGCATGGCCTCGCTGCGGTTTTCGAGGCTCATGTGGCCGGGCAGGGCCTGACGATTGTGGCACATCACGCATTTCGCCTCCAAAACGGGCTTCACCTGCGTCACGAAGTCCACAGGGCCATGCTTTGCGGCGTGGATCTGCTCCTTGGAGAGCACGTTTTCACCGAGCGGCTTGGTTTCCGAATCCACGGGCGCGGTGCAGGAGGCGAGCAGCAGGGCAAAGGCGAGTCGTTTCATGGTTCCATTTATAAACGCGGCCCGCATGGCCGTGCAATCGGCGTGATGCGGCATTTGCACGAGGGCTCTCCCAGCTTCATAGCTCCCGCCCCATGTCCCGCCAGCCTGCCTACGACCTGCTCTCCCTCGGTGAAGTCCTCCTGCGCCTCGATCCCGGCGAAGGACGCGTGCGCACCTCGCGCCAGTTCACCGCTTGGGAAGGCGGCGGCGAATACAACGTGGCCCGTGGCCTGCGTCGCTGCTTTGGGCAGCGCACCGGCATTTTGACCGCTTTTGCCGACAATGAAATCGGCCGCCTCACCGAGGATCTCATCCTTCAAGGCGGTGTGGATACTTCTTTGATCAAATGGGTGCCCTACGACGGCATGGGCAAACGCGTCCGCAATCCGATCAACTTCACCGAGCGTGGTTTCGGCGTGCGGGGTGCCAAAGGCAGTGTCGATCGCGGCAACAGCGCCGCCTCGCAGATCAAACCGGGCGATTACGACTTCGACCACCTCTTCGGCACACTCGGCTGCCGCTGGCTGCATACCGGCGGCATCTTTGCCGGTCTCAGTGAAGACACCGCGCAGGTCACCATCGAGGCCTGTGAGGCCGCGAAGCGCCACGGCGTGACCGTTTCCTACGATCTGAATTACCGCCCCTCGCTCTGGCAGGAGCGCGGCGGTTTCCCAGCGGCCCAGGCACTCAACCGCCGCCTCGCGCCTTTCATTGATGTGATGATCGGCGTGCTCAGCGACGAGCCCCCCACGGCCGGAGCGGTCAAAACCAGCACCGATGACATCTTCGCCGCCGAGGATGCCGCGCTGCGTCCGCAGATCGAGCAACTCGTGGCCGAGTTTCCAAATCTGAGCACCATCGCCGCCACCCTGCGCCGCGTGCACACGGCCTCCGTGAATGACTGGGGCGCTCTCTGCTGGCATCGCGGCAACTACTTCCGCAGCCGGAACTACCCACGCTTCGACATCCTCGACCGCATCGGCGCGGGCGATAGCTTCGTCGCCGGTCTCGTGCATGGTCTGCTGGTCGCCAACGACCCGCAAAAGGCCGTCGATCTCGGTGCGGCACATGGAGCACTCGCCATGACCACCCCCGGGGACACCAGCATGGCCACGCTCCTCGAGGTGGAAAAGCTCGCCTCCGGTGGCGATGCCAAGGTGCAGCGCTGATTTTTTTCGAGCCGGATGGCGTGGCAAATTGCACTCGCTCCTTGCGCGGCGAGATCATCGCACTACTATCAGCCCGGCTCAGCCACTACCCCGTGGTGTAATGGTAACACAGGAGATTTTGATTCTCTCGTTCAAGGTTCGAATCCTTGCGGGGTAACCACCTTTGGCGAAGCACGATTCTCGCCATGAAGCTGACCGCCGCCCTCATCCTCGCCGCAGCCTACCTGCTGACCTCCTGCGCCGCTCCCGAGCCGCCCAAACCACGCCCGCCGCAGCCCTTGCTTACCGCCGCCGATCACGACAAAACCGTCAACCTCATCATTGGCGAAACGGTGGACCTTCACCTCGAATCGAACCCCACCACCGGCTACTCCTGGAACAGCCTGCAACTGCCGGATGGCAAGATCGTGAAGCAGACCCATCACGCCTACCAAGGCCCTGCCGAATCCGGGCAGACTCACCTGCTCGTCGGAGCTGGCGGCGTGGAGCATTGGAAATTCCTCGCCGTGGCCGAAGGGAAAACGGCACTCGACCTGATCTATCGCCGCGGCTGGGAGGAACCGCAGGAGACCGATCAAAAGCTCAGCATCCGCTTTGTGGTGACGAAAGAGGCTCCGAAGGAGGAGTGAAGCTCTTGTAAATCCCTCCAACCCCTTGTTCTGGCGAACAAGCCTACGGGGCGTGTTGAAGCTCGTTTGATTGACGATTGTCGAGCATTCGAATGCTGATTGCTGAGGTGTTATCCCTCGTAAATCAGCAATCAGTTGTTCATCAATCGTCAATCCTTCAGGCTCGCATCCGTGAAGCACCTCCTCCTTTCATTTGGCAGCCTGCCATGGCGGCTCTACGATGCGTCGTGCGCTGTCCTGCCTGCCAGAATCCTGTGATCGAAAATGACGCCGTGTGCCGCCACTGCGGCTTCACGCTGGAGGCGGCAGACCGGCACTTCGGCATCGCGCCGACGATGACGAAACCGGTCACCGATCTTTCCCAGGCGCTCTCCAACTCCGAAAAGCGCAAGCTCGAGCGTGCCGCGCTGCGTCTGCTCAATCGCTTTCCGCAGCTCGATGTCGCTGTCGTGCTCGTCGCGGTGCCGCCGGAGATCCCGCTGAGCGTGTATCTCTTTTGGATCTTCAACCGTGGGCAATTCTCCAGCGCCTCCGAGAGCGGTGGAGCCAACCACCTCGTGTTGGTTGCCATCGACACCCAATGCCACCGCGCCGCCGTGATGGCGGGTTACGGCCTCGAACCCTTCCTGCCCGAGGCACAGCTCCAGATTTGCCTCAATGTCTATGCGCAGACCAGCGCTCAAAATGGCCTCGCCGCCGGGATCACGGCCTTTTGGAAGGAACTCGATGCCCAGCTCACCAAAGTCCACCTCCAGATTCCGCGCCTCTTTGGCCTCAAAACGAGCGCAGACGAAGCTGAAGGCGGTTTTTGATTCCCATCTCCCACATGAACCGCCGCCACTGGCTCCATACCCTCCTAGCCACCTCGCTCGCTGGAGCCGCCGAGCATCTGCCACAAAAGCGCAGCTTTCTCGGCGTGGACCGCTTTCAGCGCCTCGTGGCTCTCGCCCTCGCTGGAAACTGGCGTGCCCAGCCCATCGGCCAGCGGGTGGCCCTCTTTGGCCAGGCCATGCTCGGCACGAAATATGTCGGCTGGACACTCGAAATCGATGACCACATCGAATCACCCTCGGTGAACTTCCTCGGCCTCGATTGCTGGACCTTCTTCGAGACCGCCCTCGGTCTCGCCCGCATGATCGCGAGGTCCAAACCGGCTTACACACCTTCCGATCTCCTCCGCGAGATCGAGACCACGCGTTATCGCGGCGGCGTGTGCCATGGAAACTACCTCGACCGCATTCACTACCTCGATGAATGGTTCACCGACAACGCCGCCCGCGGCCACGTGCGCTACATCACCTCCAAAATCGGCCCCGTCGTGCGCCTGCAAGGTCGCGCCAACGACGAGATGTCGCTCAACCCGAAGCTCTATCGCTACCTGAAGGCCAATCCGGCTCTCGTACCCGCCTTGAGCCAAATCGAGCGCCGACTCGAACGCGTGCCCTTTGACTACATCCCGAAGGCTCAAGTGGCCGCCTGCGAGCCACGCCTGCAAAACGGCGACATCATCGGCATCGTCACGCATCGGGATCATGTCTTCTGCTCGCATGTCGGCCTCGCCCTCCAGATGGCGGACGGCCGCTGCCACTTCATGCACGCCTCCTTGACCGGCAAAAAGGTCCTCATCGACAAACCCGTTCACGACTACCTCGCCAGCATCAAATCGCACGCCGGCATCGTCGTGGCCCGGCCCATATGAATTAGGTATGAGTGAATATTGGAATAACTTCTGTGCGAGTTTTTTTGGGATGGCTGCTGGATTGCTTTGCCTCGTGGCAGCTTGGCGTGACTCAATCTGGTTCTTCAACAGCTCGGATCCTGAGTTTTGGGTACGACTGCTCGGAAGAAAAGGGGCGAGAATGTTTTATGCAGGAATCGGTTCGTTCTTGTTTCTTGCGGGGTTCGTCACCTGGTTTTTTTGATCAATAGACACATGGAACTCTACCAGCTCGGCTACTTCATCGAAATCGCCCGCCAGCGGCACTTCACCCGTGCCGCCGAGCGTCTGCACATGGCCCAGCCCGCGCTCAGCCAGCAGATGAAGAACCTCGAAGCCGAGCTCGGCACACCGCTCTTCATCCGTGGCAAAAAAGAAACCCAGCTCACCGCCGCAGGCAAAGCGCTGCTCCCCCGAGCCGAGGCCCTCCTCGCCCAGGCAGAGGCCGCGAGAGCCGCCGTCTCCGATGTGGCGCAGGTGCGTGGTGGAAAGTTAATCGTCGCGGCCATCCCCAGCGTGTGTGCCGGCCTGCTGCCAGATCTATTGCATGCCTTTGGCCGCAAACATCCCGGCGTGAAACTCCAGCTCATCGAAGACAGCTCCGAACGCGTCGCCGCCAGCGTGGAGTCCGGCCATGCGGACCTCGGTTTTCTCCAACTTCCCGCCAGCAAGGCCGCCTTCGAGAGCCGCGTGCTCATCACCGAGCCCTTTGTGGCGCTCGTGGCGACCTCGCATGCTCTCGCGAACGAAAAAGAGATCCCGCTCAAGCAGCTCGCGGGTGAATCCTTCATCTTCTACAAAGGCCGAGCGAGGGACTCCGCGCTCGAAGCCTGTCGAAAAGCCGGCTTCGAACCTCACATCGCCTGTGAAAGCGGCGAACTCGAAACCATCCGCGCCCTCGTCGCGGCGCGAGTTGGCATCGCCATCGTCCCTCAGATTGCGGCCACCCTTTTGCCCAAAAACGTCCGTGCGGTGCCGCTCAAGCAACCCGGACTTCAGCGCCAGATTGCCGCTGTGTGGAAGAAAGGCGGCGGCCTCTCACCAGCCGCCTCCTTGCTCCTTGAGCTCGCGGTGAACCGCGACTGAAAACCACTTGCCGCCGCTCCCGCCGCGTGCGAATCCATCGCCCCGCGACGCGCCCGTAGTTCAACGGATAGAATGGTGGTCTCCGAAGCCGCATATCCAGGTTCGATTCCTGGCGGGCGCACCAGCCGGAAAACCGGCTACCCCCATTGTAAATCAAGGATTGCAGGGTCATTCGGCTCATTTTTGATCCTGAGTATTCACTGGCCGGGCGGTTCCGCTTTTGAGGCGGTGCTTGCCTGCCCGGCGGCAAAAGGGTATTCTCCGCCATCATGTCCACCCTCACACTCGATCAAACGACTGCCTTCGACAGCCTGCTCTCGGCTGGAGATGTCGTGCAGGTGATGAAGGGCGGGAAGAAGCTGGGCGTGTTCCTTCCGGCGATGCCCAAGCCTCAAGGCGTTCCTTTACCGGACTTCCGCGCTCGCCTGCGCCAGACCTGGGGCAGCCGCGTGTTCAGTGAGGCCGAGGTGAAGGAAATGCGTGAGGCGGAGCTTGAACACCTTCACGGCTAATGCACTGCGCGGACACATCCTTTCTGTGCGCTCTCTACCGCCAGCAGGCGAATTCGGAGCTGGCTATTGCCACGCTGGAGGAAATCGGCGCTCCCATCGTCATCTCATGCCTGCTTGCCTACGAGTTCCGGCAGGCGGTGCGCTTTCAGGTGTTCCTGCGTTCGCGTGATGCCAAGAAAGGCTACTCGGAAACGGAGGGCTTGATGATGCTGGCGCAGTTTGAGAATGATTTGGAATCCGGCGTGGTCATCGAGTGCGGTGAGAATTGGATGAACGTGGCCGCCGAGGTGGAAAGACTCAGCGAAAAGCACACGATGAAGCGCGGTTCACGCTCCTTTGACCTCCTGCACATCGCCACGGCGATCCACTGGCAGGCCACGGCCTTTCTGAGCTTCGACGCGTTGCAGCGCGAAATGGCGGCGGAAGAAGGCTTGAACGTGGTGCCAGTGTCCTAGCCGCGGTCGGTGGGAGCAATTGGGGAGCTATGAACACCTCCAATCACACGCCTACCGCCGCTCGGGCCACCTTTTCGCAGCCTTGCACATCGAGCTTGCCGGAGGCCAGCACGGGGATTTCGGCGATGCGGATCATCTTTTTGGGAATCCAAAGGGGCGGCACGCCTTTGTCCAGCAGGCGGTAGCGGAGGTCGAGGATCTCCTGATGCTCGGGGCCGCCGGGCAGTGCGGTGAGGAGGATAAGAGCCTCTCCCCGATCGGCATCCGGCACGCCCACGATGGCGATCTTGCGGCTGGTCTCATTCTCCAGGCCCATGCATTTCACCATGGCTTCTTCGACGGTTTCATGCGGCACCATCTCGCCCGCGATTTTGGAGAAGCGGCTGAGACGGCCTTCGATGTAGAGGAATCCATCCAAATCGAGACGTCCGATGTCTCCGGTGCGGAACCAGCCGTCTTGAATGACATCGGCCGTGCGTTTCGGATCGTTCAGATAGCCGTCGAAGACGTTCGGACCTTTGAACCAGATCATGCCGCTCTGATGCAAGGACTGCCGAGCACCGCTGTCAGGATTCGTGATGCGCAGCGCCAGGCCGTGCAAAAGCTGACCGACGCTGCCCTGACGATGGCTGGGCAGCCAGACGAAACCTTTGTCCTCCTCGCCGATGGGCGCGGGGTCCGGCAGATTCAAATTGGAGACCGGGGAAGTCTCGGTAAGGCCGTAGCCTTCGAGCACGCGTTTGCCGAATTTGGTCTCGAAAGCTTCCGAAACCGTCGCAGGGAGTTTTTCTGCGCCAGTGACCACTAGCTTGATGGAGGCGAGTTGCTCGCGGTTCACGCCACGCAGGTAGCCGCGGAGGAAAGTGGGCGTGGCAATGAGGAGGCTCACGCGATGCTTCTCGATGAGTTCGGCCAGTTTTTTGGTCTCCAACGGCGTGGGATAGGTCACCAGATGCAGGCCGTAGATGATCGGATACCAAAGCGTCACCGTGCAGCCGAAGCTGTGAAACAGCGGCAGACTGCCGAGGATGCTATCAGAGCGCTCCAGACCGAGCCGATTGCCGAACTGCGTCACGTTCGCCATCAGATTGCGATGCGTGAGCGCCACGCCCTTCGGCTCGCCGGAGCTGCCGCTGGTAAAAAGCAGTGTCGCCTCGTTGCGACCGCCTTTTTTGGGAATGCCTGCCACCAGAGCGAGCAAGGCGGAGGGTAGCAGTTTGCTAAGAACCAGCCAGAGGGCGATGGACAGCTTCATCTTCGGCATGATGCGCTCGATGAGGATGAGCTGCTTACTCGGCGGCCAGGGAAAGCTCTGCATCTTCCGCACAAAGATGTCCGCCGTAAGGAAGCGGTCGATCTCACCTCGTCGGATGGCGCTTTCGATGGCGGCACGGCCCGCGGTGAAGTTCAGATTCACCGGTACCTTGCCCGCGAAAAGCACCGCCAGATTGCAAATCAACCCGCCAATGCCCGGCGGCAGGATCACGGCCACCCGAGACTTCGTCGTCTCACGGCGAACCACTCGCGAGAGGGCCAGCGCCGCGCCGAGGACCTTGTCGTAGCGCAGAGTCTTCTCGTCCTTGCCATCGACGACGTAATTGCCCGTGCCATGCTTCTTCAAGCCAAGCAACACCGCGTAGGCCAGATGCATGTTCAGGCCCTCGCAGGCACCAAAAGCCTGCTCGGAGAGCTCCAGCATGCGCTCTTGATAGGTCGGAAGGTTCACGTCCTCGCCTTGCAACAGCGCGCCAAAGGCAAAAATCGTCTCGTCATCGCGGTAACGGCGTTCGATCGGCATCGCCGCCTCCTGGCGCTGCATCACCTGGAGCGGCAGCACAGGCACATCGGCCTTGAGAAGGAATTCCAGCCGGTTTCCAGGCACCGAGGTGATCGGAGCGCACACGCTCGCCGCCACGGCGGGCAGGTAAATGATCACCGCGCCGCCTTTCAGCGCCTCACGCACGGCGGAACGATAGGCCGCAGGCTCCGTGGCATGCGGCACGATGGCCATGGCATGCACACTCTCTTTTTCCAAATGCGTTTTCAGCTCGGGATCATGCGCCGCGCCCTGCTCGATGAGATACACCACCTCCCGACCGGCCAGCAGCACCTCCAGGCGCATCAGATCAAAGTAACAGAGCCGGGCGGGCAAAACCATGAAGCCTCCACCAGTGGGGAGATGCTCTTTGCCGACAACGGTGAGATTTTTCAGTGAAACGGGAGATGCCTGGGCCATGACGTGAATACGGGGAGGACGCGAACTAAGCGGCCCCTGCCCTTCTTTGCAAGGAGCATGGCCCCTCCGACTCAGATTGCCCTTGCGCAACCCGCCGCCGCCATGCAAACCGGACGCCGCATGACCACCTCCGAACTTCTGACCGCCCTCGAATGGCGCTACGCCACGAAAGTCTTTGATCCGTCCAAGAAAATCCCTGCCGACACCTGGGCCGCGCTCGAAAAGAGCCTCGTGCTCACGCCTTCCAGCTTCGGCCTCCAGCCCTGGAAATTCCTCGTCATCACCGATCCCGCCCTCCGCGAGCAATTGGTGCCCCACGCCTGGAATCAGCGTCAGGTGGCCGATGCCTCCCACCTCGTCGTCATGGTCGTGAAAAAGGCGCTGAGCGAGGCGGATATCGACGCCTTCATGGCCAGCATCGTCGAGGTGCGCGGCGGCACCGCCGATGCCCTCGCCGGTTATCGCAAGATGATCATGGGCTCCCACTCGCAGGGTTACATGTCCACCGATTGGGCCAAGAAGCAGGCCTACATCGCTCTCGGCCAGTTGATGACCGCCTGCGCCCTGCTCGAAATCGACACCTGCCCGATGGAAGGCTTCGTCGGGGCTAAATTCGATGAAATCCTCGGCCTCGAAGCCCAGGGCCTCACCTGCGCCGTGCTCTGCCCCGTCGGCTATCGTAGCGCCGACGACCGCTACGCCTCGCTGCCGAAGGTACGCTACCCGCTCGACGCGATGATCGAGCACCGATAATTATCGTCCAACGCTCAGCATCGAAGGTTCAACTTCCAACTTGGAGGCTGATCCTCGCGTCATGGCTGATTTTGAATGTTGAACGTTCAAAGTTGAGCGTTGAACGTTCCACCTCCGCTCATGTGTGGCTTTCTCGGCTGGTTTCGCTCCTCTCGCACGCCTTGGCGTGAGGACGAGCGTGCCCGCCAATCCGCCGCGCTGAAAAGCATCACGCATCGCGGACCCGACGATGGCTCGGAGGTGCTCGGCGATGGCTGGTGGATGGGCTTCCGACGCCTTTCGATCCTCGATCTGAGCGAGCACGGCCGCCAGCCAATGCGCTTCGGCGGTGGTCGCTACACGCTGACCTTCAACGGCGAGATCTACAACTTCCGCGAGCTGCGCCGCGAGCTCGGCGAGGCGCAGCTCGAGTCCACTGGCGATACCGTCGTGCTCGGCACGCTCATCGCCCGCGATGGCATCGACGCGGTGCTGCCAAGGCTTCGCGGCATGTTTGCCATCGCCTGGCGGGATGATCAAAGCGACACGCTCACCCTGGCTCGCGACCACTTTGGCATCAAACCGCTCTACTGGTCCACCAGCGACCATGGCGACCTTTGCTACGGCTCCGAACTGCGCGGCGTTAAACATCTCAGCGGCTCCAACCAACTCTCGCCCGATGCTCTGGCGGAATTTTTGCGCTGGGGAGCCGTGCAGGCACCACACACCATGCTCGAAGGCATTCACTGCCTACCACCCGGGCATCTCCTCGAATGGCGTGATGGCCGGGTGGAGGTGCGCCGATGGTTCGAGCCGCGCTGGCCGGGCCGTGAAGCCTGGATCAGCGATCCGAGCGAGCAGCAGCGTCGTGTCCGCGATGGCGTCATGAGCAGCGTGCAGGCGCATCTCGTGGCCGATGTGCCCGTGGGCGTGTTTTTGAGCGGTGGGCTGGATTCGACCCTGCTGGCCGCCTGCATGCGAAAGAGCGGCCAGGAGGTCGTGAAGGCCTTTTCCATCGGTTACGAAGATGACGCCGGTGTGCCGGATGAGACCGACGCCGCCGAACGCACCGCGAAGCACCTCGACTGCTCGTTTTTCCGCGAGCGACTCAGCGCCGCCTCGCTCGAATCGAAGCTCGATGCCTACTTCGATGCCATGGACCAGCCCACCGGCGATGCGCTGAACACCTGGCTCGTCTCGCAAGTCGCCGCTCGTGAGGTCAAAGTGGCCCTCAGCGGCCTCGGAGCCGATGAATGGTGGGCAGGCTACAACTACCATCGCCTCGCCGCCGTGGCCGCGAAGTCGCCTCTGAAGCTCGCTGGCCCGCTGATGCGTGAATTGAATCGGATCTTGCCCGCTTCGCTGAAGGGCAAACCAAGCTGGAAGGCTCTGTTTTACGGCCTTGGCGGCGCAGGAAGCGATCCGCAGGCCTGGCAGGCGCAGGGTCGCAGCATTTTGCCTCCCGAAGAGGTGGCACGGCTTCTGCGCCAGACGATACCGATGCCAGCCACGCCCCGATTTGATGTTCACGCCCCGGATTCGTGGCTGCATGAGCTGCTGCTCCGCGAGACGCAAACCTACCTCGCGAACACCCTCCTGCGTGACAACGACTGGACGAGCATGTCCCACAGCCTCGAACTCCGCGTGCCACTCGTCGATGCCGAGGTCTTCGCACTCGCTGGCCTCATCCCACCCGAGGCCAAGCTCACGCCCGGAGGTGGTAAACGCATCCTGCGCGAGGCTTTCCGCGAGCTGCTGCCGCCGTGGATCTACGATGACCGTCACAAGAAGACCTTCACGCTGCCTTTAATGAAGTGGATGCGCCTCCCGAAGTGGCAGCAGCGCATTCGCGACACGCTCGAAAGCCGTCGCTGCCGCGAGCGTGGCCTTTTCGATACCACACTGACCTCGCGGATTTGTGACGACTACTTCTCCAGCACGCTCGAATCAAAGGCCGCCTGGCCGCTGAGTCAGCGAGTGTGGATGATGTATGTCTTTGAAGAATGGGCACGCAGGCACCTCGACCCCGCATGAGCACGCCCATCCTCCAGGTCTTCAACAAATACCTCTTCCCCGGCGGCGAAGAGAAGAGCGTCGATCGCATCTTCAATCATCTGGCGGAGTCGCATCCGATGCATCGCTGCTTCTTCGACAGCGCCGCGTGGAAACGCGAGGACGCGCCGAACGCTCTCGGCCAGGTGAAGCGCCTGTTTTACAACCGCGAGAGCCGTGCCGCCTTCGAGCAGGCTCTCGATGCCACCGGAGCGAAGGCCGCGCTGTTTCACAACCTCTACCCCATCGGCTCGCCCTCGCTTTACCATGCCGCCTTGCAGCGACGCCTGCCGATCATCCAGTATCTGCACAACTTCCGCCCCTTCTCCGTCGGCGGCACGCTCTTCGTGAATGGCAAAGTGTGCCCGGAGGGGCTTTACGGTCGCGATTTCGCCGAGGTGCGTGCCGGAGCCTGGCAAAACTCCGTGCTCAAAAGCGCCGTCTTTGCCACCATGCTACGCTTTCTCCGTCGCAGCGGTTGGCTGAAGAGCGTGAAGGCCTGGATCGCCATCTCCGATTTCATGCGCGACCGCCTCGTGCAAGCCGGCCAGATCGATCCGGCGCAGATTCACACGCTGCGCCACTCGTGGGATGCCATGCCCAGTGCACCGCGCACGGAAGACGCGGGCTATTACCTCTTCCTCGGCCGTCTCGTGCCGGAAAAAGGCATCGCCGTGCTGCTCGATGCCTGGGATGCGCTGCGAGCCCAGCTCGGCAACAAGACCCCACAACTCCTCATCGCCGGCGAAGGCCCGCTCGAATCCCTCGTGCAGCAGCGCCTGCGCACGAATCCCTTCATCGGCCACCTCGGCCAGATCAGCGGCGAGACAAAACATGAGACGCTGCGCAAATGCCGCGCCCTCATCGCCCCTTCCGTGTGGTGGGAACCGCTTGGCCTCGTGGCCTACGAAGCCTACGACTACGCCAAGCCCGTGCTCGCCGCCCGCTCCGGCGGCCTCGCCGAGACCGTGCAGCATGAGGTCACCGGCCTCCTTCACGAACCCGGCAACGCCGAAAGCCTCATGCGCGATGTTTTGACCATGGAAAACCTCCCCATGCCCATCCGCGTCGAATGCGGCGCCGAAGGCCGCCGCTGGCTCTTGCGTGAAACCAGCGCCACCACCTGGAAACAACGCTTCGACGAGATTTTGGCGAAGGTGATGGCTTGAAGCTGGACGATGATCGTAGGACGACTGTGGCGGTAGCCCGGTCGTCTCCGGGTAAATCGCACGACCAACCGCCTGACAGGCTAAAGCCACACCCGACCTCACTTCACCGCCACGCGCTGAAACACCTTCGGCATCTCCAGCGCGGCCTTTTTTGGCTTCGGTGCCGGTTTGGGATCAAGGTTGGCTTTGAGTTCTTCGTCGCTGACCTTTGATTCGATGCCGTTGGCAGGCACTTCGACCTTTGTCACCCACGCGAGGGCATTCAGCACGGCTTTGCGCACGTTGTCATTGCCCCAGTTGGCATGGAAATGACCGCCGGTGAAGCCGAAGCCGCGACCGCCATCGGCCCGTTCCATGGCCCACATCATCGTCTCGGGCTGGCCCTTCTCCGCCTGGATGTGCGGATAGGGTCCCTTCGGATACACATAGGGGCCGTCACGCGTGGCATCGGTCGGCGTGGCGGTGAGGATGGGGGCGAATTTGGCCGCGCCGTCGTCCGCCGTGGCAAGGCCATCTTTGAAGGCCGGACGGAAGCGCATGTTGAAATACCACTCGTCCTCGGTGGTGAAAGGCTGCACGCCGCGAGTGATCGCATGCTCGGGCAGCTTCGTGTAGTTCGCCGACCAGATGGGATTGCAGGAAAAGGAGTTCTCGTAGTGCCCGCCGAGCCACTCCTGAAATTCCTTGCCGGCCTCATTCGCCACCACTTCCACGCCGTAGTGCATGCAGCCAAAGCCCACGCCCTTCGCGATGAGCTGGCGTAGCGTCTCCAGATGTCCGTCCACCACGGCAGGATGCTTGCCACCACCATCGGCATAGATCACCACGGCATCCGCATCGGCAAAGGTGGCCTCGTCCTTGACCCAGCCCATCTCGTGACGGTCCACGACGAGGTTCGGCACGCTCTTGAGGCAGTTTTCCAGCAGGATGGAGCCGGCGCGGAACTCATGCATGCCCGGCGGATGCGAAGGCTTCCCGGCGATCAGCACGAGCTTGTGTTTTCCATCCGGCGTGACGGCCATGACAGCCGGTGCGAGCAAGGCGAGGGAGCAGAGCAAAAAGAGCGGTTTCATGCGGGCCGCGATTCAATGACACGCGCCCCTTTCCCGCAACCGCAAACTCACTCCGCCAGCAACTCCCGCATCCGCTCCTTCGAGATCGCCCCGACATCCCGAGCCGTCTCCTTGCCGTTTTTGAAGACAATAAAGGCCGGAATGCCGCGCACCCCGTGCTGCTGCCCGAGCCGAGGGTCCTCATCCACATTCACGCGGATCACCCGAGCCCTCGCGGCCACTTCTTTGGCAAACTCTTCCACCTTCGGCCCCACCACTTTGCAGGGTCCGCACCAGTCCGCATAAAACTCCACCATCACCGGCTTCGCCGAGGTGGACTGCGCAATGGCAGCCCCCACCGTGCCTGGTGCCGCCGAGCCATGCGCCGATTTCACCGGCTGCGACATATCAAACACGATGAAGACCATCCCGGCGAGCAGCAACGCGACGGCGATCATGGGCAGGTGAGAGGGTTTCATGCGGAAAAGCTCCTGCCATGCACCTCCGCCGTCAAATTTCCAATTTCTCTTTTCGCGAAGCGCCGCCAACATGGGCGCATGCATCGCCTTGCCATCTTCGGAGGCAGTTTTAACCCGCCCGGCCATCATCACGCGCAAATTGCCCGCGTGATGGCGCGGCATTTCGATGAGGTGCGTGTCATTCCCTGCGGCCCACGACCTGATAAACCGATCACTGATAGCGTGCCGCCCGTTTACCGGGCCACGCTGGCGGACATCGTCTTCGGCGGCATCCCGGGCGTCGTCGTCGATCTCAGCGATTTCGAGCAGGAGACCTTCTCGCGGAACTTTGAGCTTCAATCCCGCTTCGAAAAGGAGCATGAGGTGTGGCACGTCGTCGGCGCGGATCTCATCGCCGGCGGCGCACGCGGTGAATCGGCCATCCAGCGCACCTGGGCATATGGCGCGGAGCTTTGGCAGCGGGCGAACTTCGCCGTGATGAAGCGCCCTGGCTTTGAGTTCGATCAAAAGGATCTTCCGCCGCAGGCGCAGATCATCGAAATCCTCGTCGAAGGGGCCAGCACCACCATCCGCGACCGTTTGAGCCGTGGTGAAAATGTGGAGCATTTGCTGCATCCCCGTGCTCTCGCCTACATCGAGCGTTACGGCCTTTACCGTGCGCCCATCCCCGGCACCTGGGCTCGCGGCACGCTGGAGGGGGCGAAGTTTTTTCTTCAAGCCGATGGCCGGAACCCCAAAGCACGCGAGCTGGCCGCTCCACTCGAAAAGCAGCATCACGAAGCCAGCGCCGCCGATTTCATCACCGTCATCGGCGGGGATGGAGCCATGCTCCGCAGCATCCGCGAGCACTGGCGGGCACGTTTGCCCTTCTTCGGCATCAATGCCGGCCACCTCGGCTTCCTGCTCAACGGACCCGATCAAGTGGCCGAGCATGCCTTCCCACCGCGTGATGTGATCTTCCGACAGCTTCCGATGCTCTTCCTCGAATTTGAAGATCGCGAAGGCAGGACGCACACCGCGCACGGCTTCAACGATGCCTGGATCGAGCGTTCCACCAGCCAGTCGGCCTGGCTCGAAGTCATCGTGAACGATGTCCCACGCATCCCAAAGCTCGTCAGCGATGGAACCCTCGTCGCCACCGCTGCCGGAAGCACGGCCTACGCTCGCAGCATGGGTGCCGCGCCCTTGCTCGCCGATACGCCCGCGTGGCTGCTTGTCGGCTCAAACGTGCTGGAGCCTGCGCATTGGCGCAGCGCCTTGCTTTCACCGGATACCACCGTGGAGATTCGTAGCCTCGATCCTGTGCACCGACCCGTGGAGGCTTTTGTGGATGGTCAAAGCATCGGCGAGGTCGTTAGCATGCGAGCACGGCTTTCGCGTGCCGCCGCCGCGGAGCTCGTCTTTTGCGCCAGCCATGACATGGCGGAAAAAATCGCCGCCATTCAATTCGGAGCATGATGAAACTTCTGCCACTGCATCACGCTCACAACGTTCGCGAGATCATGCGCCGCTGGAAGGCGCTGCAAAAAACCGCCGGCCTGCACGCCACCACGCTCACCACGGTGGAAGGCCACGCAGTGATCGCTTACGAATCCCGGGCGGCGAAAGCAGGCGAGCCAGCCGTTTACCTTTCCACCGGCGTGCATGGCGATGAACCCGGCTCCATCTGGGGCCTGCTGCTCTGGGCGGAAAAGAATGTCACCATGCTCCAGCGTGGCTCTTTTCTCCTGCTGCCCCTGGTCAATCCCATCGGCACCTCGCTGAACACGCGTGCTGATCATCTCGGCCACGATCTCAACCGCCGCTTTCACCTCGCCGATGATCCGTTCAGCATCGCGTGGCAAACCTGGATCAAAGGCCGGACCATGATCGCCGGCATCTGCCTGCATGAAGATTACGATGCGCAGGGCTGCTACCTCTATGAACTCAGCCACCGCCGCCAGCCCCTGGGCCGCGAAATCCTGACCCGCTGCGCCAACCCCATCGCCATCGATTCACGCACCCGAATCGATGGCCAGCGAGCGCGTCACGGCCTCATCCGCCCGAAAAAAATTCCCACGAATCTCCCCGGCATGCCGGAGGCCATTGAGCTGAATCTCCGAGGCTGCCCGCTCACCTTCACCTTTGAGACACCGTCGGAATTCTCGCTCGATGACCGCGTCGCCACGCAGATGCGCTTCATCCGCACCGCCTTGGAGGTCATCGGCGCATGAGATGGCTCATAGTTATTGTCTGTGCGCTGCTCGGTGCCTGCGCCAGCCAGTCGAAAAAGGACACCGAAGTTCTGTGCGCCGCCGATTGGGTGAGTTTTGATGGCAAAACGATGCCCTGGAAAGCCTGGGGCACTCCCGCAGATAAAAAACCCAAGGCCATCGTCATCGCCATCCACGGCCTCAGCGGAGCCACGTCGGACTTCTGGCCGCTGGGCGAGCATTTGGCGAAGCACAGCATCGCCGTCTATGCCTATGAACTTCGCGGCCAGGGCCATGATCCCGATGTCGCGGCTCGGGGCGACATCGAAAGCGCCCGCCTTTGGCAAAAAGACCTCACCACGTTTCACAAGCTCATCAAGCGACGCCATCCCCGCGTGCCCGTCATCTGGTATGGCGAGAGCCTCGGCAGCCTCATCGCCGCCCACACCGCCGCCAATCGCCCTCGCTGGGGCGATCCCGATGGCCTCATCCTTGCCTCGCCCGTCGCCGGACTGCGCATGACCATGAGCGGCTTTCAGCGCTGGCTGCTCGAAGCCGCCGCCGCCATCTCACCGCGCACACGTTATTCCCTCGGCGATCTCGCCGGCGTGAATGAAAAAGACATCCAGGTCACCTCCACCACCACCCACGGCAGCCAGATGGCGAAAACACCGCATCACATCAGCGCCTTCAGCCTGCGACTGCTCACCGAGATCGGCCAATTGCTGGACGCCAATCCAGACGCCGCCAAACGCCTCAAGATGCCGGTGCTCTTTCTCGCCTCACCGCACGACATTCTTTCCTCGCCCGATCAGATCCAAACCTGGTTCGGCCAGATGCGCAGCGAGCAGAAAAAGCTCCTCTGGTTCACCCGCTCCTACCACCTCCTGCTTCACGACGTGCAGCGTGAGGAAGTCGTGCGTGATGTCGAAGCCTGGCTAAACAAGCTCCCTTCACGAAGTTAGATCTGACCGCCGTCAATACGGTCATCACGGTCTTCTTGTCACCGCCTCACCTCTGCGGCGCATACGGATACCAGCGCCCCTGATACCACTGTCCCTGCGGCTGCGGTTGCTGCTGCGCGGGATAAGGATACGCTTGTTGCTGTGGATAAGGCGGCGCATAGCCCGGTGGCGGATACGCCGCCTGCTGAGGATACGGCTGCGGATAGTAGTAGCCCTGCTGCGGCGGCGGATACGCAGGCGCTTGCTGCTGGGGAGGCGGTTGTTGCGGCGCAGGCTTGCCATCGCGCCCCATCGCTCTCACACCTGCAGCGGCCACACCACCCGTCGCCTTCACCGTGGCACTCGCTAAACCTCCCGCCACACCCAACGGCGTGGTCACCAGCGAACAAGCATTCAGGCACAAAGCCGCGCCCAAGATCAAAAAGCATCGAAAAAGCATCACTCGCCCCTACCATGCTCCCCTTCCCTCTGCCACACGCAACTTTCATGTCTCTCGAAGCGTGCTAAAACCAAGCAACCAGGAACGAAGAACCAAGAACCGAAGATGAACCTCCCCATCCGCCCGCGCCGCAATCGCCAGTCCCCCGCCATCCGTGATCTCGTGCGCGAGACCGATTTGAATCCCGGCCACCTCATCTACCCGCTCTTTTTCCAGGAAGGCATCGACAACACGCCCATCGCCTCCATGCCAGGCTGCACGCGTTGGAGCCTCGACGGTCTCGTGAAGGAAGCGGGTGAAGCCCATGCCCTCGGCGTGCCTGCCGTGGTTCTTTTCCCACGCATCCCCGATGAACTCAAAACGCGCGATGCCGCTGCCTGCGCCGCCGATGACGGCCTCGTCCCGCGTGCCATCCGTGCATTAAAAAAGGCCCACCCGAGCCTCACCGTCATCACCGATGTCGCTCTCGATCCCTACAACAGCGATGGCCACGACGGCCTCGTCTCCGATGACGGTCGCATCTTGAATGATGAAACCGTCGCCGTGCTCCAGCAGCAGGCGCTTTGCCACGCTCGTGCCGGGGCCGACATCGTCGCGCCGAGCGACATGATGGACGGCCGTGTCGCCTCCATTCGCAGCGCCCTCGATGAGGCCGGTTTTGAAGCTGTTTCCATCATGAGCTACACCGCGAAGTATGCCAGCGCCTACTACGGCCCCTTCCGCGGCGCCCTCGACTCCGCCCCGCGTGCGGGCGACAAGAAAACCTACCAGATGGACCCCGCGAACGCCCGCGAGGCCCTCCGCGAAGCCGCTCTCGATGAAGCCGAAGGGGCCGATATCCTCATGGTCAAGCCCGCCGGTCCTTACCTCGACATCATCACCCGCCTCCGCGACGCCACACCCTTGCCCATCGCCGCCTATCAGGTCAGCGGCGAGTATCTCATGATCAAATCCGCCGTCGCCGCCGGCTGGCTCGACGAGGCGAAAATCGTCCACGAATCCCTCATCGGCATCCGCCGCGCCGGGGCGAACATGATCCTCACCTACTTCGCCAAGCAGTGGTCCGCCTCTTACCGAGAGAAGTAAGCATGGCCGAACACTCCCTCTCCCCCGCCCATGCTTCACCTGCACAGTTCCAGTTTACTCCGGGGGAGAGGGTTGGGGTGAGGGGCACCACCAAGCCTCCTTGCTGGCACCGATAGAATTCCAAATCCAGAAACGTTTCTGGATTTGGAAATGATCAAAGAAGCTGCCATCCCCCTCACCGAAGACACCCTCGCGCCCGGCACGGAGCGCACGCTGGCCATCCTGGAACTCCTCGGCCGCCATCGCACCGGGCTAAGCCTCACCGAGATCGCCCGCGAGCTCGACCTGCCGGTGAACTCCGTCTTTCGCATCACCGGCACGCTGCACAATCGCGGCTACCTCCAGCGCCGCGAGGACGACAAGCGCTTCGTGCTCACCAACAAGCTCTTCGACCTGTCCCGCCCTCAAGTCCGCGAAAAAAGTCTCGTCGTCTGCGCTCTCGAATCCCTCAAATGGCTGCGCGATGAATCTGGCGAGACCACGCAGCTCCTCACCAGCGTGAATCACAAGATGACCGTGCTAGAGCAGTGCATCTCCTCGCAGCCGATCAAAGTCAGCAGCACCGTCGGCCTGCAAGTGCCCATGTATTCCTGCGCCCCCGGCAAAGCCGTGCTCGCTCATCTGCCCGCCGCCGAGCTCGATGCCTTCTTCGCGAATGTGAAGCTCAAACAATACACAACGACCACCCTCGCCACCCGCAGCGCCCTCGAAGCCGACCTCACCAAAACCCGCAAGCGCGGCTTCTCCACCGACCTCGCCGAAGGTCTCGAAGGCATCCACTGTGTCGCCGCTGCCGTGCTCGACGAGTATCGCTACCCCGTCGCCGCCGTCACCGTCATGTCCCCTTCCTTCCGCCTGAAACGCGATCAATTCGAAAAACTCGGCCACCTCTGCATCCAAGCCGCCGAAACCGTCACCCGGAGGCTCCTGGCATGAAAAAGTTCTTCTTTGCGATCTCTGCGATCTTTTGCGGCCATTCCTTTGCTGCACCAACACCTCAACAACTCGACTTCTTCGAGTCCCGCATCCGCCCCATCCTCGCGCAGGAGTGCTACGAATGCCACAGCACCGCCACCAAACAAAAAGGCGGCCTCGTGCTCGACTCCCGCCCCGGCTGGCAAGCCGGCGGCGACTCTGGCGACACCCTCAAACCCGGCGACCCGCAAAACTCCCTCCTCCTCCAAACCCTCCGCCACGAGCACGAAGACCTCAAAATGCCCAAAAACGGCGCCAAGCTCGACGCCAAGGCCCTCGCCGACTTCGAGCAATGGATCAAAGAAGGCGCTCCTGATCCTCGCGATGCCCCGCCGAGCAAAGAACAGATCGAAAAAGAAACCGCGTGGTCTGCCACCCTCGCCCGCCGGAAGAACGAGTGGTGGGCCTTCCAAAAGATCAAAGCTGAAAACTCAAAGCTCAAAACCATCGACGACTTCATCGACGCCGAGCTAAAAAAACAAAACATCCCCGCCGCAGCCCCCGCCGATGCGGCCACACTTCGCCGCCGCATCAGCTACATCCTCACCGGCCTACCTCCGAGACAATCAGACAAGGAGACAATCAGACAAGGAGACCGGGAGAATTCCATCTCATTGTCTCCCCATCTCCCTGTCTCATTGTCTTCTCTCGAAAACACAATTGATGCCCTTCTCGCCAGCCCCGCCTACGGCGAAAAATGGGCCCGCCACTTCATGGACTGGGTCCGCTACGCCGAGTCCTACGGCTCCGAAGGAGATCCCGCCATCCCTTACGCCTACCGTTACCGCGACTACCTCATTCGCGCCTTCAACGACGACGTGCCGTATCCCCAGCTCATCAAAGAAGCCATCGCCGGAGACTTGCTTCCAAAACCACGCCTCAAAAACGGCCTCAACGAAAGCGCCATTGGTATCGCGCAACTCCGCATGGTGCTTCATGGCTTCTCACCAGTCGATTCGCTCGATGAAATGGTCACCTTCACCGACAACCAGATCGACACCGTCACCAAAGCCTTCCAAGCGCTCACCGTGAGCTGCGCCCGCTGCCACAACCACAAGTTCGACGCCATCAGCCAGACCGACTTCTACGCCCTCTACGGCATCTTCACCAGCACCCACCCCGCCGTCATCGACGCCAATGCCCCCGGCACCGGCGATACCATCCGCGCCGAACTCCAAACCCTCAAAACCGAGATCAAAGCCACCCTCATTACCGCCTGGCTCTCCAAACTCCCGTCGACCTCTGAACAACCAAGAACGAAGAACCAAGAACAAAGAACTCCAACCTTCACCTTCCACGGCCTCCCCCACTCCCAACCCGGCGAATTCACCCTCCACGAGAACACCCTCCGTATCCACCCCAGCGGCTACCTCTCCAGCACCCTCACGCAAAAAGACCGCGCCGTCCTCTTCACCAACCGCTTCGAGAATCCCGGCGGCACCCTGTGGTTCCGCGTCGCCGGAAACGGCGGCGTAAAAGCCAAATACGTCGTCCAGAACTACCCGCGCACCGGCACCATCCACAAGGCCATCGAGCTCAAAGACGCCAAAGACGAAAAACTCGGCTGGCGCAGCCTCGACCTCGAATTCTGGAAAGGAGACGAAATCTTCCTCCAGCTCACCACCGCCGCCGACATGCCCGCCGAATACAAAGCGGACTCGCCGTCGTGGTTCATCCTCACCGATGCCGTCATCACCAAAGACAAGACCCCACCGGGAGCGCGGACGCCCTCGTCCGCATCCCCGTCTCAGCTCATCACCGCCTGGCAATCCAACACCCTCAGCGATACCGACGCCGAAGCCCTCGACGCCCTCATCCAATCCAAACAACTCTCCCTCGACTCCATCACGCCACTCCTCCGTCGCTACCGCGACCTCGAAGCCAAGCTCCCGCTGCCCACCCGCGTTCCTGGCGTCATCGAAGCCGATGCCAAAGACGCGCCGCTCTTCGTCCGTGGCGACCACAAACAGCCCGCCGAGCTTGTGTCGCGTCGTTTCCTCGAAGCGCTCGATCCCAAGCCCTTCGACACCCAACAAAGCGGCCGACTCGAACTCGCCGAGCGCATGGCGGACATGAAAAACAACCCGCTCACCGCCCGCGTCATCGTGAACCGCGTCTGGCATCACGTCTTCGGCCGCGGCATCGTCGCCAGCGTCGATAACTTCGGCAAACTCGGCGACCTCCCGACGCATCCCGAACTGCTCGACTTCCTCGCCCAGCGCTTCATCGACTCCGGCGGCAGCATCAAGAGCCTCCTTCGCGACCTGTTGATGTCGAAGACCTTCCAGCGAGCCTCCGGCAGCAACGTCAGCGATCCCGAAAACAAGCTCCTCAGCCACTGGAGCACGCGCCGCCTCGAAGCCGAGGCCATCCGCGACTCCATCGTCACCCTCTCCGGCCGACTCGATCCCACCCTCTACGGAGAATCCGTCGGCAGCGGCGATGAGCGACGCAGCATCTACGTCAAAGTCATCCGCAACTCGCTGCCCCCCTTCCTCACCACCTTCGATGCGCCCGTGCCCTTCGCCACCCGCGGCAAGCGCGACTCCACCAACGTCCCCGCGCAATCGCTGACCTTGCTCAACGACCCCAACGTCATCGACTGGGCACGCAGCTGGGCCCAGCGCACCCTCAACGACGCCAAAAACCGCCCCGACGATCTCCGCATCCGCCAGATGTTTCGTGAAGCTTTTTCCCGCGAAGCCACCGACGACGAGATCAAACAAAGCCAGGCCTACCTGACCTCCCTCCAAGCCGAAGGCGCCCAAGAAGCCCAAAAGCTCTCCCAACAAGAAAACCAGCTCGCCGCGCTCAATCACCAAATCACCGCCATCCTCGAGCCCGCCCGCGAAAAACTGCTCAAACCCTCCGCCCTCCGCCCTTCGCCCTCCGCGCCTGCTCCCCTCGCCGAATGGACCTTCGATGACCTCAACGACACCCACGGCAAACTCCCGCTCAAGCTCACCGGCGATGCCCGCCTCGAAAACGGAGCCCTCGTCGTCGATGGCCAGTCCATGGCCGAAAGCGGTTCCTTGCCCAAAACACTCACCGCCAAGACCCTCGAAGCCTGGGTGCAACTCGATGACCTCAAGCAGCAAGGCGGCGGCGTCATCACCGTGCAGCACAAGGATGGCGGCTTGTTCGACTCGCTCGTCTTCGCCGAAAAAACACCCGGGCACTGGGTCGCCGGCAGCAACTTCTTCGAACGCAGCGAACTCTTCGAAGGCCCCGCCGAGACCGAGGCCGCCACACGTCCCGTGCATGTCGCCGTCGTCTATCAAGCCGATGGCACCATCCGCGGCTACCGCGATGGCCAACCCTACGGCCGCACCTACCGCAAAGCCCTCGGTGCCATTTTCGAGCCCGACCAAAGCCAGATCCTCCTCGGCTGCCGCCACGGCAACCCATCTGGCAACAAAGGCCTCCGCGGCCGCATCTACCGCGCCCGCCTCTACGACCGCGCCCTTACGCCTGAAGAGATCGCTCAAACTGCTACCATCGAAGCCAACACCCTTCGCGAATCCGATATCCTCACCGCCCTCACGGAGCCTCAGCGCCAGCAACTCCATGCTCTCCAATCCCAACGCGATGCAATCAAATCAGCCCTCGAAGCCGCTCGCACGGCGACAAGCACTGACGATCCGAAAGTGCAAGCATGGGCCAGCCTCGCGCAGTCGCTGATCAACCTCAAAGAGTTCATCTATCTTCGATAAGTTATGGGGCTTCTGACTTACATCCTTGAGCGGACAGTGTTTCGCAAACCCTTCAGGGAGATAGATCGCCTGCTAGAGGATGTGCGCACTGGAAAGCCCATTCCAGAGGACAAGCCAAACCCAAAATCTGGCGTTCTAATGATTGATGGCCCAACTCTGTCGTATGACTCGCCCGACTATGGTGCTTGGCAGATCCCGATTACCGAGATCGTCGCCTTCGGTGAATACTCGACCGACAACGGTCCCTACATCGACGATTGGTTCATGGTGTTCGTAACCAGAGGCTTTAACTGGGTGGAAGCTTCCAACTACTGCGCCGGAAGCGACACCGTTCGCAATGCACTGGTCCAGCAATGGGGGGTGGAAAGCCTTTATGGCAAACTTTGGGGACACACCGACTTTGCAAGTCGCTTGATCTGGCCTCCCGCCTTGGCCAATCAGCCGCTCTTTAAGTTTGTACAGCGTCAGCAGTCGAACTGGCAGAAGATCAAATCGTTCGGAATCGGCCTGATCGACAAAGAACTCACTGAGGAAGTGCGAACTCACCTCCAAGCCGCCTCCAGTTCATGAAAGCACTCCCAACCATCGCGCCAGCGACATGGACTGCGGCAGCCTGCTGCCGCTTTCGTGTGTGGCAGCCCTGCTGCCGGGGGGAAGGCATCTCTTCTGGATTGGCTTCCTTCTTTGGGAGTAATGCTATGCTGATGGTGAACACCGCCCGGCCTTCAGCGCCAGCAGGACTGGCTTACGCAAAGCGGCAGCAGGGCTGCCGCAGTCCAAAGGCTGCCGCCATCTCACCACTCAAACTTCACCGGAAAGTCCGGGCAGAGCTTCGAGGTCGTCGCCTCTGGAACATCATGCCGGTAGAAGGTCATGTTGCCGTCTTCATCGCAAAACCAGACCTCCTCGGCACCACGAGCAAAGTAGAGCTGCATCTTGCCCATCATCTCAACGACGCTGTTGGAGTAGGAACGCACCTCCACACAGATTTCCGGCGCGATGGGCATCGAAGCGGAACGGCGATGCGGACGAAGCCGATCATCAGAAATCCAAGCCACATCGGGCACCTTTACGCCGTCCGAGGTTTCAACTGCACAATTCAGAATGCACTTTCCTTCAGCCAGTTGCTTCTGAAGCAACGACGCAATCTCAGCTTGCAGACCACCTTGCCAGTTCTCACGCGGACTCAGGATCACCTGACCAACTCGGTTGGTTTCAACCTTGTAAGGCAGGTTCTCCAAGCTGCGGTCTTCGCAGAGGTCTTTCCAAGTGCGCATGACTCAAAAATGCCAGCACCAAAGTATTCCCGCAACTTTCAATTCTCCCTCTCATGAACGCCTCCGCCCCTCGTAGATTCGACTGGCAGTCGAATCCCAATCACCCAGCGGCTTCGATTGCCAATCGAAGCTACAGCCGCCGCGCCCTCCTCTCCCGCGCTTCCACCGGCTTCGGCGTGGCCGCGCTCGCTGGCCTCATGCAGGAAGAAACCCAAGCCGCACTCGTCCATCGCGCCAAGCGCTTCGCGCCGAAGGCTCGCAGCGTGATCTTTTGCTACATGAGCGGCGGCGTCTCCCACATCGACTCGTTTGACCCAAAGCCGCTGCTCGAAAAATACGCGGGCAAACCGATGCCAGGCGAGGTGAAGAAGACGCAGTTCAACAACAACGGCACGGTGCAGCCCTCTCACTGGGCTTTTAAACAACATGGGCAGAGTGGTATGCCGGTAAGTGATCTCTTTCCGCACATGGCCACGGTGGCTGATGAGCTGTGTGTGATCCGCAGCATGACCGCGAAGTTCAGCGAGCATGCGCAGGGCAATTTCTTCATGCACTCCGGCTTTCCCTTCCTCGGCTACCCGAGCGTGGGAGCCTGGACGAGCTATGGACTGGGTACAGAATCTCGTGACCTGCCGGGCTATGTGGTGCTGCAAAGTGGCGGTGCGGTGGCACCGCATGGTGGCGTCGGTCTGTTCAGCAATGGCTTCCTGCCTGCACAGCATCAGGCCAGCATCATCAAGGCAGATCTAGCCGAGGCGGTGGCAAACATCCGCCCCCATCAGCCGCGCGATCTGCAAAGACGCCAACTCGACTTCATCGGCGCGATGGACCAGCGCTTTGCCAGCGCCACGCAGCACGATACGCACATCGAAGCCGCCATTTCGAACTACGAGATGGCCTGGCGCATGCAGGCCGCCGTGCCCGACCTCTGCGACATCTCCGGCGAGACCGAGGCGACGATGAAGCTCTACGGCATCGGCCAAGGTGCAGGCGGCAGCAGTTCCATGCCGGAGTATGCGCGGCAGTGCCTGCTGGCGCGGCGACTGGTGGAAAGAGGTGTGCGTTTTGTGGAACTAAGCTGCCTGCCGCAAAACATCGGCGGCGGACAGGCGCCGAATCCATGGGACCAGCATGGACAGATCAAAAAAGGCCATGGCCTGATGGCGCAGCAGGTGGATCAGCCCATCGCTGCCCTGATCAAAGACCTCAAATCACGCGGTCTGCTGGATAGCACCCTGGTCATATGGGCTGGCGAGTTTGGCCGCACGCCCTTTGCGCAGGGCAGTGATGGGCGTGACCACAATCCCTATGGCTTCAGCATCTGGATGGCCGGTGGCGGTGTCAAAGGCGGGCACATCTACGGTGCCACGGATGACTTCGGCTACCATGCCATCGAAAACGCCTGCACCGTCTATGACATGTGGGCGACCGTCCTTCACCTCATGGGCCTCGACCACGAACAGCTCACCTACCGCTTCAGCGGCCGTGATTTACGGCTCACTGACGTGCATGGGAATGTGTTGCGGGATGTGATCGCGTGAGACATCAGTTTCTTGATCAAGTAGTCAGCCAACTGTCTGCACCACTTTCCCAGACGCATCGCGGATCTGATTTGGCACCACATGAATGGTCAGGCTTCCGACACTGGGAAACGTATAATCACCCGTTTCAGCTCGAAGCACAGCCAGCAGCTCATTGAGACCCTTTTCAGAGAGCGCAATCTGTAGTTGCTTCTCCTCGCAGATGATGCTGTTCGCCTCGGATCGCACAAACTTCACCGAGCAGTCTTTGCCAAGGATTGCAAAGGAACGGCCAAAGCCAAGGCGGAAAGGAAGCAGGGCGAGCAGCTTGCGGACCTGTAGTACTCCCAGCGTCAGCCCATGCCTCTGCTTCCCCCAAAACGACTTATCTTCAGTGAAGGAAATCCGGTCAGAGTAAATCGCGTCCGTGTTGGAGCCGTCTTTGGCAGCACCTTGTCGCAACGCTCTCTCCACCTGCTCGATACGAGTGAGACAACTCCTGTCCACATCCGTCACAAACAAGGGTATGCGACTGCGAAGGACTTCAAGCACCTCAATAGCCTGCCACGACTGTACAGCCATTTCCTCAGCCTCGGTGATTCCTACAATCTGAAGAAAACTCATCGAGCCGTGTTGAGTTTGAATACCCGGGAGTTCGGGGTCCAAGACAAAACAGATGGCACGAATTAGTGTGTCGGATTCCAGGCAGATCGGGCCGTTCAAGTTCATGTGGTGGCACTCGCTGAACACATTACCGGTGTTGAAAACGTAGCGGGCGAGGTTTTGAAGAAAGTTCAATACCCACATTGGAGGGTCTATTTCCCCCGGTTTCTGTGCAAGCCGGAAGGTGAGTTCAAATCCCCAACCACTCACCGCCGGATTGTCGCTCTCCTTCTCATAAAGCTCGGACAGGCCGTAGGTAACAAAATGCCAGTGCGGCACCGGAGAAACTCGGCTGTAAGCACTGATGCCCTGAAGCGGATCACTTCCACCGAGACGGTAGGAAACTAACGTGCCGTAGTGTTTGGGCTTTTGATCCGAATACAGCGGAGCGAGGGCGCGGTCGATCGCATCCCAACCCGGAGCGTTATGGCCTTGGTCCATTTCCATCAGACCCTTAAGCACAAACACAGCACCTTAGGCAATCAACAAGTGATCGCCTAGGTTATATCAATTGGCAGGTCATGATATGGCAGCACTCGCACCGCTCGATTCGCCGTGCTGCGGGACATCATCGCATAGCTTCGACATTCAGATGCTTCAAGAGGAAGGCCCACTCATCGGCCGTCTTCTCGATCATCTTGTTCAAGGCGGTACCAGCACCGTGGCCGGCACTAGTCTCGATGCGGATGAGCACGGGCGGGCCGTCTTTGGCCTGGCTTTCCTGAAGGCGGGAACCGAATTTGAAGCTGTGCGCAGGCACCACACGGTCATCGTGATCGCCGGTGAGCACGAGCGTGGCCGGATAGCGGGTGCCGGGCTTCAGGTTGTGATAGGGCGAGTAGCTGAGCAGCGCCTTGAACTCCGCGCCGTTTTCCACGCTGCCGTAATCACTGCGCCAGCCCCAGCCGATGGTGAATTTCTCAAAGCGCAGCATGTCGAGCACACCGACCGCAGGCAAGGCAGCGGCATAGAGCTCCGGACGCTGCGTCATGCAGGCCCCCACGAGCAGTCCGCCATTGCTGCCGCCCTGGATCGCGAGCTTGGCGCTACTGGTGTACTTATTCGCGATGAGCCATTCGGCCGAGGCAATGAAGTCATCGAAGACGTTTTGCTTGCCCAGTTTCACGCCCGCCAGATGCCAATCGCGACCGTATTCGCCGCCGCCGCGCAGGTTCGGCATCGCAAAGATGCCGCCCATTTCCAGCCAGACGGCCCGTGAGACAGAAAACGACGGCGTGAGGCTGATGCTGAAACCACCGTAGCCGTAAAGCAGCGTCGGATTCGAGCCGTCGAGCTTCAGCCCCTTCTTGTGAACGATGAACATCGGCACCTTCGTCCCATCCTTGCTGGTCACAAAGACCTGCTTCGTCTCAAAGGCCGCCCCATCGAATTTCACCTCAGGCTTCCGCCAAAGCGTGCTCTCACCGCTTTCGAGGTCCATGCGGTAGATCGCTCCCGGCTCGGTGAAGCTGGTGAAGGTGTAAAACGTGCTTTTGTCCGTGCGATGACCTCCAAAGCCACCCGCCGAGCCGATGCCGGGCAACCTCACCTCGCGAATGAGCTTTCCATCCATGTCGAAGCACTTCACCTCCGTCTTCGCATCGCGAAGATACTGGCAGAACATTTTGCCGCCAACGGTGCTCACGTTCTCCAGCAGTACTTTCGGCACCTCCGGCACGATCACCCGCCAGTTGCCGCGCTGCGGCTTGCGGATGTCGATGGCAATGACCTGGTAGCAGGTGGCATTCAGGTCCGTGTGGAAGTAAAAAATCGGGCCGAGGTTGTCGATGAACTCGTAACGGGCGTCGTAGTCATTCAGCAGTTCCACCACTGGGGCGTCGGGAGCGATCTTTTTGTAGAAAAGCCGGTTCTTCGGTTCCGTTCCGAGCCACACAGGAATGATGAGGTATTCGCCATCCTCGGTCACATGCCCGCCAAAGCCCCACTTCGGCTCGTCCTGACGTTCATAGACCAAAACATCCTCTTTCTGGCTCGTGCCGAGCTTATGGAAGTAGAGCTTATGAAACTCGTTCTTGGCCGTCAAAGCCGCTCCAGCCTTCGGTTCATCGTAACGGGCATAAAAGAAGCCGCTGCCATCTTTAAGCCATGAAATGCCACTGAACTTCACCCAGCGGACCACATCATCAAGGTCCTTGCCACTGGCGATGTCGCGCAGGCGAATCGTGTTCCAATCGCTTCCCGCTTCCGAAACACCGTAGGCGATGAGTTTGCCATCCTCGCTGGCTTCGTAGTCGCTGAGTGAGGTCGTGCCATCCTTCGACATCGCATTCGGATCGAGCAGCAGCGCCGCTTTCGCCTCCAAAGACTCCGCCGTCATCAAAACAGGCTGGTTCTGCAAACCGCTGTTGTGCGAATAAAACCACCGACCGCCCCGCTCGAAGGGCATGCCCACCCGTTCGTAATTCCACAGCTCCTTGAGCCGCGATTGGATCTCCGCACGACGAGGCAGCTTTTCCAAATAGCCAAAAGTGACCTCGTTTTGAGCCTTCACCCATTTTTTGGTCTCCTCCGAGTTGTCATCCTCCAGCCAGCGGTAGGGATCAGCGATCTTCACGCCGTGCAGCGAGTCCACGACCTCCTCCTTCCGGGTGGTTGGATAGGTCAAAGAGTCAGCGGCAAGGGTGGAGACGGTCATGGTGAGCAAGACGAGCGAGCGCATAAGCTGAAAGTCTCCGCCACTGGCGGGGACTTATCAACTCAGCGAATCCACTCTGGGCCAAAATCAGGCTTCAGGAGCCGAAGGCTCATCCGATGCCACCTCAGCCGAGGCTTCAGGAGCAGCTTCCACCGGGCTTTCCCCCTCCGCAGCAGGTGCGTCCTCCTCTTCGGAGATCACCGTGGCCACGTCCTGGATGGTTTCGCCTTCGTTCAGCGACATGAGCTTCACGCCTTGGGCGTTGCGGCCGGTTTCACGGATTTGGCTGACCTTGATGCGCACACTCTGACCTTTGCTGGTCATGAGCATGAGCTCGTCGGTTTCCTTCACGGCAAGGGCGGCAACGACTTTGCCAGTCTTTTCGGTGACGTTCATGGTGATGACGCCTTTGCCACCACGGTTGATCATGCGGTATTCTTCAAACGAGGTGCGCTTGCCGAGGCCGTTCTCGCTCACGACGAGCACCATGGTTTCGGCTTCGTTGGTGAGGCAACTCACGAGGAAGTCGTCAGCATCGAGCATGACACCACGCACACCCGCGGTATTGCGGCCGATGGGGCGAAGGTTCGGCGAGGCAGGATCGTCGCCGGTTTCGTGGAAACGGACGCACATGCCCTCATGGGTGACGAGGCAGACTTCCTTGGTGCCGTCGGTGAGCACCACATCGACGAGGTCGTTGCCTTCATCGAGCTTGATGGCGATGATGCCGTCCTTGCGGTAGTTTTTGAACTCTTCGAGGGCGGTTTTCTTGATGGTGCCATCCTTCGTTGCGAAGAGCACATAACGATCCGCAGCCCACATGGCTTCATCTTCGGCTCCTTGGGCCTTCAAGATGAGCACACTGGCGATTTTCTCCTCCGTGCGAAGGTTCAGCACGTTTTTGATGCTGCGACCTTTGCCGGTGCGGGTGGCCTGCGGGATCTGATAGACGCGCTCGACATACATGCGGCCCGTGTTCGTGAAGAAGAGCAGGAAGTCGTGAAGCTGGGCGCTGAAGAGGTGCTCGACGAAGTCATCGGTATCCTCCTCACTCTGTGCTTCGCGAGTTTCCATGCCTTTGAGACCTTTGCCGCCGCGGCCTTGCAGGCGGTACTCGGCCGTGGGCGTGCGTTTGATGCTGCCCATGTGCGTCATCGTGACGATGGCGGCCTCGTTCGGGATCAAATCGACGCTGTCGATGTCGCCGGAGACGGCCTCGATGCGGGTGAGGCGTGGCGTGGCGTGCTTGGCCTTGATGACATGCAGCTCGTCTTTGATGATGGTGAGCACGCGTTGCTCGCTGGCGAGAATGTCGAGCAGGTCCTTGATGGTGGCGAGGATGGCGTCGTATTCGGCCTTCACCTTGTCACGCTCCATGCCGGTGAGCTGATAGAGGCGGAGTTCGAGGATGTCATCGACCTGCTTGTCGGTGAAGACGTAGCGTCCGTCCTGGATGCTCGGCTGGCCGCGAATAAGCAGGCCGAGTTGCTCGGCGGTGGCGACCGGGAAGGTGTAGGCCTTCAATCCGGCGCGGGCTTCGTCGCGGTTGCGGCTATCGCGGATGATCTTGATGAAATCATCGAGGCGGCTGAGGGCGAGGAGGAAGGCTTCAAGCTTTTCAGCCTGCACCTCGGCTTTGGCGAGCAGATACTTGGTGCGGCGGATGATGACCTCACGGCGATGCTCAATGTAGCAGGCGATGGCGTCCTTGATGCCAAAGACACGCGGCCTGTTGCCGTCGATGGCGAGCATGTGGACGCTGAAGGAGGCCTCCAACTCGGTGTGCTTGTACAAATTGTTCAGCACGACCTGCGCCCGTGCATCCTTCTTCAAATCGACAACGAGGCGGGAGTTCTCATCGGACTCATTTCGCACGCCGCTGATCTCGGGAATGATTTTTTCGTTCGCGAGCTCGGCGATCTTCTTTTCGAGCTCCGCACGGTTCACATTGTAGGGGATCTCGGTGATGATGATCTGCTCGCGGTTGCCGTTTTCGACGATTTCGGCCTGTCCACGGATGCGCACGCTGCCGTGGCCGGTTTCCATGTAATCGCGGATGCCCATCGTGCCCATGATGGTGCAACCCGTGGGGAAATCGGGGCCTTTGACATGCGCCATCAGCTCCGGCGTGGTGATCGCAGGGTTGTCGATCTGCGCACAAACGGCATCCACGACCTCGCCGAGGTTATGCGGCGGCATATTCGTCGCCATGCCGACCGCGATGCCCGTACCGCCATTGACGAGGAGGTTTGGAAACGCCGCCGGGAACACAGTGGGCTCGGTGAGACGTTCGTCGTAGTTCGGGACGAAATCGACCGTGTCCTTGTCCATGTCCTGCATCAAAGCGCCGCCGAGGTGCGTCATGCGCGCCTCCGTATAACGCATGGCCGCCGGAGGATCGCCTTCCACGCTGCCGAAGTTCCCCTGAGGATCGATCAAAGTCTCACGCATGGCCCATTCCTGCCCCATGTGGACGAGAGTCGGGTAAATGACCGCCTCACCGTGCGGATGGTAGTTACCGGATGTGTCACCCGCGATCTTCGCGCACTTCACATGCTTCTTCGGCGGGTAGAGCGACAGCTCATGCATCGCGTAAAGAATACGACGCTGGGAGGGTTTGAGGCCGTCGCGCACATCCGGCAGAGCACGGGAAATAATGACGGACATCGAGTAGTCGAGGAAGCTGTTCTTCACTTCGTCGGCGACCGAGATGGGGCGTGTGTTGGAGTCTTGCATCAGTGGAATCGGAAAAGGGTTACGTCAGGCGGTGGCTTGATCACGATCACACGTCGAGGTTTCGGACATTCAGCGCATTCTCTTCGATGAAGTGCTTTCGAGGCTCGACGACGTCACCCATGAGAATGGTGAAGATGCGTTCGGCTTCGTGGGCGTTGGTTTCGTCGAGTTGGATGCGGAGGAGGGTGCGCTTGTTCGGGTCCATGGTGGTCTCGAAGAGCTGTTTGGCGTTCATTTCGCCGAGACCTTTGAATCGTTTGATCTCCATGCCGCGTTTGCCGATTTCCATGACCTTGTCGAGGATGCCGGGGATGCTGAACACCGGGTGGATCTTCGCATTGTCGCCATCGCCTTCGATGACTTCGAAGAGCGGTTTGTCCTGGCTGCTGAAGTGATCGACGTGCAATCCAAGCTCATCGAGCTGCTTGAAGCGGGCCTTCATGCCGTGGGCCTCGTGGACCTCGATCAGGCGGGCGCGGCGAGTTTGCTTCGGCGCGGTGGTGCCGTTGGCGGGATCGACCTCTGGTTTGCCAAAGAGGTGCAGATCGTGGTTTTCGCGGGCGAAATTGGCCAGCGCATCGCGGTCGAGCAGGTATTGGACGTGAACCTCGTTACCTTCGCGGATGATGACGAGGTAGTGCGGCAGTTCGGCAGTTTCCGTGTTGCGATGCTGGAGGTAGGTTTCGAAATCCGCACCGTGGCGGCGGATGATGTCGGCAAATTTGGCCACAGGCACGAGCAGACCGAGTATCTGCTTGAGGCGGTCGGCTTCGACTTTGGTGCCGTCGGAGATGTTGCGCAGGCTGATCTCGCCGGAGCCGAGTTCGAGCAGGATAGCGTCCATTTCGGCATCGCTTTGCACATACTCCTCGCGTTTTTTGCGGGTGACTTGGTAGAGCGGCGGCTGGGCGACATAAATGTGGCCGCGCTTCACCAACTCCGGCATCTGGCGGAAAAAGAACGTCAGCAACAGCGTGCGGATGTGGCTGCCGTCCACGTCAGCATCGGTCATGATGATGATTTTGTGATAGCGGAGCTTTTCCAGATTGAAGCTGCCCTCCACTTCGCTGTCACCGCCGATGCCAGTGCCGATGGCGGTGATCATGGTTTGGATTTCCTTGTTCGCGAGCACCTTCTCCAGTCGAGCCTTCTCGGTGTTGATGAGCTTTCCACGCAGCGGCAGGATGGCTTGGTTGTGACGGTTGCGGCCCATTTTGGCGGAGCCACCGGCGGAGTCACCCTCGACAATAAACAGCTCGGTCTTCGACGCATCGCGCTCGGAGCAGTCGGCGAGTTTGCCAGGCAGACCGCCACTGCTCATCGCGTCCTTGCGGATGGCCTCGCGGGCACGTCGGGCGGCTTCACGGGACTTCGCGGCGATGATGATGTTCTTGATGATCTCCAGCGCCATGTCCGGATTCTCATCAAAGTAACGCAGCATGCCCTCATACACGATGGAGTTCACCACACCCTCGACTTCGCCGTTCACGAGCTTCACCTTCGTCTGCGAATTGAAGCGCGGATGCGGATGTTTGACGCTCAGTACGCAAATCATGCCCTCGCGGCAGTCATCGCCCTCGATCTCCGGCATCTTCTCTTTGAAGGATTTCGGGTTGGAAGCGATGTACTGCTTCACCGCCTTCGTGAGCGCGGTTTTGAGGCCCGAATAATGTGTGCCAAAGTCCGGGTTCGGAATCGCATTGGCAAAGCAGAGGGTCTGCTCGCTGAGGCCTTTGTTGTACTGGATGACGCAATCGACGAGGATGAACTTCTTCTTGTCCTCCAGCATCACCTCGCGGCGTCCGGCGATCACGATCGGCTCAGGATGCACCTTATCTTTGCCCTCGCCGAGTTCATTCACGAACTGCTTCACACCTTCCGCATAGATCAGCGTCTCGCTGCGGGGTGCCTCGCCGCGTTCATCGGTGATCTGAATCGTGATGCCGGGGTTCAGGAAGGCCAGCTCGCGGAGGCGGGTGCGCAGGCGATCAAAGACAAAGGCCGTCGTGATCGTGAAGATCGTCACATCCGGGAAGAAGGTGATCTTCGTGCCGGTGCGCTTCGGATCATCGAGATCGCCCAGCACTTTAAGCGGCTCGGTGGTGATGCCGCGCTCAAAGCCGATGGCGTAGATCTTGCCGTCGCGATAGACCTCGCACTTGAACCAATCCGAGAGCGCATTCACGCACTTCGCGCCGACGCCGTGCAAGCCGCCGGAGAATTCATACGCGCCATCGCCGAACTTACCGCCCGCGTGAAGGTTCGTGAGCACCAGCTCGACCGTCGGCATGCCCTTTGAGTGCATCTCGACCGGAATACCGCGTCCATCGTCCTCGATGCTGATGGAGCCGTCGGTGTGGATGGTGATCCAGACGTTTTTGCAATTCCCCGCGAGATGCTCGTCGATCGAGTTGTCCACCACTTCGAACACGCAGTGATGCAGGCCGCGTTCATCCGTTTCACCGATGTACATGCCAGGCCGCATGCGCACGGCACGGAGGCCTTCCAGGTGCTGGATTTGTTCGGCACCGTAGGCCTGATCGGCAGCTACGGCGGTGGAGTTTGATCCAATGGAATCAATGATGTCGTCTGGCATAAAAAAGTCTGAGAAACCCCCACCGAAATCCGTCCAAGATGTCCCTTCGGAAAATGTGCTCGGTTGAGGTGGTTTCAGACTAGCAAGATGCCCCCTGCGGCAAAGGCTTTTTTACCTCGAATGAGGCCTTTTTTGCCCTCGTTCCGACGGCCCGGAAAAGCAGGCGAAATCAGGATTCGGGTTTCTGCATCTGCCGCACCAGTTTCAGGCAGTAAAGGAGCGGGATCGCGCCGAAGAGACCGAAGGAGCAGTCGATGAGCCGCCAGGCGAGCGGGATGCCTCGAATCTCGCCGCAGATCAGGGCTAGCGGAAACACCGCCGCACAGCAGACGAGGCCCGTCCGCAGGACCCAGGCATTGGCGATGGGATCACGCCATGCACCGACAAAAAAGAACGCGATCATGATATGCCCAAAGGCCAGCCAGTCCGTCCCGTAGGCGATGAACGGGAAGGTTTCGTGCGTGACCTCCAGCCCATGCCAGACATGGCCGATCCACCACGCTAGGCCGCTGTGCCCGGAAAGATCGGCGTGATTTTCGATACCGCACCAGGAGCCCAGCAATCGCAACTCATGCAGCAACGGAAAAGCCGTGATGCCGCTCAGCAGCAGGGCGACGATGAAAAAGCCCAAAACGAGGCGGTAGCGTGTGAGGAGCGGATGCATGGCGGTGGATTCATTCAGGCCAAAACCGGCATTCGCCAACCATGGAATATGCCTAGAGCAAGGCCGCCTGAAGGCGGGACTACAAAACCCCAAGGCTCGGGCTGAAGCCCGAACTACGAACGAAGAAATGGTAGCACAAAGCCACTGCGCTCCTCTTCTCCAAGTCTCCTGTTCTCAAGGTCTCATGGTCTCTCACTTCACCGGCACCCACTGCACACCATCGGCCACGACGAAGCCATCGGTGGCCTCAGTGCTGACGAGGACGGTGGCATCCGGGCCAAATTCGAAAGTGCCGAGAGACACGCCGGTGGCGCCGGGAGGCGTGGGCTTTTTCTCGTTCACGACGGCGTTGTGACGGCCGGTGGCGTGGATGACGGTCACGGGCACGTTCGAGGCACGATTGCTGTTCGGCGTGTAGGCAAAGAAGACCTCGTATTTACCTGCGGCGGGCAGTTTGCCGGTGAAGAGGAGGCTCTTCTGGCCTTTGTCAGCATTGCCATCGTGAGCGTAGCCATCGCCGATGAATTTGGTGGCGGCGTGGCCTTCACTCCAATCGCCCGTTTTTGCGGCCTGGGCATCATCGACGACCACGCCGTTCATTTTCTTCGGGTCGAGGCCGCGAGAGGTCTTCGGGCCGTCGTAGTGCAAAATCTGGCCGTCCTGAAGCAGGCGGTCGCGAAGCTTTGGATAGGCCACCTGCTGCACGGGGAGCTTGTCCTCGAGGGCGAAAAGGGCCGCGGTGGCGGCGGTTTGGCCGAGGATCATGAAAACGGGCTCCATGCGGATGCTGCCATACGCGATGTGGCTGGCGGACATCGCCACAGGGACGAGGAGATTGCTCCCCTGCCCTTTCTTTGGCACCAGCGAGCCGTAGGCGATCTCATACGGACCGTTGGTGCTCACGCCGATGTCGCCCTCGTTTTGCACGTAGCCTTCGGGCGTGATGTAGCGCTGCACGTTGTGGCTGTCGATGGTGTAGCTGCCCATGCCGACGGAGGACGGCGTGGGCTTCTTTTTGCGCAGCTCGTTTTCCGTCATGACGTAGTCGCCAATGAGGCGGCGGGCCTCGCGAATGTAGAGCTGGTGGCTCCAGTTGCCGTTGTCGATGAACTCATCCTTCGGCAGGCCCCACTCGCGGAGTTCGTTCTGCACCTTCGCCGGCACTCGTGAGTCATTGGCGACGAACCACAGCAGGCCCTGCTGGTAGCGGCGATGCTCGGCGATGATCTCGCGGCGCTTCTCGTAGCTCGCCTCGGGGTAGTCGTAGTTCATGCCGATGTTGTCGAAGCTGAACGGGCCATGGTTGTTCGTGTCCGTTTTGAAATTCGGGATCGGGTCGAACTTCTCAAAGAACTCGCCCCAGCCCGTGTTCAGCACGCGGAGGAGGATTTCGTATTGGGAAGGATCGTAGCCGTCCGGCTTCGGAAATGGGATGCGGTTCTCCGGCACATTCGTGTAGCAGGAGCGGAAGCAGTAGGCCTGCACTCGCTTGTCGCCCTCGCCGAATTTGCCCACGTCTTCCGTGCTCACGCGGGGCAGCACGCCGCTCTTCGGATCGCCCGGCACTTTGTAGGGACTGATTTTGTCCTTCACCGCACCGAAGTGATGGCGGTGATGCAGCACGCCCACCTGGATGCCGTTGTACTCCTCGCCATAGACGCTGTTTGCCTCGCGGCCCACATGGTAATCGCAGCCCGCGGCGGCCATGAGATCGCCTTCATAGGTCGTGTCGAGGAACATCGCGCCCTCGTAGGTCTTGCCGCTGAGCGTGGTGATGCTCACGATGCGGTCGCCGTCTTTTTTGACGCCCTTCTCACGGTCGAGCCATTCATCCCGCACCACCTCGATGGCGAATTCCTTGATGTAATCCTCGAAGACCTTCTCTGCGGCACTGGGCTCAAAGATCCACATCGTGCGGTTCTCGCCGTCCATCGCGGGCGTGCCCTGGCCCTGGTTGCCGTATTCCGACTGCTTTTGCTGCTTCCACGACTCCGGCTTCTGGTAGTGCTGATAGATGCGATGGTAAAAATCCCGCGCCAGGCCGCCGATGACCGCCTTGTTGCCCGTGTCCGTGAAGCCGAGCCCGCCGCTGCTCAGCCCGCCGAGATGTTTGTCAGGACTGACGATGATGACGGACTTGCCCATCTTTTTGACCTGCACCGCCGCCGTGACGGCCGCGCAGGTGCCGCCGTAGATGACGACATCGTGGGCGGCTCGGACTTGGAGCAGGCAAAGGGCAAGCAGGGACGCGGAAAGGAGACTTTTCTTCATGGCAGGTGGGACCGCTCTTTTCGCTGCCTACGGACGCTCGGCAATCGGAATGTGCTCGCCCGCCTGCCCTCTTGCCGTGCCTAAGCTTTTCGGCATAGATGGCCGTCCCAGCCCCATGCTCCACCATCACCATTCCGCCACCTGTCGTCACCACGACAAAAAATCTGCCCAGAAGATGCTGGAGGCCGCGCTGGCCAAGACCCGCGAAGGCGGCCTGCGCCGCACCCGCGCCCTCGAAAACGTGCTGGAGATTCTCATCCGCTCCCACGAGCCCCTCAGCCTCGCCGACATCGCCGAATCAAAGGAACTCAAAACTGGGGCTGACCGCGCCACCGTCTTCCGCTTGCTCGTGAAGCTCGAAGAGCGCAGCATCATCCGCCGTCTCGGCCTGCACGACCGCAGTACTTACTACACCATCATCGAGGAAGGCCACCACGACGACTACCTCGTCTGCACCAAATGCGGCCGCATCCAGCGCCTCGACATCTCCTGCCCCGTCGAAGCCCTCGAGCGCGACATCGAAAAGACCAGCGGCTTCACCAAGCTCTACCACGAGCTCGAATTCTACGGCCTCTGCCCGAAGTGCGCTTGAGGAGAAGCGGAGCGGCCTGACCTGACCTGGACTGCGGCAGCCTGCTGCCGCTTTCGGGAGGCCAGCCTGCTGACCGTCGAGCATCGGAAAGCGGCCTCCTCCCCCATCGGCTTTCACCCAGCCTCCAGTCAGTCAGCATCTCGTGAACCGTGAGACCTTGGCGGCAGCAGGGCTGCCTTAGACAAGCGGCAGCAGGCTGCCACAGTCTAAGGGCTCCGCCCCATTCCACGCCCCTGCATTCCCCGCTTGCCCGCACGCCCCCGAGGTGCTCCCTTCGCGCCCCCTTGCCGGTGGCACTCCAGCCATGCGGCCCAACCTCATCCTACCTACATCCGCCATGTCCTCCGACCCCAAAGCATCCCAAGCGCAAATGGAGAAGATCGTCTCCCTCTGCAAGCGCCGCGGCTTCATCTATCAAAGCAGCGAAATCTACGGCGGCTGCGGCGGCGTGTGGGACTACGGTCCGCTCGGCGCGGAGCTGAAGCGCAACCTGCGCACCGCCTGGTGGAACACCATGACCCGCGAACGCGAGGACGTGCTAGGCCTGGACGCGAGCATTTTGATGAATCCCGCCATCTGGAAGGCCAGCGGCCACGTCGATACCTTCGCCGACCTCATGCGCGAGTGCTCGCTGACGAACAAACGCGTCCGCGCCGACCACGTCGAGCCGCAGGACGGCGTCGTCATGAAATACAGCGGTGCGAAGGCCCCGAACGGCTGGCGCTGGGACCGCGCGATCTCCGCCTTGCTGAAAAATGGCGAGCACATCGAGAGCTTCCGCAAACGCATCCGTGCCCTCATCGCGCAAAACGCCGGTGAAGCCGCCGGCAAGCCCGAGGAGATCGAATTGCTCGGCGAAGAGAAAATCGACGCCGTGAATGGCAGCGTCGATTTCCATCCCGAAACCGGCGGCATGCTCGGTGAGGCCCGCCCCTTCAATCTCATGCTCAAGACCTACCTCGGCCCCACCGCCACCGAGGACGACGTCACCTACCTGCGCCCGGAAACCGCGCAGGCCATCTTTGCGCAGTTTAAGAACGTCTTCGACTCCAGCCGCGTGAAGGTGCCCTTCGGCATCGGCCAGATCGGCAAGGCCTTCCGCAACGAGGTCACGCCGAAGAATTTCACCTTCCGCAGCCGCGAGTTCGAGCAGATGGAGCTCGAGTTCTTCATCAAGCCCGACGAAGCCGTCGAAATCATCAGCGGCGAAGTCGCGAAGTGGCATGAAGGAGCCGATTTGAGCGAACCACAGCCGAATTGGGGCTGGGAGCTGTGGCACCGTTACTGGGTCGATCAGCGCACGAAATTCTACCAAGGCATCGGCCTCGGCGACGTGCTCGAATACTACTGGCAGACGCCCGCCGACCTCGCCCACTACGCCCGCGCCTGCGTGGACATCCTGTGCGAATTCCCCTTCGGCACCGAAGAGCTGGAAGGCATCGCCGCGCGTGGCGACTTCGATTTGTCCGCGCATCAAACCGCCAGCACCAAGTCCCAGGAGATCTTCGACGAAGAACTCAAAACCGCCGCCGCCAAGCTCACCGACGAGCAAAAGGAAGCCCTCATCCAGAAACGCCTCGCCGCTGAAGCCGCGAAGACCAAGGGCGAGCCGATGCCCGAAGCCGCCGTGCGTGCGTGGTTCGAGCGTCTCTTCAAAGGCAGCTACGTCCCGCACGTCATCGAGCCCTCCGCCGGTCTCGACCGCATGGCGCTCGCCGTCATCGCCAAGGCCTTCAGCGAGACCGAAAAAGTCGATGAGAAGGGCAAGAAGGAGGTCATCACCGTCCTCCGCCTGCATCCGCGTGTCGCCCCGATCAAAGTCGGCGTCTTCCCGCTGCTGAAGAACAAGCCCGAGCTCGTCGCCAAGGCGCGCGAGGTCTATGCGCTGCTCAAGAAGCACATGAACTGCTTCTACGACGAAACCGCCTCCATCGGCCGCCGCTACGCCCGCCAGGACGAAGTCGGCACGCCCTTCGGCGTCACCATCGACTTCGAAACCTGCGGCGAAAAAGGCCCCGAACTCCTCGACACCGTCACCCTCCGCTACCGCGACAGCGGCGAGCAGGAACGCGTAAAAATCAGCGAGCTGCTCGGGAAGTTGCTGCCGTTGGTGAGTTGAATCGGACACCACCTCCGCCAGAGGCGCTCCTCGGATCATACTCACACCAAATCTCCCCCCAGGTGTAACTTCCTGGCGGATAGCCCAAGGCGGAAAGCCATGCTGAAGTTCTTTTTGTGCGGAGCCGCTCCTTGTCCTCCGTCCACTCTTTGGACTCTTGGCCAGGCATATCGTCTATCACGGCAACGGATAGAGAATCGAGATTTGATCGCTGAAAGCAAAGGCTCATCGAAACCCACTCTTTTCCACAAAGCGTGCTCGGAATGACATACCAGACATAGCCAGTTTCCATGTCGCGCCTGATTACCCCATCAATTGCTGCTGCCTCTGTCTCGGCCAAATGGCGACAGATTTGCAAACCAATAGGATGATCGAACGTGAATTCTGGCGGCTGCTTTTTGAATCGTTTGAACCAGTTCATGCCCGTTCAATTTCTCTCAGTGCAGCTCCTGCTTTGCAACAACTGCTTTCGGGATGTCTGAGCGCCAAAGGCGCGCCCCATACCAGCCTGGGCCAACGGCCCAGGACATGGCGCAAAAAACCAGATGAAGGGCTGAAAGCCCGCCCCATGCTCCTCCCGCCATGCCGCAGTCCCTGAGCCTCGTCATCGTCCATCTGGTGTTCAGCACCAAGGATCGTCTCCCGCGTTTCGATGCCCCGCTGCGCCCGCACCTGCATGCCTATCTGGCCGAGGTGGCGCGGAACGCGGGCTGTGAAGCCTACCGCGTCGGCGGCGTGGCCGATCATGTGCATCTCGCCATCCGTCTCTCTCGCACCCTGACCATCGCCGACCTGGTCGAAACCTTGAAGACCTCGTCCTCCAAATGGCTGAAGACCCAATCCGCCGCCTTGAGCGACTTCGCGTGGCAACGCGGCTACGGCTGCTTCTCCGTGGCTCCAGCAGACCTGATGGCCGTCACGACCTACATCGACCACCAGGAGGAACATCACCGCACCCGCACGTTTCAGGACGAGTATCGGGCGTTCTTGAAAAAATACGAGGTACCCTATGACGAGGCCTACGTGTGGGATTGAGGCACGGTGAGCATGGATCGGGCTTTCAGCCCTCGGCGTCGGGTATTGCCATGTTCCTGGGCCGTTGGCCCAGGCTGGGATGGAACGCGCCTTTGGCGCTCCAGACACCGAGACACCATCGCATTCTG
>CALSBJ010000050.1:0-49209 GCA_943373155.1 Akkermansia muciniphila | reverse complement strand
TCCCACTCGCTTCGCTAGAGCCCTCGGCGTGCTGACGCCCGCCGCTACGGGAGGAGCCTGGCGTAGCGGAAAACGTCAGTTTTCCGATTCGAGCGTCCCACTCGCTTCGCTAGAGCCCTCGGCGTGCTGACGCCCGCCGCTACGAGGTGAAGCTTGGCGTAGTGGAAAACGTGAGTTTTCCGCAGATGACGCCTTTTTCCTCTCGACAGAAACACCGGTTTCTCGCGAGGATTCGATCATGGATCCGGATTCCAAGCACGACTGGCTGCGCCGCTTGCCCGATGGCTTTTACCGGGGTTTCAGCACGGTGCATTGGCAGATGACGATTCAGGATCGCGTCACGGGGTGGCTGAAGCCGGGGTTTCATCCACGCTTTCGGGAACTGCTTCTTCACACCCTAGCTCGCTTTGATCTCGTCTGCCCGATCTACTGCTTGATGCCCGACCACCTGCACCTTCTCTGGATGGGCGTGGCGGAAACGGCGGAGCAGAAGAAAGCGGCGAAGTTCTTCCGCGAGCAAATGAATGCGCTTCTGGATCGCTGCCAGCCAGGGACGCGCTTTCAAACGCAAGCCTATGACCATGTACTACGTCAGCACGAGAAAGGCGCGGACGCGGTGCGGGACATGGAGCATTACATCGAGCAGAACCCGGTGCGTGCGGGTCTCGTGAAACACCCGCGACAGTGGCCGTATCTCGGCTGCATGGTCACGGGCTATCCGAAGCTCCATCCGCTGGAAGAAGGTTACTGGGACAAGTTCTGGCGCCTTCGAGCGGCGATGATTGAGAATCGGCCTGTTCGTAGCGGAAAACGTGAGTTTTCCGAAGAGACCGACTCCTCGGCGTGCTGACGCCCGCCGCTACGGGAAAGGCTCGGCGTAGAGGAAAACGTGAGTTTTCCAAAGCGAGAGGCTCACTCGCTTCACCATGGCTCTCGGCGTGCTGACGCCCGCCCCTACGGGAGAGGCTCGGCGTAGCGGAAAACGTGAGTTTTCCAAAGCGAGCGGCTCACTCGCTTCACCATGACTCTCGGCGTGCTGACGCTCGCCGCTACGAGGGACGCTTGGTGTAGCGGAAAACGTCCGTTTTCCGGAGAGAGCATTGCACTCGCTTCCCATGGCTCTCGGCGTGCTGACGCCCGCCGCTACGAGGGACGCTTGGTGTAGCGGAAAACGTCCGTTTTCCGGAGAGCGCATTGCACTCGCTTCACCATGGCTCTCGGCGTGCTGACGCCCGCCGCTACGCGAAACGCTCGGCGTAGCGGAAAACGTGAGCTTTACGAAGAGAGCGACTCGTCGGCGTGCTGACGCCCGCCGCTACGGGAAAGGCTCGGCGTAGCGGAAAACGTCCGTTTTCCGAAGAGAGCTATCGCGACGATCACGGCGCGGGCACGATCCACTCGCCACGCATTCCGACGGCGGGTTTGAGGAAGAAGGCGCGGTTGAGGGGGAAGAGCATCGCGGCGTTCTGGCTGCGGAGAGCGGCGTCGGTGGTGTAGGCCCAGGAGGCGGTGGCGGTGCCGGTGGCGCTGTTTTTAAAGAGCCAGAGGCCGGTATAGCCGCTGGAGCCAGGGGTGGCATCGCCTTTCCAGAGTTGCAGGGTATCGGCGGAGTTCGGATTCGTGCTGGCGAGGAAGCCGGTGAGCATCGCGAGGCTGTTCGGCGAGGCGGCGAGAGGCCACGGGGCGGTGAGGAACTGGTTTCCTTCGCTCACGCGGATGGCGAAGGGCGTGGTGCGGACGCGACCAGTGAGGAAGAGGCTTCTCGCGGTGTTCAGCGCCGATTTGAAGAGCACGCCGGAACCCGGAGCGATGATCGTGGCATCAGCATTCGAGAGCGTGGCATCACCACTGGCGGTCCATTGCAGGGTGTTACCGGACTGGAAGAGCCAGAAGGTGCGGAAGCTGCCATTTTCGAGGAAGAGCACCTGATCGGCCGCGCTGGCACTGGTGGAGCCTCGGAGGGTTTTTTTGGCAAAAACATCCGCCAACGTCACATGCTTGTGCACGGCAATCTGGATGCCGGTGAGGCTGGCGGGCAGTTCGGCGAGCGTGTTGCGAGGTGACTCAGCGTCGATGACGAGCGCCCGATCGCCCACCAGGCTCAAATCGAGGCGATGACCGGCAAGCGGGCCGTTACGCAGTTCGACATAATACGTCGCACCTTCTTCGACGAGCGCGGGGAGGTAACTGGCATCACTGAGGAAGAGGCTGCGACCGCTCACGCTATGCACGAGGCCGGTGAAGATCGGCGCGTTCAAGGTCTGCACGCCGATGCTTTGAATGCCGGCAGTCAAAGCGAGCGTGTTCCAGGCCTGCGGTGGCGTGGCAGCAGTCTCAGAGCCGCCGAGACGCTGCACGCGGAGACGGATGATGCCATTGGCCTGAGCTGGAAGCGTCCAGCGAAGGGTCTCGGTGCCGTCTTGGTTGTCGGTGACCACTGGAGCGATGTTGAGTGCGGTCCAGGCTTTGAGGTCACTGGTGGATTCGAGGAACCAGCGGAGGTCGGTGATGCTGGCGGCCTTGGTGAGGCTGGCGATGCCGTTTTCGATGTTGAGGGCATCTCCGCTGCTCACGCCACTGCCGGCGGGGGTGCCGAGTGCGTATTCGAGGAGGTCGGCGAGATCGTCCCCATCGGCGTTGAGCGTGTTGCCATTGCTGCGCGGGCTGGCGAGCCATTCAGCGAAGCTCGCGGGATACGGCGCGGCATTCATGCCATTCTCGTTGATGAGCAGGGCATTGGTCGGAATGACCTCATAACCATGCGTGGGACCTTCCCACCAGAGTTGGGCCACCGCGTCGCCACCGGCCTCATAGAACTCCATCTTCACCACCACCGGCACGCCGGCCTGGAGATTGATCGAGCCGTAATCCCAGGTCTCGCCATGGTTGGTCCAGTTGTCGATGATGAGCACGTTGTTCACCCACAGGCGCACGCCGTCATCGCTGCGTGTGTTGAAAGTGTGCAGGCCGGTGGCACGCGGGATGACGCAGCCATGCCAGCGCACGGAGAAGTTGTCGCTCGGCAGGCGGGAGTCGGGCGCGGCGGTCCAGATGAAGTTGATGGTCGGGTCGATGCGGCTGAAGCGAAGCTGGTCGAAATTCAGCCCGGCGAAGTAGTCGGCGGTGATGCCGTTTTGACGCGTCACCGGCGCGTAGTTCACGCTGAGGATGTTCGAGGCGGTGTTCCCCTGCCCGGCGCTGTCGAGAGCCACGTTGGCTGGCAGCGAGACGGCGACGACGCCGGTCGCCGTGGGCTGCACGGTGGCGATCCAAAGGGAACCACTGCCGCTGAGGCCGGTGACGGTGCCATTCGTCACGGTGAACTCGGTGCCGAGCAAGCCGGTGACCGTTTCGCTGAACTGCGCATTCACCGTGAAGCTGCCGGTGACGGTGCTCGATGCAGTCGAAAGCACGACGGTGGGCAGCGGATCACTTGGCGCGGTGTAAGTCACGCTCAGCGCATTCGAAGCCGTGCTCGTATTGCCCGCGGCATCGCTCGCCGCATTGGCTGGCATGGTAATGGCGACCGCACCATTGGCCGTGGGTGTGACGCGGATGCTATAGGCTGCACCGGAGCCGGTGAGATTCGACGCGGTGCCGTTGGTGACAACGAAATCACTGAGCGCCACGCCGCTGACAGGCTCGCTGAAGGTCGCGTTCACCGTGAAGGGGGCATTGACGCTTGTGGAAGCCGTCGCGAGCTGCACGGAAGGCTTGGTGGTGTCAGGCGCGGAGGTGTTTTTGAGTTCCACCCAGTTCAGATTCACGCCGCCGTTGACGAATTCGAGGCGGATGGTGCTGCTGCCGTTCGCGTTGATGGTCACGTTCGGAAGGGTGAAGGTGCGCCAGGTGAGCCAACCACCTGTGGAAGTGATGTTGAAGGTGCTCACCGCCGTGCCGTTCACGACGACGCGAATCTGCGCCGGTCCGGCCAGTGGTGTGGCGGCACGAGCACTCAGCTCGTAGGTGCCGGGAGAGAGGTCTTTGGTGAAACGCAGCCATTCACCGGCCGCCGTCCAGCCCACCGAGGGCGTGCCATCCGTGTCGCCGGAGGCCTCAATGTCCACACCGCTCGTGCGATAGCTAAAGCCACCCCATGTGAGACCAAAGTTCTCCGCCTCGGTGTCATTGTAAGCGGTGCCTTGAGCACCCGCATCGAAGTCCTCGGCCTGCAACAGCACGCGAGTCACGGCCACGGGCGGCGTGAAGCTCACACTGAGCGTGTTGGAAGCCGTGTTCGTATTGCCAGCAGCATCGGCCACGCTTCCAGCGGGCAATCGAACGGTCACGACACCAGCAGTGGTCGGCGTGATGGTGACACTGCTGCTGGTCAACGCGGACGCGGTGCCGTTGGTGACGGCAAAATCAGCCAAAGCCAGGCCGGTGATGGCTTCGCTCGGCGTGATGGTGACGGCGAACGGAGCGGAAACACTGTTCGAAGCTGTCGTGAGCGTGATGGTGGGCTTCGTCACGTCACTGCCATTGGTGATGTTGAGCACGTTGGAGGCGAGATTGGCGACACCGAGCGAATCGGTCATCTTTCCGGCGGCGATACTGATCTGAATGTTTGCCGCGGTGGGCGTGACGTTGAAGTTAAAGGCCGTTCCAGTGAGCGTGAAGCCGCTGATCGTGCCGCCGGTGATGCTAATGTCACCAACGACGAAGCCCGTCGCGGCCTCGCTGAGCGTGCCGGTGACGGCGAAGGTGCTGGTGACCGTGGTGCTGGCGGTGGCTAGCACAATGTTGATCGGTGCGGGAGCGCTCACGGTGGAGTCTTCGATTTGAGAGAGATAAGCCACGAGCTGAGTCATCTGCGTCGCGGTGAGCGTCACGCCCTGGTGGGCGCTCACAGCCTCGGCGAGCGTGGCGGCACGACCATCATGCAGATACGGTGCCGTGTTCCAAAGGCCGCGCAGCGTGGGCACATCGAAACCGGTGAGAGCGCCATTGAGACGCTTGCCGCTGGTGGGTTTGATGGTGCCGATGTCGCGGAAGACATTCAGCGCGGAGTTCGTGAAACGCGTGCCGCTGTGGCAGGAGGCGCAGTTGAGCTGCTTGAAGAGCGTCTGACCGGCGGTGGCCTCGGCGGTGAGCGTGCCATTCGTGTTGCGGTTCGGACTGTTGCCGGTGGTGGCGAGCGAGTTCACATACGCGGCGAGGGCATCGAGATCCGCGCTGCGGCCGGCATTCGGCGTGCCGAGCGAAGGATGCGGCGTGCCGGTGGCGATGAGGCCAAGGCCGCCGGCGAAGCCACGAATCTGGCCTTCGAAGTCCTGGATCTCGTCGAAGTTGCCCGTCCAGTGCGCGGGGCCGTGATTGGCATGGCCTTTGAGGCTGATGTTGTTGCGCAAACCTTCGCCGAAGCCGGTGAAGTCCCACACACGGCCGTCCTGACCTCCATCATTGTGGCACCCGGCGCAGGAGACGTATTGCTGAAGGGCGAGTCGCTGATCGGCGGAGTCGTAGAAGAGCTGTTTGCCCTTCAAAATGTTCGCCGCGAGCTTTTCGGTGGTGATGCAGGCGAGCGTGGCGGTCAGCGTGGGAGCGGTTTCAGCTCCGTCGATGAGGGCTGAGGCATTGTGAATGGTCACGCTGCGATCCATGAAGTTGTGCACGAAGACCGTGCGACCATCCGGCGAGGTCACGACACCCTGCGGGGCACGCCCGGCAGTGAATCGAAGCAGCTCGCGTTTCCCGTGCGAATCGACCACAACGACCTCGCGACTGCCTTCGAGCGCGGTGAAGAGATACATGCCCTTCGGCTCGTAGCAGCCGGTGACAGCGATGCCAGCGTCGTTGTAATCAATGCGGGCTGCGAAGTCTTCCGCGTCGGTGGTGAGATCGATTCGCGAGGTGATGCTGCGCACGGCGCTGTCATGCGTGAGCGGCTGGTTGTCACGCAGCAGGCCGCGTTTGATGTTGTCCTTCTTTGACGGCACCCAGGCAGTGCGTCCATCAGGGCTGATGACGGCGGGGCCGAGGTAGTTTGGAATGCCGCGACCGGCGATGGAGCTGTCCGTTTCACTACTGTGCTCCAAGATGATCGTCTTGGCGACGACCATCGTGGCGGTGGTGACGACGGCGACCTGGCCGCCAAACTTCGTGGTGCCGCTCTGCGAGGTCACGACAGCTGTTTCCTCTCCGGGAAGACGAGGTGTGATGAAGCGAGTGGCATACAGCTTCGTGCCATCGGCGCTGATGGAAAGGTGGCGCACATCACTGCCAACCGTGGCGGTGCCGGCGATGGTGGCGGGTGCGGTTCGGGCGATCTTGATGACGCGACCGGTGTCTTGCAGCGTGACGTAGGCGGTGTTGCCGGCCGGATCAAAAACGATGCCGTAAGGCCGTGAGCCACGCGGGAGCGTGACGGTCTGCGCCAGGGCGAGGCTGGTGTTGATGATGCTGATGCTGGCGGATTCGCTGTTCACGATCCACGCATTGCCATCGGAGGCGATGGCGACACTGCGCGGAGCGGAACCGGTGGCGATGATGCCGCTGCGAGCACGCGTGACGGCATCGAAAACGGTGACGCTGTCCTGATCGGGGTTAACGACCCACAGACGGGCATTGGCACCGCTGCGCACCTGATAAGCCATCGTGCTCGACACACGCGGCTGAGCCGTGGTGAGCACCGCGTGAACGCCTTGGCGGAAGCTGGCGATCAATTCACGACCGGTGGCATCGCGAGCGGTGACGGTGACGATGTAGCGTCCAGGTGTGGCGAAGGTCTTCGTGGCTGTTTTGGCACTGCCGTAGGCGGTATCCGCACTGCCATCGCCAAAGTTCCATTTGAACTGCGGATTCAAACCACCGGTGGAGGTAGCGGTGAAGGTGATGGCGGTATTCACAGGGGCAGGAGCACCGGTGAGCGCTCCAAGCGTGAGCGGGGCATTGATGGTGAACGTGAACGAGGCGGTCACCGCAGCATTTTTACCATCGCTGACGCTCACCACGACATTCGACGTTGCTGCCGTGGTCGGCGTGCCGGTGATGCGTCCGGTCGCTGGAGCGATGCCCAGGCCCGCAGGCAAGCCGGTGGCGGAATAGGTAAGCGCGTCGTTTTCCGCATCGGTGGCATTGATTTGAAGGGTGACGGCATTGCCGACGACATTCGTCTGAGCGCCGGGATTGGCGATGACAGGAGGCTGGTTAATGGACCACGGCGTGAGGTAGAGGCCATCGATCACGACTGGTCCGCTGGCGGTGCCGGGGATTTCCCACGCGACAGCGAGGTTGTCACCGCCTGCGCCTTCTTTCATCAACGCCTCGATGTAATACCTCTGACCGGCCTGGAGGGTGATGAGCGCGGAGGTCTGCTGCGTGAATTTCGTCCACTGACGCGAATCGCTCCACTCGGGCACATTCGCGATCTGCACAGCGTTCGCCGCGCTGTCGGTGGTGCTGAGCAACAGACGCGTCTCGTCATCACCCGCGACCCAGAAACGATACTGGCCGGTGACAGGAGGATGCACCCAGCCACGCATGCGCTGACCGAGATTGTCTGCCCAATTGGTGGGCGCTTCAAAGGTGGTGCGTGTGTCACGTCCAGTGGGTGTGTTGGGGTAGGCGGTGCTGCTGGTGAGATTGGCGATGAGGTTGCCGGCAATGTTCAGCCACCATTCCCGCAGGATGCCACCGCTACCGAGCTGGGTGGGAATGATGGTCCAGCGCACTTGAATGCTGCCAGTGGGCCCAAGCGAGGACTTCGCATTGATGGTGGCGGTGAAAACGCCAAGTGCCGAGGGCGTGCCGGAGATGAGGCCGGAAGTGGCATTGATGGAAAGCCCGGTTGGAAGGCCGGTGGCGGACCATACCATGGTGCCCGGACCGGTGGCGGTCATCTGAAGCGAGACGCTCTGGTTGATGCGACGTGTTTGATCTCCCGGCGAAGTCACCACAGGCACATTGTCGGCCGAGACCTGGATGATTTTTGAAACCGAGAAGGGCCCGGTGGGTGAAATGGCAAAGAGCATCCAGTAGCCCGGCGTCATCACATTGAGATTCGCATGCGAATGAACGGTGTAATTGCCCGCCGTGTCTTCCGTGAAGGGCAGATTGAGGAAGCGCAGGTCCGTGCCGACGCTGTGCGTGAGCGAGGAGAGCTTGATGAAGGTGAAGTTCTTCATGCCCGCAGTGGCTTTGACACTGAAAGCCATGCCCGGACCGATCGAAGCAGGAGCATCGTTGATGACCGGACGCGTGGCGAGCGTGCCGTTGGCATTGAAAAGGCATCCCGGCGTGTAGATCTGCGCATCACGATGGTCAGCCGCATTGCCGCTGAGACCACCACCGCCGCTCCAAACGCGTCCGTCCGGCAGCAGCACGGCGAGCGAGTGGTAGTTCCGAGGCACGCTGGCATTCGCGGCGGCACGCCACTGGCCGGTGGAGGGATTCCAGATTTCGGGCGTGAGCACCGTGCCAACGTCGCTGAATTTTTGCGTCGAATTGTTTCCGCCAATGACCATCACCTCGCCGTTCGGCAGCAAGACGCCATTGGAGAAGGTGCGTGCATTGAGCATCGAGCCGGTCTGTGTGACGACGGGGGTGACCCCGTTGAAATCGACGATGTAGGCGAGATTGGTGGTGCCATTCGTCGTCGTGCGTCCAGACGCTTGCAGCACCTTACCAATATCAAACATCACCGCCGCGCCGTCTTTCGGGTAGAACGTGCCTGGCACATCGACCCCGGTGTCGGTCATGAGGCCGCTGAGGCTCGTCTGGTCAACCCAGTGCATGTTGTTGGTGGGGCCGCTGTGGAAGATTTTGCCGCTCGGCGCGAGGTGCAGCAAGGGATGCCAGATGGATTCAAAGGTGTTGTCCCCATGCGCCACGGTCCAGTTCATGTTCGTGTAGCGCTGCCAGCCGGTGCCTTCGATCCAGCGCTCGGAGGTGTTGCTGCCGCCACTGCCCATGGCGGTGAAGACCTGGCCGTTCGGCAGAGCCACGCTGGTGTTGTACCAACGAGCATCCTGCATATTCGGCAGGGCGCTCCAGGTGTTGGTGCGCCAGTCGAAGATGCTGCTGAGCACCGTGGTGTTGCGTCCGCCATTCACCACCACGCGGCCATCCTTCAACAAGGCCACCCCACCGCAAAACATGTCATGACGCGAGTTGTTGAACTCGACGAACTGCCCCGTGCGATAGTCCCAAGTGGCCGCGTAAGTGAACTCCGGCCCTCCGGGGAAGGTCGTGCGCTGATTCGAGGCAAAGGTAAGCAGGCGACCATCCGGAAGCTGGGCACAGGTCACGGGAATGTGCGGCGTCCATGGAATGATGGCGCTCCAGGAACCGAGCCCACGGCATTCTTCCGGGGAAGGCGGCAGAATCTGAAGGGCGGTGGGCGTGAAGGCGGGAGCGAGTCTTGCGGCCTCGGCATAAAACGCATCGTCTTGAGCGTGGGTAACCTCATCGGCCCGGGCGAGCGTGCTGAGGAACAGGGCGGCGAGTAGGAGCGTGCGTTTCATCGGGAGGCGGTGGCGGTCGTTTGAGTGAAAGTTTCGTCGGTGAGCGTCTTGAGGAAGGCCACGAGGTCGGCCTTCTCCTGCGTGGAGAGCTGGATGCCCGTTTCGGGATGCTTCGCGAGATTCGGATCAAGCGTGTCGCTGCGCCGCACGCCGCGGCTGTAGTGCTCGACGACTTCCTCGAGCGTGCTGAAGCGTCCGTCGTGCATGTAGGGCGCGGTGAGGGCGATGTTGCGCAGGCTGGGCACCTTGAACTTGCCACGATCCGCCGCGTTCTTGGTCACCGCCATGCGTCCGATGTCGTCGGCGGCGAGTTCGAGGCCGTTGTTGGCGAATTGGCTGCTCACAAACAGCGTGCCGCCGTGGCAGTGAAAGCAGTCCGCTCCACGAAGGCCGCGCTTGGGATCAAATTCGGTGACGAAGAGCTGAAGACCGCGTTTTTCACTCTCGCTGAGCTCGGCGACCTTTCTCGCGGCGCGATCATACTTCGAGTCCTGCGAGACGAGTGTGAGCAAAAACTGCTCCAGCGCCGCAGCGAGGCGGTCTGCGGTGATCTCCGGCGTGCCGAAGGCTTTTTGAAAGGCCTCTCGCTCGTTTTGCAGCTTCGCGATAACGTGGGGCAACGTCTCGTTCATCTCCGCGTGATCTTGAATCGGCATCAAGACCTGCTCACGCAGCGTGGCAGCCCGGCCATCCCAAAAGAAGCCGCTGCCCCAGGCGAGATTGAAGAGCGGCATGGCATTGCGTTTCCCGACCTGCTTCTCCGCGCCGAGGCTGAAGCGACGCGCATCGGCAAACGCGAGCTTTTGATCGTGGCAGGAAGCGCAGGACTGCGTGCCGTTGATCGAGAGACGCGTGTCGTGGAAAAGTCGGCGACCAAGCTCAATGCCGGCCTCGCTCATCGGCGGCAGTTTCACCTGTGGAAAGCGCTGCGTGATCGGCGGCGCGGCGGAGCCAGCTGCGGCGAGGTGCTTCTGATACAGGTCGTAGCTCACGCCGGTGACGCAAAAGGCCTTTTCGAGGTTCGCCTTCATCCTCGCGGCCGTCGGATCGCCCTCACGCGAGTGAGTGGAAGTCTCGGTGAGTCCTTGCAGCACCTTTGCCACATCGAGATCGACGGAAATCGTCATCGGTCGCCCGCCTTCAAACGCTACCGGAAGCTCGATGGTCGTGAGCTGCGGTGCATTGGCGAGGTGATACGAAAAACCGTCGTCCCCACGGCGACCTTCCAGCGCCATGAAAATGAAGCCGCCCATCAGTCCCCAGTGCAGGCCGTTCACCTGCGGATTCAGCGGGTGATCCGGCGGAAAGACATTGGGATCCATCTGGTTGATCTTTTCCTCCACGCCGAGGCGAAACCGCACGGCCGTGTAGTGCCCGGCGGGCATGCCCGAACCTTCCGCGGTCGTTTTGCCACCTCCGAAGCTCAGATGCGCAAACCAGTCCTGCGAGTCGAGCCAAGCCCCGTCGGCCTTTTTCACCGCCAGCCCCGAAAGGAGGGTGTCGAGCCGGGTCACTCGATGGCCAGAGGCTGCCTCCTCTGCCATCCGAAACTCAAGCCGGAAGGCATCCGCCGCCTGAGCCGTCGCCACGCTCACCAAGGCCATCCCGACCGCCAACAACGCCTTCATCCCCCGCCGGAAAGGCGTTTGGGTGGTGGTGAGCGGTTCGGAAATGAAAAGCATATCTGATACAATGAGCAGTATCAGCGTAGTAAATTATAATTTCCACGTTCAATCAACCGTGAATTTGATAAATTTGATACAATAAACTGAATAAATTCGCAATTTTGCGATGGTTCAGACCAGAAGAAGACCCAGTGCTCCCCTGCCCCGATTGGCCGAGCTCCCGCCCGTGTAGGCGAAGCCTTTGGACTGCGGCAGCCTGCTGCCGCTTGTCCGAGGCAGCCCTGCTGCCGCCGCTGTCCTTAGGCACACGAATCGCTCAGTGTCGGCTCATCGGTGACCATCAGAGAAGGTTGCGAGTGCCTTTTCACGCTCGACGGCCAACAGGCTGGCCTCCTGCAAGCGGCAGCAGGCTGCCGCAGTCCAGGTCATACATGCTGTTCCGCGTTGATCGCAGTGGCATGAATCGCTCCAGCACGAACATCCCGGATGGACCTGGCCGCCCCTCACCTAACCTCTCCCCCGATGATGTCGCATGTGTCTCACGCGAATTTTTGCGGGGGAGAGGGACCGGACAGCACAATCCCTCTCCCCTGCCAACGACTCCCGATATCGAATCAGAGCGCCTTCAGGGGAGAGGGCTGGGGTGAGGGGTTCAGCCCACCATGCACACACGGCATGCTGCCATCACGACGGTGACGTCCACCTGCCCGAAACTCAATACACGTCCCGGCGGTAGCGCTTGGTGTCTTTGAGAGCCTGCATGTAGGCAACCGCCTCTTCGGGCGATTTGCCGCCCTGCTGCTCGACGATCGTGTGGAGCGCTTTGTCCACATCCAGCGCCATGCGGGCGGCATCGCCGCAGACATAAAAAATCGCTCCCTGCTCCAGCCACTGCCAGAGCTCGGCGGCGTGTTCGAGCATGCGATGTTGAACGTAGATCTTCTCCGCCTGATCGCGGCTCCAGGCCGTGGTGAGCTTCGTCAGCGTGCCATCGGCCAGCCAGGCTTGGAACTCGTCTTTGTAGAAGAAGCAGCTCTTCTCGCTCACCTCGCCGAAAAACAGCCAGGCCTTGCCTTTCGCCTGCGTGGCCTGCCGCTCCTCCAAAAAGGCACGGAAAGGAGCGATGCCTGTTCCTGGGCCGCACATGATGATGGGCGTCTCCTCGTGAGGTTCCGGCAGGCGAAAGCCTTTGCCGTGATTCACAAAGCACGGAATGAGCGTCTCGCCCGGCGTCACTCGCTCGGCGAGGAAGGTGGAAGCCACCCCGCAACGGGCGCGACCGTGGCTGGTGTAGCGCACGGTGGCCACGGTGAGATGCACCTCATCCGGATGGGCCTTTTGACTGCTGCTGATCGAGTAGAGACGGATGTTCAGCTTCTTCTGCGTCGCCATGAACTCCTCCGGCGTGAACTTCGCCGTGGGATTTTCCAAGAGCAGGTCGATCACAAAGCGACCCCACAGGTAGCTTTTGAGTTCCTCCTTTTTCTCCGGCTGGGAAAGCTCCGCCAGCGGCGTGTTGCCGCCCGTTTTCTCAACGATGGCCTTGATGAGTTTGTTGTCGATCTCCGTGATGAGCGTGGCCTCGATCAAAGCCTGGCGAATCGGCACTTCGCTGCCGTTCTTCGGATGCTTCACGATCTCGTCCCCACTGAAACCCAACGCGGCGAGCGTATCGGCGACGAGCTGCGGATCATTCGTCGGCTGCACCGCCAGCGAATCGCCCGGCGTGTATTCGAGCCCGCTGCCCGCGAGATCGATCTCGTAATGCGCCGTGTGCTTCGGCGCCCCCGGGCCGCTGAGGTCGAACAGGCGCTTCACTTTCGCGATGCAGGGATTTTTGACATTGTACACCGGTTTACCGGCCTCGGGAGTGCTCATGGGAATGAGCGCAGGCTATCGCAAAAGCGGGCACGATGTCAAAGCACGAACCTGATCTTCGCCAATTTCCGGTCAATCACCTTGGCCCGTGAAAAGAGGACCGATTTTGGTAGGAACATTAGGGGCAGGAACATTTTCCCAAGCCAATTTTTCTACCCCAAATTTTTCTACCAATCCAAACGACGATCTAATATTCGTCCCGCGTCTCACATCGCGTGCGAACCGCCGGGAAATAAGCGGGCGATTTTTGAATCTTTGCCGCGTGGGTGGTTCTAAGCCTCCAACAACCCACGCAGGCCATGAACGCCAATCTTCGTCCACCGTTTCGGGGATGGAGCCGTGCTGAAGAAAGCCAAAAGCACGGCTCAGGGGGAGAAAACACGCCGCGCATCGGCCTCGTGCTCAGCAGCGGCGGCTCACGCGGCATCGCCCATGCAGGTGTGATCCAGGTGCTGGAGGAAAACGCCATCCCCATCGCCGCCGTGGCCGGATGCAGCATGGGAGCTTATGTGGGCGCTTTGTGGGCCGCCGGACTCGATGGCCTGGCCCTCGAAGCGCGTGCCCGCGAAATCAAAGACCGCGCCACCTTCAAGAAGCTGCTCGATTTCATCGTCCCGCCTTCCGAAGGCCTCATCAGGGGCGAAAAGATCCGCCAGCATCTGGAGCGTGACCTGGGCGACCGCACCTTCGCCGACCTCGAACGAGAACTCATCGTCGTCGCCACCGATCTCGACCGCCTCATGCCGCATGTCTTTGATCGGGGTCGCGTTTCCACGGCGGTGCATGCCAGCGCCGCCATCCCCGCGATCTGCGCTCCCGTGCATCTCGATGGCCGCCGCTTCACCGATGGCGGCGCGAGTGAGCCGCTGCCAGTGGGCTTGTTGAAGAAGCACTGCCACGTCGATCATGTCATCGCTGTGAATGTGATGCCCGCACCGCATGATTTTGAAGCGGGCCATGACGCCGCTTTTGGTGTGCGAAGCGAAGCGCCACATCATCCTCTCAGTCGCCTGCTCAAGCGTCTCTGGCACAAGGTGAACCTCCTCGCCGAGGGCAATGTGCTCGACACCTTCCGCCGCGCTTTGATGGCCGCGCAGCTTCGCCTCATCGTCAAAGAGGAGGCGGCAGCCGATGTGGTGATTCATCCACGCTTCACCGCCTCGAACTGGCACGACTTCGAAAACTTCGGCCGCTACCTCCAGGCCGGGCGCGAGGCCGCCACCGCGGCGCTGCCCGCCATTCGCGAGCTTCTTCTTCAGCCCACCCCCCCACCCCTCGCACGCCATGAAACCCGACTGGAACTCCTCACCTCGTGAAGTTTGGGAACGCTGGCAGCTTTCCAAACTGCGCGACTACCTCGCCCGCCGCGTCTTGCCTTTCTCGAAGCACTACCACGGCCGCTTCGACGCCCGCGACATCCGCTCGTGGGCCGATTGGCATCGCGTGCCGTTCACCTCGAAACGCGACCTCACCAATCCGTGTGACTTCGTGCTCGTGCCCGATGCCGCGAAGCTGCGCCGCGAGCCCGGCATGATCTTCGATGCCTTGCTGCATGGCAAAAAAGCCGCTCTAGAGCATGCCGAGCACGAATTCCGCCCCATCCTGCTCACCAGCACCACCGGTCGCTCCGCCGACCCCGTGCCCTTCCTCTTCACCAAGCATGACCTCGCCAATCTCGACCTCACCGGCACGCGTTTGATGCTCGCCGGAGCCTCGCAGCGGGATTGGCGACACATCAATCTCTTCCCCTATGCGCCGCATCTCGGCTTCTGGCAGGCGCATCATGCCGGCCTCGGCTTTGGCACCTTCATGCTCAGCACCGGCGGCGGAAAAACGCTCGGCACCGAGGGCAACATCAAGCTCATCGACAAGATCCAGCCCGATGTCCTCATCGGCATGCCCACCTTCATCTACCATGTGCTGCGTGAGGCCCTCGAAACCGGCAAGCGTTGGCCGAACCTCAAACGCCTCGTCCTCGGCGGTGAAAAAGCCGCCGAAGGCCTGCGAGCCCGACTCCGTGAACTCGCCTCCGCCTTGGGAAGTCCCGACGTGCATGTGATGGCCACCTACGGCTTCACCGAGGCCAAGATGGCCTTCCCCGAATGCGTCGGCGAATCGCACGAATCCTTCGGCTACCACCTCAGCCCCGATTTGGGCCTCATCGAGCTCATCGACCCGAAAACAGGCGAAGTCGTGCCCGACGGCCATCCCGGCGAAATCGTCTTCACCCCGCTCGATTCACGCGGCACCGTCGTCCTGCGCTATCGCACCGGCGATATCGCCGAAGGCGGCCTGCATTGGGAAAAATGCCCCAACTGCGGTCGCACCTGCCCGCGCCTCCTCGGCCCCATTTCACGCGTCAGCGAGGTCAAGGAGCTGCACATGGACAAGCTCAAAGGCACGCTGGTGAACTTCAACGTCCTCGAACACCTGCTCGATGATCAGCGCGGCATCGCCGCCTGGCAGTTGGAGCTTCGCAAACGCCACGACGACCCGCTGGAGACCGACGAAGTCCACCTCCACCTCGCCCCCGAGCCCGGCATCCCCCCCGCCGACCTCGAACTCGCCGTCACCCGCCGCTTCCACGAAGCCACCGAGATCACCCCCAACGAAATCCACTTCCACACCCTCGCCGAAATGCGCGAGCACCTCGGCATCGGGCGTCTCTTGAAAGAAGAAAAGATCGCCGATCGGAGGCCGAAGGCGGGAAATGGATTGGTGCTGCCAGCTTGATCTGAACTCTGGAGTTCACCGTAGCCGGGGCATTCCTGCCCCGCTGAAGCCGAATTTATCTGCGGTGTTTCATTCAGGGTTCACTGCCTCGCGAAATACTCTTGCGGGATCAGTGGCTCATCCTCAGCAAGTTTCAGTTGGGGATCGACTTCGTCCAGCTCTCCCAGCTCGTAGCGGACGAGGCCGGAGACATGCCAAAGGTAGTCGCGCATCTTTCCCACCACGCGGTAGCGGCCATCCGGGCGCAGGGCGGCATAGCCGTACCCATGCGCCAGCAGGATGCCCAAGCAGGTGCCCGCGTCCGCATCCCAAATGCGGATCGTGCCGTCGTCGCTAGCTGAAACCAGCAGCACAGGCCCGCCCAACCGCCCCTGCCAGAAGGCCACGCTCGTGACGGCGTCGGCGTGCCCTTGCAGTGTGAACTGACGTGTCCCGCTGTGCGCATCCCAAAGGCGGATGGTGTTGTCACCTGAGCCGCTGGCGAGGCGCGTGCCATCGCGGTTAAAGGCCACGCTCGTGACGGCTTCCGAGTGTCCTCGGAAGATGAGCAGGGATTTCCCGCTGTGCGCATTCCAAAGGCGGATGGTGTTGTCGTCTGAGCCGCTTGCAAGGCGGCTGCCATCCGGGCTGAAGGCCACACTCCTGATGTAGCCGGAGTGTCCATGCAGGATGTTCTGGCATTTCCCAGACGGCACATTCCACAGGCGGATGGATTTGTCATAGGAACCGCTCGCAAGGCGGCTGCCATCCGAACTGAATGCCACGCTCATGACCCAGCCGGAGTGCCCTTGCAGTGTATTCTGGCATTTCCCACTCGCCGCATCCCATAGGCAGATGGAGTTGTCGCCTGAGCCGCTTGCAAGGCGGCTGCCATCCGGACTGAAGGCTAGGCTCCTGACGGAGCCAAAGTGCCCTTCCATGGCGGGCTGGCATATCCCACTCGGCAAATCCCACAGGCGGACGGAGTTGTCGGATGATCCACTTGCAAAGCGGCTACCATCTGGGCTGAAGGCCAGGCTCTTGACGTAGCCAAAGTGCCCTTCCAAGGTACTATGGCACTTCCCGCTCTGCACATCCCACAGGCGGATGGAGTTGTCGGCTGAGCCGCTGGCGAGGCGGGAGCCATTGAGGCTGAAGACCACGCTCCTGACGTGATTTGAGTGCCCTTGGAAAGTTAGCAGGGGTTTCCCGCTGTTAACATCCCAAAGGCGGATTGAGTTGTCGGCTGAACCGCTTGCGAGGCGTGTGCCATCAAAGTTAAAGGCGACGCAATAGACCCAGTCGGAGTGACCTTGGAGTGTAAGCAGGTGAGTCCCGCTGTATGCATCCCAAAGGCGGATGGATTTGTCCCATGAGCCGCTGGCGAGGCGTGAGCCATCTGGGCTAAAGGCCACACTCCAAACGGAGCCGGAGTGCCCTTGGAGGTTAAGCAAGGACTTCCCGCTATGCGCATCCCAGAGGCGGATGGAGTTGTCGGCTGAACCGCTGGCGAGGCGGGAACCATCGAGGCTGAAGACCACGCTCCTGACGTGATTTGAGTGCCCTTGGAAGGTTAGCAGTGGTTTCCCGCTGTTAACATCCCAAAGGCGAATTGAGTGGTCGGCTGAACCGCTTGCGAGGCGTGTGCCATCAAAGTTAAAGGCCACGCAATATACGGAGCCAGAGTGACCTTGGAGTGTAAGCAGGGATTTCCCGCTGTGAGCATCCCAAAGACGGATGGAGCTGTCGCCTGAGCCGCTGGCGAGGTGGGAGCCATCTGGATTGAAGGCCACACTCCAAACGGAGCCGAAGTACCCTTCGAGTGTGAGCAGGGATTTCCCACTGTTGATATCCCACACTCGGATGGTGTTGTCCGCAGAGCCACTGGCGAGGCACAAGCCATCGGGGCTGAAGGCTATGCACCTGACATAGTTTGAGTGCCCTTGGAGAGTGAGTAGGGCTTTCCCGCTGTGGGCATCCCAAATGACGATGCAGCCATTCTCATGGCCGGTGGCTGCTACATCTCCCACGGGGGCCCAAGCCACGCAGCGCACTGGCGAAGCTCCAGGCAAAAAGGCGGGCGGGCGGGGAGCCAGAGGTAAACCAGCACCGAAAGCCGCCAATCCTCCGAGTTGCGGATCATCCAGCGTTGCCCCAGCTAGGCGTGCCATCTCCCAAACACTCTCCGTGAGCACAGCCCCCCCCAAATCTGCACCAATAAGCGTCGCACGGGTGAGATTGGCATTGGCGAGATAGGCACGACGTAAGTCAGCACCAGTCAGATCCGCGTCAGAGAGGTTTGCAGCATTAAGATCACAAGCTCGCAAGTTTGCCCCGCGTAGGACTGAGGAACGCAAATCTGCTCTTGTCAGGTTTGCATCTTCAAGGTCTGCACCACTTAAGTTCGCTTGATACAGCTTGGCATCCGCCAGAATGGCTCCACGTAGCTTCTCTCCCGTTAGATCACGGCCACTGAGGTCGGCACCTTCAAGAACGCGAATGTGAAACCTGTCATCGTCCAAGTTGGCTGGTGAATGATCGGTAACCTCACCGAAGCGAGCCTGGCATCTCTTCAGCACCAAGAGGGCATTAGGCTTACCATGGTCACCAATGTTTGAGACGGCACTCTCTCTCTGCATATTCACGGACCAAAGGAAAGCTGCGGCACGTCCCGTCATGTCGATCACGAAGTCAGCCATCAGAGATGACATTTCGACGTGATTCAGCATCTCCGTATACCCCTGCTGAGTGATCTCTCGCGCGGCCTGCTCTGCCACCAACCATTCCATAATGGACTGGTGAATGAAAGTGAAGCGTCCGTCCGCGTCCCGCATGAGCAGGGTGCCGGAGCCAAGCTGGTGCGTGGCGTGCATTTCCTGCCCCACTTTATCCGGCGCGAACTTCTCCAGAATACGCTGGGCGTGATCACTGAGATCTGATAGCGAAATGAACTTGTCCGTGGTTTGCCAAAGCGCACGTGCCAGATGGCGCACCGCATCCAGCATCTGTGCCACAGTGAAAAGCTCGGCAGAGCCGGGTTGGTTCATGCGCTGGTGCTCAAAAGGAAGCCATTGGCCCTCCACAACGAGGCGGTAGACATCCCCAGCCGAAACAGTGCCGCTGCCGGGCTTCCGGGCCTGTTCCAAAGTCTCGCGAGACACCTCGGTGATGAAGGCCAGCATGCGTGGAATGCGGGAGAGGTCGATGAGGTCTTCCACATCCCGCAGCAGGCGCATCCAGTCTTCCGCCTCCGAAGGGAACCGCTTCTGGAGGAACGCCTCGATCTGCGGCGGTTCAAACGGCAGCAGGTGGCAGTAGTGCAGGCCCTGGACGCCGGCCTGGAGGGCCTCGGCCAGCTTGTTCCGCACCTGCTTGTCACTCTCAAAGTGGCTGGTGCGGCTGGTGACGACGATGTGCGGCGCCTCCCCCTGCGCGGCTGCGATGATTTCATTTAAATGATCCGCCGCCCGCTGGTAGCCGACACGCAGCGCCAGCTCATCAAAGCCGTCGAAAAGCAGCGTGACAGCGCCTTCGCGGACCATGTGGTTGAGTTTTTTGGGGTCACTAGGCTGTTTATGATCCGCAAACAGCGCCCCGAGCATGGCGGCGACGGTTTTGGCTTTTTCCATGCCACGCAGCTCGACCAGGATCGGCCGCATGCAGGGCACGGCGGCCAAGCGGCGAGCCAGTTCAAGCATGAGGAAGGTTTTTCCCGTGCCCGGCTCTCCCAGGATCAGTGCAAAGGCCGGTCCCGGCTGCTGCATCCAACCTGCCACCTGCGTGAGTGCATCTGCGGTGGTGTCCTTGACATAACCGGCCTCAAAATCCATCCGCTGGTTCACATACCAATCTGGGCGGTAAGCGGCACGCTTCTGTATCGCCGCCACCCGCGCCGTCTGCTCCTTGATAAAGTCCGTGAGGTCCAACAGACCGCGATACTGCGCGATACGCTGCAAACGAATTCTCAGCCCGTCAGCATGCGCCTGAACGCCCACCGGAATCTGCGCACCATCACCAAAAACGCAGTCTCCCATGAGCCGTGGCTCGCTGCTGCGGTAATGCTGAACGATGGAGGTGTGGAATGCGTCTAGGCCCTCCGTTGTCGGACAATACAGGCAAGTCGCCACTGGGCGGCAGGTGTGAATACCGCTCTCCGTGGTGAAACTGACGCTCAGGCATCGCATGTCCTGATACTGCCAGTGGAGTTTTTCGACCCGAGCCCGCTCGTGACGTAGCTCTGTGAGGCGGCAGACTTGATCGAGAAAAACGTCAGCCGATACGATTGAGGAAAAAATTGCCTCCCGTAAACCACGATAATCAAGATCAAATTCATTACGTTCACCCGCACCTCCAAAAGGCGCCTTGGCTGCGGCGAGATCCGCCTTGTTCACAATAATCCAATCACTACCGTCAGTTGAGAGGCTGTTGTCGCCGATCCACTTGGGTGGTGTGTCCGATCCATTGTAGCTACGGCAATGCCGAGTGATGCTGTCCCGCCTCAGGGTGATTATTTGGTATTGATTCGGTACGTCCGTGGGGATGGCCTCAGCACCACGCGTGAGAAGCGCTGCACTCCCTGTCGAAAAGACAGGGACTTTGGGTTTCATGAGTGCATCCTTAGCATGGTGCGTATGACCATGGACCAACAAGTCGAGGTGGGGTGCCAAGATACGCTCCAGAGAATCGGCATCCCGGAGGTTTTCATTATCCTTGCGGCAACCGCGGATGATATTGTGATGAACCGCAGCAACACGAACCCAACCAGCGAACTCGGGCGAACACAACCGCTCTTCGAACCACCGAAGTTGCAATTCGCCACAAAAACCGTGGTGACCGGTATCCGTTAGTGCATCAACAGCTTCGTCATGCCCCTCATCCATTGTCGAATTCAACCCTGCAACTACGAGGCCAAGATCATCGATAGGAAACAGCGTCCAAGGCTCCACAGGGGAAAAAGTGACGCCCGAACTGTCGGCATAAAAAGCGTCAAAAGCAGCCTTGAACTGCTTCCACTTCGGAAACCACGGAAATAAGGGCTTTTCATCGTTAGCGGCACACTCGATGAAGTAGCTCTCACATTGCTTGCGGTTGATGTCGTGATTACCTGGAATGACGACCACCCGGTCACGGCTCAAGCCAAGGTGCTCGGCCACTTTCCCGAGGAAATCGAATGCCTGGGTGAACTCCTTCGCCAGTCCCCATTCTGCCAAATCGCCCGTGCAAATGATCAAATCAGGCTTGGCGATAGGTGTCTTGATCTTCGCCGATGTTTTGCCCATCAAATGGTCCAGATCGAGGATCAGCCGTTGAGTGAGATTATCGTAGTCATTCGGCGGCGTGCCTGGATGGTTCTGGGAGAAACGATGGTACTTCCCAAACTGCATGTCGGAGAGATGCAGGATGGTGATGGCTTCGCGAGGCATGGCCGATGGTGGCGAGCCGCGAACCGCGATGCAACTGATGTGTCAGCCAAGGCACTCTTTGCCCAAATCGGAATTCTGATCGCTGCCCTCCGACCTCTGCCACCACCTACTCCTGCGCCGCGCCGCCGGGTTGCTCGGGGTTGAAGGCCTTCACGGGGCCGGTGTATTCGCCGGTCACTTTCACGGCGGCGTTGTCCTGAAGGCCCACGAGGCCGTTCGCCACGATCACCGTGCCTTCCGCGATGCCGGAGACGATTTCGAGCACGCCCGGTTTGCGCAGGCCGGTCTTCACTTCGAGGCGTTTCGCTTTGCCATCGACGATGGTGAACACATAGGCCTTGGCTCCGATGGGCACGAGCGAGCGTTCCGGCACGGCCAGCGAGAAGCGCGGCTCCACCCGCAGCGCCACGAGGACGAGCATGCCGGGCTTCAGCGTGAGATCAGGGTTCGCCACCTCGGCGCGGGCCGCCACGGAGCGGGTGACGGGGTCGAGACGCGAGTCGAGATGGGCGAGCTTGCCTTCAAACTGCCGTCCTTTGACGGTTTCCGCACGCGCCACGATGGCGGTGCCTGCCTTCACACTGCCCAGGTAGGTTTCCGGCACGGAAAAGTCGATCTTCACGACGTCGATCTTGTCCAGCGAGGCAATGATGGTGCCGGGTGAAACGAGCGCTCCCACGCTGATGCGGCGCAGGCCCAGCCAACCATCAAACGGCGCAGTGATCACCCGATCCGCGAGACGAGCCTCGGCTTCGTTGATCTTCTGTTTGGCGATGTCGGCCAGGGTGAGACGCTCCTGCAGACGGGCCTCGGGAGCGGCACCGTCTTTGACGAGGTTTCGCAGGCGGGCGATCTCGCGATCCTCCTCGGCGAGCGTGGCTTTGGCGGAGGCCAGCATGGCCTGCTCCTCGGTATCGCTCAGCTTCGCGAGCACGGTGCCCTTCTTGACGAAGTCGCCATCCTGGAAGGACAGCTCGGTGACGTGCTCGGTGACGTTGGAAGAGATGTCCGCCGATTCATAGGCCTGCACGGTGCCGATGGCATCGAGGTCGAAGTTGTCTTTCGTCACCTTCGCGGTCGTCACCAGCGCCGCGCCTTTGGCCTTCGCGGCCACTTTGGGCTCCGCCGCGGCCTGCTGCTGCCGTTTCCAATACACCCAGCCGCCACCTCCCACCGCGGCGGTGATGACGAGAAAGACAAAGGAGCGGAGAAGAGCAGACGGACGGGCTTCGGACATGAGGGGGGGCAGGAGTCAAAACGCGAGCGGCAGGCCGGATTCGCGGAAAAGTTCGTGGGGAGAGGTTTGCGTGATGAAACGGGGCGGGCTAAAGGCCGGGGATGCAGGTCTTGCACAGCATTGAGGCGCTTTCCAGCCTTCGTGGACCCGTGGCGCTCGCCATCGGGGTCTTCGATGGCGTGCACCTCGGCCATCAGGAGGTCATCCGCGCCGCCTGCGACCATGCTCGGGCCCACGATGGCACGGCGGTGGTGATGACCTTTCACCCGCATCCGCTGCATGTCCTGCGACCCGGCGCGGCTCCGCGACTGCTCTGCGGCGAGCGCCACCAGCAGCACATCCTCCGCGATCTCGGCGTGAGCACCCTGCTGCGCTGCCCGTTCACCTCCGAGACCGCTCAAACACCGGCGCGGACCTTTGTCACGAGGCTCGTCGAGGCCGCCCGACCGCTCGGCTGCATCTCCGTGGGGCATGGCTGGAGCTTTGGCAAAGGTCGCGAGGGCAACATCCACCTCCTCACCGACCTCGGCGAGGCGCATGGCTTTGCCGTGTATGGCGTGCCCGCCTTCCGCGTCGAGGGAGAGGTCGTCAGCAGCACCGCCATCCGCGAGGCCGTGGCGCGTGGCGATTTCGCCAAGGCCGCTCGCTTTCTCGGTCGCGAGTATGCCGTGATGGGTCGCGTGGTCGAGGGGCGCAAACTCGGCCGCCAGCTCGGTTTCCCCACCGCGAATGTGGAGGTCGAAAACGAGCAACTCCCGCCCCTCGGCGTGTATGCCGTGCAGGCCCGCCTCGATGGCGTGTGGCTGCCTGGCGTGGCCAATCTCGGCAAACGCCCCACCGTGACCGAAAACGCCGAGCCCAACCTCGAAGTCCACCTCCTCGACTGGTCGGGCGATTGCTACACGCAGGACATGGAGGTGCGTTTCATCCAGCTCCTGCGCGGCGAGATGAAGTTCGACGGCCTGGAGGCGCTCCAAGCGCAGATCGCGAGGGATGTCGGGGCGGCTCGGCAGGGCATACGCATGAAATGAAGAACTGGTGATGGTTTCTAACGCGAATCCGAGCCGAATGACGATCCGAATAGCCACGAATGCCCCGAATCGCATCATTCGTGGTCATTCGGATCGTCATTCGTTTTCATTCGCGTTGAAAACGAAATGCCAACGCACGTTTTTGACCATCGATAACCTCACATCCTCATCATTTTGGTGCGTAAGCCATGCCATCCTTCAGGTCCTGAAACTTTGAGCTTGGAACTTCAAGCCATCCCCCTACCCTCCGCGCTCCTTTTTTCAGTCCCTCCCGTCCTTTTTGTCCCTTCCGACCCTTTTCCCCATGAGCACCGAACCAGCCCCGAAGCGCAGCTACAAAGACACCGTCCGCACCCCGAAGACCGACTTTCCCATGAAGGCCGATCTCGTGGCCCGCGAGCCGCAGCGCCTCGCGAAGTGGGAGGCGGGTGGCCTTTACCAGCGCATCATGAAGCAGATGGCCGGCAAGCCGAAGTTCATCCTGCATGACGGCCCACCCTTCGCGAATGGCGATGTGCACATGGGCACCGCGCTGAACAAGGTGCTCAAAGACCTCATCGTGAAATCGAAGACCATGGCCGGCTTCCACGCGCCCTACATCCCCGGCTGGGACTGCCACGGGCTGCCCATCGAGTTCAAAGTGGTCAAAGAAGCCAAGGACCTCGCCCCGGCGGAGGTGCGCACGCGTTCCGAGGCCTACGCCCGCAAGTTCATCGACATCCAGCGCCAGTCCTTCAAGCGTCTCGGCGTCTTCGGCGATTGGGAGAATCCGTATCTCACCCTCACCCCCGGCTACGAGGCCGACATCATGCGCACCTTCGCGAAGTTCCTCGAAAAGGGCCTCATCTACCGCGCCAAACGCCCCGTGCTCTGGAGCTACGGCGCTCAAACCGCCCTCGCTGAGGCCGAGGTCGAGTACAAAGAGAAAACCTCCCCCGCCGTGTATGTGAAGTTTGAAGTTCGTAGTTCGGGCTTCAGCCCGTCCGGTGCTTCCCTCGTCATCTGGACCACCACCCCCTGGACCTTGCCCGCGAACCTCGGCATCGCCCTGCATCCGGATTTCAGCTACACCGCAGGCACCTTCACGCATGCCGATGGCCGCCAAGAGCTGCTCATCCTCGCGGACTCACGCATCGAGGCCTTCCAAAACGACACCGGCTTCAAGCTCGATGCCGCCCAGCCGACCACGAAGCTCAAAGGTCGCGATTTGAAAGGCAGCGAGGCGCAGCATCCCTTCCTCCCGCGTGCCTCGAAGATCATCAATGCCCTCTTCGTCACCGACGACGCCGGCACCGGTGCCGTCCACATGGCCCCCGGCCACGGCACGGACGACTACATCGCCGGCAAAGAGAACGGCCTCGACATCCTCTCGCCCGTCGATGACGCCGGCTGCTACACCGCTGAGTGCGGCTTGCCTGACTTCGTCGGCAAGCACGTCTTCAAGAGCAACGAAGGCATCATCGAGCTGCTGCAAAGCAAAGGTGCCCTGCTGGGCAACACGCCTTACGTTCACCAGTATCCGCATTGCTGGCGCTCGAAGACGCCCATCATCTTCCGCGCGGTCGAGCAGTTCTTCATCCGCATCAGCGACTTCCGTGCCGATGCCTTGAAGGCCATCGACACCGTGAACTGGCTGCCCGCCTGGGGCCGCAACCGCATCCACGGCACCGTCGAGAGCCGCCCGGACTGGTGCATCAGCCGCCAGCGCACCTGGGGCGTGCCCTTGCCCGTTTTCTACGACGCCAATGGTCAGGCCATCATGGACGCCACCATCTCGCACAAGGTCGCCGATGCCGTCGAAAAGCACGGCACGAACCTCTGGTTTGAAAAAGACGACGCCTTCTGGAGCGACCTCGTCGGCCTGCCCGCCGGCTCGAAGCGCTGCAAAGACACGCTCGATGTGTGGATCGACTCCGGTTCGTCCTCCGTCGCCGTGTTGGACCGTCATCCCGAGCTGCACTGCCCCGCCGATGTCTATATCGAGGGCACCGATCAGCATCGCGGCTGGTTCCAGAGCAGTCTCATGGTCAGCGTCGCCGTGCGCGGTGCCGCGCCGTATAAGACCGTCATCACGAACGGCTTCGTCGTCGATACCAGCGGCAAAAAGATCAGCAAGAGCGACCAGGGCAGCGACAAAGCCGCCAAGCCCATGACCGCCGACCACTACTACAACAAATACGGCGGCGACATGGTCCGCCTCTGGGCCGCCAGCGTCGATTACCAAAACGACGTCCCCTTCAGCGAAGAACTCTTCCAGCAAACCGGCGAGAGCTACCGCCGCATCCGCAACACCTTCCGGGTCCTCCTCGGTAATCTCCAAGACGAAGTACGTAGTTCGGGCTTTAGCCCGTCCGAGGCTCCCGCCTACACCCTCATCGACCGCTGGATCTTGGAGCGTCTTCACACCGTCACCGCCGAGTGCCTCGCCGGTTTTGCCGCCTACGACTTCCGCAAGGTCACCAGCACCATCACCCAGTTCGTCTCCGGCGATCTCTCCGCGCTCTACATCGACATCACCAAGGACCGGATGTACTGCGACGCCGAGAACAGCCCGCGCCGCCGCGCCACCCAGGCCGCCATCCGCGAGATCACCGAGACGTTAGTAAAACTCCTTGCCCCCATCCTCGCCTACACCGCCGACGAGACCTGGGAATTCCTCGGCCACACCGACAGCGTGCATCTTCAGGCCTTCCCGGATGTACGTAGTTCGGGCTTCAGCCCGTCCGGTGTTGGTAGTTCGGGCTTCAGCCCGTCTTCTGGCGAATCAGTTATCCCCATCGTCGAAGACCTCCTCAAAGCCCGCGCCGTCATCCAGCAGGCCATCGAGGCCGCGCGTCAGGCCAAGCAGATCGGCTCCAACCTCGAAGCCACCGTGAAGCTCACCCTTCCGGAAAAAGGCTTCACCCACGCCATCTTCAGCGACCTTCCCGCCCTCCAGGAGTTCTTCATCCTCAGCGACCTCCACCTCACCCGCGGCAGCGACCTCGCCGCCACCGTCGAAGTCTGCACCAACCCCAAATGCGAACGCTGCTGGCGCCTCCTCCCCGACGTCGGCACCCACGCCGCCCACCCGACGCTCTGCGGCAGGTGCGCGGAGGCGGTGGGGTGATTGATTTTATTGTAGTAGTTCAGTGACCACTCCAATTAAACATGCCAAAGTGATTTCTAGTGATCGACGAATACGTTACATTCGTAAAAACTCATAACATCGACATTCATGTCGGCATTGTTGGTTTTTTGCTCACTATTTTTGGTTTCATTGCGACCCTCGTAAAGATTTATAAGCTCAACCAAAATAGCGCAAAATTAGCCACTGAGATTAAGCGAACACGAGAGGCTATGGTCACGATTGACATAGTTCGGGATTTGTCTAGTGCGATGGAGCTTTTAAAAGCTGTGCGAGACAAACTGATCTTAAACCAAGTTGGTGATGTCCCCAGTCAATTGATGAACCTTCGCTTGGCGCTTATAAAGATTCGAGACACACATCCTGACGTCGACCAGTCCTTTAACCTGAATGTTCAGAAACTGATCACTGATTTGCAGTCTTTGGAAACGAGTATGCTTGGCACTTTGATTTCGAGCACCGAATACGGTATTCGTCGCCAGCAGCGGGATCTCAAAACTCTCGCCGGGTGCCTCAATGACCTGCAAACTTTTCTTGTCCGCACTCAAACCTTAGCAGCATCGCCGAAATGAACGACAAACAGATTGTCTCAGTGCTCACCTATTTGGCTGAAGCATCCAAAAATAAGCAATTGAATTGGGAGCACGATATTGAAGGTGACTTCCGTCTGACATTTCCTAAGTCCGCCATAGGACTTGAAAAAAGTCAGCACGGAGTGTTCATAAGGTTCTATAACGATCAGGGCGTCGTAATTCTCCATGTTGGGCCTCACAACATAACAAAGTTTGGACTGGGACTAGACCTATTGGATTTCATTTACCAGCAAGCCGAGAATCAGATTTATCGACATGATGAGACATTCGAGGATATTTTATCCCACCTTCCACCTTTAAAATCGAAGGGCTGAGTGCGCGAAAAATGTTATTGAACTTCTGGTGAACAATTCGTCTTCACGCCCCACGAGCAGATCTACAGGAAGCGGGAGAAATAGGGGCATGCAACTGGCTGCCCAATCCCTTCCGCCCTCCAATCGCGTTCCCAGCCCCTCCGAAGCCCGTGACCCGCGCAGGCAGGCACCACGTCCCACCCACGGCTCCTGCCGCCACCCCGTGTCCTCCTCCCGGTGACTGCGGAAGTTAGGGCTAAAAATCTCATGGGTTTGGGATGACTCTGCGTCGTTTTGGTGAATTCAGTCGTGGTTTTCACGAAACCAATCGTAGTCTGGTGAAACGCTGTGTAGCTTGCTCCAAATCAATTTCGGGACGGCTGGAGGCTGAAAGGAATCAATCAACGTCTGAAAATCGGGGGTGGGTCGCCTTCACATTTTGGACGAAGTGTCCGCGCTTCTTGGTTTCCCAATACAAGCGCTTCCTTTCTATCAGTGCTTTCACGACTTGGGAGGCTTGCGATAGCGCTTTTTGCCTCCACTCTTTTGCTTCTTTGCGGCATTTTTGGAAACGGTGCGTGTTTCGTGGTGATCAAGCCTAACTTCTAGGATGGTTCCTTTTACTCTGCTGCGGAATGAAAATGCTTTTCTCCGCAGCAGGAGATACAAACAAATCAAGGACCCTATGACTAGGCCAAGGAAGCCGATGGTCGCCAAAATCGGGTTTTCGGAAACATAACCCCAAAATGATGCTTCAGCGGGAGTAGCCACGGATAAAGCATTGGAGAGAAAAGACTTCACAAAAGTAATTTAAAATGATTTTTTGCCACGATTTTTACCATGCAAAAATTATCTTTAGCGGTTAAGTCGAAACAAAAAAAGCAAAAAGTTGACAAATTACTCGGTAAAACGTCTATTTTAATTATCTTTATCGCAACACAATGGAGGCCGTTGAGTTTCATGATCTTCTGAACAGTATATTGGAGCGCTTCAAAGGTGCCCCGCAGGGGGAATTGGAATTGTTTTGTCAAAAGCTCAGTGAAATGCACAAAAGTTCCCCGGCCCGTGGAGAAGAATCTGGCGGTTTGGATGACGCAGACGTTGCAGCCATTTCAGTCCGAGCCGTAAAGATGCTACCCAAATTGGAAGCCCATGAACTTGCCATGCTGGCGGCGGGAAGCTTGGGAGCAGCTTTGAGAGCACAGTTCCAAACCAGTGATTTGAGCAAGCATCTTGGCAAACTGGAGGCGCCCCCCATCACCAACCCGTCTCAGGTGATGACCCAACTGAGGGATGAACGGAAATGGATCGCCACCTTGGACGACAAAGGTAGCGGCCATCGAAAGTTTCAACTCACGCCGCTGGGAATCGTTGAATTGAGGTCGTTGTGTTTTAGGTGTCTGGAACACGAACGTCTGCAACGCGATGCCTAAGCTAAGTGTGACTGGCTAAAGCCGGGATCACAAAACGACCTGATCGTGCGGAAATGACGTCAAGGAAACGACGTCAGGCTGACCAACCCTATTCCGCCATCCAATCGCGTCCCAAGCCCCTCAGCAGCACGGTTAATCGACTGCATATGTTCTGGAAGAGATTCTATATTTTGGTTAATCGTAATATGATACACTATGATAAGAGAATAAGCACATGAGGACTCGTCGACTCAAATACCTTCTGTTTGGCATGTCACGCCATCCTTGGTTCCTGGCATTCAAAACATTTTTGCCACCACTTTTCGACAACATTCTTGAAAAGCCTCAGCCGCTTGTGGCCTGGAGAACTACACATTCGTGGCAGCACGACATCTTTGTTTCCTATAGGCATGCGCAAGCAGAGGCATACGCTCAAAAACTAGCCGAGGAACTGCGAAAAGAAGGTTTCTCTGTATTCTGCGCTGGGGAGCAGACTCTGCCAAGAGATAATGAGGAACTGCTCCAGCAAATTCTTTCCGATCACCTTCGCTCCTCTGCTGGCCTTGTTTTGATCGCATGCAACGACCCACTTGGAGGTGAATGGACCCGCTGGGAAAACGATGTTTTTATTGAGGGCAGATTTGGAATGTTTGTTCCCATTATGACCGATGACACACCTGAGCATGAACACCATATCTTTAGAATGGACGCCTCTGTTTGGGGAATTCCGGTATACGAAGAAGAGGCCGGGGCATGGGAACTGCGCGAGCCCTCTCTTACCACCAGACTAAACATCTGCCTTTCCCTTTCGTATTTCAAAGTCCTCACAAAGATCCAGCGGTGGATTTGGTTAGTGCCGAAGCAATTTCGTAGGGAGGTATTTTTTAGGTGTGTTGAGAGGGATCGAAAGTGCCGTCACTACATGGGGGCTTTGATCTCACTTTTTCCTTATCATTATGGATGGATGATAAATCAGGCGACAGAAGAAGACTGGAAAAGAAAGTCATCATAGAAGTGAAGAGCGTCAGGTAAGTGGGGACAATGAACTGCCCGGCCAAATCCCTTTCGCCATCCAATCGGCCCCCTCCGAAGCCCGTGACCTGCGAAGGCAAAGGAGGTCGGCAAACACCTTCTACGAAACCGGCTTCAAATAGCGAACACCGATGTCGGTCTCCATTTTACCAATGCCATTTTCGATCCGCACATCCCAAGAGTAGTCGGGAAATGTGATGATCAGTTGGTTCAACTTCTTCCCTTTGGTCCAGGTCCCCGGAATTGTCTTCTGTTCCCAAGTCCCAGTATCAGGATTTTTGTGCATGCCTGTGAACTCGGCTTTGCCGTCTTGAGTGAATACCACCGATCCCCTCGCACCACCTTCGGGTTCGATCAGATATGACCATTTCCTCGGCATGTTTTCGTCGAGCGGGATGACAGGCTGTGCATTTGGATCTTTTTGGACTTTCAGATAACGATCCCCAACAACAGGAATCGCGAGAACCGCTTGGTCGCCCGAAATAGTCATCGGATATGACGGTGCATTCGAAGGCGAGATATTTATGATGTTGGCGGCTTCTTTTGATTTTCGCCATTTGCCCGTCTGCGGATTCTTGAGTCCAAAGATTTCAATTTCATAGCTGCCATTCGCTTTGAATCTCATCACGCCACTAGGACCGGCGGTTGTCCGCACGTGATACGTCCAAGCCGCCGGGAAATCCGAAGACTCGTTCCGCGGTTGAGAAGAATCGGGCTGGCTACCAATCAAAGACAAATCCTGTGTCCTGTTTTTGACCAACTCATCGCGAATCGACTTCACATGCAGCGCTGCATCGACTTCTTTCACTGCGGTCAGTTGGTCTTGGAGTTGTTTGAGGCCTGTATCGTATTTTCCAGCCGCATCCGCTTTGCTGGTCTTCAAAGTCGCCTCGATCCGAGCAAACTCCCTTTGGTAGGTCGCATAAACCGGAGGAGATGCCTTAAGTGCTTCGGAGGTGGATTTCGTCAAAACCTCTCCTTTTTTCAAACGCTCCATGTCTTCCTTCAACCGAGCCAACGATTCCAAATCATTTCGTTGCGCCGCAGCGTCGCTCTCGCGTTCGAGAGCGGTGAGAGCTTTGGCATTCAATGCTTCGAGGCTCTCTTGAAAGGGTAGTGTGGCATTCTTGAGCAGATAAGCCTCATATCCTGCTTTCAGCGTTTCTAGCTTGGTAAACAATTCACCCGAGGGCGAAAATCCCTCTGCTAAGCACGAGCGTGCCAACGCGAAGCAAATAAACCAAGTGGCGACGGAGATGCGGACAGCGAACATGCCCGATGATTCAACCCTGAATTAGGTCGTCAAGCGACACTTCGAGGCCCAATCGCTATCCTCTGCCCAAATCTAACGAAGCCCTTCCGCCATCCAATCGCGTCCCAAGCCCCTCCGAAGCCCGTGACCCGCGAACGCCCAAGCGATCACCGGTTGAGCAGTCCTCTGTCTTAAACATTGCAACCACAACGGCATTGTTCACTTTGAAACATGAAAAAGCTTATCGGAATTGCGCTCATTTCAAGCTGCTGCGCCTTTGCGCAAACTGCCCCGAGTACCTTGGATCGGAAAGTTGAGGAGTATTACGACCGCAAAGTCGAAGAGCAGGTCATCATCGAAAGACTGAAGGATTACGAAGCTGACCAAATGCGGCAGGCAGAGGCTCGGTTCTATAGCAAACACGCTCCAAAGAGTTCAAGCGCGAGTTCAGTGACTTTTTTCCTGAACAGCTTCACGCTGGTTATTGCTGCTGTAGTTGCAGTGATTGCCGCTGGTGGAGTGTGGGGCTTTATCAAAACGGCTTTCAGTCCAACTCCTCGCAATACATTACTCGACCATCCTGATCTCAATCGTCCTCATGTATCAACTCCAGAGTCGATTGGGAAGGCTACTCTCAACGGGCGTGTTGTGAATCAAGAACGACCATTCCATCCTGATCTCAATCGTCCTAATGTAACAACTCCGGAGTCGATTGGGAAGGCTGCCCTTAACGGACAGGGTGTGAATCGAGAACGACCATTGCAAGGTCCTCGGGGGATGGGTGCCGGAAGCGCGTGCAGACCGAGCTAAGGCGTTGAATGATAGTTCAGGAAAGGAGAAACCGGTTCAGGGTGCACCTAGCTGCCCCCCCTCCCCCCCTCCCCCCCTCCCCCCCTCCAATCGCCTCCCAAGCTCCTCCCAAGCCCCTCCGAAGCCCGTGATCCGCGAAGGCAGGCGCCACGTCCAAGAATGATGAAACACCGCAAGCTCTGGAGCGCTGCGGAAGCAGCCGAAGGCCATTGGGATCACCGCCGAGATGAGCTTTGAAGGGCCTTTCTCCAGAATCTCTTCGTTTGAAGTTGGTAGAAAGATTTGGGGTAGAAAAATTTCAGCCAAGGCTTCTGGGAAAATGTTTCTACCCGTCATTTTTCTACCAAATTGCTTGGGCGAGTTACTCCAGTCCGACAATCGAGCCGCCTTGAGTTCCGGTGCTCTGCGGTGATCTCACCCCCGCCAGCATCGCTGAGCGAAGCACTGCGGGCAGGTCTCGCGGGGTGCCCGGTTTGGAATCTGGAAAAGCCGCAAGCCCCGACTCCCGACGTGTGGCATGAACGGACAGATTCGAACCGCTGATGAGACGCTGATATGACGCTCATCCCTAGCCTCTGTCTCCGGATTCATCAGCGTCTCGTGAGCGTCCTATCAGCGGTTCATATCCGGGAAATAGCATCCGGCGTGCAGCCCGCAGACCAAGCCCCTCCCGCCATCTCATCCCATCGCACCTCATCCCAAGCCCATGACCCGCGAAGGCAGGTGCCACGGCCCGCCCACGGCCACCTTTGAGATGAGAACGGAGCAAGCGGCCGCAGGCACAAGACCGGGGCCGAAAGTCGTGACCGTCTGCCTCGCCACCTTTCTCTCGCTGTCGCCACTGCTGGCTTGACGTTGGGCGGCGGTTTCACATAGACAAGTGCATGAACGCCTCCGCACTCCTTGCCGCCGCCTTCATCCTTCCCTGGATGCTCAACTCATGCTCCGCGAACCGCTTTTACGCCCAGGTGGATGGTAGCGGACAGATCACGGGGCATCCCTGTGTGGAATGGAAAAAGCCGGACAAGTTCGTCTATGTGCAGAGCAAGAATCCGCGGTTCTCCTTCAAGCGCCCGAATGGCGAGACGATCCGGCCGGCCAGCATCGAAACGGACGGGGGAAGCATTCCACGCCTGCTTTGGGCTCAGAAGAACTACTCGCCATGGACTTATGCACCGGCCTATCTGGTGCATGACTGGCTCTATGAAGCCCATCGCCGAGAAGTACCCGGAGGAACAGATGCGAAAGGCAACAAGGTGTTTTACACCAAGGAGCAGGCGGACTGGATCATGGCCGAGGTCATCAAGTGCCAGATGGAGCAGCCGAACTTCGAAACGCGAAAATCGCCCTCTCAACTGCGGCGAATCTACTGGGCCGTGAGCAAGTTTGGCAAGACCGCCTGGAACGGCGAGTCCCATCTCGTCGAGGATGAAGCCGCGCCGTCCATGATCACCGAGACGCTGCAAAACCTGCCGCTGCTCCCGGCCATCGGATCCCTCAAGGACGAACTGACTTCGTTACCCGACAAACCTTCCATGAAGGGCACGCGGACCCACCAGGAGTGATCCAACGGGAGGCGAGCGGAGGAACCATGGGGGCAACTGGCTGACAAAAATTCCTGCGCCTCAATCGCTCTTCAGCCTCAGAGAGGATCATAACCCGCAAAGGCAGGCGGTTCCTTTGGCTCAGGCCGCCGCTTTCTCCAGGAACAGGGTAAACTCGTGCCGGTTGTAGGTGAGGTGAGTCTGCGCAAACAACCGCAGGCCCGCTGATCGGGCCATCGCGACGATGTCGCGAAACAAGGCACACGGGCCGGCCACGTCCTCGATGCGCGGCACCTTGAGCGTGAAGACCACCAAGCCGCCCGGCTTCAAGGAGCGCGAAAGACGGATCACATGCGCCATGGACTCCTCCGGCGGCCCGTTCATGTCGTTGAGCATCGCGTCATACAACGTGCCCGGCCTCGGCTCGAAGGTGCCCACGTCCGCGAGGAAAAACTTCAGACCGGGACGGCCGTCGAGTCGCCGGTCCAGCGGCGCACGATCAATGGCGGTCACACGCTGGTCACGGGCGAGCAATTCGGAGGTCATGCCACCCGGACAGGCACCGAGCTCGATCCAATGACTGCCGCTGGGCAGCGGTGGACGGTGCAGCAGCAGGTAGTGCAGCCCCTCGGCGATCTTCGCTCCCGCGCGACTGATCACGTCCGGCGCGTCCTGATCGATGTATTTGCTGCCGCCGGGATACAGGCCGTTGCAGGCTCGTGGCGATTGCATGCCGCAAAACAAGCCCTCTTTGCCGACGAGGCAAAACAGCGTCTCGCGCTCTGGCTGCTGCTCCTCGACGGTGCTGGCGGGCAATTTCGGAAAGACCTGCAGCACACGCCCGCGCAGGTTTGACGCCAGCCCTTTGTAATACTTGTCCGGCGAGGTGGGATGCAGCAGGCCGATGAAAAGGCCCTGCGGGTGACGGGCACCAAATTTCTTGATGAGCGTCTGCGCGGCCTTCTCGATGAAGCCGTCCATCTTCTGCGGGTTGCAGGGCCAGGAATGCTCCAGCGGCAGATTCCAACGCGCAAACTTCGCCGCCTCCGAATCCCGGATGAGCCTCGGCGTGGTCGTTTTGATCGAATAGAAGTCCTGTCCCAGTCGCGTGCAGCTCTGAGCGCCAAAGCGCCGTAGAATGTCCTCGGCGAGGCCTTCGAAGATCTCCGGGATGCGCACCAGCCAAGGCTGCGGCAGGAGATGGGCAGGCGTGCCAGCCACGCCAGAAGCCGGGGAAACGGAGGCAGGAAGCGGCTTCAGGGGAAACGAGAGGTGGGTGTCAGTGTCAGGGTGCAAGAGCGTGACTAGGAGCATCAAGATCATGCCTTCGCCACCTTTGTCATCAAGCTTGACGCCGCACGGCCTAGACCGTCTGAAAACCATCTAGAGACACCGAAGACGCACCAGCAGAGTAGCCATCTCGCTCCGTCGAACCGACCAAAGGGAACCGGAGCGAAGCGGAGATAGCCGAAGGCAAATAGCCAGCCGTAGGGTGGAGCGAAACGACAGCAAATGAGCAAAAGGCTTTCGCCAAAATGAAGGATACATGAAGACCGTGAACCGTTAAGCTTGCCAAGCGCCCCGCTCATCTCGCGGAGCGAGATGGCCACCTTGCTTCGCCGGATCGTCGCCGACAGGTTTTCAATCACGCCCTAGGTGCCAGCAGCATAAGACGATTTTTTGGGGCGCTCAGACAAGATATGCTGTTAGACAGCAACTGGCTGCGCCCCTTCCTCCTTTCAAGCACCTTCGAAACCGGTGACCCGAGAAGAAAGGCGAGACGGCTCACCCACAACTGCTAATGCCACCTGCTTTTTGGCAGAATGATGGATGGCAAAGTGATTGTGAGAGTCCCAATCATCCTGCCATCCACCATTTTGCCTTCACCAAGCCTGCCCGCTGGCCTCATCAGGGCCTATTTGTAGGCGTTGATGATCTGGCCGTTTTGGACCTTGAACACATACTGGCCTCCGTCTTGGATGCTGAATTGCCGCGACTTGCCTTTGACTTGGTGAATGCGAACGAAGGGCTTCACACCGGGATCCACCGTCACGTTCCAGGTGTACGTTTTACCGTCGGCCAAACGAGCTTCGACGCCGCCCCCTCCACTGAGGTAGTAACCCACCTCGTAACCGCTGCGGTTGGTGAAGGTCACACGGATTTTCTCGGCGGCACTGGCCGGCAAGGCCACCAACGCCATGAGAAAAATCAGGATAGGGAACAAATATGGTTTCATAGAAGGCGAGCATTTTAAAAAAGAGGGACGCGAGTCAATTCAAATCTGGCGCGGCAGTGTGTCTTTGTCGACACACGCCAAGGAAGCCCAGACACAACCTCGAAAACACCACAAGAAAGTCGGTGAGATGTCGTTGTTCCCAATCCACGACTGGTCCTTGCAACCTCACCAACCCATCCACGATGAAATCCAGCCTCCTGCTCCCCCTTGTCCTTCTCACGCTCGCTCTTACCCCGGTGCGTGCGGACACCTTTGATTCCCGTGCCGTGCTGGGCATGACCGCTGGCGTGAGCGTGGACGCAGCGATCAAACGCGGGAAGGCGGACAACAAGCGCGTGCTGGTGTTCGTGCTCGACGAGAAGAAGACCAGCAACGCCGGGCACATCAAGGGCATGCTGGAGTTCGACGAAACGAAGAAGCTGGTGCAGGACCATTTCTTGATTGTCGTCACCGATTTCAAAAACAAGGGCGTCCGCGACATCGTGGGCAAAGATCCCACCGACCGGCCCGTCTATGTGCTCTTCAACACCGACGGCACCGTCGTCCAGAAAGGTGTGACCGCCATGGGCGGGTCTGCGGGAAACAAACTGGTCAAAGAGTGGACTGGGAAATGACCTGGGCCAAAAGCCACACGGCAGATTTTTCTCGACACGCGGAGGTCGTCACGAAAGAATCGGAGCCATGAAGCCACCTTCCTTCCTCGCTTTCGTGTGCCTCGCCTTGTCCTTGAGCTGCCTTTCAGGGCAAGAGGCGGCGGTGGCCATCAAAGAACCGCTGGCGGTACTGGAGGGCCTGTCACGGGAGGTGCTGAAGGATCTGCGGCCCGGCTCCAACAAGATGCGCGAGGCGTCGGGTGAGGCCTCCAAGAAAGCCGCCGAGTCCGAGGGCAAGCAGGCGACCTTTAAAATCGTGATTGGCAACGTCGATCCCTTTCAGGCGGCGGAAGCTCCCACCGTGACCCGCTACAAGATCGGTGCCCGCGTGGAGACCGAGCGTGTCTCCGGCATCCCGATCAGCCTGCACATCCTGGCCGTGCTGGACATTGAGCAGCATCCCAAAGTGGCGAAGCTCAAGAAGGGCGACAAGATCACCATCACCGGCCGGATCGGGAACGCGGAGGTTCTGGCGAGGACACAGGCCGAGCTCCACCTCGATGTGAAGGACGTCAAGCTACCCTGATCTCGACCTCGGTTTCCTAGGTATTCATGCTCCGGGTGAGGCGGTGCCTCCGAAATCATGCGGCCGGTGAATCGCCCCGCGCTGAATGCCATCCTTGCGGGCGGTGAAACACTGCCTACCGCTGGAGGCGTGAGTTACCAAGTTTTTGCCCGCAAGTACCGCCCTCGAACCTTTGCTGACGTCCTCGGCCAGGAGCACGTCGTGCGCACGCTGCGCAATGCCATCGCCCAGAGCCGCCTGGCGCATGCTTATCTGTTTGTCGGCCCGCGTGGCACGGGAAAGACCTCCACGGCTCGTATCTTTGCCAAGGCGCTCTGCGCCAAGGGCGGCCCCAGCATCGACTTTGATCCCGATGACGAGCTGAGCATCGAGATCGCCGAGGGACGCTGCATGGACGTGCTGGAGATCGACGGTGCCAGCAACAACGGCGTGGAGCAGGTCCGCGAGCTGCGCGACAACGTCAAATTCGCTCCCACGCGCTGCCCCTTCAAAATCTACTACATTGACGAGGTCCACATGCTCACCGCCGGGGCCTTCAATGCGCTGCTCAAGACGCTCGAAGAGCCGCCGCCGCATGTGAAATTCATCTTCGCCACCACGGAGGCGAACAAGATCCTGCCCACCATCATCAGCCGCTGCCAGCGCTTTGACCTGCGCCGCATCCCGAATGCCATCATCGCGAAGCACCTGCTGCACATCGCCGATCTCGAAGGCGTGCAGCTCGATGAAAAAGCCGCCTTTGCCATCGGCAAAGGCGCGGAGGGCGGCATGCGCGATGCGCAGTCCATGCTCGACCAGCTGGTGGCCTTCTGCGGGGTTCACATCACCGAGCAGGATGTGCTCGATATCTTCGGCTTCACGGCGGGCGAGACAGTGGCACAGCTCGCCCGTTGCATCCTCGAAGGCGATACCGTGAACGCGCTGCGGGCCGTGCATGATCAAAGTGAAGCTGGCAAGGACCTCTCCCGCCTCCTGGGTGATCTCATTCAGCACTTCCGCACGCTGTTGGTGCAGCAGGCCGATCCCGAAGCCGCCTCCGAAGATCTCAGCCCTGAGCTGATTGAAGAAATCGCCGTGCAGGCGCAGATGGGCAGCACCGAGCAGCTCCTGAGGGTCGTCGATGGCCTCGCCGATGTGGATGCCCGCATGCGCTGGGCGAGCAATAAACGCCTTCACTTCGAGCTCGGCGTCATCGCCGCGGTGCAGAGCCTCAACGAAGTCTCCATCAGCGATGTCATTGAGGCTCTCGATGGCGGCTCGCTGCCTCCTTCTACGCCGCGTGTGGCTCCTGCGCCTCGTCCCGCCCCTGCACCGCGTACGCAACCAGCTCCGCGTCCGGTCGAGAACCCCGTGCGTGAAGAACGTCCCTTCGTTCCTGCTCCCGCGCCGGCTCCGACTCCGACTCCGACTCCGGCTCCCACTCACACTCCGGCTCCAGCCCCTGCTCCATCTCCCGCGCCATCTCCCGCGCCAGCTCCGGTCGCCAAAGCCGAGCCGCCTCCCCCGGCCCCCGAGCCCGCTCCCGTCGAGTCCCTCGACGACATCGACCTCTGGCCGCGCTTCGTTTCCCTCGTGCAGGAACGCCGCCCGCTGGTGCTCTCGTGGGTGCAGGCTGGCACGATGCTCGGTATCCAGCGAAATGTCATCAAAGTGGGCTTCCCGATCTCCGAAGGCTTTGCTCGCGACAGCTTGATGCGTCCGGCGCAGCTCAGTTACATCGAAGGCCTCATCTCCGAGCTCACGGGCAAGGCGATGAAATTTGAGTTCGTGCTCGATGCGAGCCTCAAAGCGCCCGAATTCTCCGAAATGGGTCTCGGCCTGCTCGATGAGCCTCCACCGCCTCCCGCACCGAAAAAGCCTGTCGAGCCTGAAAAGCCCAAGGTGGAGGTCAAAAAGGAAGAGCCGAAGCCTGCGGCTCCCGCCGAGCCGGAGAAGCCCCAGGCCGATGAGAGCTTTTATCAAGATCCGCTCATCTTAAAGGCCATGGAGAAATTCAAAGCCCGCCTCGTCACCGCCTGAGATGAGTGAGAAAGCCTTCCAAGTCCTGTTTGTCTGCCTCGGCAACATCTGCCGCTCTCCGGCTGCGGAGGGCGTGATGCAGCACCTGGTAGATGAAGCGGGTCTGAGTGCCTCGATCCGCATCGACTCCGCAGGCACCGAGAGCTGGCACCATGGTAAGCTGCCGGATGCCCGCATGCGGGAGGCAGGCAAAGCCCGCGGCTACACGCTGCAAAGCCGTGCCCGCCAGGTGAAGCGGAATGATTTGGCGAACTTTGACCTCATCCTGGCCATGGATGCGGACAACCTGCGCAACCTTCGTGCGCTCGATCCCGAAGGCCTGCACGCCACGAAGATCCGCGCCTTCTGCGATTTCTGCACCGATCACGAGGAGAAGGAAGTGCCTGATCCCTACTACGGCGGCCCCGAAGGCTTCGAAAAGGTACTCAACCTCCTCGAAGACGGCTGCGCCAATGTGCTGCGGCAGATTGCGAAGGTCTGACGGGAACCGTGAGAAGTGAGAGGTAAGAGGTAAGTAGTGAGACTTCTAACTTCTTACTTCTTACTTCTTACTTCTTACTTCTTACTTCTGACCCGCCGGCACTGCCGCTGGCTGCGCCGCGCCACCAAAGAGCGGCATGGATTTATTCACGGATTGATACACGCCCCAACCGAGCGGCACGGCGACCCAGATCCAGGCGATGAAGATGCGGAGGTTGTTCATGACGGAGGCTTAGTTTTTGACGTGATACTTCGCGTCCACCGGACGCACGAGGAGGTTGGCGATGAGGCCGACGACGAGCAGGCCCACCATGATGTGGAAGATGGAATTGTAGGCCTGGGCGGGTGGCAGGGTCTTTTTGTTCGCCACGGAGAGGCGGTCCACCAGCTGCGGCCCGATGATGGCGGCCAGCGACCATGCGGTGATGAGGCGACCATGAATGGCGCCGACTTGATAGCTGCCGAACAGATCCCGCAGGTAGGCCGGGATGGTGGCGAAGCCGCCGCCATACATCGTGAGGATAAGACCGGTGACGATGACGAAGAGCGTCACATTCCCCTGCCCCTGCGTCCACGGCACACCCATGTAAAGCGCTGCGCCGAGGATGAAATAGACGCAGTAGGTCATCTTTCGGCCGAGGAAATCCGAGCATGAAGACCAGAAGAAGCGACCGCCCAGATTGCAGAGCGAGAGCAGGCCCACATAGCCCGCGCCCGCCGCGGCGCTCACGCCAAACATGTCCTGAATCATCGGCGAGGCCTGACCGAGGATGCCGATGCCGGCGCTGACATTCATGCAAAGCACGATCCACAGCAGCCAAAACTGCGGCGTCTTCCAGGCCATATCGACCGCCACATTCGCATTCGTGACGAGCGGCTTCACCTGTGCTTTCGGTTCCCATCCGGCTGGTTTCCAGCCTTCGGCAGGCACGCGAACGATCCAGGCACCAAACAGCATCGAAACGGCGTAAAGCCCTGCCATGACAAAAAACGCTTCTTGAGCTCCCACCGAGGTCGCCGAGGCAAAATGCTTCATCAGCTCTTCCGCCAGCGGTCCGCCGATCAGCGCTCCGCCGCCGAATCCCATGATCGCCATGCCGGTGGCCATGCCCGGACGATCCGGGAACCATTTCATCAGTGTCGAAACCGGCGCGATGTAACCCAAACCAAGCCCGATGCCGCCGATGAGGCCGTAACCGGCATACAGCAGCCAGAGTTGATGCCACTTCACCGCGCAGGCGGCGAGCACGAGGCCGGTGCAAAAGCACAGCATGCTGGCGAGCATGGTTTTACGTGGCCCACTGCGTTCCACCCATTTGCCAAACACCGCCGCCGAGAGGCCGAGCAAGGCGAGAGCGATCGAGTAAGCCACGCCCACATCGGCCTCCGTCCAATCCAAAGCGGAAGGGGCGGTGATGCCGAGGGCTTTGGCGAGCGGCTTTTTGAAGACGCTGAAGCCATACACCTGCCCGATGCACATGTGCACGGCGATGGCGGCAGGCGGAACGAGCCAGCGATTAAAACCTGGCGGTGCGACGGTGGCTTCTCGGGAGAGGATGGACATGGTTGGAGCGGGAAAAGAACGTTTTAGAACGTCGCCAGGTCCGCTGGCAATCAGGAAAGCGGCCGACCAGTGATTCTCCGAGGCGTAGCGGCAGGCGTCAGCATGCCGGGGAGAGAGGCGGCGAGTGCCCTTCTCGAAGGGGAAAACTCACGTTTTCCTCTACGCCAAAGAGTTTCGACGAAGCGTTTTCACTCACTGCGGCCCGATGAGCGATTTCCGACACAGGTCGGCATAAAGGCCACCGGCGGCGATGAGTTCATCGTGGGTGCCTTGCTCGGTGATACGACCCCGCTCAAGGACGTAGATGCGGTCGGCATTGCGCACGGTGGAAAGGCGGTGGGCGATGACAAAGCTGGTGCGCTGCTTCATGAGGCGCTCGAGAGCCTCTTGGATCTGCCGCTCGGTTTCGGTATCCACACTGGCGGTGGCTTCATCGAGGAGCAAAATGGGCGGATTGCGCAACAGCGCTCGGGCGATGCTGATGCGCTGCTTTTCGCCGACGGAGAGCTTGATGCCACGCTCGCCGACATGGGTGTCGAGCTGGTTGGGCAGGCGTTTGACGAATTCGGAGGCGTTGGCGCTTTCGAGGACGCTCCAGAGTTCATCTTCGCTGGCCTCGCGTTTGCCGATGAGGAGGTTGTCACGGACGGTGCCGTTGAAGAGGAAGCTCTCCTGCGTGACGTAACCAATGCGACGGCGCAGGCTGCTCTTGCTGATGCTTTTCACCGGGACGTCATCAATGGTGAGAGAGCCTTTATCGTGCTCGTAAAAGCGGGTGAGGATATTGATCAGCGTGGATTTCCCCGCGCCCGTGGGGCCGACGAGGGCGATGGTCTGCCCTGGCTGGGCATCGATGCTGATGCCGTGGACGGTGGGGAGCTTTCCGCTGTAGCTGAAGCCGACATTTTCATATCGGATGTGGCCTTTGACCTCGCCGAGCGTGACGCCGTCGTCGATGCCGTGCTCCTCCTCGGCATCCATGATGCCAAAGACACGCTCGCCAGCTGCACGGCCTGCCTGGATCATCTGGTTGAGGCTGTGGAGCTGCTCGACGGGATCGTAGAAGAGGCGGGCGAGCAGCAGGAAGGCGGTGAGATCACCGGGCTTCATGTTGCCATTCATGATGGCACGGGCACCGAACCACAGGACGATGAGCGTGCCCATGTCCTTGAGCAAAGCCATGCTGGGACGATAAATGGACCACACATGCATGAGATGCAGCGTGGCATCTTTTAATGCGCCGGAGCCTTCGTTGAAGCGGGCATGCTCCTCCTTCTCCATGGCATAGGCTTTGATCTGGCGCATGCCGCTGACGTTATCATGAAGGAGGGAGTTCATGCCGCTGGAGGCGGTGCGGACCTTGCGATGGCGATCACGGGCACTTTTGGTGTATAAAACCGCGCCGAGAGCGAGGAAGGGCATCGGCAGCATGGCGGTCCACGCGAGCGTGGCATCGGCATAGAACATGAAACCGGCCACGATAACGATTTGCAGCACGGCCACGAGGCCCTGCTCAATGCCATCGATGAGCACTCGCTCGACGGCGGGAATGTCCTCGGAGACGGTCGTCATGATGTCGCCGGTGGGGCGGTTGTCGAACCAACGCAGCGGCAGGCGCTGAAGACGCTCATAGAGATCGCTGCGGAGGTCGTAGATGACTTTTTGTTCGAAGCTGTTGTTCAGCCGGATGCGCAGGGAGTTGAAGAGATTCTGGAGCACGAACGCACCGAGCACCAGCATCGCCGAGGGAGCGAGACGGTCCCAGGCCTTGGCCGGAATGGTGACGTCAATGATCTCGCGGGTGACGGAGGGCAGCACGAGGACCATGAGGGTGCCGCCGACGGCACAGCCGATCTGGGCCACGGCCATGCCGGGGTAGCGTTGGAGATAAGAAAAGACTCGGAGAATGGTGCGCACGTCTCTTTTGCTTTGGCGAGCCGGGGGGCGGAGGCAAGAATCCTTGCCTGATTTCAATCGCGGCCTTAGCTGGAAGCATGAAGTATCACATCGCTCGGGAGAGCGAACCACTGGGCGAATTCAACGACCTCGACATCAGCGCCGGACTGCGCAGCGGGCAATTTCAGCCGGGAGACCTGTGCTGGAGCAGCAGCATGACGGATTGGGAGCCGCTTTCGCAGCGTTTTGCCCCAGCGGAAGTGGAATCGCCCGTTGGAGAGCCCCCTCCCCTGCCCCTCAATCATGCCCCCATCCACAATCTGGCATCCGAATGGAGCCTCGCCAGCCGTGGACAGCGGTTTGTGGCCTGGCTTCTGGACAGCCTCACCCTGCTGCCGGTGGCTTATTTGGCCGCCCAGTCGATCGAAGGACACAAGATCGAAACCATGGAAAACCTCATGAGTCTCATGCAGGAGCAGCCGGAGCTATTCCAAAGCGCCGCCTGGACCTTCATCGGCATCACGCTGGTGAATGTGGTGATGCTCTCCCTGCGCGGTCAGTCCATCGGCAAATGGCTCCTGGGCATCCGCATCGTCATGTATCAAAGCGGCGCTCCCGCTGGCTTTGTGCGGGCCGTGCTGCTGCGCTCGTTCGTGATGTCCGTGCTCGGCTCGATCACCTACGTGGGACCCGGCATCCAGCTTTTTGACATCGCCTGCATCTTCCGGGCGGATCACCGCTGCCTGCACGATCTCATCGCGGACACGATGGTGGTGCGTGCTTAGACCGTTTCTCAAATGTTTGTCATTTACCCGGCGGGCCTGAAAGGCCCTTGGGAGTCCAGTCCAAGGCTCATAGAGCCTGGGTTCGTGTTGGGAAGAACCGTAGCACGCTGAAAGAGTGCGGGAGAACGTTCGCAGCTTCTCCTGCGCTCCTTCAGAGCGCCCGGTTTGATTCGTGGCAAACCCAGGGTTTACGTGGCTTCGCCACTCCAACCCTGGGCTCAATTTCTGGAGGCTTTCAGCCTCCTTCGAATCCGACATTCTTCTTGAGAACCGGTCAAAACGCCTTCACGCGGGAGAGCTCGGGATTCGAGCCTTGGATGCGTTGGATCTCGCCCTGCTGCTCACGCTGTTCCTTGGAGACCTGCTTCATGCGCAGAGGATAGGTCACCATCATGACAAAGCAGGTCACATCGGCCACGAGGATGGCCATGGCGATGAGAATACCATAGCGCTTCAGCGACTCATCGATGACCTTGTTTTTGTTCACCGAAAAGTTATCCGATTTCGAGAACATGCTCTGAAACAGCCGACGCCAGCCACGGGGCTCTCGCGCCACGCTGAACGACCACAGGAAGAGGGCCGTCAGCACGATGCAGGCGATCTGATACTCAATCGGAAATTTGCTGGTGTCCATGGAGGTGGATGACCCTGGCGAGATGCGCCGGAGAAGGTCGGGCCATGTTTAAATCGGCCCCACCTCCCACGCAATCGCGGATTTGTCAGGAGACGCTGAAACGATCCCCGGCGGGCGAGATGCCCTGCTCGACCACTTTGGCCGCGCCATTGGCGGCCAGGTGAGTGAGCATGTGGAAGGCGTCTTCCGCGTCGATGCCGAGGCTGGCGGCCACTTCGGCGGCTCCGAGCGGCTCTTTGGCGGCGACGAGAGCTGCTTTCACCTGGGCGAGCTGCTTGAGGAAATCCGTGGCGGCCTTCTTTCCAGCCTCCACGCCGGGCTGGTGGTAGGCATTGATGTTCACGAGGCTGGCATAAAAGCCCACCGCCCGTTCGAAGAGGCCCACGAGCAGGCCAAGCGTGAAAGCGCTCACCTCCTCGATGCTGATGGTGACATTTTCGCGACCTTTGTCCGAAAGCGCCTTCCGCGTGCCGCGCAGGAAACCCTGCAAATAATCGCCGCTGTTGAATCCCGGATCCACTTCCAGCGAAGCGGTGTCACGAGCCTTCCGCACCTCGATGAAGGTGGCGAAGAAATTGTTCACGCCATCGCGGAGCTGCTGCACATAGGCGTGTTGATCCGTGGAGCCCTTGTTGCCATAGACGGCCACGCCTTGATTCACCACCGCGCCATTGAGATCATGCTCCTTGCCCAGGCTTTCCATGACGAGCTGCTGGAGATACTTCGAGAAGAGCACCAGACGGTCTTTGTAAGGCAGCACGACCATGTCCTTCTGGCCTTTGCCACCACCCGCGTGATGCCACATCAGCGCCAGCAGCATCGCCGCATTTTCACGTGCCGGGCGGGCACGCGTCTCCGCATCCATCGCCGCCGCACCGGCCAAAAATTGTCGCACGTCCACGCCCTGCAACGCCGCCGCGATGGTGCCCACCGTGCTCATCACACTGGTGCGGCCACCCACCCAGTCCCACATCGGGAAACGGGCCAGCCAGCTCTGCTTCACCGCGTGCTTATCCAGCTCGCTATCGAGACCGGTCACGGCCACGGCATGCTTCGCGAAGTCCAACCCCGCCTTTTGGTAGGCCGCCTCAGCCTCCAGCATGCCATTGCGCGTTTCCTTCGTGCCGCCCGACTTCGAAATGACGAGCGTCAGCGTCGTGGCGAGGCCGCTGCCGATCTCTGCCAGCACGCGGTCCATGCCATCGGGGTCCGTGTTATCGAAAAACGAGATCGCCATGGGCGGATTCGCGGGCGTGATGGCATGCGCCACGAGCTGCGGCCCCAGTGCCGAACCGCCAATGCCCACCACCAGCACGCGGGTGAATTTCTGACCATTCGCGGCCTTGATCGAGCCGGCATGCACGTCCGCAGCAAACTTCAGCGAAGCTTCGAGCGTCTCATCGATCTCCTTCGTGATGGCCGCCTCAGGAGCCAGCTTGGAGTCACGCAGCCAATAATGGCCCACCATGCGGCCCTCGTCTGGATTGGCGATGGCACCCGCTTCGAGTTCCTTCATCGCCTTAAATGCCTGGTCGATCTTCCCGGCCATTTTCGTGAACAAGCTCTCCTCGAAGCTCATGCGGCTGATGTCGATGGAAAAACCCATCTGCGGGTAACGAACGAAGTACTTCTGAAAGCGATCCCAGTGGCTCATGTGCGGTGGATGGAGTGATGGTGGGTTGGAGTGAGGCGGAAGCATCGAAAAAGCACTTCCCATGCCGCGCCGCAACCTCTTTGGCCGCTCATCCCACGCCTCACTGAATGAACTCCGCCCGTGAGAAGTCGGCCACATCCATGCGGACGGGCATCACCGCGCCTTCGACGAGGGGAAAGCGCGGCTGGTGAGCATCAATGAAGGCGATCACGACCTTGCCATTCGGCAGCGTGGCGTGGCAGGTGCGGTCACAGAGCACTTGCTGGATGGTGACTTGCGTTTCGACTTTGTTGGGGATGTCGAAGGTCAGAGGCGGAAGGGGTGAGTGGAGACTCATTCGTTCACGGGAATGGCTTTGGGGGCGGGTGGCTCAGGCGGGAGTTTCTGGCTCCAATTGATCTTGGCGGCCTGGAGGTGATCGCTGGTGATGAGGAAATCGACGGCGCGTTGCAGCACCGTGTCGCGAGGCTTCGGTTGATCTTCGGGCAGAGGCTCGCCCGCCGAGCGGCGGATGTAGGAATCGAGTTCGGGATTTGTGCCGGCGACGAGCGCGGCCTCATTGAAGCGCACGCGGGGCGAGTCGCTGATGGTGGAGGCTGGGCGGGTTTTGTTTTCCGGGTCGAAAAAGGCTCGCTTGGCCTTTTCGGCGAGTCGGATCGGGAAATCTGGCGTGAGACCTTTTTGGAAGATGGAGCTGTCATCCGGCAGCAGCACCTCCGCCCGGGCAAAACGCAGCGACCAGTTCGCATCGACGGGAATCGTCTCATACCTCACGGCCGCACCGCGAGTGGCTGAGCCGATGAGGAGGGCTTGTTTGCGCTGCCGCAGCACCGCGGCCATGGCCTCGCCCACGTTGCAGGTATCGCCATCGATCAAAACGAGCAACGAGGCCTTCCAAAGCGGCTCGCGTTCGCTGCGCAGGACCTCGGTGTTCGAATCGGTCATCTGGCGAGTTTTGAAGAGCACCTCGTTTTCTGGCACAAACAGGCCCAGCATGCTCGCCGCCACCTCGAAATCCCCCGGCGCGGCGGAGGCACGCAGGTCGAGGATGAGGTGCTTCGCGCCATCCTGGAGGAATTTTGCCAGGTGCTGCTCCATCACGGCAATCTCCGCCTGGCGAAAGGCCTTGGGCCGCAGCAGCGCAATGCCCGGCCGCAGCATCTCCGCCTGCACCCCACCGGGATCCGCGAGCTTGGAATCCTCCGTGCGAGAGACAAGTTCCGCGCCGAATTGCAGCCTCTCCAGCAGCCCATGCAGCGCCGCCCGATTCAGTTCATCCAGGGTCAGATCGCCACTGCGGATGTACTCCTTCTGGAGCACTCGAAAAGCCGTCTGAATGCCATTCTGCGTGATGTCCGGCGCCTTCACCTCCGCCGCCAAGGCGGCTGGAGCGAGGAGGAGGCTGCAAAGGACGGGGCGAAGGGACATGGGGGGGGCTCTGTTGTTTGTTCTTTGTTCTCGGTGATGGGCGAAGGGAACGAAGGAGCACTAAGCACTGAGCAGACAAGGGCGCAAGAAGCCGCCTTGAAGGGGATGGACGATTGCGGAGGCGGTCGGCGGCATCCTTCGCCGGGTGCATCTCAAGCTTTGGACGGACGCCTCCAGATGGAGTCGGTGTTGGGGGAGGGCTTGGGCAGGTAAATGCAGCTCTTTTTCGCCCGCCTACCGTCAGGGCGGAAAGGAGGACCCTTGGGGTCGAAATGACTCGTGGGAAACCTTGGCGCCATGGAGGGTCTTTTTTTAAACCGCTGATGAGACGCTGATTCAACGCTGATGTCCAAGATGGGATTGGGATCCGCGTCCAATCAGCGGTTCGAGGCTTCCGTGTTCCCGTCTTGGTCATGGTCTGGCTCTTCATCTTCCTTCTCGCTGGCTTCAGGGATTCAGCGTCCGATCAAGCGCCGGAGCCAGAACGAGTCCCGGAAGGCCCGCGGCCGTCGAAGGAAGGCCGTAGAAGGGCGCTTGGATCGCCGTAGGCTCTGGGGTGGGGCTTGGCGATGACACTGAACACTCCGATTCATTCGCAGGCTGGACGATTTCGGGGAAATCGCCGACACTCGTGGCATGAACACCTTGGAAACCGATGTCGAAGTCCGTGCCGATGACAGCTTGAAGCTGCCTTCGCCCTTGCCGCAATGGCTGAAGCATGGGCGCATGCGATTGGTAATCACTGAAGTATCCAAGACGAAAACGGTCCATCCTGAAAGACGCGCCAGATTGTTTCTCAGCAGTGGTCAACGAGGTGACGAATTGAAGTGGGGTGAGGCCGTCCGAGATACCTTGGACTACAGAACCGGCGGATTGGGATTCGATGTGTTTTTCGCGAGGGGCAATCAAGACTCTAAAGCGATCCTTGAACGCGTTTTCGAGGAACTGCACGAGGCTGATTACTTTGTGTTCCTCGATTTCAAGCGAGAGCAATTTGCGGATCCTCCGGGAGGATTTCGTGGCTCGTTGTATTGTCACCAAGAATTAGCTTTGGCTTGCTTCCTCAAGACTGAAATCGCTGTTTTTCGAGAAAGTGGCGTCGAACAACCTGAGGGAGGTATCGAACTCAACGGCATCATGAAGGAAGTGATGAGCAATGCCGAGGTGTTTGAAAGAAATGATCCTCCAGATCTTGCTGCTCTTGTTCGACGGCAGATCGAGTCCAAAGGGTGGCCGACGGATACTCGCCATCGCCTCGGACTCTCCTTTGCCGAGGACAATCGTTCTCGGGAAGGTGATAATGACAAACCAACTGATCGAAGCCTGGCCAAAGGCACGGTTTTCTATTTTCATTTGGCAGTCGAAAATTTGCATCACCGCATCGCGGCAACGAATTGCTACGCCTACCTCGCAGCGGTGTTCGAGGAAGACACAAATACATCGCGTAAACTACAAACCTGTGAATTGAAATGGGTAGGCACCAAGCTCCAAGGGGTGAGGATCGGCCCGCGACAACACCGAAAGATCGACGGTTTCATTGTGCATCAAGAGCCAAGATCGGGCCAGATTAGCTTGGCCTTCTGGCCCGAAACAGATGCAACTCATGATCCAACCTTCAAACAATCGTGGATCCGTGCGACCAAGCTTCGGGTCACATATGTGGTCACCTGTGATGAGTATCGCGATTCAAGTGAGGAGTTTAAGATTCATTTCACGCCCGAGTCGCAGAGCAGGGCAATAGTAGAGGTGTGGGAAGCTGGCAGCCTTACTTCAAGTGATAGATTTACTATCGACTTCGAAGGCTCAGAGCCAAAGGTGTTGGCACATCAGCGTGTCCAATAATGAATTCCGGGAATAACGCAGCCCCCATTTGTCTTCACGGCACTGTTTTCCAAGCGGGG
>CALSBJ010000049.1:0-49281 GCA_943373155.1 Akkermansia muciniphila | reverse complement strand
GGTCAACAAGGAGGTCGAATTCCAAAAGACCCTCCTCAAGAGCCTCAATGTCCTCGGCGTGCCGCTCCTCGTCGGCGTCGTCGGCCTTATCCTTGCCATGCGCCGCCGCTCCCTCACTGCTGCCGCTTAATCTCTTTACCCGAGAACTGAGAACCTCGAACGACCATGAAAAAGATCATCCTTCTCCTCGTGCTGCTCGCCGCCATCATTGGCGCGGCCTACTACCAGAGCAATCAGCGCAACTCTCGCCTCAACCGCGCCAGCAGCGGTGCCACCAAGACGCGTGAGTATCTTTTCCCCGAATTCGACATCAACGGCATCAAAAAGATCCGCATCAAGGAAGACAAACAAGAGACCAACATCACCGTGCAGGGAGATCAGTGGGTCGTCGCTGATCGTGGTGGCTATCCAGCCAACAAAGAAAAGCTCCAGACTGTGCTCATGGGCCTGAAGTATGAAAAGATCAAGGCTGGCCGCCGCATCGGCAAAGACTCATGGGGCAAAATCGGCGTGAACTCACCCGGTGACGCCACCGCCTTCGGCGTCGGCACGCTCATCGAACTCCTCGATGAATCCGGCACTGTGAAGGAATCCTTCGTCCTCGGCGGCAAAGTTACCAGCTCCGGCGGTCAGGACGACCAAATGAGCATGTTCGGCGGTGGTCCCCAGGGTAACCGCTTCGTTCGCCTCAAAAACGAAGACACCATCTACGAGGTCGCCAACCAGTTCAGCGATCTCGAAAACAAGCCCGAAGCCTGGGTGCTGAAGGACTTCATCGCTGTCTCCAAGCTCAAGAGCATCGAAGTCACGGCGCCAAAGGCCGAAGACTCGTGGAAAGCCTCCAAAAAAGCCGAGAGCGACACCGAATTCGCCCTCGAAGGAGCCAAGGCCGACGAAAAGCTCGACGATGGCAAAGCCGCCCTCTCCAGTTTCCTCTCCAGCCCATCCTTCGATGACGTGCTTGCCAAGGACAAAGCCGCCGAAATCTTCAAAGAAGGCGTCAAAGCCGTCCTCACCACCTTCGACGGCTTCACCTACACCGTCCAGGCCGCGAAGAAGAGCGTCGATGGAGCCGATAAATGGTACCTCACCGTCAGCACCACTGCCGCCATCCAGCAAAAACGCGAAGCCGCGAAGGATGAAAAGCCCGAGGATAAAAAGACCAATGACGAGAATTTCGACGCCCAGAAAAAGACCCTCGAAGAAAAGCTCGCCAAAGAGAAAGCCTGCAATGGCTGGGTCTATCAGGTGACCGAATACACGGTGAACACGCTCTTCAAAAAACGCAGCGAACTCCTCAAAAAGGAGGAAGCCAAACCCGCCGCACCTGCTCCTACCATTCCAGGCCTCACCCCCGGCACCATCCCCGGCCTCAAGCCCGTCACGCCTCCTGCGGAACCTGCTAAACCGTCCGCTGATGCCGCGGCAAAGCCCGCCCCCATCACCGTGACCACCCCACCGATCTCCGTCCCTCCAGCCAACGAGATCAAAGACAAGCCCGTCACCCCGCCTCCGGCTCCGAAGCCCGAGCTGAAACCCGTTGAGGCCCCCGCCACTTCTCCTGCTCCGCCTCCCGCCGAGTCGAAGAAGTAAAGTCATCCCATTTAACCCTGAAGCGGGAGTCCTCGGACTCCCGCTTTTTTTTATTCCCCTCAGAGGCTCGCCGGTCAGGGGATGCACCACTCGGACTTCTGATCTTTGTCTTCGGACCTCTGAACCGAGCGTGGATTTTCCGCTGGATTTCAGCCTTCAACGGGCCAGAATCCGCGCCCTTCGCTCGTTTCGTATCTGTTACAATCCCCATCACCAACCACACGCCTCCGACCATGTCCGAAAGCTCCCACGCCCCCAAATGCTGCTCCAGCCTCGCTCCGGCCTACGCCCACCTGCTTCTCCGCCTCTGGGTAGGCATGCGCCTTTTCATGGCGGGTCTGGACAAATTCCGCTGGGGCAATGGTGAGACCACGACCTTCAGCATCTCCAACTACACCGAGCTGAAAGGCCCGCCGATTGCGAAGCTGATGGCCTCCAACAGCTTCCTCCCCGAGGCCATGTGCAATGGCTTTGCCAACTCCATCGGCTACGTCCTCCTCGTCGTCGGCGTCTGGACCGCTGTGGGCCTCTTCACCGAGCTCGGCCTCTTCGCCGCGGGTCTCGTCTTCCTCTCCCTTGGCTTCGGTCTGGCCTGTTTGCCTGATGATACCGAACTCGTCAGCAACATCGGTCTTTCCGTTGGCCTCGTGGCTCTCTGCCTGATGACCGCTCACGCGAAGAAATTCTCCCTCGACGGCATCCTCCGCGGCAAGAAGAAGGCCGAATAAGCCTCCTGCGTGTCGCACTTACGCGGCACGTTCCCTAATTAACCCTTCACGCGTCCTCCGCATGAACATGACTTCCGCACCTCTCTCCCGTTACCTTGATCGCAGGGGCTTCCTGCGCACCACCGCTCTCACCGGCGGTGCCATTCACCTCGCTACAAGCAAGTCCGCCATCGCTCAAGAGACCGCCGCAGGCCGCACGATCAAGTGCGCCCTCGTCGGCTGCGGTGCTCAGGGCAATGCCCTCCGCACCGCCTCCAAAGATGTGCCCGGCATTCAATGGGTGGCCATGTGCGACATCTGGAAATTCTCCGTCGCCAAAACACGCGGCGGTTTCCTTGGTGAAAACAAGCACCAGATCGACGGCGAAGTGAAGATCTACGACGACGTCGAGGCCATGCTCGAAAAGCAGCCCGACATCGAAGCCGTCTTCATCGCCACGCCGGATTTCCTCCACGCCCCGCTTTCCCGTCTTTGCCTTTCCAAAGGCAAGCACGTCTATTGCGAGAAGATGATGTCCAACAGCATCGAAGGCGCTCTCGACATGGCCAAGGCGGGCAAAGAATTCCCCAATCAGATCTTCCAGATCGGCCATCAGCGTCACTCGAACCCACGCTATGTGAATCTGCGTGAGAACATCATCAAGAAGGGCGTGCTCGGCCGTGTGACCCATTGCTATGCGCAGTGGAATCGCGGTGTCTCCGGCTCCCAACCCCAGGGCGAGGTGAAAGGCTATGACATCCCTCAGGATGTGCTCACCAAATACGGCTACGGCAATGTGTTCGAGTTCCGCAACTGGCGTTACTTCGCCAAATACGGTGGCGGTCCTCTCTCCGATCTCGGTGCCCACCAGATCGACATGTTCAACTGGATGTACGAGTCCGATCCCGTCTCCGTCATCGCTACGGGTGCGGTCGATTACTACGATGGCCTCGAAGGCCGTCCGAAGTATGAGCTGCCGGACAACATGATGTGTATTTACGAGTTTAAGACACCTGCTGGCCTCCTCCGCGCCTACTATCAGGTGCTCACCACCACCGGCTCTCAGGGCGCTTATGAAAAGCACATGGGCGTGAATGGCACCGCCATCATCTCCGAACTCGATACGAACGGAAACCAGATCTACGCCGAACCCGGCAATGCCCTCGACGAACTGGCCCTGGGTGACAATGCCCCCATCGCCAAGCCCGCTGACAAAGCGAAGAACAAATTCTGGGAGCATCCCCGTGACTGGGAAAAGCCGAAAGCCCCGTCCTACGGTGCCGTGAGCATGGCCGATGTGCGTGAATCGAAGGCTCTTTCCCAATGGGAACTGGCCGTGAAGCTCCAGCGCAAGCCCCACAGCCCGCACGTTCAGAATTTCATCGAAGCCGTGCAGCAGAAGAAGCCCTCCCACCTCACCTGCCCGGTGGACATGGCCTACAAATCCTGCGTCACCGTCCTCAAGGCCTATGAAGCCGCCAAGCTCGGTGCCAAGTACATGTTCAAACCCGAGGATTTCGCCATTTGATTCCAATCATAAATCAAAAATCGTAAATCGCCCCCTTTCCCCCAATGAAAAACACCACGCACCTCCTCGGCGGCCTCGCGCTCGCCATTGTCCTCGCCGCTTGCGGCAAGTCTGACTCGTCTGGTTCCGCTGCGGCTCCTGCCGCCGGTGCCGCCCCTGCCGCTGCCGCTCCTGCGGGCGATCAGGAAGAGATCAAGCTCACCTTCCCCAAGGAAATGTTCATCGGCACCCCCGTGCCGACCGCCCTTCCGAACCTCGAAAAGCCTGATCCCACGAAGGTGGTGAAGACTTTCATGGCCGCCAAAGGCACCGTGAACGTGGCCAAGGGCAAGAAAGTGACCTCCTCCGACTCCGCTCCGATCATCGGTGACCTCACCCTCGTGACCGATGGCGATGCCGACGGTGCCGATGGCAACTTTGTCGAGCTCATGCCCGGCAAGCAGTGGGTGCAGATCGACCTCGAAAAGGCCCATGACATCTCTAAGATCGCCGTCTGGCATTACCACAAACAAGCCCAAGCCTACATCGACGTGCTCGTTCAGGTTTCTGACGACGCCGAGTTCAAGACTGGTGTCACCACCCTCTTCAACAGCGACCACGACGACACCTCCGCCATGGGCAAGGGCAGCGACCCTGCCTACATCGAAACCAACCACGGCCGCGTGATCGACGCCAAAGGCACCAAAGCCCGCTACGTCCGCCTGTGGAGCAACGGCAACACCGCCTCCGACATGAACCACTACTGCGAAGTACAGGTTTTCGCCGTCCCCGCGAAGTAAGTTCATCGTCCTCGAACGATCCCGCCGCCGTGCAGCCCGTCTGCCCGGCGGCTTTTTGTTTGCGCCATGCTGGTGCGAAACACCTCTCGTGTCTGCTTATACTAGCACCCGTCGGAAGAAATCGACTGTCATGCCGAGCATCTGGCGGGTGAGTTCGGCGTCGTAGCGGAGGCCTTCATCGCGGAGGAAGGCGTGGGCGGCGTTGACCTCGTGCCAGGTGAACTTCACCCCAGCGGCGGTGAGCGTCTTGTAGATGAGTTCGCGGCCTTCGACGGGGATGTGTGGGTCTTGACGGCCGAAGACCAGCATCAACTCGCCACGAATCTCGGCGGCGCGGGCGAGGGAGTCGTCGTTCATGCCCGAACCGAGGCTGCGCTTGTGCAGATCCGTCGGATAAAAGCAGGCCGAAGCACCCACATCCGGCTGCAAGGCCGCACGGTAGGTGAGATGGCCACCGATGCATGGGCCGAACGATCCGAGGCGACCGGTGCAGGCCTCGTGCTGCTTCAAGAAGTTCAGCACCGCGCGATTGTCGGTGTCATACGCCGCCACGGGCTTCTCGGTCTTCAAGCGATTGCCGACATCGGAGCCGGCTTGATCATAGGCGAGCACGGTGCCTGCGGGCAGGTACTCATGGTAAATCTCCGGCAGAGCCACGACAAAGCCGTGTCCTGCCAGAAATGCCGCCGTGCGATGGATCGGTCCGGTGATCTGAAAAATCTCCGAGTGAAACAGCAGCCCCGGATACCGTCCCGCTGCGCTTGGGCGCAGCACCATCGTGCGAATCGGACCCGTGGGGGTTTCGAGTTCGACGATTTCAGGTTCTCGGAGAGTCATGGGGCAGGGGAGGGCTAGCGACGGCGGTTCAGGGAGCGCTCGAGGGCTGCCTGCTCATCCATGGCTTCATCAAGCGCGAGATCGTTTTCCAGTTGGGCCTGTTCGTCCATCGCCGTATCGAGAGCAGCGTCGTTTTTGTCCTGAACGGTGGTGCAGCTATTCAGGCTTACGAGGGCCAGAACAAGCGAGACGAGGGTGATTTTACGCATGAGAAGAGGGTGCGCCGCTCTTAGCCCGCCGCTGGCAGATTCGTCAAAAACAATCTGGTGACGCTGGGGGATTTCAGTGTCATGCAAAGCAGCTGGCAGGCGGGTTTGCGGGAAATCATTTGTCCTTTTACTTCATCAGTTCGGCGAGCTTGGGGGTGATGGCATCGGCCCAGATTTGGTAGCCGGGGGCGGAGAGGTGGAGGAAATCGGGCATGATGTCTTTGCTGATGGAGCCATCAGGCTGGAGAAATTTGGAGCCGATGTCGAGGTAGTGGATGTTCTTGCCGTCGTCGAGCTTGGCGATGATTTCGTTCACCTGCTTGAGCTTGTCGCGGCCCGTGTTGACCTTGGCTGGCGTGCTTGGGAATTCACCACGCGGAAAGACGGCAAGGAGAAGGATTTTGGCCTGCGGCTGTTTGGTGCGAATCGTTTCGACGATGGCGGTGACGCCTTTGGCGATGCCTTCGGCCGGATCGGTGCCGACGTTGTTGGTGCCGATCATGAGCACGCAGGCCTTGGGCTTGATGCCGTCGAGTTCGCCATTTTGGATGCGCCAGAGCACATGCTGGGTGCGATCCCCGCCGATACCGAAATTGGCAGGCTGATAGGCACCGAAAGCTTTGTCCCAGATCTCTTTTTTGCCGCCCCAGCCCGCCGTGATGGAGTCGCCGAGGAAGACGAGCTGTGCCTTGCCCTCCTGAGCGATTTTGACGAAGCGCTCATGCGCGGCGACGAAGCCGGCATTCACCTTGCCATCGGGGCTGAACTTCTGCGCGGCCACATCGGGAGCCTGTGGTGGCAGTTTGACGGCGGGTTGAGTGGTCTGCGCCAAGGCGGAGACGGCTAGAAGCAAGGTGGCGGTTAACAGCGTGATTTTCATGGGCACGCAGTCTGATCAATCGGCTTCCAAAGGACAATCCCAAAGTGGGTGAATGCACGGTCCTGAGGGAAAATCATCGGTGACATGGTGCCATTAAAAGTCTGGTGGACATTCTTTGGTGGCCTTTACTGAACGCCACCGTAAGGCGACTTGTCTCTGCTGCTCGCTCGTCCTCACCTCATCCCATGAAATCCAATTGGCTCTCACTTTTCGCTCTTTTCACCGGCTGTGCCACTTGGCTGTCAGCTCAAGATGCGGCGGACATTCCTGGCTCCAAGGATCCTGCAGGCTTGAAGCGCTACGAGGGCACGCGAATCACCTTTTATGAAGAGAAGGCCTTCGACAGCTACACGCTACCGCTAGGCAAACTGACGAAGAAGCCGAACGTGGACCTCTTTGTCAAAAGCCTCACGCTCGAAGGTAAGGTGACCAAGGTGAGCTACATCAGCAATGATCCCCAACGCACCGCTTTGGAGGTCTATAAAAATTACCAGAGCGAACTCGCTGCGGGTGGCTGGGAGACGCTTTGGGAAGGCACGGGCGAAGAACTAAGCGCGGGCAAAGGCCTGCTGTTTCATTCACTCTTCGCCAACCGACCTGGTGGCACGTTTGCCATCAGCCACCCAGGTGCTCGTTATCTCGCTGCCAAGAAGGACGGGGCGCATGTGGCGCTGTTTGTGGCGAATTACAAAGCGGGCACGGTGACTCCGAAAACCTTGCAGCCCCAGCCGGGCGTGCCTGTGGTCGCTCTCGATCTGATTGAGACGCAGGCGATGGAGGAGAAGATGGTGCTCGTCAAAGCCGAGGAAATGGCCTCGGGCATCCTTCAGCAGGGTTCCGTGAATCTCTACGGCTTCCACTTTGACACCGCGTCCGCCACCTTGAAGCCCGAGTCCGACGCCACACTCGATGAAGTGGCCAAACTACTGAAATCCGACTCTGCCTTGCGTCTGCTCGTTGTGGGGCACACCGACAGCGTGGGGAAATTTGAAGGCAACATCGAGCTCTCCCAAAACCGTGCGGCATCCGTCGTCGCCGCGCTAAGCAAACGCGTTCCATCTGCGGCTTCACGCCTGACGCCCTGCGGTGTGGGCTATCAGTGCCCCATCGCCACCAATAGCAGCGAAGAAGGCCGGGCCAAGAACCGCCGTGTAGCCCTGGTGAAGGTGGAGAACTGAGTTCGCCGGGCTGAATCACGCCGAGTGAATACAGGCGAGCGTGGAAGTGTGAGGTGTCTTACTTCGTGAACTCTTTGTCGATGGCGTCGAGGTAGCGGGCGATGGGATCTTCGCGGGCGGGGAACTCACGTTCGATGATGTTAGGAAGGTCGAGGAAGTCATCAAATTTGCCGGAGAGCTGCTCAGTTTCGTTCGCCTCGTAGTAATCGATGTAATCACGAACGGCCTTGGTTTGCTGAGCGGTGATGGCGACGAAGTTGCGGAGGTCTTTGAGGCGCTTGTCGATGTCCTTGGTCTTGCCCTCCTGGAGGTCGAGCACGATGGACAGGTAGCCATTGATGACGGGGCGCATGAGGATGCTAGCCTGCTGATGGAGGGCACGGAGAGCGATGGCGTTTTTGTTGAGAATCTTGACGCGGTCCGGGTGCTTGAGGATGTGCTGGTAGTCTTCGAGATGGATGACGACCCATTGCGAATCGGCCGGCAGGGTGGGAAGATCGTCATCGCCCTCCGTGGTGGTTGCGGGCGGAGGCTTTGGCAGGGGCACCGGCTTGGCGGCTGGATTGGTGGTGCGCTGGGCACCATTCGCAGGCTGCACGGGCTTGGCGGCAGGCTTCGCGTTCGGATTCGTGGTCTTCGGCGGAGTTTTGTCGGCGGCTTTGGGCTCTTCCTTTTTCTTGGCAGGGGGCGGTTTGGGCTTTTCAGGCTCGGCCGCCTTCTTGGCCTTGTCTGGGTCCTCACCCTCCTTGGGCTTTTTACGTTTTAAGAAGTCGAGAAAGGCATGGCGCGGCTGGGCGGGGCTGAAAAGGGACCACAGGTCAATAAGCGGGCTGACATGCCAGTTTACGAGCGCGATGGGTGTGGGGAGAAGGTTGATCCAAAGGGCGGATTTTTCGTCCTCAGCGTCCTCTTTGGGCTTCTTGGCTTGGTCTTCAGTTTTGGGCTTCTCTCCTTCGTTGCCTTCTTCGGCGGATTTTTTGCCGCTGCGGAACCAGTTGAGCGGATTGATAAGGGAGCCACGTTCTTTGACCTCGGGCTTGGGCTCGTCCTTGGCTTTGGTGGGCGCTTCTTTCTTTGGCTCAGCATCGGGCTTTTCAGACTTTTTCTCTTCATCGGCCTTCTTTTTGGCCTCGGCTTCTTTGGCTTCATTTTCTTTCCGAGCACGGGCCATGTCGTCTGCCGCTTTCTGGCGCTCCGCGGCCGCGTTGAGGCTTTGGCGGGAGGTAAGGCGTCCGAAAAAGCTGGAGGAAGGAGCTTCCTCGCTCGTCGCTGGCTCGTCCTTTTTCGTTTCGGGCGGCATGTCCGCCTTGGCGATGGTTTTGTCTTCTGGCTTTTTCTTGTCCGTATCGGCGGAGGTTACGTCATCGTCCTTCGTGTCGGCCTTTTTGCTGCCCATCAGGCCGAAGGTGAGGTATCGCAGCCAAGGGCTGCCTTCCTTTTTGCTGATGGAAGCATCTTCCTCGTTGTTCTCATCGGTCTTTGAAGACGATGATGGTTTGGCCGAGGGCTTTTTCTCATCTGATTTCCCTGCCAGGGAAGGGACGGGCTCATCCAGCGTGGGTGGTGGCTGCTTTGGCTTGGGTGGTGGTGCGGTGAAGAGGGTGGAGACCGGATCAAAGGGGCGTTTTTGAATGCCTTTGGGCGCATCCGCCTTCTTGGAGACGTAGCGGATGGTGAGAGCTTGCTCGAGGGCCTGGATGGTCTCATCGGCGGAGAGCGGATCTGCCACGCGGCGCTTGGCGAGAGAGGCGAGCTGGAGAGACCACCATTTATTCAGGCTGGAGGTGGAGGCGGCGAAACCTGGAAAAGCCTCATCGAGAAGGGTGCGCTCCGGCTTGGGATTCACAGCCAGGGTGTTGAGGAATTTGTTGAAGCGCTTTCCCCCATCAGGTTGATCGATGAGTGCCATCAATAGCGCACCACATGAGGTGTCGTAGATGGCGCGGGATAGGCTGTCCATCTCGGTGGGAGAGGCGGTGATGATTTCCTCAATGCCGTAGATTTTGCCGCTCTTGAAAATGGCGGCGAACATGGTGGCGGGGCGTTCAGCGGAGCGGAAGTCGAGCGTTTGCAGCGTGCCGGTGAAGATCCAATCGGGCAGCAGCAGCCGTTCCTTCGGCGGGGTGGCGGTGCGATGACCGCGGAGGATGCGCTCGGCGAGCAGGATGCGCACGGTTTCACGGCGGATGTCCTTGAGTTTCAGGGCGGGGACATCGCAAATGTTCATTTGGAGATGAAAGCCGCCGCCTTCGACCTCGGTGATCTGGATGCTGACGGGTGGGGTGCCTGCGCTGGTGAGTTTGATGGCCTCAGCGCCTTGGGAAAGGCGCACATTCACCGGGATGACATGCGCTTCGCCATCCTTCAAAGCGGCGCGGAGTTCGCCGGCGATCTCATCGAGGTGCGAGGACATGCGGCTGCGCAGGGAGAGTTCATTCCCATGAACGCGGAATTGACCGCTCGCACTGGTGGAACTGACGATGGGGATTTTATCCGAAGGCGTGGCAATGCGCGGGGCCTCAATGCCCATCTGACCACTCTTGGTGACGGCATCCAGTGCCTGATCCTTCGTCATGCTGACGGGGGGAGCAGGTGGCGCTGGGGGAGGTGAGGCTCGTGGAATGACGGGCGGCGTGGCCGGTGCTCCTATCACCGGCGGCAGTGGCGAATTCCGCGTGGAGGGCGGGCGCAAATCGGCAGGCGGTGGGTTCAGTTTCAGCGTACCGCCGGCCTTTGGGGCTACGGCGCGGGCATCTGGCAGCGACATGCCAGCACCAGAGGGTGCGTTGGCTGGTGTGAGCAGCTTACCCGTGCCTGCGGGCCGGGGGGCGGAGAGCTTTGGCACCGAGGGGGGCGCGGTGATGAGGGGTGCCTGAATGGCGGCGGCTTCTGCGGCGGCCTTGTCCTTGCTCACCTGAGGCGGAGGAGGTGGTGCGGGCGCGGCGATTTGTGCCAGCGAGAGCCTTCCGAACAAGCCGAGGCCGCCGGTGACGATCACAATGAGGAGGAGGCGCATTTTCATGTGGAGGTGAAGCGGGAGTCGAGCACGAGCTTGTCCTTCGCCACGGTGATTTGGGTCATTTGAAAGAGGGCGCGAATTTCAGGATCGAGCGCATCGGCCACGACACGGAGTGTGGGCTCCAGCGGGCGCATGAAGCCGCGTGGTAGCCCGAGATGGCCGAGGGCCCCGCCGAGCATTTCGACGTGGAAATGATCTCCCACACGCTGGACGACGAGGTCCACACTCGCCGTGCGTGGATGGCCGAGGATATTCCAGACGAGGATGATGCGGGCTTTACCCGGCTCCAGATCCGCACGGGCATCGACGATCTTCATCCACGACTCCAGGGTGCTGCCGAGGCGGCCGGGTAGGATACTGGAGAGGTAGCGGTTCAGATCGGCCTCCTTGACCTCGATGATCCCAGCCCGCTTGATCGAGGCCTGACGGAGGTCATCGAGCAGATCAGGCGCTTTGGCTTTTTCAACCAAGGGAGCAGCGGCTGGCAGCGGCTCAGGCCGGTGTGCCACCCACGCAGCACCGCCGAGGGCGCTGAGAAGCACCAATCGAAGGATGAGGAAGAGGGTGCGTTTCACAGCGGCGTGGAGTGGCAGTGGGGATCAGGAACAAGAGGGGCATCAGGGCGTGGTGGCCGCCTTCGCGGGAGCAGCGGCAGGCGCAGGCGTGCTTGGAGCGGGTGAGCTGCTGCTGCTCGATGAGCTATCGGAGTCCTTCCTCGCCGCGGCTTTGTAGGAATCACTGCGGTAATCGGTGATGTAGAAGCCGGAGCCTTTGAAGATGAAGCCGGCTCCCACGCCGATTTTGCGCTTCACGGGCCCCGCACAGCTTTCCTGTGGGCAATCCGTCAGATGTGGGTCCTTCATGGACTGCCTGGCTTCGAAGTGATGGCCGCAGCTCTGGCATTCGTAATCGTAGGTGGGCATGGTTTGGAGGTTCGGTGGGGTTTTGAGCCGCCGAGGAAAAAGGCGGGGGCGCAGTATGCCGCCCCACCCTGCCGCTGCAAAAGGATTTTCCCCTCGGTGCGTGGGTATCAAAGCTTCGGCGGAGCGGGCTTGATCGGTGCCTGCTGACCGCTGACCACGCCTTTGGCCTTCGTGGGGCGTTTGTAGATGCTGTCACCGCAGGCGATGAAGAGCTCGCTGAGGTCTTTGCCGCCGAAACAGAGGTCAGATGCAGGTTTCGGCGTCGGGATGATGAAGTTCACACGGCCCGCTTGGTCGCAGACTTGGATGCCGAGGGAGGTCGCGACATAAAGCCAGCCATTGGTGTCGACACACATTCCAGCGGCGTTGCATGTGCCGTCATCGGCAGTCTGGAGGAGATAAAACTTTTGTGGATCTCGAACAGCAAAAACCAATTCGCCGTTTTTGTTCGCGGCAAAAGGATCATCCTCAGGCTTTTTAATTTGGGTGATATGCGACTTGATGACGAACGGCGAGGACTTCTGAGTCGCATAAACGTTTGATTGGTCAGATGATAGACACAGATCGCTGATCGAAACTCCACCTGCTTGGATGAGGGTATTGGCAACAAGACGACCGTCAGGCTGTAACGGGAAGAGCACCGAACCTCCCTCTGATGGTGCAAAAGAATCTCGAGGCAATTCGCCAGCGCCCAGGATCAACCCATCGTGCCGTCGGACGAACTTGTGGGTTTTGGGCCAAAAGCCAAGGCTGATGTGCGTGCCAGTCGATGATGAGGCAATGTGTTGTTTACCTTCTCCAGCCACGATCAATCCCAGAAGTGAACCGTCGGCTCCAACTTGAAAATCGAGTATGCGGCTTTTTGACCATGGCTGTTCATGTTTAGCGCCTGTTTCAGGTGTGAACACCTCGACGACTTCCGAGCTTTTTCGTTCGAGAGCAAGAACCGCCCCCGATTTGGTCGATTCCAAGGCAGTGAAGTTTACTTCGGTTAACGGTTTCTCCAATCTGACCGCAGCCCACGCGCCATCCCCCACCACCTCATAGCCCTTCCAATTCGATTCGCCCTTCGCGTTCGCTTTCACTTCGATGTTGGTTTGCCAGTCACGCCAGAGCCAGCGGAGGACGTCGGGGAAGATTTGGGAAGCGTGTTTTTGATTGTGACCGCCTTCGCCCCAAGCGTGGTTCACGTCGTAGCCTGCCCAGGTGAGGCTGCGTTCCATCGTCTGGTTGGCCATCCACCAGTCGCCGCAGTAAAGGTTGTTATCGCCGGTGCCGCTTTGAAGGAAGATGCGGAGGGGTTTCGGCTCGTATTTGCGGACGAGGACGGGCAGTTGATCGGCCCCATGAATGCCGACGTAGGTGCCCACGCCGGTGAAGACGCGACGGAAGCGATCCGGGCGATGCCAAGCGACCATGAAAGCGCAGATGCCGCCGCTGCTGTTGCCTGAGATGGCAGCGTGATTCGGATCAGTGCTGAGTTTGAGCCCGTGCTTGGCCTCGATGGCGGGCAGGAACTCGTCGATGAGGAACTGCGAGTAGGTGGGCGTGATGCTGTCATACTCGTAGCTGCGATTGAAGCGGGGCAGAGCGTTCTCATTCGCTGCCGGAACGACGCCGGGCTTGATGAAGAGGCCGACGAGCGGCGGGATGTCCTTCTTCGCGATGAGATTGTCGAAGACGACGGGAGCCTGATAAATGACGCCGTCTTGGAAGACCATGAAGGCAGCGGGCTTGGCTTTGTCGTGGCCAGCGGGCAGGTAGATTTGATACTCACGCTGCGTGCCGGGGAAAACGCTGCCTTCCTTCGCGGTGTAGGTGTCCTTGATGATCGTGCCCTTTGGAACGCCGGGCTGCGGTTTGGAATCGCCAGTAAGCGGAAACTCGGGCTCGGCGGCGTGACTGGTCAAAGCTAGGGCAAGAAAAGCGAGAAGGGAGCGCATGAGAGTGGAATCAGGGCTGCAATCGAGGCTTTGCAAGCCAGCCCGCCACCGTTATTCTGCCGTCATGCCACCGCAAGCCATCGACTACACGAAGATCCCACGCATGACCGAGGAGGAGTATCTCGCCTTCGAGGAGGAGAGCGAGGTGAAGCACGAATACGCCGCTGGCTACATCAAGGCCATGGCGGGGGCTCGGCGCATTCACGAGACGGTGGCTCTTAACCTAGCGGCCGAGATTCATCGTTTACTGAAAGGCGGCCCCTGCCGCGTCTTCAAAAGCGATATGAAGCTCCGCACGAACTTCCATGAGGAAGGTGTCTTTTACTATCCCGATGTCATGGTCTCGTGCCAGCCGCTGGCCGGCACGGCGACCTTTGTGACCGAACCCAAGCTCATCATCGAAGTGAGCACGGAATGGAAGCGTGACTTCATTGAGAAGTTCGCCGCGTTCACCAAGATTCCTTCGCTGGAGGAATACGCCATCGTGTGGGCGGATGAGACGAAGCCGAGCGTGACGATCTTCCGCCGAGAAACCAATTGGGAGCCGCCGGAGCAGCACAGCAGCGGCTCGTTCATGCTCAAGTCGGTCAACCTGACGCTGAAGGTCGAGGACCTTTACTTGGGCTGAGGCTTCTTCTCCGCGGCTTTGGCGGCGACGGTGAGCCAGGGCTGCGCGTCGGTGGTGATGAGAAGGTCGCCTCGGGGTTCGGTAAAGGGGATGAGGTAGGTGGCGGCGAAGGTTTGGGTGCCGTCGGTGATCTCGATGCGGAAGGGATCTTGGCTGGCAGCGGCTTCGGGAGTGGCTTTGAGCTTCAGTTTGATCTCGCCACCCTTGGCGGGGACTTCGACGGGTTCTGCCGTGAGACCGGGAGGAAGGTCGAGGGCTTTGGCCTGGAGCTTGGCGGTAAAAGTACCGTTGAGTTTGACGGTGATTTTGACCTCGGTGTCTTTACCAGCCTCCACACGATAGGCATGCGTATCGAGCGTGGCAGTGAGCGTGGGTGTGAAGGGTTTCGCGCTGAGCTCGTAGGCATGCTCGGCACTGCCGCCGTGAAAGCGATCGGCCACGACGATTTTGAATTCGCCATCCTTGGGGGCTTTCCAGCGCAGGGATGGATCGGAACTCTCGCCGTCATCGGACTGGGTGAGCATTTTGCCTTCCGCATCGTCGATGCGGAGCAAGGCATCAAAAGCACGCGAACGCACCGCGAGAGCCAGTTCATCTCCTTTTTTGGCGGTGAAGGTGAAAACGTCCTCCTCGCGTGGTTTGGCCAAAAGCCCCTGAATCGTGGCGGGGAGTGTCAGCGCCTTCGGTTCAATCGTGGCGACCTTCGGAGCTTCATCCGAGATGTGGAGCCGATAGACATGGCTGCTGCTTCCTTTGAGCGCCACATCCGCCGCAGGCGGGTGAGCAAAGGCGAGGACCTGTACCAACATCGTGCCATCCGTGCCCGGCAGGTAGCTCAGGCGTGGATCGAGGTTGTGGCTGTCATGCGCACCTCGGACTTCGACTCCCCGGCTATCGAGCAGGCGCAGCGCGGGGTCCATCGGTGAACCCAACGCATAGCCGTGAAGCTCCAGCGTGATCGTTTTGCCCTTCTGCACGCGGATGGCATGGGTATCGACATCCCCCGCCTTCTCGAGCACGCCATTGAACACCGCATTCATGCGCGGCTCGGCACTCTTGGCCTCGGCGAAGGCATCGTTTGGCTCCTTTTCGAGATGCTCGGGAAGATTTCCAACCTCAAAGACACGCGGCGGCGAGCTGCCATCGTCTGTGTAGAACCGCACGAGGCAGGGGCCCGGCTTGGCATCCTTCGCGAGGGTGGCGATGAACTTCTTCGGCTTCTCACCCGCGAGCAAAACAACCCCGGGACGACTGCACCAGGCCAGCAGCGAGCTGCCTTCGAGTCCTTTGCCAGCGACCGTGCATTCCACGCGAGTGCCGATCTGTCCGCCCGCAGGGAAGATGCTCTCGAAGCCGGGAGGAGCAGCCCTGGCGGGAATGACGAATGACGAAATCAGAATGACGAGTGCCAAAACACACCGGCCATTCGTCATTCGACATTCTGCCCTCCTCATTCCAAAGCTCCTCACGCAAACAGCTCCCGGATAGGCCGGCCACCGTTGATGAGTTGGACGGGGCGTCCAGAGTTCGTGTGGAGGATCTGATGCGGATCAATGCCGAGCTTGGTATAGAGCGTGACGGCGAAATCCTCCGGCGAGTAGATGTTCTCGCTGGCGTAGTAGCCCTTCGGATCGGTGGCACCGATGACGCCACCGCGAGGGACTCCCGCACCTGCGAAAAGGATGTTCATCGCGCCGGGCCAGTGATCGCGACCACTGTCCTTGTTGATCTTCGGCGTGCGGCCGAATTCACCGAGAGCGATGACAAGCGTGCTCTCCAGCAGACCACGGCGATCGAGATCGGTGATGAGCGCAGCCATGCCCTGGTCAAACTTTTGCATGAACTCGCTTTTGCAGGTCTTGAACAGATCGCGGTGATGGTCCCAGCCGCCGTAGTTCACGGTGACGAAGGGCACGCCGACCTCCACCATGCGGCGGGCCAGCAGCAGACGCTGGGCAAAGTCCGTGCGACCATAGAGGTCACGCGTTTTGTCATCCTCACGGCTGATGTCGAAGGCTTCTTGAGCAGGCTTGGAGGCGATGAGATCCACCGCTTTGCCGTAAAAAGTATCAAAGCTCACCGCCGGGTCTTCGGCCATGGCGTCGTTCAGGCGCTTCATGCGGTCGAGCGACATGCGCAGCTCGCGGCGAGAGAGACCGCGAGCTTCGGAAATGTCGGATGGTAGCACCACATCGCGCACTTTGAATCCTTTGGCATTCGGGTCACCGCCTGCGACGAAGGGCGCATGCTCCGCACCGAGAAAGTTCGGGCCGCCACTGCGGGTGATGCTGGGCAGCGTCATGTAGCCCGGCAGACCGTTTTGCGTGCCGCGTTTGTAGCTCACGATGCTGCCGAAAGACGGGTGAAAGGTCACAAACGCTCCGCAACCCACCGGCACCGGCGTGGGCGCACCGGTCATCATGTAGTGATTGCCGCCGCCGTGATTCGGATCTTTGTGCGTCACACTGCGCAGCACGGTGAATTTATCCGCTACCTTGGCGAGGTGCGGCACGCACTCAGAGAAATGCACCCCCGGCACGCTGGTCTTGATCGGCTTGAACTCACCGCGGATGTCGCTCGGTGCATCGGGCTTCGGGTCAAACATCTCATAGTGCGAGGGCCCACCATCTAGCCACACGAGAATGCAATTCACCGGGCGGCCCAGAGAAGGCTGCGGAGCACTCTCGCGTGCACGCAGCAGATTCGTGAAGCCCATGCCCCCACCCGCAGCGGTGAGACCGAGCTTGAGGAAATCGCGGCGCAGATGGCCGGCACAGTTTTGGGTGACGCGTGGCATTTCAGGGGAGGAAACGGCCTTCAAACTACGGGCCGAATGCCGCCTCCTTGCAGGCCGATCTCACTTCTTCTTCCAAAACTGGAACCACTTCTTGTCTGACGGAGGTGGAGGAGGAGTGGCCACTGGGGCGGCAGGCTTGCTGGGCGTCTTTTTGGCCGCCACCACGACGGGGCGTGGCGTAGGTGCTGGACCTTCAATGATGACTGGAATGCCTTTGGTGATCATTTTGGATAGACGGATCACGTCCCAGTTGGCGGTGCGCATGCAGCCGTGGCTGGCGCTGCGGCCGATGGTCTGCGGCTGGTTGGTGCCATGAATGCCGATGCCTGCTCGATTGAGCCCAATCCACATGATGCCGACAGGGTTGTTCGGACCGATGGGCAGTTCGTAGAAGGTGGAGGTGCGCACGCCGTAGTTCAAAACCCCCGCGTCCCAGCGGAAGGTGGGCAGTTGAACGATGCCGACGATCTTCCAGGTGCCGGGCGGGGTGGCGAGGTGGCCACTGCCGGGTGTGATGGGCAGGCTGGCGAGGAGTTTTTCTCCGTCGAAAAGACCAAGCAGCTTTTCCTTCGTATCGATCTTGATGACGCGGGTGGCAAATTCAGGCACCTCAGGAAGTTTCGGCAATGGCTCCAGCAGCTCAATCTGGAATGGCTCGGCCACGTTGGGCACTTTCACGCTGTCGCCGGGCTTCAGGGCGCTCATCTTCATCGGGCGATTGAGATACTCGATGAGCTCGGGCGAGGTGTGAAAGCGCTCGGTGAGGAATTCGAGCAGCGAATCGTAAGGCAGGTATTTCTTTTTGCTCTGGAGCGAGGGCTTGCCTGGCACCACACCGATGAATTTGAGATCGTCTGGCCGGATCGCGTAGGTGGTGTAAAGCTCGACATGGCCGCTCAGATCGAGCGAATGTGCATCGATCTCCGTCTCGGGCATGCCGTTGGCCTTCTGATAGCGTTTCAGCGCTTTGGTAGTGAACTCGCCCGGGCGTCCGTCCACCTTGCCTGGGCCGAAGAGCTTCCCGTCGAGGAAAAGCTGAAGGCGCAGGATGGATTCGATCGGCTCGGGAGCCTTGGGCATCGCAGGTTCCACGACCTGAGCGATGACGCTGAGCGGCAAAGCGGCATAGAGAAGAGCAAGGAGGCTGGATTTCATCGCGGACGAGGCTGTAACACCACCACCTCATCTCGCAACTGGTATGCCATGTTACTTAGGAAAGCGGCCATCGTTCTGGCAACGGCACGACCTCACGTCTCCGTTTTTCAAAGCGCAGCGTCGTCGTATAGCCCACGCTGCGCACGAGGGCGAGCGCCTTATCGAAATCCACGCCGACATCGGTGGGCAGATGCGCATCGGAATTGATGACGATGGGCACGCTGGCGCTGAAGGCCATCTCCAGCATCTCGCGGGCTGGGTAAATCTCACGCACATCCTTGCGCAGGCCAGCGGTGCTCACTTCCAGCACGCCATCGGTATCGACGAGTGCCTGGATGACCGGTTCGTAGTAGCGTCGCAGATCACCGGCGGGACGCAGGCCGAAACGCTTGGCGAGGTCCGGGTGCGCATGGAAGTCGAACTGCTTCGTGCGGATCATCTGCTCGTAGAGCTTCCAATACATGCCCCACATGTGCTCGATGTCCGCCGCACTCTGCCAGCGGGAGACATGCTTCGGATCATCCACGGCCACGCCGTCGTGGATGTAGTGGACGCTGCCGATGAGGTAATCCCATTCCGCCATGCGGGCGGTTTTATCGATCCATTGGCCATAGCCTTCGAGATGATCGCATTCGAGAGCGAGACGGATGGGGAAGCCTGGCAAGGCCTCGCGGGCCTCCTGCACGAGTTCAAAGTAGCGCGGCAGATCACTCAGCGGCATGCGCCAGTTGTCGTAGATCTCCGGCATCGGGTTATGGTCCGAGAGTCCGATCTCGGCGAGGCCGATGGCTTGCGCATGCCGGGCGTAGTCCACCGGGTTTCCCTCAGCATGGAGACAGAGCGGCGTGTGCGTGTGGTAATCGGTGAGCATGGGAAGAGCGAGGTGATGGAGGGTTGGAGTACGGGAGTAATGGGCTTCTGGCAAATCGCAATCCTCCAACTCTCCGTCACTCCTTGGTTTCCTCACTCACCGTGCTGGGCCTGCCAGAACTCTCGCAGTTCGCGGAGTTGTTTCTTGTTCGGCTTGGTGATCTGCTCGTGCTCGGGTGGGGTGATGAGTTTTTTCTCACGGCGGGCTTCCGAGGCTTGGTGAATCCATTCGATGGGCGTGAGGTTTTCGCAAAACGCCGCCACACCGGGCGGGCTGAGCCGGTGCGTGGGGGCACCGAGCATTTTGAGCCGCAGACGCAGATCACCGCGCACGATTTCGATCACATCACCCGGACGCAGATCTCGCGAGGCCTTCACGCCCTGGCCGCCGAGCGTCACATTGCCTTTGGCGCAGGCTTGAGTGGCTAGGGAGCGGGTTTTAAAAACACGCACATGATGCAGCCATTTATCGGCCCGCTGGGCTGTCACCGGCTGGCTCATGCTTTGGAGTAGGTCCGCTCGCCAAAGAGGGCGCTGCCCACGCGGACGATGGTGGCACCTTCTTCGACGGCCACCTCGAAATCGTGGCTCATGCCCATCGAGAGCTTCGGCAGAGGTGCTCCACCGCGCTTTTCCAGTTCATCGCGCAGGGTGCGCAGCGTGGCAAAGTAGGGCCGAGTCTTTTCTGGCATCGGGTCAAAGGGCGGGATGCACATGAGGCCCTGGATGTGCAGATGGTCCATTGCGTAAAGGGCATCGAGAGCACCTTCACGGAGGTCGTTGGGCTTGAAACCGTATTTCGTGCTCTCTGCGGCCAAATTGACTTCCAGATACACTTTGGGAAACAAACCCAGCTCGCCGCCGATGCGCTGGATGTCGCGGGCCAGATCGAGCGAGTCCACGCTATGCACTGCGTCCACGAGCGGGAGGATTTTGCGAACCTTGTTGGACTGCAAATGGCCGATGAGATGCCAGCGCAGCTTCGAGGGGAGCGCAGGCACTTTGGCGAGGACTTCCTGCACCTTGTTTTCGCCAAAAAGAAGCTGTCCGGCCTCCATCGCTTCGCGAATGGCCTCAATGGGAAAGGTCTTCGAGACGGCGAGAAGCTCCACGGAGCTTGGCTCGCGTCCAGAACGCTCGCTGGCGGTGCGGAGCCGTTCGCGAATGGCCTGGAGTCGTTCGGCGAGATCGCTCATGACGGGGCAGGGGAGGTTAGGCGGAGGCGGCGAGCACCTTCACCGCATTGCGCAGCAACGTGAGGCCGGCCTGCTGGCTCTTTTCCGGGTGAAACTGCACCGCGACGAGGTTTTTCCGTGCAATGCCGCTGATGAAGCTGGTGCCGTAATCGGTGCGGCAGAGCGCTAGCGATTCATCCTGCACCTCCGGGTAGTAGGAGTGCACGAAATAAACATGCGTTGGGTTTGGCAGGCCTTCCCAGATGGCGGCGTGCTCCGGTGCCCACTGCGCCACATTCCAGCCCATGTGCGGGATTTTGAGGCCGCTGGCGGGATCGAATTTCCGCACGCTGCCTTTGGCGATGGCCAGGCCTTCCACGCCGGGGCATTCCTCGCTGCTTTCAAACAGCAATTGATAGCCCAGGCAGATGCCGAGGTAAGGTTTGCCCGCGGCGAGCCAGTCCTTGAGAGGCTGCCAAAGGCCGCGTTCCTTCAAAATACGCACCGAATCCCCAAAGGCACCCTGACCGGGGAAGACGAGCACATCGATGCCATCGAAGTCCGCGGGCCCGGCGACGAGCTCCGCGTGAGTTTCGATGGCCGCAAAAGCATTTAGCACGCTGCGCAGATTCCCCGCGCCGTAATCAAGCACTCCGAGTTTCATCGTTAGAGAACGTCCTTCGTGCTAGGGATGCCGGTGACGCGTGGATCGAGACGCGTGGCGGCGTCCAGAGCACGGGCGAGACCTTTGAAGATGGCTTCCGCCATGTGATGGGCATCGCGACCGCGACGGATTTCCACATGCAAAGTCGCCAGCAAGCTGGAGGAGAAGGCGCGGAGGAATTCCTCCACGAGCTGGTAGCTGAAGCGATTCACGCCTCCGATGGCCTCCACGCGTTCAGGAGCGTGGTAGCTCAAAAACGAGCGTCCACTGAGGTCGAGAGCCACCTCGGCGAGCGTTTCATCCATGGGCAGCAGGAAGAAGCCGTAGCGGGTGATGCCGGCCTTATTCCCCAGCGCCTCACGGAAGCACTGTCCCAGCACGATGCCCGCATCCTCCACGGTGTGGTGGTAATCCACCGCGATGTCACCCACCGCTTTGACGTTGAGGTCAAACAGGCCGTGCTTGGTGAAAAGCGTGAGCATATGATCGAAAAAGGGGATGCCGGTGTCGATCTGCGATTTGCCGGAGCCATCGATATTTAATTCGATGGCGATGTCCGTCTCGGCGGTCCTGCGGTGGATCTTGGCGGTGCGTTCTTGGCTCATGAGCCGGCGAACAAACACTCACATCGCGCCCACGACAACCATCTTCTGCCCAGAGCTGGCTCCGGTTGGTGTCTCCGAATGTTCTTGGTTTGTGATGATCTTCCGGCTTGCACGCCGGTGAATCGCGTGTACATACGCGGCCCTTCACCGGAATGCGCAGGTAGCTCAGCGGTAGAGCAGTTGGCTTTTAACCAATTGGTCGAGGGTTCGATCCCCTCCCTGCGTACCATTTTCACTCACGAAACGAGAAGTGAAAAGGAAGGTCACAACACCATCCCCTTAGCTGGCCTTTACGGCCTTGGCGATAATCGTGCGGCCCACCAGCATCTCGTAGCTGTTCATGGCGCTCACGAGGGGCTCGTTGGCCTCATCGAGCGTCTTGTAGCGCACGCGTTCGCGACGCATGGCGAGGAAGCCGAAGAACTTGATGAGCGGAAAGAGGAACAAGAGTTTCGGCAGGGAGGAGCGCTGCACGCGGTCGATGTGCGGGCTGGCGGAAGGGAAGCCCGCATCGAGCAAGGCATGCGCCACATAGAACCAGGACACGGGATTGATGTGGCCGCCGGTCGAGTAGAGGGCGCTGTGCTTCACGGGCAGGGGGCCGAAGAGGTTCCAGAATCCGAACCACAGGAAACGCAGGCGCGAATTGAGGTTCAGGATGTTCGGTGTGCTCAGGATGCACACACCGCCGGGCTTTAGCACGCGGTGAATCTCACGCACCACCTGGCGGAAGTCCTCCAAGTGCTCGATGACTTCCGTGGCGGTCACCACATCGAAGGTCGCATCCGGGTAGGGCAGGGGCTCGTGATTCAGATTGGTGATGTCCACCTTCTGTCCTGGGAGCCGCATCAGCGTATCGGTGTAGTCACAGGCGCTCGATTCGACACTGAGATTGGATTTTACCTTTTCGATGAGCGAGCCGCGCCCAGCACCGATGTCCAGATACTTCCCCCACGATCCGTGGGCGGGTTCGGCGAGAAGGAGTTCGATGACTTTGTTGTGGATACCGTCAATGCTCATGCAGGCGGCGTGCTTATCGAATGCCTGCCACCGGGGCAACCCTTTTTCTCCTCACAGATCGCTGTGAAGCGGAATTCCCGGCTTGAAGCGCCTCCCAACGCGGGCTTTAGCAACCTTCCCGCCTTCACAAACACTCATGGAAGACCTCTTCGGCCATCGCATCTCGTATCTACGCGTCTCCGTCACGGACCGCTGCAACGAGCGCTGCCGCTACTGCATGCCGGAGGAGGAGCAGGAATGGATCGCGAAGGATGAGACGCTGACTTACGACGAGATGGTCCGCGTGGTGCGTGTTGGCACCACGCTGGGCATCAAGCGAATCCGCGTCACGGGGGGGGAGCCGCTGACGCGTCCGGGGATCGCGGAGTTTTGCGGCGAACTGACGCAAATCCCCGGCATCGAAGGCGTTGGCATCTCCACGAACGGCACCCTGCTTGCCAAAATGGACCAGGGTCGCACGATGGCGGAAAAGCTCGCTCAGGCCGGGGTGCGCACGGCCAACATCTCCCTCGATTCGCTCGACCGGGCCGTTTATCAGCGCACCACCAGCCGTGATCTGCTCCCGCGTGTGCTGGAAGGCATCGACGCGGCCATCCACGCGGGTTTTGAATCCATCCGGCTGAACTGCGTGCTGATGAAAAACCAGACCGAGCGCGAGCTGCCTGCCCTCGTCGAGTATGCGGCGAAAAAGAACGCCCTGCTGCGCTTCATTGAGCTGATGCCTGTGAGCACGCAGGAGGTGCTCAGTGAAGAAAATTTCCTTCCGGTAGCCATTGCGAAGCGACTCGTCGAGCAGACCACCGGCCCGCTCATCGAGGAGCCCGAATTCAAAACCAACGGCCCTGCTTTGTATCATCGCGTGTCGGCCACTGGCCAGCGCATCGGCTTCATTGGTGCGATGACGAATCTGCACTTCTGCGAGAGCTGCAACAAGCTCCGCCTCACCTCCGATGGCAAGCTGCGCCCCTGCCTGGGCAGCTACCTCGAATTCGATCTTCGTGCTGTTTTGCGTGCCGGATGCAGCGATGCGGAACTGGCGGATTTCTTCCGAAGCGTCGTCGCCCGCAAACCGAAGGAGCACGACTTCCGTCACAACTACCAGCCCAACCGGCGCATGATCGCCATTGGAGGTTAACTGCCATGCCACGCAAGCTCACCCATCTCGACAGCCAAGGCCAGGCCTCCATGGTCGATGTCTCCGCGAAGCCCGCCGTGCGTCGCGAGGCCGTCGCGACAGGTGAAATCGTGCTGCAGCCCGCCACGATCCGCCTCATCCGCGAAAACGGCCTCAAGAAGGGCGATGTGCTCTGTGTCGCCCGCATCGCCGGCATCCAGGCGGCGAAGCAGACGCAACTCCTCATCCCGCTCTGCCATCAAATCCCACTCGCCAAGGTCCAGGTCGCTTTTGAAGTGCAGGCCAAAGCCATTCGCATCACCGCCACCGCCATCACCACCGCGCCCACCGGTGTCGAGATGGAGGCGCTCACCGCCGTCAGCATCGCCGCGCTCACCATTTACGACATGTGCAAGGCTGTGGACAAGTCGATGCGCGTCGAAGGCATCAAGCTACTGCGGAAAACAAAGGGCGAGTGAGCAAAGTGAATCCTCCTCCGACTTCGCCTCCTACTCCGCCTCGAAGCCGGGGAGTCGGAGTAGGAGGCGGAGGAGGAGAAAGCCCTCACGCACGTAGCAGCGACTCCAGCGCCAGCACATTCATGACCGCCTTTGGCACCAGCGAGGAGGTCTCCAGGTATTCCGGCAACTTCGACCCATCGGCGCTGCGTTCTGAGCAGTGCGCATTGCCTCCCCAGGGGCCTAAACCATCGAGCGTGGGGCCGAGTTGCCAGAGGTGATTGGCATCGCTCAAGCCGCCGCGAGGCACGGAGAGGGCCTGAAGTCCCATTTGAGCCGCTGCGACCTGCCAGTGACCAAACAAGGCCTGTACCTCATCACCGCCCGGCCAAGGTGAGGTGTGTCCGGTGAGTTCGGAAGTCAGCGTGGCCCCGTTGGCGGCCTTGCCGCTCAGGCTGGTAAAGAAGGTATCCGCCGCTGCGAGTGCCGCCGGAGTCACCGCGCGGCATTCCCATTCGGCCAATGCCTCATGCGGCACTCGATTCACCACCGTGCCACCGGCGATGTGGCCGATGTTCACCGTTCGTTCCTCAGCCGCATTCGTCCACGCGGCGATGGAGGGCAGCGTCAAAGCCAGCGCGTCGATCGCATTGATGCCCACCGCGTGCTGCGAGCCCGCATGCGCCGCCTTGCCCTCGACACTCAATTTCCAAGTGCTGCGACCTTTGCGCGAGGTCACAATATGCCAGCCGCGTTCATCCACCGGTCCGCCTTCAAAAACTAGAATGGCTTTCGCCTTCCCACCGCAGCGTGTCGCTGTCTGTTGGGCAAAATCCGCGCCGGTGATCTCCTCAGCCGCGTTCGAGGCCACCAACCAATGCGTGTGCTCAAACACCTCCGGCATCTGTTCCTTCAGCAGGCGCAGGATCATCCAAATGAGAAGCGTGCCGCCTTTGTTGTCGATCACGCCGGGGCCGTAGATGCGACCTTCGGCAGGTCGCTCATCCCATCGGAAGTCGTTTTTGATCTCCTCTTCAGCGGGAAACACCGTGTCTGAGTGCGTCACCAGCACCACCGGATCATCGCCAGCGCCGCGACGGCGCAGAAACACATGATTGCCGGTGCCCTCCGTCGCACAGGGCGAGAATTCCGCCTCAAAACCCAGTTCAGCGAAGATCTCCGCCGTCCTTTCGGCCACGAGATTCACGCCTGTGGCATTCGCGGTGAAGCTATTGATCTCCACCAGAAGGCGCAAAAGGCGCAGGGCTTCAGGAAGGTGGTTTTCGGCAAAGGCGGTGAGTGAATCCATGCCGCCATCTCAGCGAAAACGGCCCGGCAGACAAGGCGCAGCTTGCGTTTCCATGCTTCCGGGACTTTTCCTTGCCGCATGTCCAGCCCCGGCAGCATCCGACTCTTCACCGCCCTCCTGCTGGGCGTCGTGCTCTGGCACTGGTGGCATCACCCAAGTTCCCCGCTGCCTTCTTCTCCTAGCGCCGCTCCCATCGAAGCCGCACCACTCAAGGAGAAAAGCCTCTTCCCCGACGAATGACAGGAAAGTACCTCTTCACGCCACAAGGCTTTCCCCCTGCCCGCCGTTTCCTTGCCATGCTCCGCGTCCCTTTTGTCCTTCTCATCCTCTCTGTCCCTGCCTTCACGCAAACCGGCCCCGCTGGCAATGAAGCCGTCAAAAAGATCATGGAGACCCGCCCCGGACGCGGCGTGATGCGTGACGACACGCCGCCCACCGCGCCACAGGACGCCGTGAAGCTCTTCAAAACACGCAGCGATGTCGCCATCGACCTCATGGCGCACGAGCCGGCCGTCGAGCAGCCGCTTTATGTGAGTTGGGACTCGAAAGGCCGCATGTGGGTCACGCAGTATCGCCAATACCAGTTTCCCGCCGGCTTGAAGATCGTCAGCTACGATCAGCATCTCCGGGCGAAGTTCGACAAGGTGCCGCTCCCGCCACCTCGCGGCGAAAAAGGCGCGGACAAGATCACCGTCTTCGAAGACACCGACGGCGACGGCTTTTACGACAAGCACGAAGACGTCATCACCGGCCTGAACATCGCCAGCGCCGCGCTCCACGGCATGGGCCGCATCTGGGTGCTGAATCCGCCTTACCTGCTCAGCTATCCCGATGCCGATTTCGATGCCAAACCGGATGGCGACCCCGAGGTCGAGCTCAGCGGCTTCGGCCTCGAAGACACGCACAGCGTCGCCACCAGCCTGCAATGGGGCATGGACGGCTGGCTTTACGGCGCGAACGGCAGCACCACCACGGGCAACGTCAGCAGCGCGAACACCAAGAACGTCAAATGGGAAGGCCAGTGCATCTGGCGCTACCATCCGAAGAAGAAGACCTTCGAAATCTACGCCGAGGGTGGCGGGAACACCTTCAGCCTCGACTTCGACAGCAAGGGCCGGATTTTCTCCGGCACGAACGGCGCCACACGCGGCATGCACTACGAACAGGGCAGCTACGGCATCAAAGGCTGGGGAAAACACGGCCCGCTCACCAATCCGTATGCCTTCGGCTGGTTCGAGCACATGAAGCACGAGGGCGACAACAAACGCTTCCCCCAAGCCTTCACCATTTATGAAGGCGGCCTGCTCGGCAGCGCCTACGAGGGCAAAATCATCGCCCCGAATGCCCTGCACAACCTTGTCTATGTCAGCGAGCGTCTCCCCGAAGGCTCCACCTTCCGCACCAAGGATGAAGAGCAGCTCATCACCACCAAAGATCGCTGGTTCCGCCCCGTCTGGGCCGGCGTCGGTCCCGATGGCGGCTTCTACATGGCCGACTGGTATGACACTCGCCTCAGCCACGTCAGCCCCGTCGATGACTGGCACAAAACCAGCGGCCGCATCTACCGCGTGCGGCCTGCAAGCGGTGCGCCGAAGCTGAAGCCGTTTGATTTGAGCAAAGCGAGTGGTGAGGAGTTGCTCGGCTACTTGAGCCATCAAAACGAATGGTTCCGCAAACAAGCGGTGCTGGAGATTGCTTGGAGGAAGCAAACGGAGCTAGCTCCCAAGCTATCGGACATGCTAGACGGACCCCATGGATTGGAAGCGCTCTGGGCATTGGATATGCTGGATCACAGCTTGGATGGTCAAAACAAATCAGTTCAAGACCTTCGCTACGCAGCGCAGGAAAAAGCCATTCGCAGCGAGGATCCATACCTGCGCCGTTGGGCGGTCAAAATGGTTGGAGACGCAGGCGGACTGTCATTTTGCTCATTGGATAACCTTCATGGTGAAACCCACCCCGAAGTCCGTGCGCAACTACTCGCCACAGCGAAACGACTGCCTGCTGTCTTGGCTCTGCCACGACTTCGAAGCGGCGATGCTGAAGACGAAAGCGGCCATCTACCCCTTCTCGCTTGGTGGGCGCTCGAATCGAAGGCCGAAAAGGAACGCGAGGCAGTTTTTCATTACCTGAAGACCAATTTAGACTTCTTGAAGACCAAACTCTTCCGCGAGCACCTCGCCGAAAAGCTCGCCAAACGCTACGCGATGGTGGGTGGTGAAGAAAACCTTAACTCCTGCGCCGACCTTCTCGCCCTTACCAACGATGAAACCCTGCGCGGCAAATTCATCGCGGGCATCGCCTCGGCGTTTGAAGGCGCGGAGATGCCGAAGCTGCCGGATTCGCTCACCAAGGCCCTCAACGATTACATGGCGAAACAAAGCGGCGGAGATCTCACACTCGCGCTGCGCAGTGGAAACGCGGAGGCGCTCAAAAACGCCCTCAAACTGCTTTCCGATACCAAAGCGACGAACACAGCCCGAATCGCCATCGCGAAGACCTTGGCGGAACTCGGCAAGCAAGAGGCGGTGATGCCCATGGTGGCCATTTTGAAGTCCAGCGCGGCTCCGAGCCTTAAACGCGGCATGTTGCAGGCGGCGGCCAAGTTTGACGACAAACGCCTTCCCGAGGCCCTCCTGCTCGGTTGGGAAGGTCAAATCGCTGGCGACAAAGCCCTGCGAGAGGACGCGCTGCGTGTCATGGCCGGTCGCAAGGAGTGGGCGCAAATTTTGATGAGCTTCGTCAACGAATGGAAAGTGCCTGCGAAGCATTTCACCATCGACATCGTCCGCCAGCTCAGTTTGCACAAAGACACCGACATCGACGCCAGCATCGAAAAGCATTGGAAAGGCCTGCTCGCCACCGGACCGACGCCGGAGAAGAAACGCGAGGCCGAGCGCATCAAAGCCGTCATCAAAACCGGCCTTGGCGATGCGGAGAAGGGCAAACTGCAATTCACCGCCCGCTGCGCCGTCTGCCACAAGCTCTTCGGCGAAGGCGGAGCCATCGGCCCCGAGCTTACCGGCTACGACCGCAGCAACGCTGACTTCTGGCTCGACAACATGTTCACCCCCAGCCTCGAAATCCGCGAAGGCTTTGGCACCTACAACGTGACGACCAAAGGCGGCCAGCTCCTCACCGGTCTCATGGATGCGCAGGATGGCCAAGGCATCGTCCTCAAAGACCTCGCCGGAAACAAAACCGCCATCAAACAAGCCGACATTGAGAAGCTTGAAGCCTCCCCCATCTCTCTCATGCCCGAAGGCCTCACTGCTGGCATGAGCGACGCCGACATGAAGGACTTCTTTGCGTATCTGATGAAGCCAACACGTTGATCTCAAGCATAGAGCACCCGGAAGGGGCGCAGCCAAGTGATGAGGACGCCGATCAGTAGGGCGAGCAGGCCTGTGATGCCTGCGTAGGGCAGTGACAGATGCGCCAAAGCCGAGATCGCGGAGTAGATTGCACCCAAGCCTGAGAACGCGGCCGCGATGGCGTAGATGTGGCGGCCCAAATGATGATCATTGGTGAATGCGGCTGCGTTCGCCACGGCCGCGAGCACAAAGGTCAGCGCCACGGAGCCAGAACGTGGCTCGTCGAAGGCATAGCCCAGTATCATGGAGGCCAAGCCGAAGAAGATCAGCCAGCCAACGACGACTCCTTCCCAGTATTCGCGCGGACGCAGGGCCTGGCGGGCGAAGCGATCCATGGTGACGAAGAAGGTGCTCAAGCCACGGGCCAGATGTGACCAGAGGGCGAGGATGAGCCAAGCACCGATCACGACATTGGCCAAGAAGGGTGACACACCTTTCAAATAGCCGCTGAGCACCTTGTAACCGATGAAGCCGCCGATCATGATGGCGTTCTGCCTGCCTTCGGTGAACTGGTTCATCCAATGGCAGAAACGGAGGTAGCTGCGGTAGAACCACGACCGGGCGCGATACGACTCGATAAGCCCCATGCGAGCGTTTTCGTTCATGGGATTGAGGCGCAGGGCCTCCAAGAAGTGCTGATTGGCCGCCTTGTGATCCCCCTTCATCACCGCCATCCAGCCGGCGCTGGTGTGCGCGCTGTCATCCTCCGCATCACGTTCGAGTTGGTAACGGATGAGATCCTGGTTGTCGGCGTCCTTCTTTTGGTTCAGCAGGGCGATGGATAGCACCTCAGCAGCCATGCTGTTCTCGGTATCGAGAGCTAGGGCGGCACGAGCAGCGACTTCGGCTCTCGGATAGTCGCGCAGCCGGAGGTGGAGACGGGCGAGCACCGCATGGCTGAAGTCGCTGTCGGGATCAAGAGCTAAGGCTTCCTCCGCCTGCTGGAGTGCCTCCTTGATCGCCGCGGTCTGGCCGTCTTTGGCATTCGCGTTCATGGCGAGCGCCATCACGCTGCGGGCGAAAGGGTCCTCAGGTGCCAGAGCAACGGCCCGTCTGGCGGCGTCGAGCGATTGCGCCGCTGTGTCGTCTTCGTTCATCCAGCACAGTGCCAGCATGATGAAGCTAGAGGTATGGTGAGCATCGAGTTCAAGAGCCTGCTTGTAGCAGGAGATAGCGTCTGGGATGCGATGCTGGTTTTGCAGCAACTGGCCGCGGGCAAAAGCGGCTTCGGGCGAGGGATGTAAGTCGTCGGACATGCACGCTGCAAAAAAGGATTTAGCGCTTCAGGAGGCCGAGATGCTTCAACACATCATCGTAGAAGCCGCTTTGGTTGGAATACATGGCGTAGTTCTTGGCGCTCTCGAACCAGGCTTTTGTCGTCGGCTTGTGTCGGCCGGCAGCTTTGATGAGGTCCTTCGTGGTGAGCGGGATGACCTTGCCCGTTTTCATGGCGGCGTTCAAAACCTCCTCGGTCGCAAGATCGAAGACCGCTTTGAGATCGGCCCCGGAGAAGCCATCGGTCTTTTTCGCCAGCGCTCGCGGATCGAGCTCGCCGATGGGTTTCTTCTGCGCCATGACCTCAATGATCGCTGCGCGACCGCCTTCATCGGGCGGCGGAACAAAGAGCGTTCGATCAAATCGGCCAGGACGGCGAAACGCGGGATCGATATGCCAAGGGGCATTCGTCGCACCGATGACAAGCACGCCGTCGTTGTCGGATTCCGCCCCATCCATTTCGGAGAGAAAGGCGTTGATGAGATTGCGACCGGCACTTTGGCGTAGGTCGCGGCGATCAGCGGCCAGGGCATCGACCTCGTCGAAAAACAGAATGGTCGGTGCGTTCTGGCGGGCGAGTTCGAAGACTTCGTGCATGTTTTTCTCGGAGTTGCCGATCCACATGTCGAGAATTTGGTGAAGCCCCAAGGCGATGAAGTTGGCTTTGATTTCGCCAGCGGTGGCCTTGCTGATGAGGGTTTTTCCCACGCCGGGAGGGCCGTAAAGCAGCACACCGCCTCCGATCTTCTTGTCGTAGGCTTTGAAGAGCTCTGCGTGCTGAAGCGGATAGATGATTTTCATGCGGATTTCTTCCTTCAGCGCCTCCATCCCGCCCACACCGGCAAAATTGAGCTTCGGCTTCTCAAAATCGGCCAAACCCAGATCAAAGGCGGCACCGCCTCGTGGGTGTCCATCGTCATCCGTCTCTTTCCTATCCGTGGACTCGATGTAACTGCCGCCCGAGGTGATGGCAGCGCGTTTACGGCCAGGATCTTCATCGGAGGCGGGTTTGATGCCATGAAGGTCTTTTTCGATGCCCGGATCGGTGAGCGAGCGATTCAGGGCGATACCTTTGTCATACATGGCTTTCGCCTTCGGCAGATCGTCTTCGGTGATGTGAACACGAGCAAGCAGCAGGAAGGCTGCGGCGCAGGAAGGTGTGTCCGCGATGACCTGCTCGGCACGCACAGCAGCCTGTGAGGTTTTTCCTTGGCCCAAAGCGACACGAGCAAGACCTAGCCGTGCCTCGGCATGTCCAGGATCGTCTTTGAGAATTCGCTGAAAGCTTTGCTCTGCATCCTCCATGAGGCCGTCCTCAAGACAGCCTTCCGCATGAAGCAGAAGCAAGGGGATATTATCTGGTGAATGCTGGAGGGCGAGGCGGAGAGCGTCAAGGTTTTGAGGCATGAACTGATTTCAACGAACGACGGCATTTCAGGCAAGGATTTTCGTCCGTGATGTGCGTGCTTTTGATTTCGCGGAGAAACAGATTTCTCAGGGGCATTCCCACTCAAAGGCATCACTGCGCCCATTCTTCCTCGAAGTAACGGACGAGAGCTTGGTTGCTGAGGTGATTCGTTTCGGTGGCGAGGCGGGCCATATCGGGGGGAAAGCGGGGGAGTTGGGCGAGGGTTTCCTCGTTGATGAAACGGAGGCCTTCAGGAAGAGCGGAGGGAAGGCTGAGAGGCTTGTGGGAGGCGAGGATGAAGCCCCATTCACCAAAGCTGGGGACGAAGGTGTGATACGGCTCGGTGTGTAAGCCGGAGGCTTGCAGGGTGGCATCGACACACCAAAAGGATTTTCGGGCGACGAAGGGCGAGGTGCTTTGCACGACGACGGCTGCTTCCGGGCTCATGCTGCGGCGAAGGCGCTGGTAAAAGGTGGTGCTGTAGAGTTTGCCGAGGGAGAAATTCGATGGATCGGGGAAGTCGATGATGACGAAGTCGAAGGGACCACGCGGCTCGGCGAGCCAGATGAAGGCGTCGGCATTCTCGACCTTCACGCGAGGGCTGGCGAGGGCGTTTTGATTGTGCGGGGTGAGCAGCTCGTTCGTGGAAAACAGTCGCGTCATGGCGGGATCGAGGTCAACGAGCGTGATGCTCTCGATGCGCAGGTAGCGAAGCACCTCGCGGGCAGCCAGGCCATCGCCGCCGCCGAGGATGAGGACCTTTTTGGCGTTCGGAAGCCGTGACAGGCCGGGATGCACCAGCGTCTCGTGGTAGCGATATTCGTCCTTCGTGCTGAATTGCAGGTTGCTGTTGAGGTAGAGGCGCAGCTCGTGTTTCGACGCGGTGAGCACGATGCGCTGGTAAGGTGTCGATTCGGCATAGATGACCGGATCGGGAAAGGCGGCGATCTCGCCCCAGCGGGTGATTTTTTCGCCAGAAAGCATGCCCGCGATCAAAACGGCCGACACGATGCCGCCCGTGAGCCACAGGCCGTTTTTTTTCGGCAATTCATGCCTCAGCATGCGTAGCGTGAGAAGGCCGACGGCGGCATTGATGAGTCCAAAGAGGAAGGCGGATCTCACGAGGCCCAGATGGGGCATCAAAACGAGCGGAAACAGCAGCGAGGCGAGCAAGGCGCCGATGTAGTCGAAGCTGAAAACATTCGAAACGAGGTCTTTGAAGGCGAAACGGCCTTCCAGCACGCGGAGCAGCAGGGGAATCTCCAGCCCCACGAGGGCTCCAATGAGGAAGACGATGCTGTAAAGTGGGATGCGAAAGGAGATGCTCCAGCCAAACAGCAGAAACAGCAGCGCCGCGGAACATCCTCCAAGCAAGGCGATCATGAACTCGACTCGGATGAAAGTGGCGATGAGGTTCCCGGTGAAGAATCGCGAGAACCACGAGCCCACCCCCATGGCAAAGAGATACACGCCGATGACCGTGGAAAACTGCGTCACCGAATCTCCGAGCAGATAGCTGGCCAGCGTGCCCGCGATGAGCTCATAGACCAGTCCACACGTCGCGATGGCGAAGACGGAGAGCAGGAGAAGCCAGGGCTTTGGCGGAGAAGACATGAGGGATGACGAAAGCGCGGATTCGGCATTCGTCATTCGGGTTTCGTCATTTGCTGACCACTGGCGGCTGGCTAGGCTGGCCTTCTTACCATGAGCGTTCCAGACGAGCATCTTTCCTCCCGCCGTGTTTTGAAATCGCGTGATCAAGCGTGGGCGAAGGCACTGGCGGGCTTTTGCGTGCGTCTCGGGCTGCCGCCGAATGTCATTTCGATCTTCAGCATGGTGTTTGCTGCCGGGGCATGGTGGATTTTCATGCATGCAGGCGATCAGACCGGGCCGTGGATCATGGCCGCGTGGCTCGGAGCCATCGCCTGCATGCAGATGCGGCTCATTTGCAATCTGCTCGACGGCATGGTGGCCGTGGAGGGCGGCAAAGGATCGCCCGCTGGAGTGATTTACAACGATGCGCCAGATCGGCTTGCAGATGTGCTGATCTTGGTCGGCGCAGGTTACAGCGGGGCAGGAGAGCCAGGCGTGGTGAAACTCTTCGACATGATCCCGCTCGGCTGGTGTGCTGCCTGCACGGCCATGGGCACCGCCTATGTGCGGACGTTGGGAGCGGCGTTGACGGGAACGCATGATTTTCGTGGTCCGATGGCCAAACAGCATCGCATGGCGGTGCTGACGGTTGGGACGCTGATCGAGCTGGGCCAGCATCTGGCTCAAATGGAACGATGGGGCATCAAGCTGGCGCTGACGGTGATTTTTCTTGGCGGCCTGCTCACCTGCTGGCGGCGACTGGCCGTGATGAATGCTACTTTGATGAAAAAAGACTGAAATAAAACGGCGGCGAATGCATCTTAGCGGAGCGCGAATGCGCAAAACCCACCCATGAAAAAGCTCCTCACCCTCCTCCTTGCTGCCTTGACCGCCTCCGCTCTCGCGAGCGATTTTCCGAAGGGCAGCCCGAACTTCAAAACCAGTGCCACTGAGGCCATCGCCGCAGGCAAAGCCGAAGGCAAACCGGTCATCCTCGTCTTCTCGGCCTCCTGGTGCCCGCCCTGCCAGATGATGAAAAAGGAGGTCTATCCCAGCAAGCAGGTGAAGAGTTATCACGATCAGTTCATCTGGGCCTACCTGGACGTGGATGAGGACTCCAACGGCAAGGCGGCCACCAAGGCGGGCGTGGACGGCATCCCGCACATCCAGATCCTGAGCCCCGAGGGCAAGGAAGTGGCGAAACAGGTAGGTAGCTCCGCTCCAGAGGATTTTGCCAAGAAACTCAAAGGCGTGCTTGCCAAGACCAAGAAGGCGGAGTGATCTCCGTTTAGTGCATCGACTTCATCGTGAGGAGGTCAGGGTGGTCTCACCTTGACCTCTTTTCGTATCCACCGATCTCCACGCCCCTCTCCAACCGACCATGAAACGCCGTTCCTTCCTCGCCGCTGCCGCTTCCGCTCTTGCTGTCACGCGTCTCGATGCCCAAAACATCGCCAAAGCCGCCGCGGATCCTGCCTACAAGATCAAGAACCATGGCATCAAGCACACGCTGATGGGCTGGTGCTGGAAGCCGATGGATACGTTGGAACTGGCAAAGCACGCGAAGGAGATCGGCCTCGTCGGCATCGAGGGCATTGATTCGAAACTCTACCCGGATGTGAAAAAGCTGGGGTTGGACATCTCCCTCGTCAGCAGCCACGGTTTTGCCAAAGGTCCCTGCAATCCGGCCTTCCACGATGAGGTCGTCACGAAGCTCACCGAATCGATCAACCTTGCCGCTGATGTGGGCTGCAAGAAGGTCATCACCTTCACCGGCATGAAATTCGACGGCATGGATCGTGACAAGGCCATCGATGCCTGCCTCAGCACCTGGAAAGAAGTCCTGCCTCTGGCGGAGAAAAAGGGGGTGACCCTCGTTCTGGAACATTTAAACTCCCGCGACAGTTCCCACCCGATGAAAGGGCATCCTGGCTACTTCGGCGACGACGTCGATTTCTGCGTCGATTTGATCAAAAACATCGGCAGTCCGAACTTCAAGCTGCTCTTCGACATCTACCATGTGAGCATCATGAACGGCGACATCATCCGCCGCCTGCGTCAGCATGCCGAATACATCGGTCACCTTCACACCGCGGGCAATCCGGGCCGCTGCGAGCTCGATGAACATCAGGAGATCAATTATCCCGCCGTTATGCAGGCCGTGTTGGAGATCGGTTATCATGACTTTGTCGCCCATGAATTCATCCCGACCTGGGACGATCCCATCCTTGCCCTCCGCCACGCGGCGATGGTGTGCGATGTGTGAGGCTTGATGAATGTAGAACGGGTTTTCCAACCCGTTCGGCTCGGGGAATGAACAGGTTAAAAACCTGTTCCACTTTGTTTCGATCTTGAAGGTGAGCCTGTTCCGTGGAGAGTCACCGCATGGACACTCTTCCCAAGATCTACGACAAGCAGCCCGTGGCCCTCGAACTCCCTGCCGGTGACCATTGGTGGTGCGCCTGCGGTCTCAGCGGGCATCAGCCGAGCTGTGATGGCTCGCACAAGGGCACCGGACTCGGCCCGAAGAAATTCACGCTCACCGAGCCAAAGAAGGTTTGGTTGTGCAATTGCAAGCACTCGAAGAACCCGCCCTTCTGCGATGGTTCGCACAAGGCGCTTTGAGGCCGGAGTGATTCGCAGGAATAATTCGCCTTCGGCGTTCTCCTACGCTCAACCATCCCCATGACCTCGTTTCGCCTGATCCTCTCCTTCGTTCTCGCCCTGGCGGGCACGGCTTTTTCGCAAAACTTCGGCCTCACCGTGCCGGGAGAGAAAAAAGAAAGCGTCTCGGTGGCGCTGGTCAGTGAAATGAAGACCGTGGCACCTGGGAAGGCCTTCCGAGTGGCGGTGAAGCTCATGCATGCGCCGCACTTCCACACTTATGGCAAAGTCATCGCCAAAGGAGTGACGGGGAAGCCGACCAAACTCGTGTGGACCCTGCCGGAAGGCTGGACCGCCGAGGACATGGAGTGGCCGGAGACGACCTCGTTTGAATCCTTTGGCGTGAAAGCGGATGGCTATGAAGGCACGGTGCATTTGCCCTCCAAGATCACGCCTCCTGCCAGTGTCGTGGTCGGAGGCAATGTGACTCTCCAGGTGAAGGTGGATGGTCTCGTGTGTGATGACAAAAGCTGCCTGCCCTTCAAAAAAGACGCCTCACTGAGTGTTTCCATCGCTGCGACGGCGCAGGCTGACGAATCGGTGAAGGAGGTGTTTCCTGCTTTACCTGCTACGGAGGCTCCCAAGGTCGAAAAATCCACCGCGAAGGTCGAAGCGGATGAGCCGCCGACGTTTCTGTTTTTGATGATCTCGGCCTTCATCGGCGGGTTGATCCTCAACATCATGCCCTGTGTGTTTCCGGTGCTAGGCATCAAGGTAGTCAGCATTGTGCAGCAGGCTGGCGAAGACCGAAAGCAGGTGGTGATGCACGGCCTGATCTACACGCTGGGCATTCTGTTCTCCTTTTGGGTGCTTGGCGGGCTGGTGGTGGCTCTCGGCAAGGCCTGGGGCTTCCAGCTTCAATCGGCGGGCTTTAATTTTAGTCTCGCGGCTTTCTTCCTGATCTTCGGCCTGAATATGGCAGGCGTTTTTGAGATCGGCGCTTCGGCGGTGGGTGTGGGGCAGAACCTTCAAACGAAGCATGGCCTCAGCGGCTCGTTCTTTTCTGGCCTTCTCGCTACCGTGGTTTCCACGCCGTGTTCCGCTCCGTTCCTCGGCACGGCGCTTGGCTTTGCGGTGAAACTGCCCGCCGCAGAAGCGATGCTGCTTTTCAGTCTCATCGGCCTCGGCCTAGCAAGCCCCTTCCTGTTGCTTTCGGCCTTTCCTTCGCTGGTGAAGGTGTTGCCGCGTCCGGGAGCGTGGATGGAGAGCTTCAAACAGGGCATGTCGTTTCTGCTCTTCGGCACCGTCGTTTACATGCTGTGGGTTCTCACCGCGATGGTAGAAGGCCTGCCGCTGCTTTGGGTCATGCTGGCGTTGGTGCTCATTGCCATGGCGTGCTGGGTTTACGGCCGCTGGTCACTCCCGCATAAGCCTGCTGGCACACGAGTGAAGGCGGTGATCGTTTCACTGGCGCTGATGACCGGCGGTGTGATGCTCGGCTGGCCCCCGAAGATGGAGAAGCAAGGTCACGGTGGCGTCATTCATGAGTTTGGCCTCGACTGGGAGCCTTGGTCCGAGGCGAAGGTGAAGGAAGTGCTCGCCGCTGGGAAGCCGGTGTACATCGACTACACGGCCAAATGGTGCCTCACCTGCCAGGTGAACAAGCGTGTGTATTCCAATGCCAGCCTTCAGGTTCTTTTCAAAAAGCATGACGTGGTAACCATGCGTGCCGATTTCACCAACGAAGAGCCTGAAATCAAAAAATCCTTCGAAGCGCTGGGCAAAGGTGCGGTGCCAGTGAACGTGCTGCACATTCCCGGTAAGCCAGAACCGGTGCTGCTGCCGGAACTGCTCTCGGTCGATAACATGACCACGGCTCTCAATCTGATTCCTGCCCGCTGATGCTTCGCCGTCGTGCCATCGTCGCTTCGCTTTTTGCCGTCTTCGCTTTCGGTGAGGAGACTCCGCGAAAGCGAGAGACGCTGCTGATGCTGCCAGAGCCTTTCGCCTTGAGAAACTCTCTCTCCATCGTGCCTGCGGGGGCCAAGCAAACGGTGCTCACCCCGGCTCGTGAGAAGGCTGGCACGCCTGGAAGCATCGAAGCCTATCCGGTGGAAGATTTTGCCACGCTGGGCCTGAGCACAGAAACCTTCGCCAAACGTGCGGCGGCGGCGGCAGACAAGCGACTGGCTCTTTTGAAGCCGGACATCATTCGCGATGAACAGGGACGCGTGCTTTACGCGGTGTATCGCGGTGAGTCTGAGCAGTTCGCCTCGCTGCTGGTGGCTCCTTCGCTGCCGAAAATCTTTGAAGCCATGCTTGGTAAGGAGCTTTGGGTGGCGCTGCCGGATCGCCATGCGCTTTACCTCTTCCCGGCGCAGTCCGCCATGTTGGAGGAGTTCAGCCCGGATCTTGCCAGCCGCTATGTGGAGGAGCCTTTTGCGGCAAGTGGCGAAATCTTTTCGCTGAAGTCTGGCGAGGAACCGCGAGTCATCGCCTCCTTCGCGGGTGAGCCACGTGAGGAGCGGAGATAAACTTCGCGATAGTTGACGGCAGACGCACTTTTTGAACAATGGGCGGTATGAGTGAAGGTGTTGCCGTTGATTTGCCTGCCAGCGCGAAGATTTCGTGGTCTTCACGATTTGGCCTTTGGCTGGACGCGAGGTCGCAGGAACTGCGGCTGACGCGTTTCATGCTGTTGAGGTTCACCGGGCTGGTGTGGTTCATCGCCTTCCTTTCGGCGGCGCAGCAGTTCATTCCGTTGATCGGGCATGACGGGTTGCTGCCGGCGGATTTGATGGTGAAACGGGTGCTGGAGCGCTTCGACAGCCCGTGGGCAGTCTTCTGGGAGGCTCCGTCGATCTTCTGGTTTCATTGCAGCGACACGATGATCCAGGTGGTGACGTGGACGGGCGTGGTGATCTCGTTCCTGGTGCTCTGCGGTTATGCCAATGCGATCATGATGTTCGTGCTGTGGGCGTTGTATCTGTCCCTGCTGCCCATCGGCCAGGAATGGCTGTCGTATGGCTGGGACATTCAAATTCTCGAAACGGGCTTTCTCGGCATGATGCTGTGCCCGCTGCTCGATCCGCGACCTTTTCCCAAGCGGGCACCGCCGGTGCTGATCATCTGGCTCTATCGCTGGCTGATCTTTCGCATCATGCTCGGTGCGGGGCTGATCAAATGGCGTGGCGATACCTGCTGGCGGGATCTGACGGCGCTTTACTACCACTACGAGACGCAGCCGGTGCCAAATCCGCTGAGTCCTTTCCTGCATGCGATGCCGAAGTGGTTTCATCACGCGGGTGTGGCTTGGAATCACGTCGTGGAGTTGATTGTGCCGTGGTTTGGGTTTGTCGGTCGCTGGCCGCGACACCTCGCTGGATTCCTGATGACGAGCTTCATGGTGATCCTCATCTTCAGTGGCAATCTGTCCTTCCTGAACTGGCTCACGATCATTCCGGCGCTGGCCTGTTTTGATGATGCGTTTTGGCGTCGGGTGCTGCCGAAGGCCATCGTGCGAGCGGCAGAGAGATCGGCGGAGGATGGCCAAAAGACGCCGGTGAGCCATTGGGTGACCTCGCTGATCTATGCAGGCGTGGTGGGATGGCTGAGCATCGGACCGGTGAAGAACCTGATCTCCTCCGAGCAGGCCATGAACACCTCCTTTGACCGCCTGCACCTCGTGAACACCTACGGCGCCTTTGGCACCGTGGACCGCGAACGCTTCGAACTCGTCTTCCAGGGCACGAACAGCCAAGTGGCGGACCTGCTCGCGGACTGGAAGGACTACGAATTCAAAGCGAAGCCGACCGATCCGATGCGTCGCCCAGTGATCATCACGCCGTATCATTATCGCCTCGACTGGGCCGCGTGGTATCCCTGGCATCGCGTGCCGGGTCGCAATGAATGGGTTCCGAATTTCCTGTGGAAGCTGTTGCACAACGACCCCGGCACCTTGGGATTGCTGGAGCGAAATCCTTTTCCCGATGCGCCGCCGAAATTCGTCCGCGTGCTGGTGTATCGCTATCGCTTTGCCACGGAAGGTCCCGCGTGGTGGACGCGGGAACGCGAAGGGACGCATATCTATCCTTTGTCGAAGGAGAGTCCGCAGCTTCAACGCATCGTGCGGGATGCCGGGTGGTTGAGGTGACCATAGCATGGCCTTTCTAGGCTGTGCTGTTGGGTCATGCACAGGCTAGAAAGCCTATGCTACAGGCATGTGCGATATCACAGCCTCAGGAATGCCTTCTGCTTGTAGAGCCACCAGCAGATGAGCCAGAGAACGAGGAGCACGCCGCAGCGGTCGATGACGGGTTCCCATCCAGCGGGGAAGGCGGTGGCGGGGAGGTGCTTGTGAAGGTGGTCCTTGATCCAACCGGCGCAGAGGCTGTGCAGCACATAGATCGTGATGCTGTTCATGCCAACGACGACCAGCGGAAAGACCAATCGCCGCCATCCGGCGATTTCGACGAGCGAGTAAAAACCGGTGAGCATGAGGAGCACCCAGCCACCGCTTTGAATGGCCCAGGTGGGGGTCCAGAGGCGCTTCACGGAAGGTAGCGCGACGAGATCGAGCACGGTGCCGAGGAAGATCAAAAGGACGCCCGCGATGAAAAGACGCGTCGCCTTGCTCTTCGCCTCCAACGGGCTGCGCATGAGGAAATCGCCGGTGAGGGCACCGCCGAGCATGGTGGCGAGAGCGGGGATGAAATTGAGCGTCTGATAGCCACCCGCCTGGTAGGCGAAGGGCTGGGCCTGCGGCAGGAGGTTGAGGAACCAGCGGTCGAAGTGTGCCGCGGCATTGAAGTGAATGCTCCAGTGCCCGAACCAGCCGGTGAGAATGCCTTCCGGCGGCACCTTGATGCCTTGAATCGAAGCGAACTGCTCCGGCGTGGGCAGCGGATGCATGGCGAAGAAGGCTGTGTAACCCGCGAGGATCGCGAGGATGCCCGCCGTCATGTATTCCCAGCCCATGCGAGCGATCAGAAAGAGGAAGACGTAGCCGAGGCCGATCTGGGCGAGGACATTGGTGAAGATCCACGTGGTCTGTTTATCCGCCGCCCGTGTGCTCAGCACGACGGCGAGGAGGGTGAGCAGCACGGCGCGGGTGAAGGCATGCCACGTCATGCCGAGAAAACCCTGCCCGGCTTCGCGACGCTTCGCGCAGGAGAGCGGTACGGCGATGCCGACCATGAACATGAAGCTGGGTTGAATGAGATCCCAGAGCGAGCAGCCCTGCCAGGCCTTGTGCTCAAACTGCGGGCGAATCGTTTCCCAAAACGACCCCGGATTCGCTTCCGCCATCTGCACGATGCCAAAACCGGACGAGGCCATCAACAGCATGATGAAGCCTCGAAAGGCATCGAGAGAGAGAAGTCGGGAGGAGGGCTGGTTGGAGCTCATGGAGGCGAAGGAACGCTCGATGAGGTGATGGGCTATCGGGGTAGGCGGAGGGATTGACGATTGATGAGCAGCCGATTTTTGATTGTTGAGGGGCGCTGACGCGGTGGTGGGAGATCAGGCGTTTAGCTCGCAAGATGAGGCGGCATCTGGCAAGGCGTGCAGCGCCTGATCACCTCTCAAATGCAGCAGCGAGGACAGCGTGAGGCGATTGGAGGAGATGAGGTGGACGATCTTTTTGGCGATGGACTGCATGGTCGGGCTGGCGAGTCGTGACGACCATTCACGGAAGTCGTGGAGAGCCCACAGGCACATTACCCACGCTCCCGCTCCCTGCCAGAGGTGACCTTCATCGCTGAGGACGACGATTTCTTGATCGGCGTGGAGTTGATCAATCATCGGGCAGCGCTGACTGGCCTGCGGTGAGTCATAAGGGGTGAACTCGAGCCGCACATAAGCCGGCTGCGCTGATAACCATCGACGCACGCTGCTGCAGAGGCCGCAACGGGCGTCGTAGAAGAGGGTGAGGGTTTTCACAGCGTGTCGAGGGCGTTGGCAGGACGGGGCATGCGCATCATCGGTGGCACGGGAGGAGGCATGGTGGCGAGGTGGGCACGCTTCCGCATGCGGGTGAAGAGGTAGAGATTGAAGAAGTGCATGCCGCCCAGGGCGAGCAGCACGATGCCCATCTTCGAGCTGAGCAGCTCAAACACGCCTCGCGCTCCGAGCACCTCCTCGTTGGTTTTGAGGTAGAGGGAGACGAAGCCGATGTTCACGAGGTAAAAGCCGACGACGAGGAGGTGATTGACGCTGTCGGCGAGCTCGGTGTTGCCGTGAAAGCATTCGACGAGGAACACGCGGCCGTTTTGGTGCAGCGTGCGGGCGACCCACACGGTCATGCTGACTGCGAGGGTGAGGTAGAGGGCATAGGTGAGGACGGTTTCGTTCATGGTGTGGTGGTGGTTCGTTTTGGGTTTGGGTTGTGGACCTCACAGGAGGTCAAAGTGGGCGCTGAGTCGGCGGGCAGGGCGCGAGCGGGGCAGGGGACGGCGCTCGGGCCTTGGCGGGAGGTTTTCGGGAAGGCTGACCTTCCAGGCGAGACCCAGGCGACGCAGCAGGGCGATGAACCACCAGCCGGGATCATGCTGGCCGCGGCGCAGGCCGAGGCGGGCGGACTTCGGATAGGCGTGATGGTTGTTGTGCCAGCACTCGCCCATGGTGAGCAGGCCGATGCGAGGGAGGTTATATCCTTGCACGGCATGGCCTTCGAGGTGCCAATCGCGTTGGCCAAGATTGTGAGCGAGGTGCCCGATGAGCCAGTGACCGGTCAGCGAGGTTACAATACGCACGCTGATACCCCACACGATCCAAGGCCAGCCGCCGAGGTAGTGAAGCAGGATGGCGAGCGGGAGCTGCTGGAGCATCCAGGTGCGTTGCAGAAATCGGTAAAAGAGATCGCGGGCCACTTCGGGCTCGATTTCGAATCGTGGCGGATTTTCGAGTCGCATCTCCGCATGCAGATTCCACCAGGCATCTCGCCAGAAGCCGGTTTGATGGATGAAGAAGGGATGGCAGCGACCGTGGCGCTGCGCCCAATCGCGGATCTCGTGGAGGTAGATCATCCCAAACGGCCCGCCCATGCCGACGAGGGTGCCGAGATAGACGAGGAGCCTTTCGAGCCATTTGGGGCATTCAAAGCTGCGATGAATGAGCAGCCGGTGAAGCCCCACCGTGTGTCCAAGGCAGAGCGTGAGCACCGTAAGCACGGCGGAGAGCAAAACGGGCGACTGCCCGAAGGTGAGCGCTCCCCCAACACAAGCCACGAGAAAGTGGCCGAAGAACCACAGAGACTTCACTGGGCTCCACACCACCTTTCCTTGCTCAGGATTCGTGAACTCCGACATGGCATGCATGCGGCGGACTTCGGCGGCGTGTGTTTTCATGGTGAATACTTCTATAGTTTCAGGAAATAAAGAAACATGGGTTTAAAAAAAGGGATCAGCCGAGCAGTTTCATGGCCCACTGGAGGGCGGAGGCGTGCTTCATGCTGGAAATGGTGTCGGAGACTTTGATGCCGAACTCGACGAACTCCTGCAGTTCCTTCATCTGCTGGTAGAACTCGCGACCAGGTCCAGCGGACTCGGTTTTGGTCCGCTCGGCGCAGGATTTCAATACTTCGAGAGCGGGGACGATCTCGCGGCGTTTACGCTCGCGGGCGATGGTCACGACCATCTTCCACACGTCCTTTTCGGCTTGGAAAAACTCCTTTCGCTCGCCTTTGCGATGGATGATCTGGATGAGGCCCCAGCCGACGAGTTCGCGGAGATTGGTGTTCGCGTTTCCACGGCTGATCTGGAGCTTTTCCATGATTTCATCCGTGTACATGGGCTCGGGGGCCGTCATGAGCAGGGCGTGGATCTGCGCCATCGTGCGATTGATGCCCCAGTGGCTGCCGAGCGCCCCCCACTGCGCGACGAAGTCATCGCGGGCGGCTTCCCATTCAGATGGTGGATTGGCTGGCATTGTGTTTTCAGATAATTCTGAAACATGAAGGGTGCAAGCGAAGAAGTGCCTGATTACATGGAGCCCAAGCTGATGTCCGAGTCACCCAGCTACAAGGGGGGAAGCTCTCGGGCAAATCATCCGACTCCAGATGAAGGCTTTGTCTCAGGGCACGATGTCATGCGTGCCTGCCTGCACGGCGATGTCTTTCAAGGTGCTGCCGGAGATGGCATTGCCCTTCACCACCTGCTTTTCACCCGAGAGAATGATGCCGTTCTTACCGGAGGTGCTGATCACATTGCCCGTAACGGTGTTCTTGGCCGTGCCGGAGGCCATTTGAATGGCGTTGCCACGGGTCTGCTCGAATTGATTGCCGGAGATGACGTTCGTTTCATTGAGACCGGGCTGTTTGCACCAGCGCCAGAGGTGGATGCCGGTCTGGCAGGCGAGGAAATCGTTTTGCTCGACGAGGCAGGCGCTGGCGTCGTTCAATTCCACGCCCACCAGGCTGCGGGCGATGTGGTTATGCCGTGCGATGCTGCCGGTGGTGAAGTGATCGAAGTCGATGGCCTCATCCGAGGTGTCCCGGATGGTGCAATTTTCAATGAGGGCCTCCTCGCAGGCGTAGAGGGCGATGCCGCGGCCGTGGCAGTTCTGGATGAAGCAGCGCTCGATGTGAAGATTCTTGATGAGCGGGCCGGTGGGGCCTTTTTCATCGCTGTAGGGTCCCTGGGCTAGGATGCCGCAGAGCTGCACATGGCCGCGCACAGGCGGATCACCCTCCACCCGGCCACCATCAAGGGTGAGCTTGCTGATTCGGACCTCCGAGGTGGCACCGCGGATCTCGAAGATGTTCGCCGCATCGGGGTCACGGATGAGCGTTCCGGCTGGGGCAGGGAAGTCGAGGGGCTTCACGAGATGAAGGGTGTTTCCCTCGATCTTTGACAGGGTAGCGAGGTGGTAGGGTTTTGGCTTCTGGGTGAAGTCATCCACGGCCCCGTCGGCCTCCAGGTGAAGGCGCATGCCGGGCCTGAAGGATTGGTGACGCCGCACGCGGAGGAGGATGTCACCGGCCTTGGCAGGCTCGCTGAGTTCTGCAAAGGTCAGCGGAGGCAGTTGCAGAATGGTTTTTTCCGCGTCGAGCCCGGCTATGTGGAGCTTTTTGGCGTTTTGGATGACCAGTGAATGATCGAGCACATGTCTTCCGGGTGGAATGACCACCTCGGAGCCCTTCTCGGACTTCACGGCCTCGTTGATGAAGTGTTGCAGTTCATTCGCCGTGAGGGCAGAAGCACTCTGGATGGCCAGGAGGTAGAAAAAGAAGCGAAAGATCATGCGGTAGCTCCATACGCACGAAACCAGTTTTTCCGACTCCTCGTTTGCACCCGGCCCGGTTCCTGCTTGGAGAAGAGGACCCCATGCCAACCCCGCCCGCCACGTCGCTCCGCCAGCTCGGATTTCAGCTTCTTCGAGACGATCTTCAGTTCCTCATGCAGGCCTTTGCCGCCGTGCTGAAACGCATGGGGGAGCCGCAACTGGCCGCCAGCCTGCCGTGGATTCATCCCGAAGCCCCCACCAGCGAGGTGCAGGCCACGCGGTCGCTCGGTCAGGCCTACTCGATCGCCTTTCAGCTCCTCAACATCGTCGAGGAACGTGCCGCTTCGCAGATCCGCCGTCTGCGTGAAAAGCAATCGGGCCCCGAGGCCGAGCAGGGCCTGTGGCCGGATAACATGCGGGACATGCTGGACCTTGGCCTGAGCGGGGACGACATCCTCAACGTGCTGCGAGATGTCGCCGTCGAGCCGGTGCTCACGGCCCATCCCACGGAGGCGAAGCGCGAAACCGTTCGCGACCTTCATCGCGAGATTTACGGCCTCATGGAGCGCCACGAAAACACCGCCTACACGCCGCGTGAGCAGTCTCGGCTTCACGGCCTGTTGCAAACGCAGCTCGAAAACCTCTGGCGCACCGGCGAGATCCATGTGACGCGACCCAGCATCGAGGCGGAACTGCAAAATGCGCTTCATTACCTTCGCGAGGTGTTTCCCGAGGCGCTCTACCGCGCTCATGTGCATCTGCGTGAGGCTTGGATCGCCGCTGGGTTCCCGGCGGAGAAGATTGAGGACGTGAAACCGCTGCTGCGTTTTGGCTCATGGATCGGCGGCGACCGTGACGGCCATCCTTTCGTGACGGCGGAAGTCACCGAGCATGCTCTGAAGGCCCTGCGTTCGAATGCCCTCCGCGTGCAGCGCCGTGCCATCGAGAATCTCGCCGCGCACCTCCCACTCAGTTCGCTCTTCCAGCGCACGCCGGAGGCCCTGCAGGAACTCATCGCCACCCTGTCGGTCTCGCTGCAACACGAGCCGCACGCCGATCTGGCCTACATCATCGACCGCAACAAGGAGGAGCCCTGGCGTTGCGCGGCCTACCTCATGCGGGCCAAGATCGTGCTCGCCATCGAGAAGCCCGCTTCTCCCGCTGCCTACTCGCAGGCCTCCGAACTGCTCGCCGACCTCAACACCTTCGCGGCGACGCTTACCGAGGTGGGCGCGGCGGCCCTCGTGACCGACCTCATCGTGCCGGTGCGTCAGCGCTTGCAGGCCTTTGGCTTCCACAGCGCCTCACTGGATGTGCGGCAAAACTCCGCGTTTCACGAAAAAGCGCTCGATCAACTTCTGCGAGCCGCTGGATTGCTCGATGAGCGCAGTTTTGTGGATTGGAGCGTGGAGGAGAAGCGGGCGCTGCTGGGTCGCGAACTGCGTTCACCGCGTCCGTTTCTCTCGCCGGGCGTTTCCGCCGGACCCGAGGCAGATACCGTGCTGGCCTGCCATCGCGTGTTGGCCGCTCACATTCAGGCGCATGGCACTTCCGGCCTCGGATCGCTCATCGTCTCGATGACTCGCTGCGTGGAGGATTTGCTCATCGTGTACCTTTTGGCTCGCGAGGCCGGTTTGGCGGAATGGACGCCGAAAGGTCTGCGCTGCCCGCTGCCGGTTGTGCCCTTGTTTGAGACCATGGGCGACCTCGAAGCTGGTCCAGGCATCGTCACGGCCTTCATGAGCCATCCGGTGACGCAAAACAGCCTCTCCGCCCTTCGCGAGAAGCTCGGCAGTGATCCCAGCTTCCAGGTCATGGTGGGCTATTCGGATTCCAACAAAGATTGCGGCATCTTCGCGAGCCAGTGGGCGCTGCATCGCGCTCAGAAGGCGCTTTCGGATACCATCACCCAGCATGGGGCAAAACCGGTCTTCTTCCATGGTCGTGGCGGCACGGTGGGACGTGGCGCAGGTCCCACGCATTGGTTCATGGATGCCCTGCCGCATGGCTCGCTCAGCGGCAGCATGCGCATGACCGAGCAGGGAGAAACCATCGCGCAGAAATACGCTCACTTTGGCTCCGCCGTGTATAACGCGGAGATCCTGATGGCCTCCGCCGCCTCTGCCACCGCCCGTCATCGTCATGCAAAACCTCAAGCATCATCGGTGGAGCACATCCTTGATGATCTGGCCGCCTCCAGTCGCGATGCCTATCGCTCGCTGCTGCACACCGAGGGCTTCATGGCGTTTTACCGCGCCGCCACGCCGATTGATGCGCTGGAGAATTCCCGCATCGGCTCGCGTCCTTCGCGTCGCACCGGTCAGGCTTCACTCGATGACCTCCGCGCCATCCCGTGGGTCTTCTCATGGACGCAGGCTCGTTTCTACCTGCCGGGCTGGTTTGGTGCCGGCTCCGCTTTGAAGAACCTGCGAGATGAACGTCCCGCCGATTACCAGGCCCTCGCTGCCGCTCTTCGCGAGTCCGCCTTCCTCAAATACGTGCTCACGAACATCGAAAGCTCCCTCGTCAGCGCCAATGCCGACCTCATGCGAGCTTACGCAGGCCTCGTGCCCGATGCCACGGTGCGTGAGCGCTTCATGGGGCGCATCCTCGACGAGTTCGATTCCACCCGCGTGATCCTTGAAGACCTCTTCCAGGGCACCTTCGCCGAGCGTCGCCCGCGTCTCGCCTACACGCTCGACATCCGCGAGGCCCCGCTGCGTGTGCTTCACCTCCAGCAGATCGCCTTGCTCCGTGAATGGCGCGGCATCCTCGCCTCCGGCGATCAAGCCTCCGCCGATGCGATGCTGCCAGACATGCTCATTTCGATCAACGCCATCGCTTCGGGGCTGCGCACGACAGGTTAGAAAAGACTGCTTCTCAGGCCAGGCCCGATTTGATTGTTGAGGGAAGCGGCGTGGTTCGCAATTCCACCACCTCTGCAATCAACCATCGTTTGCTCGACAATCCTCAATCAATCAGGCCGTGAGGGCGCTGCTCATCACAGAACGCCCTCCGCCAAACGCAAAAAGCGCATGGAAGCACCCCTGCTCCCATGCGCCATTTTTTGTCTTCAACACACCGGTAACCAACCGGCAAATTCAGATCAGAAGCGGATGCACATATCGAAGGTCAGACGGTTGTTCGTCAGGCCGTAAGGACGGATGGCGGCGACTTCATAGGCGGCACCAAGATCAATGTTGTTGGTGATGCGGCTGCGGAAGCCGATGCCCACCATGCCTTGAGTGACACCGTTGGCGTCGTTGGCACCGAAGTTGATCACGTCGTAGCCATTGCTGCGAAGGCCGATGTTCGTGCCGTCGTTGAGGTTGGTCCAGAAGTTCGCGGAGACGAAGGGGATGAACCAGCGGTTGACGTAGTAGTCCACCATGAGGCTGTAGTGAGCCATGAGGTTCTGCTCGTCGGTGGTCACCGGGATGCGGAGACCGAGGTTGCCGCTCACATGGAGGTTGCCGAAGCCCTTTTGGAAGGAGACGAAGGGATTGAACTCACCACCCCCACGGCCTTGGAACACGTCACGCTCGCCAGTCGGAATCTGATAGGTCAGGCCGGGGGTGAGGATGAACTGAGCGGCGGGATTATCGATCAGCGCATACTTGAAGCCGACGGCGAGATCCATCCAGCCATTGGGATTGGCGAGGGCGTCGTTGTTGATATCAAAGTAGCCGTCCTGAGTCGCGATGAGCGCAAAGCGATCCGTCACGGCGTAGCGAAGCTGCAGCGCATAGAGCTGAGCGGTGCCGCCGCCGAGGAAGTTGTTGTCGATCGTGTGATGCACGAAGATCGGGCGGATCTCCGAGCGGATGATCGCGTCTTCAAAGAAGATCGGGTTGGTCACCGGGGCGATGGTGTTCGCTTTCCAGTCCGCGGCGGCCACGGGGGTCGGGTTCTTGGGAGCGGCGACCGGCGATCCGGCTTTGGCAGTGGCGATGAGAGACACGGCTGCGCAGGCGGTGAAGCCGAAACGCAACCACCGGCGTTGGGAGTGTGTTTGGTGGTCCATGCGACTATAAAAGCATCACACGTGGCGCTTTGATCCACAGTGCTTGCTCGACAGTGTGCAATTCATGCGCTGCTGGCTGCGTAGTAGCTGCGTCATGACCACCACCACTCGTCGTTCCTTCCTTCAAAACACCTCGCTCGCCTCCGCCGCCGTCGCTTTTCCATCGCTCGTGCGAGGACAAAATCTCAACAGCAAGCTGCAAGTGGCCTGTGTGGGGGTGAACGGCATGGGCTTCACCGATTTGAAGAACGTGGGTTCGCATGCGGCGGTGAAAATGGTCGGCTTCTGTGATGTCGATGCGAACCGCTTCGATCAGGCGGACAAGGCGCATCCGGGCGTGAAGCACTTCAGCGACTACCGCGAGATGTTTAGCACGCTCGGCGATGGCTT
>CALSBJ010000048.1:0-50892 GCA_943373155.1 Akkermansia muciniphila | reverse complement strand
CCTAGCCCCACCCCTCTGAGCCAGCATGATCCATCAAGGCACACCGAGTCATCGTCATGACTCGCCACAGCCTGCTTCAAAGCCCTCCTCAGACTCCCTGCTTGGACTTGATCCGGTGGGACTGCTCGATGGCGTTCTTGGAGGTCACGCCTCAGATTGGACGCCCCCACCAGCACGCGAGCTGGAATCCGCGTTTCCTGGTTTCACCGGTTTCGAATTCCTCGACCGTGGGGCCATGGGTGCCGTGTACTCCGCCACCCAGGTCTCGCTCCAGCGCCGCGTGGCCATCAAAATTCTACCACCTGAATTCGGAGAGGATGAAGCTTTCATCACCCGCTTCGAACAGGAGGCGCTGCTCCTAGCCCGGCTCCATCATCCACACATCGTTGCCGTGCATGATTTTGGCCGCAGCAGGCAAGGTGGCCTGTACATCGTGATGGAGTATGTCAACGGCACTTCTCTGCTGGAAATCATGCAGCACCGTCGCTTGGAGGTAACCGAGGTCTTGGAGATCATTCACCAAACCTGCCTTGCACTCCAGTTTGCTCATGATCACGGCGTCGTGCATCGCGATATCAAGCCCACCAACATCCTCATCGACGACCGCAAACGCGTTCGTGTGGCTGATTTTGGCCTAGCGAAACTTCATCTCAAAGAGCACGGCACTCATTCCGCCATCCAGAGCAGCCTCGGTGGCACCCCCGTCTATGCCGCGCCAGAGCAGATGCGACGGAATGCCATGGTGGATCATCGCTGTGACCTCTACAGCACCGGGGTCACCATGTATGAACTCCTCACAGGCAGCCTACCCGTGGGGAATTTCGACCCGCCATCCAAAAAAGCCTCCACTCCTCCTCTGCTGGACAAAATCGTGCTCAAGGCCATGCGGGAGAATCCTGATGAGCGCCACCAAAAAGCCTCCGAACTGGCAGAGGACATCGAGGCCGCCTCGCGCCGACTCTCCACGCCGGTCCTGAACCGAGCCATCACGCAACGACCGATCGTTTCGATGATGACCACGGTCATCGTCACCGCCTGTTTCATCTTCCTCTTCGGAGAGATCAACGAGCAGGTGCTGCGCAGCAAGCCAGTGACCCGCGAGGATATCCTGCCTCCGAGCAATGCGCTGCTGCATCTGAATTCGGATTTTTGCATTATCACTGCCCCCATCAGTTGGGAGGACGCCCGGGACTTCGCCACGCAGCAAGGCGGCATCGACCTCGCCAGCCTGCATTCCTCAGCCGAGGTCGTCGAGGTCGTGCGCTGCCTCCACGAGAAAGACATCCTCTCGCCCGTGTGGATTGGCGGCCGCATCCAGGAGAACGAGGGTCAAATCGAATGGTCCGATGGCAGCCCCGTTGATTTTGAGACTTGGATGCCCACCGCAGAGGATCTCCCCCTAGTGATCACCGAAGTGCAGCCCAAAAACACTGTCACATGGACAACGCAAGAAGGGACCACGCCTGACTGGATTGAGGTCTTTAATCCCGGCACCAAGCCCGTCAGTCTCCAAGGCTGGCATCTTCGTCATGTCGGCGGCGACGGCACCTACGAAGGACGTCTCAAGGTTGACAGTAACGATGCCAACACCGTCATCGGTCCCGGTGAATACCGCGCGATCACCTGTGGTGTGGTCAAACCGAATGGCTATCTCCACTTCAACTTCTCCCTCGATGCTGAAATAGGGCGCATTAGTTGGTCAGATCCGCGTGGACGAGTCATCCAGGCCTTTGATCGCTCATGGAAGGGCATGCCCGCCGATGTTTCTCTTATCTCCGACCCCACCGGCATGCAGTGGGGATGGACACGCCTGGCCACCCCAGGAAAGCCAAACTCACCGCCTGATCGGCTGATCAAGGTGACCTCAAAGCCCGTTCCCACCGCGGCTGCCGTGCTGCTTTTGCCTGAATTCGAAGGCCGCTGGGCGATGGACTCCATCAGCCGCAGGGCGGTGCCTCTATTCAGAAAGAAGCGCTCATAGGGCAGGGCTGGCATTGCCACATCTCAAACACCGCCTAAACAAGGCGTCCGTTGCCCCGCCCCCATCATGAAAACCAAGCCCGCTATTCGTCAGCGCATGCGCCAGCTTCTTCGTGAAGTCACGGCAGAAGCCAACGACGCGCTCATCGCCGCTTTGAAGCAGCACACCGCCTCGTGGTCCTCGCATCAAACCGTCGCCATTTACGGCGGCCTTCGCGGGGAGCCCGATCTCATCGGCGGTTTCTTACTCTGGCTTCGTGATCACGGCCATCGAGCCGCGCTCTTTGCCATTGAGGCCGAAAACCTGGCGCCAAGACTCATTCAAACCGAGGCCGATCTCATCCGCAGCCGCCTCGGAGCCTGGGAACCACGCGAAACCTGCCCGCCGCTCGACATCGCTGATCTTGACCTCATCCTCGTGCCCGGCCTCGCTTTCTCATCGAAGCATCTTACCCGCCTCGGACGCGGCGGAGGCTACTACGATAGGCTTTTGGCCCACCCGCAGTGCCGCGCCCGCCGCATCGCGTTAGCCCACCGCTTTCAACTTCTCGATGATTTGCCTGTCGAGGCGCATGATCAGCGGGTGCATGAGATCATTGCGGCCTAAGCCGCATCAAACATCTTCCCCGGATTCAGCAGGCCCTGCGGATCGAGCACCTTCTTCACGGTGCGCATCAGCTCAAAGCTCCCCTCGCCTAGCTGACGCCTCAAAAAGCCCTTTTTGGCCAAACCCACGCCATGCTCGCCGGTGACGGTTCCGCCGAGTTTGAGCGTCTCATCGACGATCTCTTCCAGCGCCGCTTCCACACGATGCATTTCCTCGTGATCGCGTTCGTTCGTTAAAAAGGTCGGGTGCAGGTTGCCATCGCCGAGATGGCCAAAGGTGCCGATGAGCAGGCGATGACGCTGGGCGACCTCATTGATGAAGCTCACCATGCGAGCCAGCTCGCTGCGTGGCACCGTGACATCTTCGAGGATCGTCGTCGGACGCACGCGGGCGAGGGCGGAGAAGGCATTGCGCCGCGCCGCAGCCAGTTTCGCGCCTTCTTGCTCATCCGCAGCGGCACGCACCTCGCTGGCACCATTGGCACGAGCCAGCGCCATCATCTGCGAGGCTTCTTCTTCAACGACGACAGGATGCCCGTCCGTTTCCATCAGCACCACGGCCTCCACATCGGTCGGCAGGCCAATTTTGGAGTAATCCTCCACGCAGCGCACCGTCATCTTGTCGAGGAACTCCAACGTGCAGGGAATGATCTTCGCCGCGATGATGGCCGAGATGGTCTCGGCGGCCTTCTCCATCGAATCGTAGAGCGCCAGCATGGTTTTGCGGGCCTTCGGACGCGGCAGCACCTTCAACAAGACCTCGGTGATGATGCCCAGCGTGCCCTCACTGCCGACGAAAAGGTCCTTCATCGAATAACCGGCCACGTCTTTGACGCATTTGTTGCCGAGGAAGGTCACCATGCCGTCAGGCAGCACCACTTCGATGCCCATCACATAGTCCCGCGTCACGCCGTATTTGAGGCCGCGAAGGCCGCCGGAGTTCTCCGCGACATTGCCGCCGATGGTGGAGATCTTCATCGAACCGGGATCAGGCGGATAAAACAGGCCGACCTTCGCGCAGGCATCGTCGATCTCCTTCGTGATCACGCCGCTTTGCGCACGCAGCGTGAGATTTTTCTCATCGAGTTCGATCAGCTTGTCCATCCGCACGAGGCAAAGCACCAAACAGCCAGCCAGCGGCACGCTGCCGCCGCTCAGACCTGTGCCGCTGCCGCGGGTGACCACCGGCACGCTTTTGTCACGCGCCAGCTTCACACACGCCGCCACTTCAGCCGTCGTCAGCGGAAACACCACCGCGCCAGGCCGCTGCTTCAACGCTGCCGTACCATCAAATGAATACGGCACGATGTCCTCGTCCCGCGTGAGCACACGCTCCGCGCTGAGGATCTGCTTCAACGACTCCACAAAGGCTGCATCGACCTGGTTCATGCGGCCATCATGGCAAGTCCCCCTTGCACCGTCAACGCGCCCCGTGCTTTGGTACACAGATGAACTTCTCCCACCCCCTCCGCTTCTCGCCTTTTTACCAATCCCGCGTCTGGGGTGGCCGTCGTTTGGAGACCGTGCTTCACCGCACACTGCCGGATGCCACCACACCTTTCGGCGAAGCTTGGGAAGTCAGCGACCGCCCCGAGGCCATGAGCACCACCGCCGAGGGCGTGACCTTGAACGACTTGTGGCAAAACCACCGCGCCGAGGTCTTTGGCGGTCTGAAGAGCGATTCGCCCTGTTTTCCGCTGTTGATGAAGATCCTCGATGCCTGCGATGATCTTTCCATCCAGGTCCATCCACCGGCTCATCGCGCCGCCGAGCTCGGTGGCGATCCAAAGACCGAAATGTGGTTCATCGCCCATGCCGATCCGGGTGCCAAAATCTACGCCGGGCTCAAACAAGGCGTCACCCGTGCTCAATTCGATGCCGCGCTGCAAAACGGCACGCTCGCCGAGGTTGTCCACGTCATCCATCCTCGCACTGGCGACTGCCTTTTCATCCCCAGCGGCCGCATCCATGCCATCGGCGCGGGCTTGCTGATCTATGAGATTCAGCAAAACAGCGACACCACCTACCGCGTCTTCGATTGGAATCGCGTCGGCCTCGATGGAAAGCCCCGCCAGCTCCATATCGCCGAGTCACTGGCCTCCATCGACTTCTCTGACTTCGAACCTGCCATGCAGCCAGCGGTCACGAACGGCACGCTCGTGAGCTGCGAGTTCTTCGACGTGCGTCTCTGCTCCACCACCGAGCAACTCGGTCACGAAGGCGAAAACCTCACGCTTGCCGTCACCCAAGGTCAGCTTGATCTCGCGGGCGAAACCTTCCGCGCAGGTGATTTTGCCATCATCCCTTCCTCAATGCCTGAAAGCGCCCGCCACATCACCGCACGGAGCGATGATGCTCAGTGGCTGGAAATTCGCATTCCATGAGTGCCACCGCCGCCCTCCTTGCCACTCGTGAGCATCCCTCGCGTGCTCATGTGATGCTGCAACGCTGGGAAAAGCTGGCCTTCCTGCATTGGCGCTGGGATGCAGAGGCCATCCAGCGCACGCTGCCACCCGGTTTGACCGTCGATACCTTTCAAGGGGATGCTTGGCTGGCCATCGTGCCTTTTTACATGCGTGGCATCCGTCCGCGTTTTTGTCCGCCAGTGCCGGGAATCAGTGATTTCCTCGAACTCAACGTGCGCACCTACGTCCGCGATGCGCAGGGTCGGCATGGGGTTTGGTTCTACTCGCTCGATTGCGATCAACCGCTCGCCGTTTGGACCGCGCGGACGTTTTTTAACCTACCCTACCAGCACGCCCGCATGTCCGCGCCGCAGTCCGATGGCTGGATCGACTACCATTGCCAGCGTCGAGGTGAATCACCTTCACGCTTTCGCTACCGATTGAGTGCCCAGACACGCCACGCCGAGCCCGGCACCCTCGAATTCTTCCTCGCCGAGCGTTACCTGCTACTCTCCCAAACGCCTCGCGGCCTTCGCTGCGGCCAGGTGCATCACACGCCCTATCCTTTGGCCGAGGTCGAACTCGACGCCTGGGACGTGAATCCCCTCCTCCAAGCTGGTTTCGAGAACCCCAATCGTCCGCCGGATCACCTCATCGGTTCCCCCGGCGTGGATGTGAAGGTGTATGCGCTGACATTGTAGCCCACGCATTCAGATGTTGGAGTCCAGGCTTTAGCCGACACGAACGTTCTAGAGCCAGCAGATCGGCTAAAGCCTGGACTCCAACCGCTGCATCGACGCGAGAGATACGGTTTAGCCTTGCTCCTTCGGTTTGATCATCAGCACGATGAAGACCGAGACGATGCAGAGGCTCGCAAAGACACCGAAGCTCACATTGAGCGGCACTTTGAGGTCATTCATCTTGCCAAAGCCCCAATCGGCCAAGCCGCCGCTGAACATGCTGACGAAGTTCATGATACCGTAGCCAGTGGCGCGGAGATGAGGGCGGGCGATCTGCGAGAGAATGGGCATGTTGTTGATGTCAAAGAAGCCCCAGCCGATGCCAAAGAGGATGAGCGAGGCGATGGCGAGGCCAAAGGAATGCAACGCGGGCGCATTGCCCACGCCAAAGAGCGCCGGGATAATGAGGATCATGCCGAGTGCACTCACCTGGATGCGACCGCGTTGGCTTGTTTTCATGCGACGATCCGCCAACCAACCGCCCAGCATCGCGGAGCCAATGGCGGCGGCCTGCCAGTAGATGGACGCGGACATGCCTGCGATGCCCTGACTGATGTTGAACTCCTTTTGCAGGATCGCCGGCATCCAGTCCCGCACCACCCAGGCGGCCACCGCAGGCAGCGTGAAATAGAGCACGAGCAGGATGAAGGAGGCATTGGTGAGCAACTCACGCCCGGCGGTAAACACCGAGGGTCTCGTATCGGCCGTGCTCGCCACACGTGGCGCATCCTTCAGCAGCAACAAGAGCGGCACGGCATACAGAATGCCAGCGAGCCCAGTGTAATCAAAAGCCCCGCGCCAGCCAAAGTCCGGCCACTCATTCACAAAGCCCGCGAAGCCACCAATCATCACGCCGCAGTAGATGCCTGTCTGATGCACGCCCACCGCCCGCGACCGTGTGCCACCGATGTGATAGTCCGCGATCATCGCCAGCGCCGCCGGGATATAAAAAGCCTCGCTCACCCCCATCGCCGTGCGTGTCCACAGCAGCTCCTGATACGAATGCACCTGGCCGGTATACCAGGTGATGGCCGACCACACAACGAGGCTGCCCGTGATGGTGTATTTGCGGCTGAATCGATCCGCGATGTAGCCGCCGATGGGGCTGAAGAAGGCGTACACCCATTTGAACTGCCCGAGCATGTAACCCCAGTTCGTCTCGCTGCCGATGCTGGTGATGTCCTGCATGACGCTGACCTTCATTGAGGCGATCATCTGCCGGTCGAGGTAGTTCAGCAGCGCCACGGGAAAGAGCAGCGCGACGACAGTCCACGCGTAGCGGCCGGGGGAGGTTGGATTTTCAGTCATGAAGCCGCCATCGAAGCGTAACGCGCCGTTTTGGGCAAGATCGAAGCGTGATGGAGACTTGTCGGCGCGATGACGATGCTTGATTTTTGATGAGCCCAAAGTGGAACAGGTTTTTAACCTGTTCATATCAGCGCACGATCCAAGAATCTGCTGGGAGCAGCATCTTGAGGTGCCTTGAATGGTTCTGGAGCACTCGCGCCCGCTTCCCTCCGTCGGCACAGGTAAAAAACCTGTGCCACTTTCTTTAAAGCGGCAGCGGCTGGTCTTCGCCGATGACTTTCACTTCGAGTTCGAGCTGCACGCCGCGTTCTTCCTGGGCCTTTTCTTTGATCTGGGCGATGAGATCGAGCACTTCGCGGGCCGTGGCACCGCCTTCGTTGACGATGAAATTGCCATGGACAGGCGAAACGACGGCTGCGCCGACGCGGGTGCTTTTGAGGCCGAGGTCATCGACGAGTTTGCCGGCCCCGCAGAGTTCGGGGTTTTTGAAAATGCAGCCGGCGCTGGCTCCGATGGGTTGGCTGGTGCGGCGTTTGATGCGGCTAGCTTCCAAACCAGCATCGATTTGATCCTTTGGAGCGGGTTTGCCCTCCAAAACGGCTCCGACGATGTAGCGATCCTCAAACTCAGGCACGCTGCGGTAGTGATGCTGAATCTCGGCCAGCGGCTTTTCCTGAATGCTGCCATCGGCGGCGATGAAGCGCACGCTGACGACATGATCGAACATCTCCGCGCCCATGGCTCCGGCATTCATGCGCAAAGCTCCGCCGAGATTGCCGGGAACGCCTTCCATCCATTCGAAGCCGCCAATTCCCGCATTGCGGGCGGAGCTGGCGATCTTCTTCAAGCGAGCCCCGACGCCCACGATGAGGCGCATGCCTTCGGCTTTGACGTCGTCAAACTCGCCTTTGCTCGGATGAATGACGGCCCCGCGAATGCCGCCGTCTTTGACGAGCAGATTCGAGCCGCGACCGATCACGCGGATCGGCACGGAGGTGGCGCGGAGGTGTTTCACGACTTCCGCGAAAGCCGCGACGGTGTGCGGCTCAATCCAATACTGCGCGGGACCGCCAATGAGGAAGGTGGTATGACGATTCATCGGCTCGTAAAGCCGTGCCGCGCCGCCGCCATTGGCTTCGAGGATGCTGCACAACTTTTCGAGCACGGGCAGATCGCGAGCGATGCAGCGACCGACTTCGTGGACATTGCCTGCACCGAGGGTGATGAGCAGATCGCCGGGACGCAGCGCATTGCCGACCTTGTCACGTGCGATGGGCATCGTCGGCGTGCTGCCGGTCTTCGTTCGTAGTTCGGGCTTCAGCCCGCTCTGATGCGCAATAACCTCTTCCAAAATGGTTTCACCACTCACCCCCGGCAGCGGCTTCTCGCTGGCGGGATACACGTCGGTGACGAACAGCTCGTCCACATCGCCGAAACTGGCTCCGAACTCCTTTTTGAGCAGTTGCGTGCGGCTGAAGCGATGCGGCTGGAAGAGACAGACGATGCGTTTGGCATTTAAACCCTTCGCGGTGGCCAGCGTGGCGGCGATTTCGCTCGGATGATGGCCATAGTCATCGACGACGGTGAATCGCTCGCCGCTGTGACGGATCTCGAAACGGCGTTTGGCACCGCGAAAGCTGCGCAAAGCATGCTGGATGGCCTCAAAGGTCACGCCGCATTTCGTGGCGAGGGCGATAGCAGCGAGAGCGTTGCTGACGTTGTGCTTGCCGGGAATGCCGAGCGTGGCGGTACCGAGGAGTTGCTCGCTTTGATACACTTCGAACTCCGAGTGATCAGGCCGCATCGTGAGGATGTTCGCAGAGAAATCGTGTGAGCGGCTCCAGCCGTAGCTGACGCCTTTGGGACCGGCGCAGACCTCGCTGGCGACGGGGTCTTCGGCACAATAGACCCAATGGCCGGGCGTCTGGCTGAGCACCTGGCGGAAGACGGTCTTAATGGCCTCGATGCCATCGTAGAAGTCGAGATGCTCGGGCTCGATGTTGAGCACGATGGCGTGCTGCGGATGAAAATTGACGAGGGTGCCGTCACTCTCATCGCCCTCGGCGACAAAGAGTTCGCCTTCGGCATCCCAGTGAGCATTGGAGCCCAGAATTGGAATCTCCGCACCGACGTAGTGGCTCGGCTTGAGGCCGCCTTGGCGCAACACATGCGCCGTGAGCGCGGAGGTGGTCGTTTTGCCATGTGTGCCGCAGACGACGACGCCTTTTTTGTTCGCCATGACGGCGGCGAGAGCCTCGGCTCGACGCACCAGCGGGATGCCCTGCTTGAAAGCGGCCTCGTAGGCGATGTTTCCCGGCTTGATGGCGCTGGAATAGATCACCATGTCGCAGTCCTCGACTTCCTTCTCGGTGTGACCGTGGAAGAATTGCAGGCCGAGCTTTTGCAGTCGCTCGGTTTCCAGCGTGGTGGCCTTGTCCGAGCCGCTGACCTTGTGCCCGAGGCCGAGCAGCAGCAGCGCCAGCCCGCTCATGCCTGATCCGGCGACCCCGATGAGGTCGATGCGCATGGGATGACGGCTTTCTTTGAGGAGGCTGAGGACGGCGTGGGTCATGAACGGAGGGGAAAGGGCGGGAAAGCTAGGCCGTGACGTGGCTCACGGCAAGGAACGGGATGCTCAAAGGTCCTCGCCGATCTGCGCCCAGAAGGCGCGGATGGCAACACGTCCGGGAGCATTCATCTGAAGCAGCCAGGCGGTGGTGCGCCCTACCGGCGTAATGCCCAGTATGAGGTGCCCGTCCATGCGGAAGTGCTCCTCCCATGCCTGCGCACGCGGATTGAAGAGGAGTTCGACGTGGTCGGTGTCTGGATCACGCGAGGTGAGGTTTGGCCCTTTGTAGGCATTGCAGCGGCAGCAGGCGAGGGCGAGGTTCTCCAAATCATCACCTCCTCGATGCTGAAGCGCGGTGATATGCTCGATATGAAAAGCCTGCCCAGGCTCCTGCTCCTGGCTGATCCTGCAATACTCGCAGCGGCCTCCAGCCCGCTGCCAGACGGACTGGCGGGTGGCGGCATCCATCAAAGTTTGCCGGCTTTTTTCAACAGCATGCGTGCCTGAGCCTGGAGCAGGGACAGGATGCCTACCTGATCGGCGTAGAGTTTGTACTCGCGGTGCTCCTCCTCGCTGAGCAGTCCCTCACGGCAGCGGTCTGCGATCACGCTCACCCTCTCCTGCACCTCCTCAGGCATGCGCAATCCTAAAATCGCCCGTGCGGATTCCACCGTCATGATGGGTTCCATGCTCGGGACCAAACTTTCCAAGGCGGATTGAGCGGCTGTCATGCATCGAATTTTGCCCGCCTCTGCATCGCCTGTCAAACCCACTTCTACCCGCCCGCAAGCTTCACCGGCGTGAGCTCGGCCGATTTACCGCCGCCATCGACGGTGAGGATGCCTTCTTGAAGCGTGATTTGAAGGTCCATCGCCTTGTCGGCAAGGAGAGCGAGGGTTTTGACCTGGGCGGGATCGAAATGCCACACGGTCAGGTTCCGCACTTTGGCGAGTTTTTCGGCCACGGAGGCCCACCAGGGGGCGCTGGTGCCGCTGAAGGTATAGACGGTGACGCGGCGTGAGCGACCACAGGCACGCACGAGGCGTTTTTCCTCCGGCTGGCCGAGGTCGATCTCATGCATGCGCAGGCCGGTGAGATCGTTTTGCACCAGGGCGGGTTCTTCGGGCTCAAACATGTCCTTGCCGAATTCCAGCGTGCCGAGGTCATTGGTCTCGGGTGTGTTGAGCACCCAGGCGAGGAGGCGGATCATCATGCGCTCCTCGGTTTCCGAGGGATGGCGGGCGATGGTGAGGCTGTGGTCCTGATAGACGTTGCGGTCGAGATCGGAGAAGGAGACAGCGGCTTTGTGGATGATCGCTTTGAGGGCCATGCAGGGACGTAGCGTGGCCGGGGAGCAGAGCAAGCTTCCTCAGAAATTGAGCATCAGCACCATGCCGAGCACGGTGGCGTTTGGCGTGCCGCTTTGGGGATTGTAGATGCGCTGCAACGTCGGCTGCAAAGCCATCCAAGGCGTGAGCTGGGCTTTGTAAGTGAGCTCGATGGCGGTCTCGGAACTGCTGGTGGTGCCGCCGCCGGCCAGCGTGGCCTGCACAAAGCTGTTGCTGACTCGTGACCAGGTCATGGCGACGCCCCATTGATCATTCTCACGCACTCCACGGCCGACGAAGCCGCCCTCAAGCGTCAGATCCACCATGCTGCGCCCCGGATGAATGGCCCGCCCGGCGCGGGTGAAGAAGGTGAGCCGGTCTGCCGCGTCCTTGCCGATGCCCGGCACGAGCGTTTGATCGAGCATGGCGTAGAAGTGGCCATTGCCGTGAGCGAGGAGGCCCGTGCTGTTGACCGTGCTAAAGCCGGTGTTCCAGCCGCCACCGATCTTGGCCGTGCCAGCAAGACCGCCGAGGTGATGGGTGCGGGCGAGTTCCAACAGGATTGCCGCGCCGTCATCGGTGCCGAGACGGGTGTTGGCGCTGCGGCGGTTGCCTTTCTCGCCACCGAAGTTCCCGTCGTAAACGCCGGCCTGCAGCTCATACTGGTCGTTCACCTGCCATTCGGCAAAGAAGCCGAGGGACGAGAGCGGATACACCGGCGCGTTGAAGTTCATGTTCCAAGTCTGGATGGGGCCGTAGGCGGAATTGATGAAGAGACTGGCGGCATTGGAGACCATGAAATCGGTGTCGAGCGTGAGCCAACCCGCGTTGAGACGGATTTTGTCGCCCCAGAGCTGCTGCTGCAGCCAGACGTGGAAAGGGCGCACGGTGTTGGCCATGCCCTGGATGTTGCTGACCTCGTTCATGTTGCCGACGTAGGCCATGGAGGAGGCGCTGCGGCCCTGCACCCAGATGAGTTCGGCATGAAACGCCGCGCCCTTCCAGCCGATGACCTTGTCGAGATCCACCAGCATGCTGAGATCGACCAATCCCTGCCAGTTGGTGCCTTGGCGGAAGCCGCCTTGCAGGTGGCTCATGAAAGAACCGGTGTAACCAGCCTGGAAGGCGATGCCGTGCTTTTTCAGCGCCTCCTGCTCGTTCTCCCAGTCCTCGACGATGACATTCTGAGCCTGCACCCCGGTCAGCAGCAGGCCGAACAGGATGAGCAAAAGATGGAGAAAGCCGGAGCGGCGGGCGCGTTGTGGACTCATGGAGGGTCGAGGCCTAGGATAAAGGCCGCCATTTGTCAGCAACAAAGGTGCCGGCGGGCGGGCTCAACCGCTTCCCATGCTTGCCAGCTGTTTATAATTATCATAAATTGAGCGATGCCTGCCTTTTTGGTCGCTGAAACCGGACACTCAATGCCCCTCCCCGCCGATGCGGTGGTCGTGGGCAGTGATCCGCAGGCACGTGTCCCCATCCGAGCGGATCTCGGCCTGGCTCCCCACCACTACGAATTGCGGCCGATGCCCGGCACAGGCCATCAAGTCGTCTCCCTGCGGCCTGAGTTCCCCGTTTTGGTGAACGACCAGCCCGTGCCTTCGGCCATGCTGATGGACGGGGATGTCATCACCGCAGGCGGCCTGCGCCTGATGTATCGAAATGAGGCGCTGGCCGTCCCACCAGCCCCGGTGGCATCCAGCCCGCCGCCCTTGCCCGCCATGTCGAGGCCGCCACCGCTGCCAGCGAGGCCCATGGGGGAGATTTCTCCGCCACAGCTCGCCGCCACCATGGCGCTGCCGCGAATCGGCTCCCGCGTTCCCGGGCAGCTCACCCTCCCAGAGAATGACGAGGACATGACTGGCTACAGCGAGGCCGCGAAACAGAAGAAGCGCGCCGAAAAGCTCATGCAGGAAAGCCTCAACCGCACTCAGCAGCGCATGGCGGAGCTCAAATCGGAGCAGAACTTCAACCTAGCCATCGCCGCCGCCCTCGTGGCGCTGGCGGTGGGATGCTTTGGCTACATGTACCTCTACCGCCTCACCTGGAAACTCTGGCTTCCGGCCACGGCGGCTCTCGGTTTTGGGGTCGGCTGGATCATTCGCCTGGGCGGCAAAGGCATCGACCGTCGCTTCGGCGTGCTCGCCGCCCTCACCGGCATGCTTTGCATCGCCGCGGCCAATTTCGTGAACTACGACCTCCGCATGGCCGAGTATCGCTCGAGCGAAGAGGAACTCGCCGCCGCCGAGGAAGCGGAATACGCCCAAGAGACGCCAGAGGAAAAAGCCGAGCGACTGGCCCGCGAGGAACAAACGCGAAAAGAGGACGAGCAACGCGCCGCCCTTTACGAAGGGCAGTTCCAAGATGAGCTGGCCGAGCTTCAAAAGAAAAACCCTCATCTGTTCGATCCTGAGGCAGAGGCAGGATCCGATTCCGAAGAGGTGGAGGTCGAAGAAGAATCGGAAACCGCGGCGGAGGAAGAGAATCTCGACGAAGAAGCCCTCGCCTACGATGAGCCGGAACTTGGCGGCCTCAGCCTCTTCGCCATCTTCTGGCTTCTGTGCAATCCGAAGTCCCTCGTGGGCTACTTTGTCATCGGCGGAGCCGCCTACCGCGCCGCCTTCCGTTTCCTCTCGAACGAAGAAGCCTCGAACCTCCACCTCGGCGGCCAGCGGGCTGAGGACCTCAGCGGCCTCTCCCTCCGCGAGCGGATCCAGCTTGGCCAAGCATCGTAGGATGCTCGCTGAAGCGGAAACGCGCTTGCGTCCACGCCTTCGAGGTCAATGCTCCGCCGCATGACCCGCTCCGATCTCGCCAAAGGTATCCTGCGCCAGGGAGGCGAGGTGATCGCCATTGTGCTGCTCACGCTTCTGCTCTGGTGGATGCATGAGCAGGCCTGGATCAACGGCCGCTCTCTCTGTCTGCTGGTATTAGCGCTGGCCTTGGCGAAAACGGTGTTCTTTTTCGCGGAGAACCTCACCCACATCCTGCTCGCCACACGCGACAACATGCCCTACCACAAGGTCCTCGGCCTCATGGGCGTGAACATGACGCAGATCACGCTGTCCTTTGCGCTCGATTTCTGGCTGTTGGAGACGGGTGATGCGGAGAGCTTTAGCTCGATCAACGCCGCCTGGAGCCGCCCGGAGCTGATTTTTGAGTTCTTCTTCTACAGCGTGCTGAATTTCTCCTTCTTCGGCTTTGGCGATGTGACGCCGCTCACCGTGCCTGCCAAGCTCGTCACCCTGATGGAGGTCCTGCTGGCCTTTTTCACCGTCATCTTCCTCCTCTCCGACTTCGTCAGCCTGAAGGACTCCCTCCGCGTGCGCCGTCGGCACGAGGATTGAGGCTTTTCGCCACAACCTCCTGACGAAAAAAGCCTCGCGCCCGCCGCCCGGCCATCCCAGATTCCCCGCATGTCCATCGACTACCGCGATTACATGCGCGAGCAGCCTCCCCGGCGCTCGCCGTCTCTCACCAGCAGGGTGAAGAGCCTTTCCGCCTTCGCGTGGATCATGATCGCCCTCGGCGCGGTCTTTGTGGCGCAGTTTGGCTTCGATACCCAAGAGGTCATCAAAATGGAAGGTTCGGTCAGCGTGGCCAAACTCGCTGCGGGGAAGTTTTGGACTTTGGTCAGCTACATGTTTGTCCACGGCACCGTGGGCCACTTCCTGCTGAACGTACTCATGCTGTGGTTTGTGGGCCGACAGGTGCAGAATCTCTTCGGCGGACGGCACTTCCTCCAGATTTTCTTCCTCAGCGGCATCGCCGGAGCGGTGCTGGAGATGGCCGTGAATGGTTTTGTGCATGGCGATACCGTCACGCCGCTCGTGGGAGCCTCCGCCTGCGCCTTCGGCCTGCTCATGGCGCTCGCGGTACTGCTGCCGGACGAGCAGATCACCGTCTTCATCTACTTCATCATCCCCGTGCCCATGCGCTTGTGGACCCTCGCCAAGGCGCTGGTGATCATGCAGACCATTTTCGCCGTCGCCGGGCTGTTGATTCCAACGTGGCTGCCGGAGGGATTGAAGATCGCCTACTTCGCTCACCTCGGCGGGGCCTTTGCGGGCTGGTTTTATGCCAGGGCACTCGGCTATGGCGGTCGGCCCATGACCTACCGCAGCCAATGGCAGCCTGAGGCACAGCTCCGCCATGCTCCCGCAACCGCCCGTGTCGTCGCACGCGGCCGGGTACAGATGGATTTCGAGGCCCCCGCAGCTTCCAAAAGCTCTCCAGCCGCTCCGGTGCCCAATGATCTCGAAGCCGAGGTCAATGACATCCTCGATAAAATCCTCGTCGATGGCATCGCCAGTCTCACGGAAGCCGAAAAACGCCTCCTGGAGCGTGCCAGCGCCGAAATCCAGCAGCGTGAGCAAACCGGCTCGCTGCGCTGAATCAGCCGAAAAGCATCTGCCAGCGATGTTTTCTACCCGCGCCTTAACTCTCGCCCTTTTGATTCTGGTCGTCGTCGGCAGCGGTTTGATCATCCGCCAGTGCCGCCCAAGTCCGGTTCCGACTTCAAAACCCCTTTTGCATCAAGAGCTGCCGGAAGAGTAGGCCGGATGTGTTTGGCGCATGACACATCGCCAACTTCACGACTTTATTCACCGAACTATCCGGCTGATTTGGGGCACTCGAAGGCCAGCGAGCAAGCGTGAGCGCTCAAAGCCGGATAGTTGGGCATCGAACTCGAGGAGAACCACGAAATGGTTTCCGCCCAACACATCCGGCCTACGAGCTTGCACCGCTCAAAACAACTCCGCCTGCGCTCGCGGTGGAGGCGGCAGGCCGATCTTCTTGTAGGCCGCCGGCATCGCCACGCGACCGCGCGGCGTGCGTTTGAGATAGCCCTGCATCACGAGATAAGGCTCATGCACATCCTCCAGCGTGCTCGCATCCTCGCCCACGGCCACCGCCACGCTGCCCATGCCCACCGGGCCGCCATCAAACTTCCCAATGATGGCTTCGAGGATGCGGGAGTCCATCTCATCGAGGCCGCTCTCATCGATATCCCGCATGCTCAGTGCCGCCTGCGCCACCTCGCCCGTGATCACGTTCTGCGCTTTGACCAGAGCGTAGTCTCGCACCCACCGAAGAAGGTGATTGGCCACACGCGGCGTGCCGCGTGAACGCCGGGCGATCTCATGAGCGCCGTCTTTTTCTATCGAGACATCCAATAACTTCGAGGAGCGCATCAGTATATGCTCCAATTCATCCGTCGTGTAGTAATCGAGCCGGTTCGGAATGCCAAAACGGCTGCGCATTGGCGCGGTGAGCTTGCCCGCCCGCGTGGTCGCTCCCACCAACGTGAAAGGCGGCAAATCGAGGCGGATCGTGCGGGCCTTGGGACCTTGATCGATGATAATGTCTAGCCGAAAATCCTCGATCGCGGGATACAAGTACTCTTCCACGCTGGGATGCAGCCGGTGGATCTCGTCGATGAAAAGCACGTCCCGCTCCTGGAGATTGGTGAGAAGGCCAGCGAGGTCGCCAGCGCGTTCAATTTGGGGTCCGCTCGTCGTGTGAAGCTTCGAGCCGACAGCGCTGGCAATCAAATTCGCCAGCGTCGTCTTGCCCAATCCGGGTGGACCGCACAACAACACATGATCCAGCGCCTCACCGCGAATTTTAGCCGCTTCCACCATCACGAGGAGCTGCTCCTTGACCTTCGTCTGCCCATGAAACTCCGAAAAATCCGCCGGGCGGAGGGCCAGATCAAAAGGAGAGTCAGGTTCGTTGAGCGCGGGATTCACAGGTCGTCATGTAGAGCACGCCCCGCGCCCCGTGCAAGACATCCTCCGCTCCCATGCCAAGCCCTCGCTGCCTCCAGGCGGCTCAATCCTTGGGGCAGCCCCCCCTATTGGATGAGTCCTTAGCCTGCTCGGCGAGCCCGAACTGGACCGACTCCGCATTTCAGGACTATCCAAAAATTTGGTATTTCGGCCAACCTCGATATCCAACTTGTCATTTGGTTCAAAACAGAAAATCTTGTAGTCTCTTATGAAAGCTAAACTACTCCTTGTCGTTGCGGCTCTAGCCGTTTTCTCTACCCATGAACTCATTGGCGAAGATTCTCCTAAGAAAGCTCCCGCAAAGAAAAGCGAAGCCAAAGCGGATCAAGACACTTATCCCCTCTATGGGAAGGTCACCGCCATCACCTCTCGCACACTGACCATCGCCCGCGGCGAAAACGCGGAGGCTGCTGAGGCAAAGTTCAACCTCAACGCCAGTACCGAGTATGTGAACGGCGACAAGCCCTCTTCGTTTGAGGCCGTCAAAGTCGGCTCCTGGGTGGGCGGCAGCGTCAAAAAAGCCACGGGCGAAGGCCATGACAACGTCTTGAAACTCAACATCGGCGTGAAACAGAAGAGCCCCGGCAAGTCGGAGACTCCGGCGAAGAAGAAGGAAGAGACGAAGAAGAAGGAGAGTTCGAAGAAGAAGGACACCTCGAAAAAGAAGAGCGAGTAACGCTTCCGATTCCTCCAGATGGCATGGCGCGGCCACGGGTCTGCCATGCCATCGTTTTTTTCATCCGCCAATCATGGAATCACGATCCCGCCGCCAACGGAAGGCCTTGAATGGGATGGCGATGGAACCGCCGCATGTTCCGTGGTGGTGGCAGGCCCTCGCCCTGCTCGCCCTGATGGCCGCAGGAGCCGTCGTGCTCCAGGAAGCCCCGGTCCACCACCGCCCCATCCCTGACACCGATTCACCTGCCCGGGTGGATATCAATTTCGGATCGGCCGCTGAATTGGATTCGTTGCCCGGCATCGGCCCTTCGCTCGCCAAGGCCATCATGGCAGCACGCCCGTTCTCCAAGCCCGAGGACATCGAACGAATCAAAGGCATCAGCCCCACCATGGCACGTCGATTAGGCCCCTTGATCCAAGCGGCGCACGGACGACGTGCCGCAGATCGGCGATGAGGCATTTCGGTTGCCAACGCAAAGACAACGCGCCCCCCCCGATGGATTGCAAATAATGCACATCTGATTGCTGAATTTCGAGGAGAAGCACTTCAGCCATCAATAGGCGAGACAGGCAGCCGCAGGCTGCCCGTAAGGAAGCAATGTGCACCAATCGGATGCTCGGCAACTGCCAATAAATCCACCGCCAAAGACTTTTCTGAAGTAGCCCTCCAGATGTTCTCCACGATTTCTTTTCCATCAATGGCGAGACCATCGCTAACTTACCTCCACCTCCATCGTGTTTGGTGCCCTCTCCTTTGCTCGCCTCGGCATGCTCTTAAATCAATCCCCCCCTTCAATCCGCTTCACAAAAAAAGAAGGCGATTCCTTCAAGGAACCGCCTTCGAACTTAGTTTGAGAAATTAGAAGTTCCTTAACGGCGACGGCGCACGAAGAGCGCCACCAGGCCAATCATTCCAAGAATAACACGAGAAGGCTCGGGAACAGCCCCAAGTGCTGTCATGTTAACATTGTTTCCATTGTCTGTGCCAAACAAAACCTCCGCGCCAGCTACAGAAGTAAGTGCCGTAGACTTAGTCCCGAGATCGGCAGGCGTAATATTGTTATTGTCTTTGACCACTGCCCACTGAGTCGATCCACCAAAGGACGTTGAGGGTGAACCTGGTACAAAAGTGCCAGCATTAAAGGCAACAACATACAATTGAGTATTCTGAGCCAATGACCCAATAGGAATGTTAGTAACGGTGCCACTTACAGCAAGGGGGAAGTCCCAATCAACACCCACAGAACTAGCTCCAGCGATACTGCGAACATCAACAAACCCAGCTGTAATAAGGTCTGCGAAACTAGTAGCTGCAGAAAAAGCAGCGTCATTGCCAAGTAAAGCAGCCGGAAAATACCCAACAGAAACACCACCAGCAGTAAGGTCAACCCCAGCCGAAGTAAGAAAACGAGCTCCAGCAGTCTCGATATGTCCGATTGAAACTGCTGCTTGAACGTTACACACAGAAGCAAAAATGAGGGCGAGTATGATTTTTTTGTTCATAATGATCAAAGGAGGCGCGGAAAGTGGATACTATTTAATCAGGGAGCAAGAGGAGAAGTTACAGTCCAAACGGTATCACCTGTTACAGAAACAACCACTCCACGATTCAAAGGGATGGCGTCAGCGGATGCCCCTGTTAGAGCATTGTAATTACCATCCAAAATTTGGCCACCGTCTGAGTAGTAGGTGCCTTGAATGGTCATATTACCATCGGTGCTAAAGTTGTTCAGACCGTCAAGCAACGGGGCCATCGCAGCAGCTAACGTATTATTGAAAAACTTAACGGAGGAAGCTGGGTTCATCGGGCCAACAATATTCGTAGTGGTGGTGTAAAGAGGAACAATCGTTTTAGTTGGTTTCACTTCCCCCATCAGGTTCAGTGTAACTGTTGCAGAAGGACTGAAAACAAACCCTGTTCCCGGATAGATTACAGTATGGCCAGCTGGCGTGACATAGTCATCAGTAGTCCATGATCCACTGACATAGTAGCGGATCGATTGTGCTCCAGCGGCATTAAATACGCTTGCCGCATCAAGGAGGTCACTTAGACCCGTAGCTCCTTGAATCGCTTTGTCCAAAGTAACATGTTCGCGGACAGCTACTTGAACAGTAGTTCCACGAAGCCCGGCAGGACTTACCGCTGAACTCATTGTCAGTGCGGTTGCACTACTGCTCGAAATATCGAGAATGAGCCCCTCGCTAGGGCCCGAGACGATTTCAGCATAAAACCGTGGGTAATTGGGGGTAGGCGTGGTGAAACTAGTCGAATTGTAAGCACCAACCGTCCAGCCCGGAGCTGTTGTGGGAGTGATGGTCAAACCATCACTACTAATTACCGCCTGACCTTGAAAAACACTAGAATTAACGAGAGTGGGAACGACTAAATTAGTGCCTGCTGGGCAGGTCACGGTTGAAAACCCAACAATCCCGGAGGTGGCTTCAGGAGCCTGGCCGAAAGCAGTCGGAACGGAGAGGAGGGCAGTGCCGAGAAGGGTGAGCGCGAGACGAGTTTTCATGGAGGAGAAGAATGGGTTTCGATGAATAAATCCCCGAATTGAAGGGTTTGTTACAGGATTTCGGCAGGTCTGTCGATATTTTTTTGGCCGGGGTTTGAAACGTTCGTGTGACGGCTTGGAGACAAGGGAAGGCTGGCGAACGTTGAACATTCAACTTTGAACATTGAACGTCGAATCCCGAGAGGGGGGGCGAATGCCCTGAGCGGCCTGGATGGAGTGGGTGAGGGGCGTGGATTTTGGAAATCAGATTTTCAGATTTTTGGATTTGGGGTTAAGGGCCGGGGACATGATCGGGGATGACTATTTTGAACTGCGCTCGCGCATCGGCACAGAGCTGATGGCGCTGGGGGCTGCGGTGCGGGAAGCCGGGGAGGCTTCCCCCGGCCCGGAGGCGGGCACGATTCTGAACAATCTGCTGGCGAGCCTGAAGGAACCCTTTGTTTTCGTGGTGGCGGGGGAGGTGAATGTGGGGAAGTCGACTTTCCTGAATGCGCTGTTCGGCCAGGACTTCTCTCGGACGGGGGTGATGCCGACGACGGACAAGATTCTCTTCTTCAAACACGGCCCCGAGGTGAAGGTAACCCCCATTACCCCGACTTTGGACGAGGTCCAGGCCCCGGCAGACTTTCTGCGGGATTTTCACATCGTGGATACGCCGGGGACGAACTCCATCGAGAACGAGCACCAGGAGATCACGGAGCGCTTCGTGCCCATTGCAGACCTGGTGATCTTCGTCTTCTCGGCGATGAACCCCTGGGGAGCCTCGGCGTGGCAGTTTCTTGAGAAGGTTCACCGGGACTGGATGCGGAATGTGGTCTTTGTGCTCCAGCAGAGCGACCTGCGCAGCCCGGAGGAGGTGCAGGTAATCACGGATTACATGCGAGAGCTCTGCCGGGGTCGCTTTGGCCGGGAGTTCCCGATCTTCCCGATCTCGGCGAAAAAGGCCTTTCTGGCCCGCAGTGGCGGGCTGGACCGGGACAAGCTGCTGGAGGAAAGCGGCTTTCTCCCGCTGGAGGCGCATCTCTCCGCCGTGGTGCGGGGCCAGCCGTCGCGGCAAAAAAAGCTCTCGGGCACGATCCAGCTCGCCCGGCAGATCCTCGATCAGCTCCGCGAACGCACCGTGGCGGTCACGCGTCTCCTCAATCGCCGAGCCTCTCTGCTCACCGAGTTGCTGAACGAGCGAGAGATGCAGGTCGACCGCACTTTAAAAAAGGTGCTGCCGGCCCTGGATGCCACGGAAAGGGACTACCACGAGGGCGTGCTGCGTGTGGCGGGCCTCACCAATGACCTCCTCGCCACGCGGCGGGCCTTCCAGAAGCCGCCTTCGCCCGAGGACGAGCCGGAGCGCACGCAAAGCCTCGATCACCGACTGCTCCAGGAACTCCACCATCGCACCGGAGATCGCTGGCGGCAGCTTAGCCTCGTGCTGGAGGAGGACGTGCGGCAATACGACCGCTATGTGCGTTCCCAGAGCCGCCAGATCATCACGCTACCCGATCCCCCTGCCCCGGAAACCGAGGGCGAAAGCGAGCTGCGCCGCCGTTTTTCCACCAGGGTGGACTCCGCGCTGCGTCGCTTCGTGCTGGCGCTGGAACTGGACGAGGATGTGGAGCCAGGCCTGCTCCGTGCTCGGCAGACCGCCCGCTGGCTACCTCGGCTGGTCCCGGGGGTGCTGGTCATGACGATCGTCACAGCCTGGCTGGGCGGATGGAAATACTGGGACGATCTGCTGCCAGCCCTGATCGTTCTCGGCTCCGGGCTGATGCTGATCGGCGTGGTCTATCTGATCACCCAGATGCGCCTCGCGGCCGCCCGCAATGCGATCCTCGATAAGCTGGAGGAGTCCACCACCACGCTTCGCGAGATGCTTTCAGAGCAGCTCAAGGAAGAAGTCATGCACGCTTTCACCAAGTCCAGGGAGACACTCGAACCGCTCCAAGCCGCCGCGCTGCAAACGGAGCAGGATGGCGCCCTTCGTCTGGAACGCCTGCGCCGCCTGGGAGAGTCGTTTGAGGCGTTGGAGAAGCAGGTGGCGGGGTGAGGAAGGGGACGGTCAAGGCGGTCAACACTCGTCAAGAAGAGTCGACGTGATGCCTGACAAACTTTTGACCTTCTTGACGCTTTTGACTTCCCTGCCCCGTTACGAGGCCCAGCCTCGCCTCACCTCACATAAATGAACTCGCTGCTCATCAGCAGTGTCTGCGCGAGAAGGCTCCAAGCTTGCTGCTCACGTTTGGCGGGATCGGCCTCGGTGGAGGCGAGGGTGGCATCGGCGGCGGTGAGGAAGTCACGGCAGCGGCGGAGATCGGCCTCGGTGGCTTCGCGGGCGTAGGCGAGGCCACAGGCGGCACGAATGCGGGCTTCGAGCTCTTTGTGGGTGAGCAGGCGCTTCGCCAAGGCCTCAGCGGCCGTTTGCGAGAGATCGCTGTTCATGAGCAGGAGGGCCTGCGGGGAGACGACGCTGCTTTCGCGGCGGCCGGTGGAGGTGGCTGGATCGGGATAGTCGAACTGCTGGAAGAGGTCGTAGAGGTTGTTGCGAATCACCGGCAGATAAAGGGCGCGGCGGGTGCTGCCGTAGGTGGTCAGGTCCTTCGAGGTGTGGTTGAAGACAAACTCGCGGTTGCGACGCGGGATCGTTTTGCCGCCCGTAGCCGTATCGAGCGTGCCAGCGACATGCAGCAGGGCATCGCGGATCTCCTCGGCCTCCAGCCGACGCACCGGAAAGTGCCACAGGAGCTGATTTTCGGGATCGGCATCCGGCGTGTGACGCACCTCGCTGCTCTGCAGGTAGGTCTTCGAGGTCAAAATGAGCCGGTGCATGGCTTTGACGCTCCAGCCCTTGTCCGTGAACCAGCGGGCGAGATAATCGAGCATTTCGGGGTGGGCGGGTTTTTGGCCGAGGAGACCAAAGTTATCGACGGACGAGACGATGCCTTGATTGAAGTGCCAGGTCCAGAGGCGGTTCACGGTCACGCGAGAGGTGAGCGGATGCTCGGGGCTGGCCAGCCAGCGGGCGAGTTCGAGCCGGCCGCTTTGATTAGGCTTGAAGGCGGGCGCTTCTTTTTTCAGCGAAGCCTGCACGACCTGGATGAAGCCACGCGGCACCGGCTTGCCGAGCGCGAGGTGACTGCCGCGGATGTGGAGCGGCAGTTCCTTGAGAATCTTCGGCGAGTCCGTGACCGCAAGAGCGGTTGGCAGATCGGGCAGGTTGCTCTGCACGCTCATCATGTTGTCCTTCATCGCGTTGAGTTGATCGGCGATGGCCTTGGGATAGAGGATGATGGGCTCCGGTGGCAGAGCGAGGAAGCCTTTCGGGTCATCCAGCGCCACTTTGGCCTGATGCAGCAGCGACTCGCTGCTCTTGTCCGCTTTCACATCCTTCAGCGTCGAGGCCTGCTTGAACATCAGCGTGTAGTATTCCCGCAGGTGTGAGACGCCACCGCGAGTGCGCAGGGCCTCTTGCCAGGGCTTGAAGAAGGGGTGCGATTCATTCGCCGCCAACCAGACGCGGCAGTTGAGGAGGATGTGTGGCCTCAGTCCGGCCTTCTCTGCCACCGGGCGCACCTGGCTCAAGGTGGGAGCCACGGGCAAAGCGGCCGCATTCATGAGGTAAGCCACCGCCTGGGAGCGAATCTCGTCTTTGAGCTTCTTGTTCGCTTCCGCTTCGAGCTTCGCGATGGCGGCCTTTTGGTCGTCGAGCACGCACTCGGCGGCTTTGACATTGGCGAAGGCCTCGAAGTCGCCCATCGGGGCCTCAAAGGCGGTGCTCAGAGCGCCGATGCGGTCGCTGCTGAAGCTCTCAGTGCTCTTGAAGATGGCGGCGAGAGCGTAGTAGTCCTCGTGCGGAATGGGGTCGAACTTGTGCTCGTGGCAGCGGGCGCAGCCGATCGTGAGGCCCATGAAGGCGCGGCCCATGACGTCGATCTGCTCGTCGATCACATCCATGCGCAGCTTGTCCTTATCCGGCTCCGCGAGGACCTTGGCCCCGAGGTTGAGGAAACCGGTGGCGGTGATGCGACGCTGGCGCATTTCGACAGTCTCGGACTTCAGGAGATCGCCGGCGAGCTGCTCGATCACGAACTGATCAAAGGGCAGATCCTCGTTGAAGGCCTTCACCACATAATCGCGGTAACGCCACGCCGTGCCGAGGGCGATGTTTTCATCGAGACCGTTCGAGTCCGAGTAGCGAGCCACATCCAGCCAGTGACGGCCCCATTTCTCGCCGTAGGCATGCGAGGCAAGGAGGCGGTCGATGAGCTTGTTCAGAGCGGCCTTCGGATGCTCGCGATGCTCGGCCACAAAGCCTTCCACCTCCTGCGGCGTGGGCGGCAGGCCGGTGAGATCAAAGGTGATGCGGCGGATCAACGTGCGTGCATCCGCCGGTGGCGAGAGCTTCAAGCCCTTCTCGGCCAGTTTCGCCGTGATGAAGGCATCGATGGGATTTCCGCCAGCGGCCTGCGTCGGCACCTTCGGTCGCGAAATGGGCGAAAAAGCCCAATGCTTCGCGCCTTCGGCGAGATCGATGGTTCTCGGACCTCCATGCATCTTCGAGGCCACGGCGGCACGCGGATCGGGTGCGCCCATTTTGATCCAATCTTCGAGCAATTGGATCTCCTGCGAAGGCAGAGCGCCCTTCGGCGGCATTTGCAGATCTTGGTTCTTGTAATGAACCGACTCGATGAGCAGGCTTTTCTCCGGCTGCCCAGCGATGAGAGCCGGGCCGCTATCGCCCCCCTTCAAAATGGCCTCGCGCGAGTCGAGCGTGAGGCTGCCCTTCGCCTTGCCCTTCTCCACCGAATGGCATTCGTAGCAGCGGTTGATCAGGATCGGCCGGATGTTCTTCTCAAAGAAAGCCGTCTGATCCGCCGACACCTCTCCCGCGCCCTGGCTGCTGCCTGCGGCGAGAAGGATGCTGAGGAAGCTGATGGCTCCGAGTTTCACAGGAAGGGTTTACGCCTCGCGAGCGGGTTTCTTGCCAAAGCGGCGAGACGCGAGACTTGGGCCTCAATCTCGAAAATCGGCGCACGCCGCAGAGATTGAAGATTGACGAACAAACGATTGCTGATCGGCGAGGCGAGGATGTTCCTCGAACGCGCTTCATCCTTCAAAAATCAAAAATCGATTGCTCATCAATCGTCAATCCAAGGGGCTACCGCCAAATTCCCGTTCACAACCAATCCCGCCCCCCTCCAATCCTCCCCTTCCCCACTTTCACCTTGGCATCCGCCACCACGCACGCTTCGATGGCCGCACCATGAGCACCACCACCCAGAAATGGCGCATCGCCGGCATCAATTTCGACCACTTTCACATGGGCGACCTCCTCCGGCAGACCTCCGAGCATCCGAACGCCGAGATCGTCGCCATCTGCGATGAGCAGCCGGAGCGCATGCAAAGCGCCGCGAGGAATTTCGGTCTCTCGGACCGCCAGGTCTTCACCGACCACCGCGCCTGCCTGGAGCAAACGAAGCCCGACATCGTCATCCTTTGCCCCGCCGCCTCCAAGCATGGCGAGTGGGTGGAGAAGGTCGCCCCCTTTGGCACGCACATCATCATGGAAAAACCCTTCGCCGGCACCTTGGCGGAGGCAGATGCCATGATCGCCGCCATGAAGCCCACCGGCAAACTGCTCACCGTGAACTGGCCGCTGGTGTGGGATGCCGGGCAGCAAACGGCCCACCGACTCATCCTCGAAGGCCTCATCGGCGAGGTGTGCGAGTTTCATCACCACGGCGGCAATCGCGGCCCGCTCTACCACGGCGCCGACAAGATCGAGGTCGAGCCCACCGCCGCCGAAAAAGCCGCGAGCTGGTTTTACAGTGCCGCGCAAGGCGGTGGCTCACTGCTCGATTACATGGGTTACGGCACCACGCTCGGCACCTGGCACCTCGGAGGCAAAGTGCCGCTGGAGGTCACCTGCACCTGGAGCACCACCCCGGGCCTCGAAGTCGATGAACACAGCCTCACCGCCATTCGTTATGCCTGCGGCCTCAGCAAAACGGAAACTCGCTGGGGCACCTTCACCGACCCATGGACGCATCAACCGCAGCCGAAGTGCGGCTTCGTCCTCAAAGGCACCGCTGGCACGATCTCCTGCTACGACTACGAGAAAACCCTCCGCGTGCAGACCCGCTGCCGTCCCGAGGGCTACGACGTGCCCGTCGATGTCATCACCTCGCCGAATCGCAATCCCATCGAACACGTCATCCACCACCTCGAAACCGGCACCCCGCTCATCGGCCCTCTCCGCCTCGACATCTCTCGCGTCGGCCAGCAGATCGTCGATACCGCGTTTCGCAGTGCCACGGAGAAGAGGACACTGGAGTTGGTGGGGTGACACTTCAGCAATCAGCAATCAGCAATCAGCAATCGAAATTCGGCAATCGGCAATCGGCATTCCGAACATCGCCAAGCCACAAATCGCAGATTGATGAACTCTGATTGCTGATTGTTGAAGCGAAGAGGCCTGCGGCCTTAGTTCTGCGGCCTCAAATCAAAGCACACCAGCTTGTCCTTCTGCCGCACGATGAATTTGCCGTTCGCGATCGCCGGTGACGAACAGCCGAGCGCATCGGTCTTCGCGCGGCCAAGCTGCTCGTAGGCGGTGTTCGTGGCTTTCACCATGCGGACGTGCGTGCCGTTGTTCTCATAGACGAGCAGTTTGCCATCCGCGAGCAGCGGGGAGGTGATGGTGCTGTTCACCTCGTTCACCACCCACTTCTCCGTGCCCGTGACCAAGTCGATGCACTGGTGTTTCTCGCCGCAGCAGAGGTACACATTGCCCTCGTGAAGGATCGGGCTGCCGGTGTAGCGACGCGTCATCCAGAATTTCGACCACGCGGCCTTCGGCTTGCCATCCGCCTGCATTTGATACGCCCGCAGACCCACGCCCTCTGTGCCGCTGTAAAGCACCAGCCAGTCACCGCTCGCCACCGGGGTGCTCTGGCTGCCGCCTTCGGCGGTCCAAAGCAGTTCGCCGTTCTCCGGGTTCAGGCCATAGAGCGCGTTGTTGCCATTGATAACCACCTGCGGCTTGCCGTTGGCCGACTGCCACCAGGTCGGGCTCGCCGTGTTGCCCTTCGCCAGCTTCTGCTCCCACACCAGCTTGCCATCCGCCTTCGAGAAAGCCTTCGCCATGCCAGCGGCCATGTAAACGTGGTCGCCCATGATCAGCGGCGAGGCCGCCGGGCCGCTCATGCCGAGCGGTGCAGCCCACACGAGCTTACCGTCCTTCTCATCCACACACACTAGCTCCGTGCTCAAAGCCGCGAATACCTTCCCGTCCACCACCGCGCAGGTGCTGGAGGAGTTGCGACCGCTCGGCTTGCCCGGCTTCGCGTATTTCCACACCTGCTTCCCCGTCGCCAGATCGAGGCAGAGGATCACATCCTGCGCCACCTTGATCGTATTGGGCACGGCGGCGATCATCTTCTCCTTCACCTCCGGCGGAAAGGCCTCGGCATCCAGCCACTTCGTGAACTCCGTCGCATTTGCAAAGGTCTTCCCCTGCCGGTCGGACATCTTTTTCAGCCATTCGAGGCCGATGGCGTTCTTCCCCGCCTTGAAGCGGCTCACCACCCACGAGCCGATGTTGATCTGCTCCTTCTCGTTGAGATTGTCCTTCACCCACTGCTCGGCCCATTCGTTGAATTTCTCGCCACGCAGCTTCGGAGCATTCATCCGCGTCTCTTCCAGCTTCTTCTCCAGTTCCGGCGTGGTGCCACGGAAGTTCAGCGTCTGCATCACCTCCGAATCAATCTCCCGCGTCTCCGAAGCCACGCGTTCATGCCACACCACGCTCAGGAAGACTCGCTCGCCACTCACCACCGGGCTGGCATGACCGCCGTATTCGTTGCTCGGGATCATCTCACTCTCCCACACTTTTTTGAGTCCTTCCGCCGGAAACGCCTCCGCGATCGGCGTCGTGTCCTGCGATACCCCATTCCTCTCCGGCCCCCGCCATTGATTCCAATCCCCCGCGACGAGCGAGGCGGCGGTGGTAGCGACAAACGACAAAGCGATAAACAGCGGGGTGAATTTCATGCGATCAGGTCAACGCTGGCACTCCCGTCCAAGTTTCATCCACCGATTTCACCGATGGCACTGAAGTGATGGTCAGAGGTCAGGGTGAAGTAGTCCGCGACTCCGCTAGCGGTTCGAGACAGCAATCGCCGCAAAGCCTGCCCGCAGTGCGACGCAGCAGCATTGCAGGCGGGGGTCAGACGTCAGGGTGAAGTAGTCCGCGACTCCGCTCGCGGCCCAAGGCAGGACAACCACAGAAACCACGGAACACACGGACAAGGATGCCATTCGCGCTCATTCGTCTCCATTCGGTTCCTCATTCGTGTTCCAAGAAAAAGGCCCACCGCAAGAGTTAGGATAACCGCAAGAGGTCAGCAGCCAGAGGTCAGGAATCAGAGCCGCAGGACTTCAGAGCTCAGAAAGAATGTGGAACAGGTTTTCAACCTGTAATTCCCCCCGCAGGAAAGGAAGAGGTAAGCCAGCGCCTCCTGCTGGCCCGCCAATTGAGGAGCGCCGGATTGCTGAGGGGTCAATTTCACAGAGGGTTGTAGCCTTGCCCCGATTCCCTCAGCGCGTGGCCCATCACATGCTTTGCCCCGAGGGTGCCCTGAAACGCCTCCCCATTTTTTTGCGTCCCTTTCTTGCTCTCTACACTCGCTCGCGACTGCCATCTTTGTTTAGCAAGTCTTTTAAAGTCACTGTGGTTCGGGAGAGTTCAGTGCCTAGCCATGAACGATCATGCACAGAGACGCCACATATTCGTGCGGCATTAAGTGTTCGCTTGCTGAGTCGGCGTGCGGTCGTGTGCAGACAGCGCTTGGAAAAAGAAACGCCTAGAAGTGCATTTTCATAATAGGGTCTGGCCCCCTCGACTTCGCGAACAGCAACCTCACTGTCCAGTTCATCACGCGAAGTCGCTTTGCATTGGATAAGCACATTTTCGTTCAGAGCGCCCCAGCCTAGCACTACAACGTCGCAACCGTGATCACTGCCGCCAGGTGTGAGGATCACTCGCTTCGCATCCCGTTCGTAGAGCACTGCAACTAGGGCTTCGTACAACCTCCAAGGAAGGCGTAAAGCAGCAGAGAGGTCGAGTTTAGCTGCGCCACTGGAAGAGCAGTGATGGGTGAATACTGCCCCGATAAGTTCGGAATCCGTCACTGATTGCGGTGGAACAAGACCAAGCGCACCCTGGAGACCGCGCTTCTTTTCGATCAGGCCATGCAAGACCTCGTCGAAAGAACGAAGCTCCGACTTAGGATGCCGTGCAGCAGGCAAATAGACGATCACAGGGCGAGTCTGGCCGATCCGATAAGCACGATCAGTTGCCTGATCTTCCTTGGCTGGATTCCAATGGCGCTCAAGGTGAACGACGTGATTGGCTGCCACGATGTTTAGGCCAGCTCCTGCGGCAATAGGGGAAAGAATGCAGATGCCGAACCCCTCTGCGTCACTGAATTCCTTGATCAATCCGAGACGAGTTTCCGGGTTATGGTCTTCACCGACTTTCGTGTCGCCGTTGATGACGGACACCTTGATCCCGTAGATCAACGCGAGGTGACGTGCGAGTGCTTCCTGAAGTTTCTTCTGCACACAAAAGACGAGCACTTTTTGACCGAGCGGCTTAATCTCATCAAGCTTGCTCAACAGCCATGCCAACTTACCCGAACGCTGAAGGATCGCACGCGAGTCACGTGAATTGCTAGCCGTCCCAATACTGCCACCCGCGAGCAAGTCAGGATGAAGCGACACCTGCCGAAGCTGCCAAAGCGCAGCGAGTTGTCTGTTCTTGTTTGCGGGGGTGCTCTCGGCTGTGGGGTCTTCGCCTTGTACACTGGCAACGATGGCGTCGTAGGCGATTACCTGCTCGGCGGTCAGTTCGACGGGGACTGATTGGTTGTGTCCACTTTTGCCCTTCAACCCCGTTTGCACATCCTCCTTCATTCGTCGCAACATCAATTCGCCAATGTGATCGCGTAGTTGTTTCCCGATTTCATCCATGCGGTCACGCTCGCGGGTCATCGGCGTGATCCATGTCTTTCGAAACTCAATGAATGATCCGAGCGGCCCCGGCTCTGAAGTGTCCAGAATGGACCAGAAATCACCAAGATGGTTCTCAACCGGTGTGCCAGTAAGGGTAAGCCGGAAAAGCGCCTTCAACGACTTTGCTGCGATGGTCTGAAGCGAGTTCGGGTTCTTGATGTTCTGTGCTTCGTCGAAAATGGCTGCACTCCATTCCGCTTTGGCAAAAGAGAAGCGGTAATCGCGAAGTGTCTGATAAGTGGTCAGCACACAGCTTCCCGGAAGGTCGAGGCTGCTCACAGTTCCATCACCAAAGCCGAGCCCGTATTCCAAAACCTCCCCCGGCACTGCTTTGTCGCGACTTCCAGGACGACGACGCACCTGATTAAGCTCCCCATCGGATTGCGCGATCAAAACACGGCTGAATACTGGATTTTCCTCCCCGAAACTTTTAGTGATTTCAGCCTTCCAATTCTCAAGCAGCGAAAGCGGTGCGACGATGAGAACGGCGGGGGGCTCCCCGCCGACCATCGTCCGCCAGAGGTCGAACCATTCGCGCAAGAAAATGAGCGTGCTGAAGGTTTTGCCGAGTCCCATATCATCCGCCAGCAGCGCACCTGCACCGAGGCCGGATACTTCATCGCGGCTCTCGCGGCGGCGCATGGCACGCCGTGCGTGGCGGAGTAGCCAGAGCACCGCCGCCCGCTGGTGTGGCAAGGGATTACGAGCGTAACGAGTAAAGTCTGGCTCCGTGCAGTCCTGATCCATTTCGGGATTGCGCCAGCCGAAGCTCAAGTCGGTATCGTTAGCGAGAATCAAGGTAACCACCGGCTTCGTGTCATCCTCTTCATCGTCGGTCGGCTGAGCGCCCCCATTTCCTCCCGCGCCGCCCTTTTCTTCATCCTCTCCACGAGGCTTCTTTTCTGGCTCTGGCTTCTTGCCAAACCAGTCTTCACCATCCTCCCACATCGAGCTGGCGTAGGCAGCTTTCCAAAACCCGATTCCCGTGACTCTAGGACTGAACTCAGTCTCGATGTCGGGGAAGACGTGCTCTGCCATCCACGAAGCCGGGTCTTTTTGAAATGCCTCTACCGCTGCCTTTGGCACTCGTCCGCGCTCGACGAGTGCGCGTGCCTGCCGGGTTTGCGTTGGATCAAGGAGGACGATGGTCTGTCCCACGCGAAACACGGCTCGCGGTGCCTCGCCCGACATCTGGCCGAGGCGTCGCTCAATATCATCCGCACTCAAAGCGGGGAAATCACCACTAACCAGCGGGCGCAAAATGAGATCACCGCTGCTACCTTCGAGACGAGCATCAACGCTGAGTTCCCGCGCATTGGTTACCATGACCGTTTCGCCGTAGGCTTCGAGATCAATGTGGCAACCCGCCTCACGCGCTTCCCGGAGCGTCGCGAGCAGGCTCAAATTCGCCAACTCGTCGCGCTCGCCCGCATCGCGCCAAGTCTGGAAAGTGAACAAGGCCGCGTATTGTGCCGCTGTGGGGAGGAAGCATTCTTTGCCCACCTCAAGAATTGGCCCACGCAGCTTCCATTCCCAGCGCACTTCCGTTCCAGGATCGACCAACCCCAGCCTAGCGGCAAAGCTCGACGCCTGTGGCACAGACTCAGTCTGAAGGCGCATTCCGCCCGGCCACGGTGAAGGCAGCAAAAAGCCTTCGCGTGTTTCCATGTCGATCCGCACGGCGTCTGCCGCTGCTATGAAGATGCCCGCATCCACTTCCCTGACCTGCGCCTGCCCGCATTCGGCAAGCATTTGCATTCTTATCAGGCCAAGCTGCCCGGCTTCATCAGTTCGCCCCTGTTTGGCTTTGGCGTAGTGCTTGGCACTGGAAAAGCGAATCGCAAGACCACCGGTATTGGCGGACCATTCAAAAGTCGGATCTGCTGAGAATAAAGACATAGCGTTATAAACGGACATCGCTCCACTCAATGTGAAAGCGGCGGCGTAGCTGGGAGAAGAATTTATCGACCCAGTGTCCCCCACGATCATGTGGTAAAAAAACAGGGCATTCGGCCGGACTAATTCGCAGTTCTTGGTCTTGATAGGTCCGCTTGGGTCGCTCCCAAAATTCAAGAACTGGAAAGCTTTTGTGAAACATCCGAAGACCAAAGCTGTGAGTTCCCTCAATCACAAAAACATCGTCCACACACTTCAGACAAATCATGCTAGTATCATCTGATGTCTGGCTCAAATGGGCCACACTCCAAACATCACGATACTGTTTGCCGAGGCGCTCATACGTAACCCAGTTCAGCGCAAGTCTGGCTGATTCAATTTTGCCGGCTTCATAAAGACCGAGTAGAAAGCGAGACCGCATTGCAAACTGCGGCTCTCTTTCCGTTCCTTGGAGGCTACGTCGGAGGAATTCGATAAAGAATCGCAAGTCGCGGCCTATGATGCCTTGCTGAGCCAGTCTCAGTTCATCTGGCGTAGCCCATCCCCACCACTTGGCACCTTCTCCGGTTGCGCGGCCATAGCGTGGATCGCAGCCAAACCTCGTGATCCAACCCGGCCAGTCACCACTCCATTTGCGTCCGCCCTCCTTTGCGACTCGCTGAACCATGATTTTCAAAGCAGCCGCCCCCATCAGTTGCGACGCAGAAGCTCGCTCTGTTTTGAGTGCTTCAATCTCCGCCAATGCCGGGATCTCTTTGCCGAGCGGACAATCTCTGACCGCTTTGAGAAGAAACACTTGCCGGAGGCATTCCGCGAAACGCCCACCGCTTGGAACGGCGAACCGCTCCATCAATGACGGCAAAGTCTCTTTTGGCAAAGCAGAACGAGCTGCATATTGAGGCCCCAGTGGGCTGAATAAAACATTCCGATGATGTCGCCATTGTGAGACTGGCCTTTGTCCTTCGGACTCCATGCATTCATATGCTTGTGCGAGAAGCACACATAGCCGCTGCAACCCATCACCTGGCAGTTGGTCAAAATGGGTGAAGAATAACTGCGTTGCTTGCCGACGGCGTCCGGCGTGCCAGTCGCGGGCATTTTCGCCGAGAACCGAGTTGGCAACGGTTTCGTTAAAGGCAGGAAGCCACGGCGCATCCGAACGTGTTGCATATTCCAGGTAGAGACTGAGCAGTAGTCGCTCACGTCCATCTTCATCTGTGGCCTGCTCGAAGGAGATGGTTTTACCCCGCTTCATCAGCCGCTGTTTCATCTTCTCTTTACGGTTTTTGAACTGCTTTGATTCCACGCCCTGCGTGGCCCGTGCCAGATTGCGGCTCGCCAGTTCCTGCAAGGTCCGAGTCGCACCGACCAGTCGAATGGCAGCAATGCGAGGCACCGGAAGATCATTGAACCGAAGATCAAGGTGCATGGCTTGGTAGTTTGAGCTTACGAATCAATACATCTGTCTTCTCGCGCATCTGCTTCATGTTTTCCCGCAGTCCTTCGAGGCTTTGCTTCTCTGAAGACACGAGGGTAAAGCGAATGTCGATGCGGCGATCCTCTGATCGGTCATTTTTCAATTCTTGACCAGCGAGCAGGCCGTGGGTCGAACGAGTGTCCGCGTAGCCACTCACTGATATGAGCGGCTTGGCGGGTGTTTTAGGGTCGGCAGGCAACGTGTGCAGATTTTTTAGTGCTGCGAGTTCGCCGGGTTTGTCTGTCCAGAAATTCCAGAGTGAGATCGCTCGATAAGTGCTCAGCCCCCAGTTTCCCATTTCGCGCGAATTCGGCACAGAGTCGGTATGACCCTCGACAAAAACGGTGTCTAGCAAGGTCCGATTCTCTGCCTTGGACAGAGCTTGAAGCAACGCTTGGCCGATGGCGCTAGCCGGTCCTGCATGAGCGGGCGGGATCTCATATTTTCCCAGAGCGAACTGAAGCTGCTGCTCAGGAATGCGAAGAACGGTGCCGTTCTCTGCGAGGACAATCTCGATACCTCGTCCCGCAAGATCTTTCTGAATGCCCTCAAGCATGACCGAGAGAGCACGCTCTCGCAGGCTAACGCCTTGTAGCGAGCCAGCAATACTGTCTTGTACATTTTGAATATCTTCGAGGCTTTTTAGCAACTCGTCCTTCGCAACACTGATTTCATCTTCTCGCTTCCTTAAATCGTCCTTCTTTCGATCGAGCTCAATCAAGGTCACGATCAAAACCAGAATAAAGATCGCCAGCAAACTCGCCATGAAGTCGGAGAAGGTCAGCAGGAACGGGTTTTCACCCTCCCCGGCTTTCTTCGGTATCTGGCGTCGGCGGAACATGGGAATTGGCTACTTATTCAGTTTGCTAATGGCGGATTGGAGTTCATCGAGGCCGTCTTGCAGCTCAGAAACCTGGGTCTCGTAGGATTGCAGGCACTTTGTCACTTCTTCCGTCCATTGCCGCATGAGGTTACTTGTCTGTCCTTCGACTTGGTCCCCATAAGCTTTGAGCAGGCCTTGCAAACGATCCTTCATCCCATTCAGCCCGAGTTCAGCGCCTGCAAACCACTCCTTTTGCAGCGTGATCAACTCGCGATAGGAGTCGCGTGCGGTTTCCGCGCCGGAGCGAACGCTCGCGCCAGCACTCTCAAGCCCGCCGGTAAGCGCTGTGATGGCTCCCGGAAGTGGTTCAAGCGCCTTTGCCGTCCGCTCACCAGATGCCGCTGCTGCACGCGAAGCCTCTGACGCATCACGCTGTTCCTTCGATGCTTGCTGCACCAGTTGACCGAAAACCGCCAGCTCGTTACTGGCTTGATCCAAGCTGACAGCAGAGGCCGTAAGCTTATCCGCCAACGCCCCGACCTCTGCAAATTGCTGGGCTGCACGTCCAACCTTCTCCGCCAGATCACCAGACATCGTGAGAAGTAGCTGACTCCTCTCCGCTTCGGAAGTGGCTCGTGCGGTGTCGAGCTGGCGCTGCATTTCAGGTTGTCCTGCGAGCAATGCTTGCAGCTCTGCAATAGGTGAACCAAGAGAGCCGATCACTCGTGCAGCAGCTTCGACCGTCTCTGAAATCTTTGGCAACCCTTCGCCGATCCGACCAAATTGTTCGGCGACGCGCTCGTTGGTCTGCGCAGCGGAAAGCTGTGCTTTAGACGCATCTTCATTGCGTGATGCCGAAAGGTTCAGCGTTTCATTTATGGCACCAAACGCCTCGGCCGCTTGTCGGATGTTCGTCGCTGCTCCTGCCATATCCTGCATGACAGATTCATGGGCGTTAAGCTTTTCAACAGCATTAGTCACAGTGCGCTGGGCATCACCGACCGCACCCGAAAGCGCCTCCACAGTAGGTTGAAAGCCCTGAACAGACTTCATCAAGCCATCGCTGGCTCCGTTGAACCCTTCGGAGAACTTGTCCGCCATGCTTCCGATCTGCTCTTTTAAATTCATCAACTCCATCGTGATGCGGCTCGACAATAACTCCGAGGTTTTCTCCATCAATGGCCCGTGACCTTCAGCAGTGGCGCTCGAAACCGCATCCTTGATTTCTGCACCCAAGCTTCGAATCGCCGTCTGCATTTCGGCACCAATTGCTACAGCGAGACCTTTCAATAGATCCTCTGTGCCTCGCGATGTGCGCTCCATTTCAGCCAAGGCTTCTTCCGGCACATACCGAGGGAAAAGCGCATCGACACGGACCTGAATCTTGTGGACACGCCCCATGGCAAAACCTTCCCACGCTTTCTCCCACCAGCTGAAAAGCAAGCTCGCCCCAACGCCCCACACAGAACTCGAAAAAGCGACCGCACAGCCCTGAATCAATGGACGGATGCTCTTTTCGAGATCGGAAAAGTCCAGGCTACCAATCCCCAACTGCAAGCCCACAAACGTCCCCAGCACACCAAGGCCAGTGAGAATACTTGGAATCGCAAGAATGAGCCGACTTGTCGAGAAGGATGGCCCAAGAACCGACTCACGAAACACCTCAGCAGCATCGACAGTACGACGCTTGGACAATTTACCAGTGCCGTCACGCGAAGGGAATTCGATCAGATGATGTCGCAACTCACGAAACAGCGAGAGGTCAGACGTGATGACGCCATTCGCGGCCTGATCACCGCCAGTGAGTTTCAGATATGGCTGGGTTCTGGACCAAGAAGTCAAAGTTTGCCACAAGACGCACAGCGCGAAGATGGCAGCGATACCCAAGGTCACGAAGATCACAATATCCCGCAAGGCCTGAGTAGCGACATTGTGATCGGCATCCAATAGCCGCTGAAGCAAAACTTGGATGTTTAGAGTGGAGGGAAGTAGTGAAGACCAGTTCATTGCAAGTGAAGCCGAGCCATTTGGGGATTGTTTCCTTTTCTACCGGAGTCGGGATGGACGTCGCGGCAAAAAGTCGTCGGTCCCGCGGATGCGGGAGAGCTAAAGCCAGCCTCGAAGCCGATAGTAGCTGTGCCGGAAGAGCCGGTATCGGGCTTGCTGAATGCTTGGCGTGCCATGAGGGAATTTCCCCTATCCAAGCAGGGGAACGAGAGGATGGCAAGACGGGGAGTCTGAAAGACGAGGACCTGCCCGCAGGGCTACGCCCGCCTGCATCGCTGTGCGAAGCACTGCGGGCTGGCGAAGCGTTGTAGGCGGGGACTGGGGACCTTGAGACTGGGAGAGCGGCAGGGGCGCGAGACTGGGAGAAGAGGAGCGGTGGGTGGTTGAGCCGCGAGCGGAGCCGCGGGGCACGGGGGGAGGCGAACAGGTTGGAAAACCTGTTCCACGTTCTCCAGGGGCGTGAGAGGTCGAAAAAGCTCTCGTCATTTCGACGGCACGCTTCACGCTCCGACGACGTATTCCCAACCCGCATGAAATTCCTTCTAATCCCGCTTCTTTTGGCCGCCACCACGGCTGGTCACGCCCAACTCGCCACGCAGGCGACGCCGGCGGCCAAAGTCAAAATCGCCAAAGGCTTCCAGGTGGAGCTGCTTTACTCCGTGCCGAAGGAACAGGAAGGCTCGTGGGTGTCGATGACGCAGGATGACCAGGGTCGCCTGATTTGCAGCGATCAGTACGGCGCGCTGTATCGCATCACGCCGGGTGCCAAGGCGGCGGACACGAAGGTGGAAAAGCTCAGCATCGACTTCGGTCACTGCCAGGGCCTGCTTTTTCACGCGGGAGCCCTTTATGGCGTGGTGAATGACGACGCGTATCAGGGCCGCGGCCTCTACCGCTGCAAGGACACGAATGGCGATGATCATTTCGACGCGGTGGAGCTTCTCCGTGCCTTTCCGGGCAAAGCAGGCGAGCATGGTCCGCACGGCGTGGTGGCAACGCCCGATGGCAAAAGCCTCTACGTGATGTGCGGCAATCAAACGCCGGAACCGAGCTGCGAAACGAGCCGCGTGCCGCGTTATTGGGCGGAGGATCAGCTTTTCCCGATGCTGCTCGGTCGCGGTTTCATGCGCGACACCCTCGCGCCGGGTGGTTGGCTGGCGAAGACGGACCTCGATGGCAAAAAGTGGGAACTCATCAACATTGGCACCCGCAACACCTACGACATCGCCATCAACCGCCAAGGCGACATCTTCGGCTTCGACGCCGACATGGAGTGGGACACCGGCATGCCGTGGTATCGCCCGACGCGTGTGTGCTTCATGCAAAGCGGCGGCGAGTTCGGCTGGCGCACGTGCAGCAAAAAATGGCCCTCACGCTGGGAAGACAGCCTGCCCGCCGTCGTGGACATCGGCCCCGGCTCACCCACCGGCGTGGCGTTTGGTTATGGAGCCAAATTCCCGCAGAAATACCAGGACGCGCTCTACATCTGCGATTGGAGCTACGGCAAAATGTATGCCGTGCATCTGGCCCCGAACGGCGCGGGATACACGGGTGCTGCGGAGGAGTTTATGAGCGCCTCCCCGCTGCCGCTGACGGACATCGAAGTCTCGAAAAAGGATGGTGCGATGTATGTGAGTGTGGGTGGCCGCAAAGTGCAGAGCGGGCTGTATCGGGTGACTTACACCGGGTCGGAGAAGTCCGACGGGTCAGACAAGTCCGACTCGTCCGACCTTGCCAAGGTACGTGAAGGTCTCGAAAAAGAGGGAACAAGCGCCGAAGCCGCCTGGCCGCATCTCTCCTCCCCAGACCGCCATATCCGCTTCGCGGCCCGCATCGCCCTGGAGCACCAGCCGGTGGCCTCTTGGAAAGACAAAGCACTCTCCGAAGCCAATCCACGTGCCGCTTTGACCGCGCTCATGGCCCTGGCACGCAGCAGCGGTGGAGACAAGACGCTGCTGAAGCCCATTCTCGATGCGCTGGGCAAGATCGACTTCAAATCGCTCAAAGGTCTCGACCGCGTGACGCTCATTCGCGATTACATGCTCGCCTTCACCCGCCTTGGCGAGCCGGATGCGGCGACGAAGGCCGAATTGATCGCGAAACTCAATCCGCTCTTCCCGACGAATGACACGGGCCTGAATCGCGATCTCGCGGAAGTGCTCGTTTTCCTCGGGGACGCCGGAATCGTCGCGAAAGCGGCTCCGCTGGTGAATGACTCGCCCACGCAGGAGGAACAGATTGACTACGCCCGCATTTTGCGCTTCGCGAAGACCGGTTGGACGAAGGAACTCCGCGCCGATTACTTCCGCTGGTTCCTCCGCGCGGCGAATTACAAGGGCGGGGCCTCGTTTGACCTCTTCATTGGCGAAATCAAAAAGGATGCTCTCGCCACGATGAGCGAGGAAGAGAAGCTCGCGATCAAAGACGTGCTCGATGCCAAACCAGAGGCCAAAGCGCCCACTTTCACTGCGAAACCGATGAACTTCGTCAAAGCGTGGACCGTCGCTGATCTCGAAAAATCGCTCGGCGTGGGCCTGGAGGGCGATCGCAACTTCCAGAACGGCCGGAACATGTTTGGAGCCGCGACGTGCTTTGCCTGCCATCGCTTCCAAAACGAAGGCGGAGCCATCGGCCCCGATTTGACCTCCGTAGCGGGCAAATACAGCCCGCGTGACCTCCTGGAGCACATCATCGAGCCGAGCAAAGAAATCAGCGATCAGTATGGCAGCACCGTTTTCACCAAAAAGGACGGCAGCATGGTCGTGGGCCGCATCGCCAACATGAAGGAGAACATCATGATGGTCTGCACGAACATGATGGACCCGAACAATTTTACCAATGTGGACGCCCGCGACGTGGTGAAGACGGAGGAGAGCAAAGTGAGCATGATGCCGCCCGGCCTTCTCTACATGCTGAAGGAGGACGACATCCTCGATCTGATGGCTTACCTGCTCAGCAAGGGCAATCCGGATGATCCGATGTTTGTGAAGTAACGTGCGGAATGCCCTGCGACATCACGCTGGACTCAATACTGGGCACCCAGCTTTTCGCTTTCATCGCACAGGTGCGTGAATGATGGCGGACTTGTGTTCGTTGAGGCGGTTCCAGCTATGAAACCGCTTCTCTTCCTCGCTCTCGCCGCCACGCTCGCCACGGCGGCACCGCGGCCAAACATTGTCTTCTTCCTCATCGACGACCTCGGCTACGCGGATTGCGGCTTCAATGGCGGCAAGGAGATCAAAACGCCGAACATCGACAAACTGGCCGCCGCGGGCACCATTCTCGAAAACCACTACGTGCAACCTGTGTGTTCACCCACGCGGGCCTCGCTCATGACGGGGCGCTATGTGTCTCACACGGGCGTGTACACCGTCGTGCGACCACATGCAAAGTGGGGCCTGCCACTGGAGGAACGCACGCTAGCGAATGCACTCAAAGACGCGGGCTACACGACGGCGATCACCGGCAAGTGGCACCTCGGTGAGTTCGACAAAGCCTACCTGCCCACCTCACGTGGCTTTGAGCACCAACACGGACACTACTTTGGAGCCATCGACTACTTCACCCATGTGCGCGATGGCTCGGAAGATTGGTATCACGACGACAAGCCGCTCAAAGAAGAAGGCTACAGCACCCATCTCGTCACGAAGGAGGCGGTGCGGCTCATTGAGGCGCAGCCGAAGGACAAGCCGCTGTTTCTCTACTTGCCCTTCAATGGTGTGCACAGCCCCATGCAGGTGCCGGACTCGTATTTGCAGCCTTACGGCGCTCTGAGTGGAGGTCGCAAGCAACTCGCGGGCATGCTCGCGGCGGTGGATGAGGCCATCGGCCAGGTCGTGGCCGGTTTGGAGAAAACGGGACTGCGCGAAAACACGCTCATCGTTTTCTCTTCCGACAACGGCGGGCCACCGCCCGGCATAAACACGCCGCTGCGGGATTTCAAAGGCAGCATCTTCGAAGGCGGCGTGCGTGCGGCGGCGTTTGCGAACTGGCCGGGTAAAATCCCCGCAGGTCAGCGCCTTACGCAGCCCATGCACATCATCGACTGGTATCCCACGCTCGTGAAGCTCGCGGGTGGCTCGCTGGAGCAAAAGCTGCCGCTCGATGGTCGCGATGTGTGGCCCATGATCACCGAAAAAGCCTCTTCTCCACATGAGGCGATTCTGAGCGCCCAATCCATCGACAACGCGGCGGTACGCCTGGGCGACTGGAAGCTCATCGTGAGCAACGGAGCTGATGCCGAGCTGCCCGAGGAAGGCGGTGCCAAGGCCAAAAAGAAGGGCAAAGGCAAGGCGAAGGCCAAGGGCCGCAAATACGAGCCGGTGATGCTTTTTAACCTCGCTGCTGATCCGAGCGAAACGACCAATCTGGCCGACAAAGAACCCGAACGTGTCGCGACGATGAAAGCGAAGCTCGCGGAGCTTTTAAAAGATGCAGTGCCTTCGGGGGTGAGGTAGTCGCGACAGCGTCGTGGAGTGCGGTGGCAGAGGGGCAAGGCGCAAGCCTGCCCCGACGACACCGCTTTCGCCTGCCGGACAGCATTTTCTGGCCTCAAAGCACTCCTCCAACGCTCGAAAACTCTTGTCGAATTCGACGTTGATTCACAGACATGATCTCCAAACTGCTTCCTGCCTTCGTGTTGTTTATCGTCTCTTGCTCCTCGATGCGGTCACCCATTGTCGAAGGCGCCAAACCGAAGGACCACGGAGCCATCGGCGCGACGGAAGGCCCGGCGTGGAAGGATGGCTCGCTTTATTTCACCGACGGGAAGCACATCAACCGCATGGGGCCAGATGGCAAAACGAGCGTGTTTCGCCACAACGCGTCGAACGGCCTGCTTTTCGACCGCGAAGGCCGTCTCGTGGCCTGCGAGACGAAAAATCGCCGTGTGACGCGGACGGAGAAAGATGGCTCGATCACCGTGCTGGCGGATCGTTTTTATGGCGATCGATTCAATTCACCGAATGACCTCTGCATGGACTCGAAGGGGCGGATCTACTTCACGGACCCGAGATATGGGTCGAGGGAGGGGATGGAGATTTGGGTATGTCGCATGTCTGCTTTGGGTTCGAAGATGATCCGTGCGATGATTCATGTCGAAGGTGTCTATCGGATCGAATCTCCGGGCAAAATCACCCGCATTCTCTGCGATGGCGCAGAACGCCCCAACGGCATCCTCATCTCACCCGATGACCGGTTTCTCTTCATCGCGGACAATCACAACAACACGCACGGCGGCTCGCGGAAATTGCTGCGTTATGAATTGGACGCCAAGGGCGAGGTGAAATACGGAACGCGGAAGGTGCTCTTCGACTGGAAGGATGGTCGCGGGCCGGATGGGATGAAAATGGATGCAGCGGGGCGCATCTACGTCGTGGCGGGCACGAACACGGCGACAGAATTCGAGACGACGCGCTTCAAGGCGGGGTGTTACATCCTTTCGCCTTCCGGTTGCTTGATCGACTTCATCCCGACGGCTCCAGATGAGGCGTGTAACTGCACTTTTGGCGGAGCGGATGGCAAAACGCTCTTCATCACCTCAGGCGGGCATTTGTGGAGTGTGCCGCTGAAGTGAAGTGCCGATGGCCGGACTCGAACCGGCAAGGGAGTTGCCTCCCAGCAGATTTTAAGTCTGCTGTGTTTACCATTTCACCACATCGGCATGACTGGCGGTGAGGAGTCTAGCGAGGACTGGCCTCGGACTCAATAGCTGAAAAGCTCGCCGTGATGGAAGAAGCGCTCGATTTCGATGGCGGCGGCCTCAGGGGAATCGGAGGCGTGGACGACGTTGGTCATCTTATCCGTGCCGAAATCCCCTCGGATGGTGCCTTTGGGGGCGGCCTTGGAATCGGTGGGGCCGAGGAGGTCGCGGACATGAGCGATGACATTGTCTCCGCCGAGGGCGATGGCGATGACGGGCTTGCTCTTCATGAAATCGGCGACGGTAGGGAAGAAGGGACGATCGGCAATGTGGGAGTAGTGCTCCTTGAGCAGCTCATCGGTGAGTTTGATCATCTTGCAGCCGCGAATGCGGAAGCCTTCGTCCTCGAAGCGCTTGATGACGGAACCGTTGATGCCTTTTTCGACGCAATCGGGCTTGAGCAGGATGAGAGTGGTTTCTTGGGCCATGGGCAGGGGTAGGGGGGAAGGGGGCGCAAACAGTGCCGCCCAGCATGCTTTGCGTCAAGAGCGGGTATCCCCGCGTTTGGGAGCGAATGTGCGAGCGACAATTCACTGAAAGCGCTCTTCCAAACCCTTCGTAAGTCAGCCTGACCTTCCACTCCCTACCCTCTTGAACGCTTCCCTGCTCCACCGCCGCACGCTGCTGAACCGCTTTGGACTCGGGCTGGGCGGCCTGGCGCTGAATGAGATGCTGGCGAGGGAATCAGCAGGCGCGGCTCCGGTGGCAGTGGATCGCGGTGTTTTGGGTGGGACGCATCATTTCGCGAAGGCGAAGCGGATCATCTACCTTTTCATGTCAGGCGGACCATCGCATCTGGACCTGTTTGATTACAAACCGCTGCTGAACAAGCGGCACGGGGAGCAGCTTCCGGATTCGGTGCGGGGTGCTCAGAGGCTGACGGGCATGTCGGGCAATCAATCATCGATTCCAATGGTGGGCTCGCCATTCAAGTTCACGCAGCATGGTCAGGCGGGCGCGACTTTCAGCGAGCTGCTGCCGCACACGGCGAGCATCGCGAATGATCTGTGCGTGGTGCGTTCGATGTTCACGGAGAGCATCAATCACGGCCCTGGGGTGACGTTTTTTCAGACGGGTTCGCAGATCGCAGGCAGGCCGAGCATGGGATCGTGGCTGAGCTATGGGCTGGGGGCGGAGAATGCGAATTTGCCGTCTTTTGTGGTGCTGATCACGAAGGGCAAAGGTGGTCAGCCGCTCGGAGCGCATCTGTGGGGTAGCGGTTTTTTACCGACAAAGCATCAAGGCGTGCTTTTCCGGGCGGCGAAGGACCCGGTACTCTACTTGGGCAATCCCGAAGGTGTGGATGATAAGAGCCGTCGGCTGATGCTGGACCGGCTGAAGGAGCTACATGAGCATCAGCTCGCAGGCACGCCAGATGCGGAAATTCAGAATCGCATCGATCACTATGAGATGGCCTATCGCATGCAGAGCAGCATTCCGGAGGCGACGGACCTTTCCGATGAACCTCCGCATGTTCTGGACAGTTACGGGCCGGATGTGAGGACGCCGGGGACCTTTGCGGCGAACTGCCTGCAAGCCCGGCGCATGGCGGAACGGGGCGTGCGCTTCATTCAGCTCTACCATCAGGATTGGGATCACCATGGCGGCCTGCCGGGAGCGCTTCCGAAGCTATGCAAGGAGACTGATCAAGCCTCGGCCGCGCTGGTGAAGGATCTAAAGCAGCGGGGTCTTCTCGATGACACGCTCGTCGTGTGGGGTGGTGAATTTGGCCGTACGAATTACTGCCAAGGGAAGATCAGCGCGAACTTCGGCCGGGATCATCATCCACGCTGTTTCAGTGCCTGGATGGCAGGTGGTGGGATCAAAGCGGGCAGCGTGTATGGCGAGACGGATGAGTTTGGCTACAACGTGTCTGCCAACGGTCTCCACATTCACGATTTTCACGCGACGCTAATGCACCTGCTAGGCATCGACCACGAGCGACTGACGTATAAGTTCCAAGGAAGGCGTTACCGACTCACGGATGTGCATGGGCACGTGGTGAAGGGCGTGCTTGGTTGAAAATAGCGAATGCGGAATGACGAAGCCCAGCACCTGAGTGAACAGACCGCTCTGAGCCGTCGGCTGGCACTGGGGTTTGCCGGGACGTTTGCGCCACCTTTTGGAGTTTACGCCTGGCTCGTTGGCTGGAGGGCTTTGATTCAAATTGATGCTGCCAACTCCAAGCTGGTCGGACGAGGATTGGCGGTTTGGTGCTTCGTTGTGGGGTTGATCGAGACGATCATGTTCCTACCGGCCCTTTTGATGATTATCCTCAATCGATTATAGCCGTGATCACACTTCGAGCTGAATGCCGAGCTCGATGACTTGGCGCGGAGGGAGGTCGAAGTAGCCGGTGGCTGGGCGGGAGAGGCGGGAAAGGAGGACGAAGAGATTTTTCCGCCAGCGGGCCATTTTGCCAGGGCCGTTGGTGAGGAGTACTTCGCGGCTTTGGTAGAAGGTAATACCGGCTCGTTTGACCTTGCCCTTGCTCTCCAAGGCCTGGCAAAGGTCTTCGAAGACGTTGGGGGATTCGGAGAAGCCGTAGTGGAGCACGACGCGGAAGAATTCGTCGTGAAACTCCTCGATCTGAAAGCGCTCGACGGCGGCCACATGGGGCTTTTCCTCGAATCGGACGGTGAGCAGCACCACCTGATGGTGGAGGGCCTTGTTGTGCTTCAAATGATGCAGCAGGGCCAGTGGGAGGCCATCTGCGGAGGCAGACATGAAGACGGCGGTGCCAGGCACCCGAATGATGCGGTCTTTTTTGATCTCATCGACGAGGTAGCTGACAGGCAGTCGGCCACGCTGCATGGCCTGAAAGAGCACGCGACGGCCATCCATCCACGTCTTCATGATGATCCACATGGCGAGACCAACAGCGAGTGGGAACCAAGCGCCATCCACAAACTTCAGCAGGCTGCCGGAGACGTAGCCGAGCTCGAAGATGAGGAAGATGCAGGTGGGAAGCGCGGCTTTCCAGAAAGGCCATTTCCACACATGGCGGGCCACGAGAAAGAAGAGGATGCTGGTAAAGGTCATGTCCAGCGCCACGGAGAGGCCGTAGGCGGCGGCGAGATTTGTGGAGGATTTGAAGTTAAAGACCAGCGCCAAGCAGGCGAGCATGAGCATGTAGTTCACCTGCGGCATGTAGATCTGGCCGCGTACGTCGGGGTTTGTATGGATGATCTTGAGGCGCGGCAGGTAGCCGAGCTGCACGGCCTGCTGGGTGAGGGAATACACGCCAGTAATCATGGCCTGGGAGGCGATGATGGTGGCGGCGGTAGCGAGCAGGATGACCGGGATAAGGGCCGGCTTTGGCACGAGGCTGAAGAAGTGGTGAAAGCCAGGCTTCAGCGAGGCGGATACATCCGAGAGAACGAGAGCCCCTTGACCAAGGTAATTGAGCAACAAGGCCGGAAGCACGATGACGAACCAGCTTTTCACCAGAGGTGGCCGCCCGAAGTGGCCAATGTCCGCATACATGGCCTCGCAGCCAGTGACGGCGAGCAAAACGAGGCCCATGAGGACGAAGCTCTCGTGGCCGTGATGCAGGAGGAAATTGACGCCATGATGCGGTAACAAAGCGGCGAATACACCGGGATAAGCACTGATATTGATGATGCCCAGCACGGCCAGGGTAAGGAACCACAGCACCATGATCGGCCCGAAGGCCACGCCGATGCGGGCGGTGCCGTTCTTCTGCACGAGGAAGAGGCCAAAGATGATGACCGCAGCAATGGGGACGACGTAATTCGCCAGTCCTGTGCCGAGTTGCGCATCGAGCAATGCGAGACCTTCCACCGCCGAGAGCACCGAAATGGCGGGGGTGATCATCCCATCCCCATAGAGCAGGCAAGCTCCGAAAATACCGCTGAGAACCACCCCAGCCGTCGTCTGTGGCTTGAAGGCCCACTTGGCGGTGCGGAAAAGGGTCAGGAGGGCGAACATTCCGCCTTCCCCTTGGTTGGTAGCCCGAGTGATGAAGCCCAAATACTTGAAGCAGACCATCACGAGGAGAGACCAGAACATCAGCGAGAGAGGCCCGAGGACATCCAAAGGCACCCCAGGCGCGGGCTTGGCGTGATTGAGGCTTTCACGGAGGGCGTAGAGCGGACTGGTGCCGATATCGCCAAAGACAACACCCAGGGCCACGAGGGCGAGGGTCCAATTGGAAGCATGCTTGTGATCTGACATGTGAATTCTCCAGGGTGACTCCTGAAGCCCTGCTTTATTCAGGGACGAATGCTCTTAACGAGGCAGCGAGTTGGTGCAAGGCGCAGTTACGGATGAACCAAGCACCTTGGAACGAAGAAACGGCATCCAGTTTCCCGGATGCCGCTTTGGTTTGACTAGGCTTGACTGCCCCGGTTAGACTGCCTGGCGGCGGCGGCGCATCATGAGGCCGAGGAGGCCAAAGAGCAGCAGCATCGCACGAGAAGGCTCGGGCACCACGAAGACCACGCCGTGGGTCAGGAAGAGGCTGGTGTCCCAGAGCATACCCGCAGACAGGGTGGGCAGATCGAGGTCGAAGCCAGCGTCGCCGGAGCCGTCATACTGGGTGCCGTTGACGGTGAAACCGTTGTTGGTGAGGCTGGTCCAGTCGAGGAGGTTGAAGACATCACCGCCAGCGTAGGAGCCAGCGCCGAGGTTGCTCACGGTCACACGGCCATACTGGTTGAGAGTGAGGGCACCGCCAACATTGATGTAATCATGCCCAGCGAGGCTGCCGGAAGCAGCGGTGGAGGTGAGGTAGTCAGCCGCATTCGAGGTGAGCCATCCAGCAGTGTAGTCAAACGTGCCAGGAAGAGTGGTGGCATTGACCGTCGCGGTGGTGATCTGAAGTGCGAGGCGGTCCACAGCGGTGCTGGCCGTGCCGACGAGCGGTCCGTTGATGGTCAGATTGCCGCTGGTGTAAATGTGGCCCAGCGCATCACCGGCGGTGGCGATGTTCGCCAGATTGCTGGACGCACCTGGAGCCAGCGTGCCCTGGCCGGAGATTTCGGCGATGTGGTCGGTGATCGTCAGGTTGCCGTTGATCTTGGCGGCATTGGCTACCGTGGCGTAAGTGGTGCCGACGCCATCAATGCCACCGCCGCTGACCTTGCCGTCGAAAGAGTAGCCTGCGCCACCGCGATTCACATCAAGCACCGAGGCAGCTCCCTGCACATTGACCCATGGGGAGTCATTGATGCTGCCAGTCGCACCGAGGGCCAAAGTGCCCCCCGTAATGACCGTGTTGCCGATGTAGGTGTTGGCATTATTGAGGGTCATCGTGGCGGCGCCGGTTTTGGTGAGGGCCACATTGTGCTGGATGACGCCCGAGTAGGTGTAATTGGTGGTTACGCCGTTGCCGGTGGTGAGGGTCTTCACGGTGGTAGCCGCATTGGTGACGAAGCCACTGGTGCTGTTCACACCGGCTGCAGGCGTCCCTGGATTAGTCAGTGTGCCAACAGTCTGATCTTGGCCGTTGAGGTCAAGAACGCCATTAGCGGTCGTGGTGAGAGTAGTGGTGGTTGGCAGGGCGTCGTCCTTGCCCAAGAGCAATCTGCCGCCTTCCACACGAGTGGTGCCAGCATAGGTGTTGCTACCGGAGAGAATGACCGTGTCGTAGCCCACCTTGGTGAGACCGCCGGAGCCACTGATGACGCCTTGGACTTCGAGGATGGCACCGGAGGCGGTATATTCCGTGAGTGACATATTATCCATGGCCTGCTTGCCATTATCGAGGCCGTTAGCTCCGAGGTAATACTGGGTTCCGATGAAGGAATTGGAGGACAAGGTGAAGGAGACATTCGGATTGAGGATGCGCATCACACCACCACCGCCCTGAGCCCCATTGAGGTCGTCATTTCTCAGGAAGGCTTCGATGCCGCCACCATCAAGAGTCACGGCGACGCTGGTGGTGGGTTGGTTAGCCGCCACCTGGAGCGTGCCTTTGCCAAGGTTGAGAGTGCCGACACGGGCGTTGTTCACGCTCCAGCGTTCGATAGAGCCTTCATTGTAGGTGATGCCGGAATTCGTCGCAGTGTAGTTTGCCACGCCGATGTCGAGCACCCCATAACGGTTCACTGTGACCGCCCCAGTTCCAAGGGAACCGTTGTGGGTGACGTGGACAGCCCCCTGATCGATGACCACTGGGCCAGAGAAGGTGCTGGAGCTATCACCACGGATGTAAAGGGTGCCGTCCCCCCACTTGGTAAGGCGATTGCTGCCGACGAGGGAGGCCACGGAGAAGCCGGAGCTAAGACCATTAGTAAGGTAGGTGCCATTACCGCCATAAGCGGTAAACGGGTTGGCCGCAGCCGTGGTGTCCACGTTGAGGATGGCATTATTGGTCACGGTAAGCGTGCCAGCAGCTAGGATGGAACGATTACGATTGTTGGCAATGCGGAGTTGGGCATCCACCGTACCGTTGGCCGTAGCGTTACCAATACCGCCGCTTTGCTGGATTTCGACATCCGCGATGGTGTGGACGCGATCATCCGCATTCGGATCCCAGTCGATGGTGGCGTTGTCCACAGCAATGATGCGGCCGGAGGTGTAGGTGTAGTTGAGGAGGGTATCAGCAGGCTGAGCGCGGAGGTTGAGCTGGGCTGAACCCGCCTGGGCAGCGTTGAGGACGATGGTATTGTTGGCGTGGGCATTGCCTGCGGAGCCGAATTGGTTGAACTGAAGGTTGCCTTCATTGACCACCCAACCACCCTGGTAGCCATTGCCGGTGCCGCGTGCAGCATCGCTCTGATCGTTGCCGATGACGAGGGTGCCTCCGGTGCCAAACTTGGTGATGCTTCCAGCGGTGATGTTTCCGTTTACCGTCAGTGTGCTACCTGTGTAGAAAAGAGCCTCGTTCGTACCCGTCGCACCAAACTTGAGATTTGGATTGATGACGAAAGCACCAAAGCTGGCTACGCCACCCACGTCAGGACCGCTGCCTGTTAGGGTGATGGTAGCATCGTTATTTGCACCGGTGGGGCTGCTCAGGGTGAAAGCACCACCACGTAGGGCGAAGATGCTGGTTTCAAAGCTACCCATGGTGACGTTCGCCGTCACATTAACCACTTCGGTGCCCAATCCGGCTCCGGTCGGCATGGCGACCATGTCACCATCCACGACAGGCGTGATGCCATTCGCACCGTTCTTCACGAAGCGGTTGCCATTGCTCTCCATGTAGTAGCCGGGCAGCATGCCTACCACCGCCGAGGTGGCGGAAGGGGTGATGGCTGCGGTAGAGCGGAACTGGGTCTGGGGCGAGCCAGAAACGGCAGCTGAGCCGAACTGAGCTGTGTTAGTCGGAGTGAAGACCAAGGTACCGCGGCCGGTTCCAGCACCAGAGCTAGCGGCGGCACGGCTGACAGAAGCTGCCGTGAGGAAGGCATCGCCATTATTTTGAGACTGCAGATGAATGCGGGAGCCACGGTCAAACATCACGGAACCGATCGTCTCTGTATTGTCATTCGCATTGTCGGTGGCTTCGGCAACAATCGCCGCACCGTCCAAGTTGACACCAACGGCGTCACCCCAGCGGTTGGCTCCGCCGCCCGTAGCGGTCATGTCCTGGAATGTCAGGGCACTGCCGGGATGCAGGCGGATGTCACTGTAGAAGTGATTCGTGGTGCTGCCATTCTGGAAGATGTTACCCGTGCCCTCGAAGCGGAGGCCGCCGTAAATATCGATGCGGGAGGAAGCATTGGCACCGAGGGGGCCGGCGGCGTTGGCGGCAGCCATGGCGGTGTTGAAGCGCAGGGTAAGACCACGGGAGACGACGGTTTGGCCGGTGTAGGTATTCTGATCCTGGAAGTAAACGAAGCCGGTGTTGTAATTGGTCAAGCCCAAGGTGGCTAAGGATCCAATGAGAACATCCGTTGCACCACCGACATCGTTCAAGCCTGCTCCTGCGGCAGTCAGGTTGATGATTGTAGTGCGAGCAGTGCCGTCACCGCCACCGAGGCGGTAAACCCTGTTAGTGCTGGTACCGCCCACCACGCTGTTGGGGAGATTGGCAAGACCAGGGGTCAGGGCCGATCCTGTGGCCGCACCGCCATAAGTGCGATCAGCGGATATCGATCCCAGGAAAAGACGACCATTTCCAATGGCACTCATATCCAAGTTTGCCGCAGCGGGAGTAGCTTCCATCGCCAAATACGCCACCTGATTCGAGTTTGATGCACCGGAAGCGATCATGGAAGAGTAGTTGGCTTGCGTGAAGCCAGCATTCGCACGGAAGACAGCCGGAGAATATGGAGTGCCCGTGAGAACGACTTGTTGTCCAAGTCCGGTGTTGATATTGCTGGTCGCACGCACCTGTATCGCAGCTCCTGGGTTCACAAAGATATTCCCAGTGCCGAGCGTCGCTGTAGTGTTACCGAGAGCCCGATTACCAAAGGCAAGCAAACCGGCGTTGATGTAGGTCGGTCCGGTGAGATTGTTGTTCTTGGAGTGGACCCAGAGGGTGCCAGCGTTGATTTTGTTGATGAGCACCTGGCCGCCGTCTGTGGTGACGGAGTTATCCACGCCATTGGCACCCTGAGCACCGCCGATGACGAACTCAGTGCTGTTGTTGAAGAAGGCGTTGCCGAGCAACGTGGTGGTGCCGCCGATGGCCACACCGTAGCCGTTGCCACCCGTAACACTGAGAATTTCGGAGCCGACGCTCAGGTTGTTGAAGGTGATCATCTTATTGGAACCGCTGTTTTGCTGCACCGCAAAGAAGCCGGTCGAGGAGGCGGTGCCGTCCGTGTAGGTGATGCTGTTAGCGGTTACACCAGTAAGATTAAAGGCATTGACAGTGGCCCCAGTGGCCGTCGTCACCGAGACAGATTGACCAACCTGGTAGCCATGGCCCTCAGGAATAATGGCGGTGACGGTGCCGGTGGTGCGGGTGTAGTAGCCTTGGATATTGGTGCGATCCACGTTGATCTGTGACGAGCCTTTCACGATCACATCCTGCCCTGCGCCGGTGTCCGTGTAACGAACGAACTCAATATCGGTATCAGCC
>CALSBJ010000047.1:0-51814 GCA_943373155.1 Akkermansia muciniphila | reverse complement strand
GCTCGTATCGAACACCAACGGCGGTCGCGGCACGGTGAACTCGATCACGATGCTTTCGCGACCCGCCTCGAGCACTGCTTTGCGCGGCCGCAACGGCTGCCAGGCCTCTTTTTCATGCAGCACGCGGTGCATCACCTTTCCCACCTGCTCACCCCACCATCGTTCCCCATCCGCGGAGAGATGGATCGCATCCCCATGACGACCTGGTGGATACACACTGTGGATCGCACTCGGCACCGCGTAATGTGGTCCCACGAGGTAGATCGCCCTGTCCGCATCCGCTGCCATGAGTTGAGCGTCTCCTGCTGGGCCGAGCGTCTGGTAAGTGAACATCGGCAGCTCCTCAGGCTGACCCGTGATCGCTCCCAAATCGGCCGACCACTGCCTGCGATACGCGATGAGCTGATCGCGATACCACGCCAGGCCTTTCGCACGCGGCAGCTCTGCTTCCCAACGTGTCGGCACGATGCCACCCGTCGGCCCGCCATTGCCTTCGCCCTGCATCCAGTAGAGCGCCTCAATGCGAAAGCTCCCGCCAGCGGCCTTGGCCTGCTGCATCGCACGCTTCGCATCATCCAAACTCGTTTTGTAATACCCACCACCATGCCTCCGCGACTCTGGCGTGCGTTCATCGACGGATAAATCCGCCCTCGAAAGCTCCTGAATCTGCCTCCCGCCCTGCCCGGCACACGCCACGAGAAAAGACGGCCCTTCCTGGGTAGCCCGCGCCTTGTCGAAGCCCGCGAGGGCAGCCTTCCAATGATCCGCCAGCCCATTCGCCACCGTCTCGCCGAGCCCGCCATTGACCGTCGCTTTCAATGGCACCCATCGAAACAGCTCCGCCGCACGATTCTCTGGCGTGGCGGCATGTTCGCCCGCCAGCCATGTCCTCACGCCACGCTGAAACATCACATTTCCCCAGCCCGAATCCTTCACGCTCACGACAGGCAAGGATTCCGAACCATCACACAACGACTGACCCATCAGCCAGATGCCTGAGATGCTCGGCTGGGCAGACGCCAGGCACGGCAGCACGGCCAACAAGCAGGCACGGAGAGCCTTCATGACACAGAGCAAATCTGCACGCCCTGCTTGAGCGAGGCGAGCTTGTCAGGACGCTTCGGAATGAATTCCTGGCCGAGATAACCGGTGTAACCAGTCTCCTGAATGGCCTTGATGATGGCGGGGTAATTCAGCTCCTGCGTTTCATCGATCTCCGCACGTCCAGGCACGCCGCCGGTGTGGTAATGAGCGAAGAATTCGTGATCACGCTGAATGGTGGCGATGACATCGCCCTCCATGATCTGCATGTGGTAGATGTCGTAGAGCAGCTTGAAATGCGGTGAACCGAGCTTTTTGCACAGAGCGACACCCCAGGCGCTGTGATCGCACATGTAGTCCGGGTGGTTCACTTTGCTGTTCAGCAGCTCCATCACCAGCGTGACGCCCAGCTTCTCGCAGAGCGGAAGCAAGCGCTGGAGGCCCTTGGCGCAGTTTTCGAGGCCTTGCTCATCGCTCAGGCCCTCGCGATTGCCGCTGAAGCAGATGACCTGCTTGAACCCCGCCTCGGCGGACTCCTTCAAAAGCGGCTCATAAGCCTGCACGAGCAGGTCGTGATGCTCGATGCGGTTCCAGCCCTTCGGAATCGGGCCGATCTTCACGCCGCCGGGTCCTTCGATGGTGGGAAAGCTCACCATGGCGCAGTGCAGACCATGTTTCTTCACCGTGGTAAAATCCTTCGGATCAAGCAGCTCGACGGATTCGAGACCGATCTCCTTCGCCGCGAGGCAGAAGTCCTCCAACGGGATCTCCTTGTAGCACCACTTGCACGCCGAATGCTTCACCTTGCCTCCCGCAGCCTTGTCAGCGGCTTCGATCTGCGTTTGCAGCATCGCAGCAAGAGAGAGAATGCCAAAGTGACGGCGAGAGAGATTGGGCGGAGTCATGAGAAAAGCCTAAACGACCTGCGCCTGCTCACTCAAGCAAAGAATCAGGGTGCCGCTGCACTTGGCCGAGAAGCGATATGCTGATCCCGAAGTTGGTTCAAGATGCCCGCGAGTTCGGAGGCTTTGAAGCCATAAGTGTCGGGCAGGGCTCCTTCGTAGCCGGCGATCGCTTTGGCCACCTGTCGACCCTTGAGTTGTCGATCATATCCAGGCGAATAATCAAACAAGACCATGGTAATATGCCCAATCGGACGAGCGGTAAACCCCTGCACCTCCTCCCACTTCACCTCGAACTTCCGGAATAAACTGCAGCAAACCAAGCCGTCGCTTTTCAGCGTCAGGTAGCTTGCCTGGGGATGCAGTTGAACAACGAAAACGAGTGCGCAAACCGCAAAGAAAACCACTCCAACGATGACTGCTACATCTCCCTTGGAAACTCCTGCCATAGTTCCAAGAACCACAAAACCAAGGGTCACGCTCAACAGCAACAATGTTTTGAGCATGAAAGGCCTGAACGTGACCGTGAAGTCCGGCCCGGGCCACGGAACTGGAATCTGAGACACTTTGGACATGCCGCAAGCTAACGCGGCAGAATCACCCCGCGATCACCGCCGCACGGGCGTTTTCCTCAGCGCCGGTTTTTTCGAGGTAGTAGTCGTAATCGCCAGTGTAGGTCGTCAGGGTGCCGTTGTTGATGTGGATGACCTTCGTGGCGAGGCTGCGGATGAAATGCACGTCATGGCTGATGAAGACGAGGGTGCCTTCAAACTTCTGCAACGCCAAGATGAGGCCTTCAATGGCCCAGATGTCCAAATGCGTCGTGGGCTCATCCATGAGCAGCAGGTTCGGCGGATCGACGAGGAACTTCACGAGGTTCAGGCGACTCTTTTCACCACCGGAGAGCACCTTGCACTTCTTGTGCACGTCCTCGCGTTTGAAGAGAAAGCTGCCGAGGATGCTGCGGGCCTCGTCTTCGCGGATTTCGGGTGAGACACGCTTCAACTCGTCCAGCACGCTGCAATCCGGATCGAGCGTGTCCGCACGGTGCTGCGAGAAGTAGCCGAGCTTGAGGTTCGTGCCGAGCTTGCGCTCGCCTTTCTGGAAGGGGATCTCGCCAGCAAGGAGCTTGATGAGCGTGGATTTGCCCGCGCCGTTCGGGCCGACGAGCACGGTGCGCTCTCCACGCTCGACCTCGAGGTCGAGGCCTTTGTACACCTGCTTGGTGCCGTAGGCCTGGTCAATGTTGTTCAGGGCGACGAGGCGCTGGCCGCTGCGCTGCGGCTGCGGGAAGTTGAAACGGAAGCCTTTGCGCAGCGGGCGTGGCTTATCGAGCTTATCCATCTTTTCGAGCTGACGCTCACGGCTCTGCGCCTGCGAGGCCTTGGAGGCCACGGAGCGGAAGCGATCAATAAACTCCTGCATCGCCTCGATTTCCTTCTGCTGGTTCTTCCAGGTCACCATCGCACGCTCGTAATTCTCCTCCCGCTGGCGCAGGTAGTCGCTGTAATTCCCTTGGTATTCGATGAGCTTGCTCTCCTCGATCTCGTACACGTTTTGCACCAGCTCATCCATGAAGTCGCGGTCATGCGAGATCATGAGGATGGCTCCGGGGTAGTTCTTCAAATAATTGCGGAACCACATGAGCGACATGAGGTCGAGGTGGTTCGTCGGCTCATCCAGCAGGAGCAGATCGGGCTCCATCACCAGCAGCCGCGCCATGTGCGCACGCATGATCCAGCCTCCGCTGAACTCGCGGGCGGGCCGGTCAAAGTCCGTGTCGAGGTAACCGAGGCCTTTGAGGATGCGTTTGGCCTTCGCCTCGGCCTGTGGGTCCTGGAGGGCATCGTGCTTGGCATGTGTCTCGAAGTATTCCGGGCTGGAGACATCACCCGCAGCCTCGTAGGCGCTGAGTTCCTTCTCCAGGCGCTCGATTTCGCCCGCCTTGCCGGTGGAGACCTCCAAAACGGTCTCCTCGCCCACCGGTTCGCATTCCTGCGGCAGGAAGCCGACCGTGGTCCACTCGTCACGTGTCACCTCACCCGCATCGGCGGTGTCATTCTTCAAAATGAGCGAGAACAACGTTGATTTGCCCGCTCCGTTCGGCCCGACGAGGGCGACGCGGTCGCCGTGGTTGATCGTCATGTTCGCACCGCTGAAGAGCGTGCGGGCGTTGAAGGTCTTGGTGACGTTGCGGAGGGTAAGCATGGGGGCGGAGGAGGTAGTGCATCCGCGGCGCTGTGCAACGGCGGAGGCGGCTCCGCAGCCTTCACGCCTGCTTTTTCGAGACCAAAACCCGCGGCTGATGCTCCGTGAGCAGCTTCGAGGCCGGCACCTCCACCGCGTTTTCACGGCCGAGGAACTCCAGCAGCACGCGAACGCGGTCCGCACCGCTCAGTTTGGCGTTCACGATGCCTTTGAGGCCACGCATGGGTCCCTCGGTGAGCTCGACGATGTCACCCACCTCAATGCCCACCTCCACCACGCACACATCCGCGTCGGCCATCTCCGCTTTGATCTGCTCGATCACCCCATCGTCCACACGGGCGAGGCTTTCACCAAATCCAACGACGCGGATGACACTCTGCGAATGCTTCACGGCGCGAAGCATCTCCGTGGGATTGAAGCGGGCGAAAAAGTAGCTCGGGAACAGCGCCTCCACGAACCACACCTTGCCGCGCCGCGTGCTCCTCTGAAAGCGAATGCGCGGGCAGTAAGTCTGCACGCCCTCCAGCCCCGCCATCAAGCCTGCGGCGATGTGCTCGCACTTTGGGCGCGAGTGAACAACATACCAAGCTGGTTCGGATGGGTGGGGCATCGGTGGGGAGTTGAGCTTGTCGCAGCGTGAAACATCAGCAACCGCAAACCCTCACGACCGGCGGCTTTTCAGGAGCCACAGGCACCCACCGATCACGAGGAGGCCGGCCGCGATCCAACTCCACGAGTTCGATTTAGCATCCGGTGGAGCAGCGGTAATCGTCGCTGTCTGCGGCAGCAAATCGGCCACGGCGCTGAGTTCCGGCAGATTTTGGCCCGGTGTGGCCTGATCCTTCACCATCTGCCGCCAATCGACGGCCATCGCGATGTCCATGCCGGGGTTTTGCTCCTTCACCTGGCAGGAGCACGAGCCGATCAAAAACTGCGCCGCCTCGTCGATCGTCTCCGGCCGGATGCCTTTGCCGACGAGCGCATAAAGCGCACGCCCCTGGCCGAAAATCGGAAACGCCATCGGCTCACTGAAGCCGCGCAGGTCTTCCTCGCTCGCGAGCAGCATCGCGACAAAGGCCGCCTCCGCCGGATCATCGCGCTTCACCTTCACCACGGAGAAAGCGAGCCGCAAACCATCGCCGGGGATCGAGACGAGCCCGTTCTTGATGTCCTGGTCGTCGAGCTTCGGCAGGTTCATCACGCCACCGAGGTAGTCGAGGCGTTCTTCGAGCGCCTTCAGCGCCTCGGCATCCTTGGTGGCATCGCCACTCGCCAAATACACCCACACCGCGCTTTCGCCCTCACGCAGCCGCTCGGCGATCTGCTTCCGCGCAGGCGAATGGACCAGCACAGCCACATTCGCCTCCGAAAACGGCGCAGACCAAATCACCGCGTCATTCCGTGCCGACTTCGGCTGCCGCAGCTCGATCTTCGGCTCCGTGCTGGTCGTGACGACATAATTTTCCGGCAATTTCGCACCCGCCGGAGCCGTCACACGATACGCGTCCGCCTCCCAATGCTCCAACGCATACCGAAACACCGGCACCGAACAGGCAATGGCGGAGGTGGCGGCGAAGAGCAGAATTAAAAACGGTCGAATCATGTGAGCCCGCACAATACGCCCGCCACACACGTTTTGATCCGACAGATCGGTCTGATCCGTCCGATCAGACCGATCCTATCCAACCATGCGCCCGCTCCTGCTCCTCCTCGCTCTCTCTGCCGCTCACGCGGAATGGCCCACCTACCTGCACGATGCCTCGCGTGTCGGAGCGACGACGGAGAGTCTTCCGAGCACGCTGAAGCCCGCGTGGACCTTCACCTCGCCGTCAGCGCCGCAGATGGCTTGGGCGGGCGAGGATGGGCGGGTGATCGAGGGGCATGAGCTCTTCAACCGCATCCGCTTTGACGATGTGTTTCATGTGGCGATCAGCGGCGGGCGCGTGTTCTTCGGTTCGTCGGTGGATGGGCGGGTGATTTGCCGTGAGTTGGCCACAGGCAAAGAGGTGTGGTCGTTTTTCACGAATGCGCCGGTGCGGCTCGCGCCGATGATCGCGGAGGGGAAGGTGTATGTCGGCTCGGATGATGGCTACGCGTATTGCCTCGACGCGGCGAGCGGCAAGGTGGTGTGGAAGCTCCGCGCGGGGCCGCATGACGAGCGCATCCTTGCTCGCGGGCGCATGGTGTCGCGCTGGCCGGTGCGGACGGGCATCTTGGTGGATGGCGGCATCGCGTATTTCGGCGCGGGCGTGTTTCCGCATGAGAAAGTCTATCTGTATGCCGTCGAGGCCGCGACGGGGAAGGTGATCTGGAAGAACGACGCCATTTCAGAGAAGGACGCGGGTCGGAATGATCTTTCGCCGCAGGGTTATCTACTCGCGACGAAGGACATCCTGTTTGTGCCGTCGGGACGTTCGCTCGCGGCGTCGTTTGATCGCAAAACGGGCGAGTACATCGCGAAACCGGAGCCGGGATGGCGTGGCGATGCCGGCGGGCAGATCGGCGGCACGCAGGCTTTCCTCGCGGATGATCAGATTTACTCGGTGGGCGAGCATCACATCCTCGCGCTGGATCAGCAGAAGCAGAAAAGCGGCTTCGGTTGGTTCGCAGGCACGCAGATGACGCTCGCTGGCGACATGGGCTACATGGCGAATGGCAAAACGATCACGGCGGTGGATCGCCTCAAGCATGCGGACGGCACGCGCATCCGTCACGGACACGAAATGGCTATCGCGAAGATCAGCGCCGACTTGAAAAAGCATCCCGCTCTCGCCGAAGCGAAGAAGCTGCAAGCCGCTGAAGCCGCCGCACGCAAGGCACCGGGCGATCAAGCCTTGATCACTGAGCTGGCGACCATCGCGGCGAGATACGAGCCGCTGCGTGCCGCCTACAAAGCAAAGCAGGACGAAAGCGCCAAGCACAAGGCTGACCTCGCCATCGCAGCCGATGTGGGCGTGCGCTGGACACTCGAATCGCCGCATCAATCGGCGCTGATCCTCGCGGGCAAGCATTTGATCGCCGGTGGCAACGATGAGGTGATCGTGATCGACACCGAAAAAGGCCAAATCACCGCCAAACTGGCGGTGGAAGGCGAAGCACGCGGTTTGGCGGTCTCCGACGGTCATCTCGTCGTGAGCACGACAAAAGGTCGCGTGCATGTGTTTGGTGAAAAAGAAGGTTCACCGACCTTGGCGGCCTCGAATTTCATTTCGAGCAAGGGTGAAGAGGCGAAAGCCATCTTGAAGCAAACCGGCATCCAGAAAGGTTTTTGCCTCGTTTTGGGCGATGACGGCTCTCTGGCCTACGAACTCGCCAAACAGAGCGAACTCGTCGTTTTCGGTGTGAACTCGGATGAGGCCAAAGTGGCCGCTGGAAGGCAAAATTTGCTTCAAACCGGCCTCTACGGCTCACGCATCACGCTCGATCACCTCGACCTCGCGATGATTCCGTATTCGAGTTACTTCGCGAACTTGATCGTCGGTGAGCCCGGCGGCGTGCCGAAGGAGGTGGCGCGGCATTTGAAGCCGATTGGCGGCAAGTTCTGCTTTGCGACGAATGCGAAGAGCGATGCATGGCTCGCGGAGACGAAGTTGAGCGAAGAAAAGGCCACGATCACGAAAGCGGACGGCTGGACGATGCTCACGCGGGCGACTTTGCCGGGTGCGAGCTCGTGGTCGCATCAGTATGGCAACGCGGCGAACACTTCGAGCACGAACGACACGCGCATCAAAAGCGGCATGAGCGTGCTTTGGTATGGCGATCCCGGTCCGGGGCAGATGGTGAACCGTCACGACGGCGCGGTGGGACCCATTTCAACGAACGGGCGGCTTTTTGTGCAAGGCAACGACAGCGTGATGGCCTACGACGCTTACAACGGCCAGTTCTTGTGGGAGACAAAGAACCCCGGCGCGATGCGCACCGGCGTGTACAACGCTCGCGAACCCGGCAACATGGTGGCGAGCGACGATCACTTCTTCATGCTGCTCGGCGATGAGTGTCTGCAATACGACGCGGCCACCGGCGCGGTGGTGCGCACGCTGAAAATCCCCGGCGCTGGCACGAAAAAGGGCCTGGAGTGGGGTTACATCGCCTATGCGGAAGGTTTGCTCTACGGCACCGAGACGGAACGCGTCGAGAAGGCCAGCGAAGTGGCGCGTCGCGGCAAAAGCGCCTCCATTTCCACGGATCGCCTCTTTGCGTTTGATGTGAAGACCGGGACGCTGGCGTGGAGTTATCAAGGCAAGCACATCGCCCACACGACGGTGGCGATTGGCGATGGCAGCGTGTATTTCATCGACGCCTCGCTCACGCCGGAGCAGCGGAATTTGATGCTCAAGGAAGACAAGAGCGCCCTCGCCAAACTCACCGGCAAGGAACGCGAACTGGCGGAGGATCGCGTCAAAAACAACGACATGCGCATGGCGGTGGCCGTGGATGCGAAAACGGGTAAGCAACTCTGGGCGAAGCCGGTCGATGTGACGGATTGCAGTGAGATCGGCATCGGCGGCGGTGCTTTGACGCTGATGTATCAAAACGGCCATCTCGTGCTCGGCGGCGCGAACGCGAACGGGCACTACTGGGAGCAGTTTTTGAGCGGTGAATTCAAGCGCCGCCGTCTCGTCGTGCTGAACGCGGCAAAGGGTGACAAGGTGTGGGCGAAGGACGGCAACTACCGGCATCGCCCCGTCGTGGTGGACGATGAAATCATCGCGGAGCCGTGGAGCTACGATCTTTACACCGGGAAGCAGAAGACGCGGCAGCATCCGATCACCGGCGAGGAGACCGCGTGGATGTTTGCGCGGCCGGGGCATCACTGCGGCGCCATTTCGGCCACGCCGGGCATGATGTTCTTCCGCTCGAAGTTCACCGCGTTTTATGATCGCGACACCGACAGCGGCACCGAGCACTTCGCGGGGCACCGCCTCGGCTGCTGGATCAACACGATCCCCGCCAACGGCCTCGTCATGATCCCGGAGGCCAGCGCCGGCTGCGTGTGCCTTTTCTCCATCGCCAGCACGATCGTCTTCGAGCCTCGCGAGGACCGCATGAACTGGGGCGTGTACAGCGCCGATGGCGTCACGCTGCCCGTGCAGCACATGGCGCTGAATCTCGGCGCCCCCGGTGATCGACGCGATGCACACGGCAAGCTCTGGCTCGGCTATCCGCGCCCTGCGAGCCGAGCAGGCATCGATCTGCCGCTCAACTTCAAGCCGCAGTATCTCAAAGGCGGCGGCGAGTATGCCTACAACGCCGAGAGTTTTATTATTGCCGGTCACGACACGCCATGGATCTTCTCTAGCGGTCTGCGCGGCCTCACGAAGCTCGAAATCCCCGTTCAGGCCCCCAACGCGGCTCCAGCGACTTTCACCGTGAAGCTCATGTTTGCCGCTCTCGAGGGCGATGTGGCCGGGAAACGCGTTTTTGACGTCAAACTCGGCGACAAGGTCGTTTTGAAGGCCCTTGACCCCGCGACGCGAAAAGGCGCTGCCGTCGAAGTTTTCGAAAAAGTGTCCGCCAGCGAGCTTTTGACCGTCGAATTGATCCCAAGTGCCGGTGAGCCGGTGCTCAGCGGCATCGAGATCCTCAAAACCGACGCGAAGGAGATCATCCAAGGCGTGGTGACGCGGTGATGGTGGTGCTCCCGCCCGGATTTGAACCGAGGACCAAGGAATTATGAGTTCCCTGCTCTAACCGCTGAGCTACAGGAGCCTGTGCTGTGCGCGGCGCGGAGTATGCACGTGGGTCTCACGACGGCAAGGAGGGCTTTGCCGCGTTCACCACTTCAAACCGGAGGCGGGCATGCGGGTTTCGTTGTGCCGTTCCTTCACGATGTGACCATCGCTGAGGTAGAGCACTCGATCGGCCATCTCCGCCATCGCGGCATTGTGCGTGATGACGACGGTGAGCGTGCCGAGCTCGCGGTTGATGCGCTCCACGGCTTCGAGAACGGTGATGCCGGTGGTGACATCGAGGGCGCCGGTAGGCTCGTCGCAAAGCAGCACCTCGGGTTTCTTCGCAATGGCACGGGCAATGGCCACGCGCTGCTGCTCGCCACCGCTGAGCTGGCTGGGAAAATGATCCAGACGATGACTGAGGCCGAGGATGTCGAGCGCGTCCTCGGGCTTCATCGGGTCAGGCGCGATCTCGGTGATGAGCGCCACGTTTTCGCGGGCGGTGAGGCTAGGGATGAGATTGTAGAACTGAAACACGAAGCCCACGCAGTTTCGCCGGAAGAGCGTCAGCGTGCGCTCATCGCCGTCGGTGAGATTCCAGCCTTTGTATTTCAACTCGCCCTCGGTGGGTGTGTCGAGACCGCCGAGGATGTTCAGCAGCGTGGATTTGCCACTGCCTGAAGCACCGAGCAGCACGGTTAGCTCGCCGGCATGCAGACTCAGGTCCACACCAGCCAGCGCCACCACATCCAGTTCGCCCGTGTGATACACTTTTCGCAAACCACGTGCTTCAAACACAGGCTCGGAGGATTCAGAAACGCGGGCAGACATGAGAGCGCATCTCTGGCGCGGAAAATACCTCACGGCAAGATTTGCCGCGTGCAATCCCGGCCGCCGAAGCCAGCATCCGCTTCGTGTCTTACCTGAAACAGTCCCTCACTCGCTACGCCCGCCAGCGTGACGAAGGCATGGGCTGCGGCAGTAGTTGCCTCATCCACCTTGTCATGCTGATCCTGCTGTGTGTGGCCGTCATCATCTGGTGCATTCGAAACCGCGCCTGGGAGCTGGTGATCACGATCATCTTCCCTGAGTGACTCAATCCAGCGCCTCCACATCGACGATGCGCAGCTCGTTGACCGGGCTATCGAGCCAGTAGGTGATCAAGAAGGGGCGGAACGCCTTGATGCTGAGCCAGCGTCCTGCGGCATCTCGCTCGCGAAAATCCGGCGGATCGTTGGAGGAGCGCTGCAACTCCTCAAGCCGGGCCACGAGACCTCTGCGTAGCTTGGGGGTAGCCGCTAGCGCAAATCGCATCACAGATTCATCCAACACGAGCCTTGGATCATCGGTAGGCATGACGTCACAGGCCCTGATGTTCCAGCTGCTGATGCACGTCCTTGAGCTGGTCGAGGGTAAACTTACGGCCCTCTTCCATGCGGCTCATCCGGCCCGCGAGCTCTGCCTTGCGTTGGGCATCATTGTCATGGCTGAGATGACGGAGATAGGCACTAACAAAAAAGCGATCCTCGTCGGACATCGCGTCGATCTGCTCCCGAAGGTGAGTGGTCATCATGGCTGAATTATGCGGATCATCTGACGGAATCGCAAGCAGCGATATGCCCGGCCTAGCTGCTCAGATCCCACTGATCTCGCCGCTCTCGCTCACCTGGATGCGTTCCGCAGAGGGCACTTTCGGCAAAGCAGGCATGCGCATCATGGTGCCGGTGAGAGCCACGAGGAAACCGGCGCCGTTGCTGATCTCGAAATCACGCACGGTGATGGTGAAACCGCTCGGGCGGCCACGCTTCTTGGCATCATCGGAGAGCGAGTCCTGCGTCTTCGCCATGCACAGCGGCAGTTTGTCGAAGCCACTGCGAGCGAACAAAACCAGCTTCGCTTTCGCTTCGTCGGTGAGCTGCACGCCGTCGGCACCGTAGATCTGTGTGGCGATGGCGGTGAGCTTCTTCTCCACTGGCTCAGTGGCCTCGTAGAGCATCGGCAGCGGCTTGGATTCCTTGGGCAAGGCCGCGAGCACGGTCTCGGCGAGCTTCACCGCACCGTCTCCGCCTTCGCCGAAGACATTCGCGGTGGCGCAGGGCACGCCGCGGGCCTGGCAGAACTCATGCACAAGGGCGAGTTCGTCTTCGTGGTCGTTGGTGAAGCGATTGATCGCCACGATGACGGGACGCTGGAACTTCGCAGCGCTGTCGAGATGCGCGGCGAGGTTGTCGAGGCCTCGCGAGAGCGCGGCGGTGTCCGTTTGCGTGAGCTGGTCCAAAGCGGCTCCGCCATGCATTTTCAGTGCTCGCACGGTGGCGACGATCACGATGGCCTCCGGCGCGAGGCCGCTCTGGCGGCATTTGATGTGCATGAACTTCTCCCCGCCGAGGTCGAAGGCGAATCCGGCCTCGGTGACGGCGAAATCGGCATGCGCCAGTGCCATGCGAGTGGCCAGCACGCTGTTGCAACCGTGTGCGATGTTCGCAAACGGACCGCCGTGCAGGAAGGCGGGCACGCCTTCCACGCTTTGCACCAGATTCGGGCTCAAGGCATCGCGCAGCAGCGCCAGCAGCGCTCCGGTGACGCGGAATTCTTTGGCGAAGACCGGCTCGCCCTCCGGCGTGAAGCCCACCACGATGCGCTCCAGCCTCGCACGCAAGTCGGCGAGCGATTCGCTGAGGCAGAGGATGGCCATCACTTCTGAGGCAGCGGTGATGTCAAAGCCCGTCGCGCGTTCGGTGGGCTTGCCGGCGCTGGTGCGCATCTGGCGCAGGGCGCGGTCGTTCATGTCCATGACACGCTTCCACAGCACGCCGTCCGGCTTCAGGCGGCAGGTGCCGTTGAAGAGTTCGTTGTCGATCACGGCGGAGAGCAGGTTGTTCGCGCTCGTGATGGCGTGGAAGTCACCGGTGAAGTGCAGGTTGATCGACTGCGCCGGCTGCACGGTGCTTTTTCCACCACCCGTCGCGCCGCCTTTGCGACCAAACACCGGTCCCATCGAAGGCTGACGCAGCGCGAGGGCCACGCTCTGGCCGATCTTCTTCAAACCCTGCGAGAGACCGATGGAGACGGTGGTCTTGCCCTCGCCCGCAGGTGTCGGCGTGATGGCGGAGACCAGGATCAGTTTACCCTTCTTCTGGCCGCTCTTGAGCGCATCGAGACTGATCTTTGCCTTGTCGCAACCGTAAAAGCTGAGGTGATCCGGCGAGATGCCGAGAGAGTTGGCGACGGAGGCGATGTCTGAGGTCATGAGAAAGGAAGCGCCCATGATGGCAAGGAGGCACGCGAAGCAAACGAGTTTTCGTTCACGAGGCTTGAGTTGTTCAGCCGCCTCATGGTATCTCCGATGGTCATCATGAAACCGCTCCTCCTCGCCCTGTTTGTTTCCTCATTCGCCATTCCTGATTCGTCCTTCGGCGAAGTCCGCCTACCTTCCATCTTCACCGACCACATGGTCCTTCAGCGCGACAAAGCCGTGCCGGTTTGGGGAAAGGCCACGCCGGGGGAAGAGGTGACGGTCGAGTTCGCAGGGCAAAAGAAGACCGCGAAGGCCGATGCGGCCGGCAAGTGGATGGTAAAACTCGATCCCATGCCCGCGAGCGACCAACCGCGTGATCTCATCGTCTCTTCAAATCATAAGTCACAAATCATAAATCATAAATGCACGGACGTGCTGATCGGCGAGGTGTGGCTCGCCTCCGGCCAATCGAACATGGAGTGGGAAATGCAGATGAAGCCAGACTCGAAGGCTGACATCCAAAACACCACGCATCCGAACCTCCGCCTCATCGAGGTGCCGAAAACGACCGCGCTCACGCCGCAGGATGATGTGCCCGCGAAATGGGCCCGCAGCTCGCCGGCGAGCGCGGCCACGTTTTCCGCCGTCGGTTACTATTTTGGCCTGAAGCTGCACGAGGAGCTCAAAGTCCCCGTCGGCATCGTTTTGAGCGCCTGGGGCGGCACGCGCATCGAGCCGTGGACGAGCCTCGAAGGCTTTGATGCCGTGCCGGAGTTGAAGGACTTCGTCGCCGATGTCCGCTCGAAACTTCCCGGCAGTGACGCGTATCGCACCTCGCATGAAAAGCACCTCGCCGCCGTCACGCAGTGGCAGCAGGCCGTAAAGACCGCCTTGGAGAAAAATCAGCCCGTGCCCGCCATCCCCGGCCAGCCCGCCACGCTCACCGCCGGTGCTGGCACGCCCACCGCGCTCTACAACGCCATGATCCATCCGCTCGTGCCCTTCGCCCTCCGCGGTGCCATCTGGTATCAGGGCGAGTCGAACCACACCGAAGGTTTTGTTTATACCGACAAGAAAAAAGCCCTGCTCGCCTCGTGGCGCAGCGTGTTCCAGCAGCCGGAGCTGCCGTTCTACTTCGTGCAGATTGCCCCGTGGCAATACGGCACCGAGGAAGCCGACATCCTGCCGCAGTTCTGGCAGGCACAGCGCGAGTGCCTGAAAATCCCGCACACCGGCATGGCCGCCATCAGCGACATCGGCGAGATCCCGGACATCCATCCCGCGAAGAAAAAAGAAGTCGCCCGCCGCCTCTCACTCTGGGCTTTGAACCAAACCTATGGCCGCAGCGAGATCGACCCGAACGGGCCTCTCTACGCCAGCCATGCCATCGAAGGTGCCGCCATCCGGGTGAAGTTCGCCCACGCCACCGGCGGACTCGCCGCCCGCGATGGCAAAGCGCTCACGCATTTCGAGATCGCCGGTCGCGACGGCCTTTTCCAGCCCGCCGAGGCCAAAATCGACGGCGACAGCGTCGTGCTCACCTCCGCGAAGGTCCCGCAGCCGCGTCGGGCCCGCTTCGCGTGGAGCAAGCTCGCCATCGCCAACCTCATGAACAAGGACGGCCTGCCCGCCACCGCCTTTCACACCCACTGGCCCGTCGATCCCGACCTCGGCGACAACTTCGCCAAAGGCTGCGCCTGGACCAGCAGCGACAAAAACACCTACGGCTGGGACTTTGGTCTCACCGACGGCTCCTGGGCCTCCTTCGCGCCCAACTGCTACGCCACCAGCAACACCGAGCAGTTCCCGAAGCACGTCACCATCGATCTCAAGCAGCCGCGCACGCTGAATTTGATCCTCGTCGGCGCGCCCGAGATCGGCTCCACGAAAACCGTCGCCATCTCCGTCAGCACCGATGGCCAAACCTTCCGCGAAGTCGGCCAACACGTCTTCCCCCTCGCCCAAGCCACCCGCGCCTCGATTTCCTTCCCCGACACCGAGGCCCAATACATCCGCCTCACCTACCTCGACCACCACGCGCAGCTCGCAGGCAACTTCCCTAACACCTTCGCCTTCACCAGCGAGGTGGAGGCGTATCGGGTGAGGTGAGAAGGCTCGTCGCCTGATCTACTAGCTTGCCTTGATGCCTTGATCCTCCTATTTTCAGTGCATGAGCACTGTCGCAGACATCAACCAAGCCCTCGATCAGCTTGATGTGGAGCAGCTCCTTCAAATCGAAGGCCGGATTCACGCCTTGCAGCGGCAAAAGAGCAGCGGAGTCATCTTTGATGATGACTACGGCCTTTGGACTGAGGAGGATCAGGCCAGCGCAGCGGCTCAGGCATGGGAGGTTCTGGAAGCGGGCGAATCCGACGCATGAAAACCGACCCCATCCGCGGCGAAGTCTGGCTGGCCGATCTTGGCATGGCCGGGAAGATCCGCCCGGTTTTGGTCGTCAGTGCCGCCTTGGCCCCGGATGACTTTGCGCTGGTGATGATCATCCCCCGGACGACGTCCACTCATCCCTCCCGCTTCAGCGTTCCCATGGATGTGCCAGGCATGAAGGAAGGCTCGTTCAACCTTCAGGGCATGCTGTCGCTGCCTTTGTCGAAGTTCATGCGACGTCTCACCGTGCTGCGAAACGACCAGATGGACCAGATCAACGAAGCTTTGAAAAAGTGGCTTTGCCTAGAGTGATGACAGATAAAACCTTCCGCGATGTCGGCAAACACGTCTTCCCCCTCGCCAAAGCCACCCGTGCCTCGATTTCCTTCCCCGACACCGAGGCCCAATACATCCGCCTCACCTACCTCGACCACCACTCGCAGGTCGCGGGCAATTTTCCCAACACCTTCGCCTTCACGAGTGACGTGGAGACGTATCGGGTGAGGTGGAGGCGTATCGGGTGAGGTGAGAGCAATCCGCTGGCGCGTAAAAAAGCGAGATGCGGAGAGACAATCGATGAAATGTTTGTCCATTGGACTCAGAGTCGTGCGGAGTTTATTTGTAGGTTTGGATTTCAACAAAACAAAACCGCGATGATACAGATCAAGATCGACAACAGTCAGATTAACCAATTTGATGAGTGGATGCCGGATGAAACTGGCTGGCTGAATTTGGACTCGCTAGTCTTGCCGATAAGAGAAGCGGGTTTTAGAGGGATCGGCGAAATTACTGTGGATCAAGTTAGGACCCGCATAGCTCAGAGGATCAAAATCGGCGAGACCGAGGGTCACTTCAGATCTTCACCGCGCATAAACCATGACCAGACGCAAAACGAATTCGGCTTTGTTGTCTTTTGGAGAGTAGTTGATGAAGTCAAAAATCCCGAGCCAGCCGCACGAGAGTAAAATGCCGCTTCTTTGCGAGCATCGAAACCTCAGGCAACAGAGAGACGGGGGCGCCGACTTGGCATGGCATCGTAGGTTCGACCATTTAACTCGCGACCGGCAGCCTTTTTGTTCTTTCCGCCCCATTGTTTGAAGAAGAAGGCGACGTCTGCCTTTTCACACTGCCGCTGAATCTCGTGAACCCAATCAGCCGATATGGGGCGTGGGTTGAAACCGCTCTCGCCTCCCACGATGGCCCAATGAATGCCTCTGAGGTTCAGATTTGGCAGGGGCCCAATCAAAGGCTCGCAGCTCAAGAAGCGGACTGTGGCTGGAACGTTGCGCAGATGGTCAATCCGCCATGCCACGGCTTCGTTCTCCACGCTGACACCCATCCAGATATTGGGAGTCCAATTGAGTTCCGATGCGACCTCTTCGAGGCGGGCCGCACGCTTTGTGAGCACCTGGAACACGTGCTGGGGGCACTCATTCATGACCTTGAACACCTTCTTGATGAACTTCAGCGGCACTTTGTCATGAAACAAGTCACTCATGGAGTTCACGAACACCACGCTTGGCTTTCGCCAGCCACGGGGAATGTCGAGTGCGTCCTCATGGCAGCGGATGCGGAATCCATTTTCATATTTGGGCACTCCCATCGCTTGTAGGCGACGGGACATGACTTCGGCGTAGCAGTTTTTGCACCCCGCGGAGACTTTATCGCATCCGGTGGTCGGGTTCCAAGTTAGTTCGGTCCATTCAATGGAGCTGGCGGCCATAAAGCTAGATTAGGTGGATGGTGATGGAGTGGTGTTCGCTAGTGTCGGCACCGTGAGTGGCAGCATAGTTCAAATAGAAGGCACCGGCACGCGTTCCTTCCGGGGTAACACGAATGCGGCCATCTTTCTGCATTTGAGAAAGCACTTGGACGGCGTGTTTGGGCAAATACCCGGCACGCAACGTGGCTTCATAGATAGCAGCATTGCTCTGCGGGCCTGAATGAAGTCGGCTTTCGATGATCTTTTGGAGCGGGTGCGTGTCGGCACCCTTGAACAGCGAGTCATGGGCAAAAGATGCCTCGTAGGACCATCCTGCTCCTTGCTGATCGTCGAGCTTCCACTTGGCCTCGAGCATCTTTTCAGCGCCTTTTAGGTTGCTGGTGAAAAAGAAGAGACAAAAGGCGGTGTGGGCATCTTTGCGGATCGTGAAGCTGTCCACATAGCTGTCAGGCATGAACTGCCGGAACCCACGCACGATGTAAGTGACATACTCGTAAATGCTCTGACAGACCGGAAAGCTGTGTCCGCCATGAAGGCTCTCAAGGAAGTCAGATAGTGCCTCAGGCGTCCCCTTATTTGAAAAGCGGAACATCTGTTGCGTGGGAAGAAACAGCAGCACCTCGGCTTTGCCGCCCTTCATCAATTCGCGAATGATCTGGGGCTTGATGTCTTTGTAGCCGTACGGGTCGACGAACAAAAATGCCTTTTCTTTGCCCAAGTCGGCAACTTTGTGTCGAACCATCTGAAGAATCTGATCAAAAGGTAGAACCGTGTCACGGATCGTAAGGTTCGGCGGGAACGGCGAGAGTGCAGCGATGTGCCTTTTCACATTCGCCACCTTGGCGTCTTCCTTGTCGTTGTAGTGAAAGATAAAATTCTTTTCGGGACATCTGACCGCCCAACCTCTCAGTAGCCGGGCGAAGATCAGCGGGCTGCCTTCGCCTCCATTGGGATATACACCTTCTCCGCAAAATAAATCGAAGCAGTGAATGATATCTGTGTAGCGGTCATTGCCGATGACTGGCAGATACTCGTTCAGATAATGCTTCAGCAATTCCACTTTCTTAGCGGAGTGCTCCAGCATGTCTTTTTGAGAATCACGAAGTGCCATGATGTTTAATGTCCGGAAAACAGTGTGTTCAGACTTTTCTTGAAATTATTTAAGCAAACTTAATCGAGGTCGGCAATGGTCTTTGGCGGTCTTTTCATCCTGATGAAATCCATCCTCATCGAACCCCGCGCCTCCACCTGCGCCGGATGACTCAGGACGAGGTTCCGGCAATGCGGCGCGATTTCGGCGATGCGGAGGTCATGCGGTGTTATCCGGCCCCGTTTGATGAGGAGCGGATGCAGCGCTGGGTGGCTTGGAATCAGCAACTCGATGCCGAACACGGTCATGGCCTCTGGGCGGTGATCCTGCGTGCCACGGGCGAATGCATCGGCGACGGCGGGCTGTTGCCTCAGCAGGTGGCCGGCGTGGCGGAGATCGAGATCGGCTACCACCTTCGCCGCAATCGGTGACAACCCGTTGAACCGAGTCAAAGCGCCCTCAAATCCTTCTCTTACTCCTACTCTTCCTCTTACTCCCCTGCACGAGGAGGAGTAGGAGTAAGAGGAAGAGTAGGATGGACACGCGCGTCGAGTAAGTCTGCCCTTTGTCATCACGCTGGGAGCACGCTAAAGCGTGAACAACGTGCTTTGGAGCATCGTCGCGGCACAGGATCACGTTGACGAGCCTGCACACGCGACGAAACACCTCCGCAGCTTTTTCCCTCGCTTCCCGCACGCATGAATGATCCCACCGAGGTTTGTGAACTCACTTCCGGCGTTTTGACCTCGCCGGCGGATGCGATGCTGGGCAAGGCGATCGCCCAAACGCTGCGATTGCCGCTGGAGGCGCGCGCGGCGGACTTTGAGGCGCGCATGCGTGACATCGAGGCCTTCATGAAGGCGCATCCGGAGGAGCGGCCGTGGACCTGCACGTATTTTGACGGCACGGATGGCTCGCGCGTGTTCCGCGGCGGCGTCGGGCACTCGCTGGTGATCGATCCTGCGGGCCGACTTTGGCGTGCGCGCAGCTACGAGGACTTTTTGACGACCTACACGATCACGGAGAAGACCTGCGAGATTGAAACGCTCACGCCGATCTACGCCCAAATGCGCGAATACCTGCCGCGCGACGATTTGAACGGCGTTTGACGAAAATCGCGGTGCGCACGCCTCCGCCGCCCCAAAGCGCCTCAGGCCTTCTTTGCCCGAAAACGTGCCCAAAGCGGTGCCAGCACGTGTTTCACCAGCGGATCGACCACCGCGCCGACGATCACGCCGAGCACCGCCGCGATCCCTGCCTGACCCAGCCACGCGAGCAGGCCATGCAGCAACGGCAGCAGCGCGGCGAAGGCTTCCGCGGCCTGATGCACCGCTTTCTCCGGCCCATGCACGCCGAGTTCATGCAAGCCATGAATGAGAATGCCGCCGCCGACCCACAGCATGGCGATCATGCCGACAAAGCTGAGTACCTTCAAAAACACCGGCATCCCTGTCACGATGGCGCGCCCGAGGACGCGCACCGCTCCCGCGCCGGAGCGGGCGAGCGCGACGCCGGCGTCATCCGCCTTCACGATGAGTGCGACGACGCCATAAACCAGCAGCGTCATGCCCAGGCCGACCACGGCGAGCACAAAAGCCTGCATCCACAGCGGGGAGGTGGACACCGCCGCGAGCGTGATGGCCATGATCTCCGCGGACAGGATGAAATCCGTGCGGATGGCGCTCGAAACGCGTTCCTGCTCCAATTCGGCCGCCGTGGTGGCCGTCGAGGCATCAGCGGACTCGTCGTGATGACCGGGACGGACGAGGTGCAGCACCTTGTGATAGCCCTCCAGGCACAAAAACGCTCCACCAGCCATCAGCAGCGGCGTGATGCTCCACGGCGCGACGAGGCTGAGCCCCAGCGCTCCCGGCAGCAAGATGAGCAGCTTGTTCTTCAGCGAGCCTTTGGCGATCTTTGCGATGATCGGAAGTTCCCGGTCGGCACAAAGTCCGACCACATAGCGCGGCGTGACGGCGGCATCGTCAATGACGATACCCGCAGCCTTGCCACCCGCCTTGGCCGCCATGGCACTGGCATCATCGAGTGAGGAGGCAGCCACTTTGGCCAGCGCCGTGATGTCATCGAGCAAGGCAATGAGTCCGGAGCTCATGAGAGGCCTCCTTGGCGGCAAAGAATGAAACGAGATGTCATGTGAAGTGGCAAGGCATGGGCGCAGAGCTGCCGGAGGTCAACTCAGCCATCGGCTGATTTGCAAGCGTGTGCCGTGCCTCGGACTCACGCTCCGATGGCGAGCCAGTTGAACTCCACGGCAAAGACTCGCGTGGCGGCCCAGGTGGAGATCACGGCCTGAAAGCCCTCGGCGGTGATGTTCTCGGCCTTCAGCGTGATGCGGGCGCTGTCCCGCTGATCGAGATCAAAGCCGGTGAGGCCGAGCTGCACCACCGGGATCGTGTCAAACGGCGTGGCGAAGGCGATCTCCGTGATGAAGCTGCGGGTGTCACCGGTCTCGGCGCACACCGTATCGAGCGTCCAGCCCTCCGTGAGGATACCGACGCCAGCATGAGAGGACAAAACTTTCCAAGGAAGGGCAGCAGAATGCATGAAGAACCTCTCCAAGCAGCATTCACGCCGTCTTTCGTCATGAATTCAGAGGGCGCGGGAGAACCCCATCGGTGGCAAATCCTTCCGGCTCACTTCGTCCCAAACTCCCGGCTGCGGACCAGCGCCTGAATGAACTCCCGCATCGCGAAGTTCTTCTTCCCGGCCTGCGCGATCATCTCATCCACCAGCGGCTCATCACGGAAGCCGAGCGGGCGACCTAAGGCAAACTCGATCAAGGCTTCGCTGAAGCTGCGGGCGAAGGCGTTGGACTTGCTGGCGATGAGGTCACGCAGCTCGAAGTAGTCTTCAAATTTGGGGCCTTTGAAGAAGGCGGCGGCGGGCTGGATGGGCCAGCGCTTGGTGCTCTTGGGGTCGGGTTTGCCGTTGGCGTCGAGGGCGGTGAAGCTGTCCTCGCTGCGCCATTGGCCGGCGGCGTCGAAGTTTTCCAAACCGAAGCCGATGGGGTCGATCTTGCGATGGCAACTGGCGCATTGCGGGTCCTCTTGATGCGCGAGCAAGCGCTCCTGCGTGGTGAGCACCTTGCCGGCGAGTCGCGTGATGGCAGGCACGTTGGCGGGCGCGGGCGGTGGGGGATCGTGCAGGAGCTTGCGCAGCACCCAGGCACCGCGTTCGACGGGGCTGGTACGCTCACCATTGCCGCCCATGAAATGAATGGCCGCCATGCCGAGCAAACCGCCGCGTGGTGAGTCCTTCGGCAGCGACACTTTTTCGTAGCTGTCACTCTTCACACCGGGGATGCCGTAGTAGTGGGCGAGCACGCGATTGATGACGACGTAGTCCGCTTTGAGCAAATCACGCAGGCTGGCGTTGTGCTTCAGAATGTGCGCGATGGTCTCGTGGATTTCGCCTTTGGCGGCGACCTTCGTGCCGGTGTCAAAGCGTGGATACAGGGCGCGATTCACCTCAAAGAAGTCGATGCGATCCAATCCGAGCCATTGATGCACAAAGGCCGTCAAAAAGCCCTCCGAGCGCGGATCATTGAGCAGGCGCTCGGTTTGAGCGGCGAGCACTTCGGGCTTCGACAGATCGCTTTTTCGCAACTCCGCATCCGGCGGAGCGCTCCAGAGGAAGTAGGAGAGTCGGGTGGCGAGCTCTGTGTTGGACAATGAGACAGGGAGATGAGGAGACAATGAGACATCCGATCCACGCACGGCTTTTGTCTCCCTGTCTGATAGTCCCCTTGTCTGATTGTCTTCAGCGTCTCTGCCCAACTCCGCGAGATAAAGAAACATCGGCGAGGCCAGCACAACAGACAGCGTCTCCTTCAGTGCGGCCACGGGCTTGTCACCGGCTTTGCGGCGCACGTCGTAGAGGCGCATCAAGCGCTCCACATAGTCCGCCGGCGGCGGGGTGCCGCGAAAGGCCTCGGCGGCGAAGCGCTCAAAGGCTGCACGCAGTTCAGCAGCAGCGGGCGCAGGCGATTTGTCATCGAGTGGCAGCTTCAGCGCGGCAAAGCCGGGCGGGACGGGCTTCGCGGCATTCGGCACGCGTTCGACCTCGATCCAGTCCACCCACAACGCCAGCTCGGGGCCAATGCCGTTGCGCTTCACGGCTTCGGCACGTTTGCGATTGCCTTCTTCGTTGGTGTCCCAACTGCCTTTTTCGCGGAAGAACAGCGAGCGATTCTCCCGCGTCATGTTTGCACGCGTCAGCGTGAGCGGAATCTCGATGGTCTGCGGTTGCTCGATCGTGCCGGTGATCTCAAACGTGTTCAGCACCTTGCCCGTGCGGGCGTGAATGCCGAAATCGAGGAAGCGACGCTCCGCTGGCGCATCCTTCACCGCCGCCGCTCGCACGCGAACGATGTAATCGCCCACCGGCCAATCAAAAGGCACGAGCAGCTCGATGTAGTTCACGTTCAACTCGGCCGGATGTCGCGTCTGTGTGCCGAGATAGGCCCCGCGATCCACGTCGGGCATCTGCGTGTAATACTCATGATACTTCAACCAGCCCGCGCCGAGCGAATCGTTCGCGAGGTCGGCATCGTTCTCGCCCTTCTTATCAAAGCCAAACGTGCGCGGATTCGGCGCCCCGGGGATACGAGCCCACTCGCGACGGAAGCGTGATACATTGTTCTTCACCTCCTCTTGGATCTTGGCGACGATCTCCTTGTTCTCCGGCTTCGCGGCGGCGTCATCGACGGCCTTCACCCACTTCTGCGCCCGCTCGCGGGCATCGATTTGATACTTCACAAAGTCCCGCACCTTCGGCGTGGTCGTTTCGCCTTCGTAATGCAGCTTCTTCGTCACGCTCGCCGCCGTCTGCCAGGCAAACGCCTCCTCCAGCGCCTCGCGACCGAGCGCCTGATACTGTTCGATCTGGTTCGCCGACATGAAGAGGTTCGAGCCCACGGTATCAAAGGCCCCCGAGCCACCATCAGGCGGCAGCTCCGCGACATTGATCTCCACGCCGAGCAGCTCCCGCAGCGTGTTTTTGTATTCGCGACGATTCAGCCGCCGCATCGTGATCACGCCCTTTTGATCACCAAGCGTCCGCCGGGCCGCGACCATCACATTCGCCAGATCGTCGAGTAAATCCGCCTTCGCGGCACTCGCCGGCTGTTTTTCGTCCTCCGGCGGCATGTCGCCCGAATTCATCGCATTCAGCACTTTCTGCCACTTCTCGGCGATTTCGACGTTCGTGATCGAAAGCGGCAGATCATCGACCCGGAACTTCCCTTTCTGCTTCTCCGGCCCGTGGCAGCTCACGCAGTGCTCTTTGAAAAGCGCGCGGTGTTTCTCCGGCATCGCCGGATCGGCGGCGAGGAGGATGGAAGGGGCAAGAAGGGCGAGAAGGCGACGCATGGGGGAGCGAGCTACTACGGACGAGCGGCTGGCTCTTTCATCGCCGATTCACCAACGCCGTGGTTATGACCTCACCGGGCTGGCCGGCTGACTCACTGCTTGCCAAAGCAGAGGGAAACTTTACGATTGGCCGCATGACTCTGGTTCTCGAACTTCCTGACTCTTGGAAGCGCCTGCTTGGCCTCGACACGAGCGATGCGGCTTTGCGTGCTCGTCAGATGCTCGTGCTCGAAAGCTACCGGGAAGGCCGTGTTTCCCGCGGGCAGGCCGCCGAGATGCTCGATCTGGGCTTTCACGAAGCCGAGAGCTTCTTTAAGCGTCACGGCGCTGAACAACAGGCCTCTTGGGCAGAACTGGAAGACAGCGGAACCAAATTGCGGGCCTTTCTCCGGTGAGCGCGAGATGTGTGGTCGTGGCGGATACCACGCCGTTGAACTACCTGATCCTGATCGGGCGTGACCATGTGCTGGAAGAAATGTTTGGCGAAGTGCTAATTCCCCAGGCTGTCCTCGATGAGTTGCATCACCCCAAAGCCCCGCCAGCCGTCACTGAATGGCTGAAGCAGACGCCTGGGTGGTTGAAAGTACTTCCGGTGACCCGAATGGATGAATCCATCCGTCTCGGCAAAGGTGAGAACGAGGCGATCAGTCTCGCCATGGAGCTAAAGGTGCAGGTGATCTTGATGGACGAGCGGCGTGGACGTGCCGCAGCGGCCGAGCGTGGCCTGTTACCCGTTGGCACATTGAACGTTCTCGACCTGGCGGATGAGAAAAGACTGCTCAATGGCCTTGATGCACTGGATGATTTGCGACTCACCACGTTCCGCGTGGAGGCAGAATTACTCGTCCAATTCGAGACACGCATGCGCGAACGACGTCAGAGCGCTTCTACCTTCACCACGAGCGAGTCGTAGCCGAGGGTGCGGTCGAATTTGGCTTCGTGCTCGACGCGTTCGGTGGCGTGGATGAGGTAGAAGCGTTTCACGTGGTCACAGCAGAACTTCAGCAGCGTGCGCAGGATGAGGCGGGCGTGCGGGGCGCCGAGGCAGAGGTGGGTACCAAAGCCAAAGCTGAGGTGTGGATTCGGTTTGCGGTCGAGACGCACTTCATCGGCCTGCGGGAAGGCGTTCTCGTCAAAATTGGCCGAGGACCAGCACAGCGAGATGCGCTCGCCGGCTTTCACCGTGACGCCGTTCACGTCGGTGTCCTTCGGGCAGACGCGGCCGATGTGTGTGAGCGGCATGAAGACACGGAAAAACTCCTCGCTGGCCAAGGTGATGCGTTTGGGATCCTCGCGGAGGTATTCGAGCGCCTCGGGATGCTCGGCGAGGTAGCCGATGGCGCAGGCGATGGTAAGAATGATCGTGTCCCGACCGCCGGCGAAGGCGAGGTTCGCATAGCCCATGCATTCCTCACGCGTGAGCTTGCGGCCGCGGTAGTCGGCCTTCACGAGGGCGCTGAAGAAATCCTCGCCCGGGTTCGCCTCCACCTCATCAAACTTCGCGGTGAGGTAGTCTTCGAGCACGGTGCCCTTCTTGAACTCGCCGCCGGTGACTTTGAAGACGTGGATGCCCCAGCCGATCCAGGCGTCCGCCTCTTTTTCGGAGGTGTTGAGCAGGTAGGTGAGGGCTTTGGATTGAATCGGCAGCGCGAAGTCATGCACGATCTCGATGCTCTCGCGCTTCATCGCCTCCGCGAGCATGCCGCCGATGAGGTTTTCGACCTTGGCGATCATCTCGGGCTCTTTGGTGCGAGTGAAAAACGGCTCGGCGATGGCGCGGTAGTCGCCGTGCTCCGGCGGATCGGTCTCGATGGGGAGCTGGCGCATGCTGCGTACGTCTTCCTCGGATGGAATGGGCACGCGGAAAGGCACATTCGAGCTGAAGGTCTCCCAGTCCTTCGCGGCCTTCCGCACGTCTTCGTGGCGCAGGATCATGGTGATGTTCTCGCCGTGAAACGGGCACTGCATCACGCCGGTGGCGGAGCGGGCTTCTTTGAAGGGATCGGTGAAAGCGGGCATAACGGAGAATGACGAGCGTGGAGGCGGACGGCAATGCGCGGTGTTTGCGCTTTACTGCTTTTGCCATGGCGTGCTGCCGCCTCGCTGAATGTGCTGACGGAGGCTCGTGGAGAGGTCGTTGAAGATTTTCGGGGCCTTGGTAGCGACGTTGGTCTGCTCCTGCGGATCGTTTCGGAGGTGGTAGAGCTCGAGCGGGCTGAAGGGATCGTTTTGCATGAGCTTCCACTCGCCGCGGATCAGGGCCTGGTAGTCTTTGCCGCCGTATTGGCGACCACCTTCACGTCGCACGAAGTAGAGATCCCGCGGCTGCGTGATGCGGCCGCCTTTCAACAGCGGCACGAGGCTCACCGCATCGAGTTCTGGCGAGGGTTTAAGGCCCGCGAGTTCGAGGAAGGTGGGGAAAAGATCGAAGTTGAGGCCTTGGTAGTCGCTGCGGCTGCCGGGCTGGATTTGCGACGGCCAGCGCATCATGAAAGGCACACGCAGGCCGCCGTCGTAGTGATCCTGCTTGCCGCCTCGCCAAGGATCGTTGTTTTGAGCGTGCGGCACGGAACCGCCGTTGTCGGCGCTGAAAACGACGACGGTGTTTTGCTCCAAACCAGTGTCTTTGAGCACATCGAGCACTCTTCCGATGTGGTGATCAAGATGCTCGACGAAGGCCACGTTCATCGCCCGTTTCTCATCGAGCTGCGGGGTACGCTGTTTGACCTTGGCCAGCCATTCGGCGGGTGGTTCGATGGGGAAGTGAGGCGCGTTGTAGGCGAGGTAGAGGAAAAAGGGCTTCGCGACCTTCGCACGCTCGCGGAGGTAGTCGGCGGCCCAATCGGTGAAAAGCTCCGTGGCATGGCCTTGCGGCTCGATGACCTCGCGATTGAGCCGCATGTAGTTGATGCCATGGCGGAGGTGCGTGGTGTAGCTGTCCATCATGTCGCCGAGGAAGCCGTGGAAGTGATCAAAGCCGCGTTCGTTCGGCGTGTTGGGCGATTCGAGGCCGAGATGCCATTTGCCGATGATGCCGGTGTGATAACCCGCTTTCTTCAATTCATCCGCCAGCGTGGGCACGCCCGGTTTGAAGTAGCCCCACGAGTCCTCCGGCTTCGTTCGAATCACACCCGGCACGCCCACGCAATCCGCATAACGACCCGTGAGCAAGGCGGCACGCGAGGGCGAGCACACGGTGCAATTGGCCCGCATCACGGTGAAGAGCATGCCCTCGCTGCCGATGCGGTCGATGTTCGGCGTGCGGACATCGGAGGGATGGTAGGCGGAGACATCGCCATAGCCGTGATCATCGGCGAGGAGGATGAGGAAGTTCGGCGGAGCGGCAGCGAGCAGGCTCGGAACGAGAAGTAGGAAGAAGAAGATGGGCTTCATGGTTTGCCGCTGATTTTGAGCTCACGGATCGAGGCGGTCTGACCGCCGACGGCGATCCAACTGCGTGTCTTCGCGCTGGCGAGGTAGGTGTGCGAGGCGTCGATGGCGAGGTCGTTTAACTTCAGCGTGATGTGATCGCCGCTCCACGCAAAACTCAGCCGGTGCCACACGCCGGATTGGAGATCCGCGGGCAGTTTGGCGAGGGTGTGGCTGGGCTTCACGGAGTCTTCGGCGATGCTGATCATCTTGGGGCCGATGATGACGCGGCCAATGTGCGCGAGGCCTTTCGGCGTGGTGCCATCGCAGCCGAGGATGAGGATCTTTGAACCGTCGAAGCGGAACTCACACTCGATGACACCGCTGTTCCAGCCCACCTGATGCCAGAGCACCGCCACATGCTTGTTATCCGGCTTCTCGGCACACACGAGCACGCCGTCCTTCGGTTCATAAGTGCCGTGGGCGATCTTCCAGGTGGCCTCGAGGGGCGATTTGAAATCGGGCGCGGCGAGGACGGGCAGGTCTTCGGCCGGAAGAGGGGTAACGAAGGCGAGGAGGGTGAGCAGCGGGAGCAGTTTCATGAGGTGGAGGTTCAACGAAGCGACGACGCTGGTCTTTTTCGAGAACCAGAGGTTTTGAAGCGAAGTGTTCGAGGGCGATGCATACTCCGCGCATGTCCCTGAAGCTCGTCACCGAACTCAACGACACGGATCGCAAGCTGCTGCATCGCGCCATCGACGGCTTTGTGCCGCAAAAGGTCTTCGATGCACACACGCATCTGTTTCACAGCCGCCATTTTGCCGAAGGAAAGCGTCCCATGTTTCTCGATGAGGATCGCGGCTACGGCATGGCGGACTTTCAGGCCGCGATGAAGCTATGGATGCCGGGACGCGAGGTCGAGGGTCTTTTCTTCGGCTATCCGAGTGCAGGCAATGATCGCGTGGGCGAGAACGCGTGGCTGCAGTCGCAGATCGATGTGAGCACGAACTCGCGTGCGCTTGTGCTCGCGGCGCCGACCGATGATCCCGCCGAAGTGCGTCGCCTCATGAGCACCGGCGTGTTCGTCGGCATCAAGCCGTATCGCCTGTATGCCGATGTGCCGGACACGAAGGAAGCGGAAATCGAATCCTTCGCGCCAGAATGGATGTGGGATGTGTGCCATGATCACGATGGCATCATGATGCTGCACATCATGCTGGCCGATGGCATCACCGCTCCTCGCAACATAGAAGCGCTTCGTCGTCTGTGCCGTCGTTACCCGCGCTGCAAGCTCGTCCTCGCGCATGTGGCGAGGTCGTTTAATTATCGCCATGCTCGCGAGGGCCTGCATCACCTCGTCGATCTCGACAACGTGGTCGTGGACACTTCCGCCGTGACTCAAGCCGGCGCGTTTCGAGCCGCGATTGAGATTCTGGGGCCGAAACGCGTGCTTTGGGGCAGCGATTACATGGTCAGCGAGCTGCGTGGCTCTTGCATCACGCAGGGCGATGGTTTCACCTGGATTCACCCCGAGATCACTGGCGATAAACTGACCATCTTCGGCCAGTACACGACCGTCGGCATCGAATCGCTCCTCTGCCTCCGCGAAGCTTGTGAAGACACCGGCATGACGCAGGGCGATTTGGAGGACATCTTCCGCGAGAATGCGCTGCGGCTGGTGAAGTCAAGTAATGGGGCCATTCCTGGCCCCTCTGACGGGGCAGGAATGCCCCGGATACTTGGGCCCGCTCTCTGGGAAGAAGCCAAAACCAAAATCTCCTGCGGCACCGGCCTGCTTTCCAAACGTGCCCACCTCTTCGATCCGCAAACGTGGCCCTCCTATTTCTCTCGTGCCAAAGGCTCCAGCATCTGGGATCTCGATGGCAAACGCTACACCGACTTCACCGGCGGTGTCGGAGCCATTTTGCTCGGTCATGCCGATGACGAGGTGAATGCCGCAGTAAAACGTCGCGTGAACCTCGGCAGCTATGCCACGCTGGCTTCTCCCGATGAGGTGAAGCTCGCCGATGAGTTGCTCGATTTGCATCCCTGGGCCGGCAAGGTGCGCTACGCCCGCGGCGGTGGCGAAGCGCTCGGCCTCGCAGTGCGCATCGCTCGTGCGGCGACGGGCAAAAGCGGCATCGCCTTCTGCGGATACCATGGTTGGAGCGATTGGTATCTTGCCGCGAACCTCGGCGATGATGCCGCGCTCGACGGGCACCTGCTGCCAGGTCTTCAACCGCTCGGCGTGCCACGCGAGCTGGCGGGCACGGCGGTGCCGTTTCGCTACAACGATCCCGCGTCCTTCCAAGCCGCGCTGCAGAAGCTCGATGGCAAACTCGCGGCCGTGGTGATGGAGCCGATGCGCAGCGAGTTCCCGCGCGATGGCTTCCTGCAAAACGTGATCGATGCCTGCCATGCCGCTGGAGCCGTTTTTGTGCTCGATGAGGTGACGAGCGGCTGGCGCTTTGGCTTTCCCGGTGCCGCGCCGGTGCTCGGCATTGAACCGGACCTCGCCGTGTATGCGAAGGCGATGAGCAACGGCTATCCCGCCGGAGCCATTGTGGGCAAAAACGAGGTCATGGAGGCCTCGAACCACAGTTTCATCTCCAGCAGCTACTGGACCGATGGTGTCGGCACGGCGGCCTCGCTGGCCTGCATTAGCAAAATGAGGCGTGAAGGCGTGCAAAAGCACGTCTGGAACCTCGGTGAGCGTTTGCAGGCCGGTTTGCGCGAGGTGGCTTCGCGGCATCCCGCGCTCGGTTTGAAGATCGGCAGCATGCCCTGCGCTCCATCGCTTGTTTTTGCCAATCCAGCCGCGAAACCGCTCATGATCCGGCACATGCTCCAGCGCGGCTATTTGATGTCGAGCCAGCTTTATGTGACCTGGTGCCACGATGACGAAAAAGTCGCCAGCATGCTCGCCACGCTGGATGAATCCCTCACCATCGTCGCCCAGACACCGCTGGAAGCGGCTCACGGACCGCAACAAGGCTTTGCGCGACTCGTTTGAATTCAACTATGATCACCTACGGAAAACACAGAACAAACGGAAGCATCAGAAATGCATGCTTCTGCTTTCCGGGTATTCCGCGTGTTCCGTAGGCCGCTCCTGCTGACTTTATGCTCATTGACTGCCACAATCACCTCGGTGCCGACCTGCTGTTTTACCTGCACGGCGACTTTCCCTACTCGCAGCAGCTCGTGCAGATGCAGCATGAGGGCGGAGCGCTCGGCATCACGCACTGGATCGCGTTTCCCTTCGTCAGCTATGCGGCGATGGACGTGACGAAGTTCCGCAGTGGTGGGATTGGCTTCGGTCAGGGCGGCCTCGAAACGGTGCCGTATGCTTTTGAAAACAAACGCCTGCTCGATGAGTGCCAGAAGCTCTTTCCGGAGGAGGGAAAACGCATCCTGCCCTTCGTCATGGTCGATCCGATGCGAAACACGGACGCGCAGGCGAAGGAGTTGGTGAAGCTGCGCGGCGAATACCGCTTCCACGGCATCAAGATCCAGAGCACCATCATCCAGTCGTTCATCAAATGCCTCGCGGATGAAGGCAAAGTCTTCCTCGACCTCGCTCGCGAGTGGGATGTGCCCTTCATCATCCACAGCAGCGTGGCCAAAGATGATCCATGGGCGCAGGCGCATGACATCATCGACATCGCCGAGGCGAATCCGGACATCCGCTTCTGCGCCGCACATTCCTGTCGCTACGACAAGAAATGCCTCGACCGCATCCAGGCGCTGCCGAACGCGTGGTTCGACAACTCCGCGCACTGCATTCATTGCGTCGGCGCGGTGGATGACCTGCCTTACATCGCCCCGCGCGAGCGTCGCTTTGACAGCGATTACACCGATCCCGGTCGCGTCACCGCGGATCTGGCCGCCGCCTATCCGGACAAGTTCATCTGGGGCAGTGACTCACCCTTCTACAGCTACGCCGCCGAGATCAGCGGCAAGGTGGTGAAGCTCATCAGCACCTACGAGGCCGAGATGAAAGCCCTCCGCGCCGCCGGCGATGCAGTCGTCCAGCGCATCACCTGCACGAACACCCTGAAATACCTCAAGCTCGCCGATGAAAGCATTCTCTCTTGATGGCCACGCCGCTCTCGTGACTGGCTCCTCGCAAGGCCTTGGCCTCGCGATGGGCAAGGCGCTGCAGGAAGCGGGTGCGCGTGTCGTGTTTCACGGTCTTCAGGACTCTGTCGAAGGCCTCGCAAATTATGTGCAGGCCGACCTGATGCAAAACGACGGCCCGCAACGGCTGGTCGATGCGGCCTTCCAGCTCGAACCCGGCCTCGACCTTCTGATTTGCAACGCAGGCAGCTTCTTTGACCTGCCCTTCCTCGAAATGACTCGCGAGCGTTGGGACAAGACGATCCAGCTGAATCTCGCGTCGGCGTTTTTCACGGCGCAGGCCTTTGCGAAGCGCATGGTCGCCGAAAAACGGGGTGGCTGCCTCGTGATCACCTCTTCGACGAATGGCTTTCAGGGCGAGATGGACTCCTGTGCCTATGACGCGAGCAAAGGAGCGCTCGTGATGCTCACGAAGTCGCTCGCGGTGTCGCTCGCGGATCATGGCATCCGCGTGAACAGCGTCGCCCCCGGTCTCATCAAGACGCCACTCACAGCGAAGGTGATGGAATCCGAGGACCGCTCGCTGCTGGATCACTACGAAAAGAAGATCCTGCTGCGCCGAGTTGGTGCGCCCGAGGATGTCGCGGGCGCGGTCACGTTCTTGTGCTCACCGGCGGCGAGCTACATCACCGGCGAGATCATCGTCGTCGATGGCGGGCTGACGAGCTGTCAGATTGGTCGGATGTGAGACGGCTCGCCGACGAGCGGGCACTCAATCGTTGAAGAAGTGACGACCGGTCTGCCCGGCTTCGGTTTTGTTGTCCACTTCCCAATACACGTCCTCGAAAATGGTCTCGGGCTCGGGATAGGGACTGCTCTTAGCAAACTCTGCGGAATCTTCGGCTTCTTTTTGCGCTTCCTTGTCGATCTTCTTCAGGTCTTCCTCCGTAGCCACGCCTTCGTTGAGAAGGTTGCGCTTCCACACCTGGATGGGGTCGTGCTCGCTTTGGAACTTCTCGACCTCTTCCTTGGTGCGGTATTTGAATTTGTTGGCATCGGCCACGGAATGGCCTTCCCAGCGATACGTGGCGATTTCGAGGATGCTCGGCTTCGACTCGTTGTGCGCACGCTCGATGGCTTTGCCCACTCCGGCACGCACTTCATAGACGTCCTCGCCGTTGAACTGCTGCCAGGCCATGCCGTAACCTTCCGCACGCTTGGCGAGGAAGTCTTGATACGCCGACGAGCGGCTTTGGCTGGTGCCCATCGAGTAGCCGTTGTTTTCGATCACATAGATCACCGGCAGGTCCCAAAGCTCGGCCAGATTGAGCGACTCATGGAAGGCACCTTGATTGACCGCGCCGTCGCCCAGGAAGCAAAGGGCCGCACCCTTGATGCCGCGATACTTCAAACCGTAGGCGAGACCGAGGCCGAGCGGGGTCTGGCCGGCGACGATGCCGTGGCCGCCCCAGTAATTCTTTTCTGGCGCGAAGTAGTGCATCGAGCCGCCCTTGCCGCGGGAGCAGCCGGTGGCCTTGCCGAAGAGCTCGGCCATGCACTCGTTCATGCCCATGCCGACCGCCAAAGCGTGGCCGTGGTCGCGGTAAGCGGTGATGACGTGATCATTCGGTCCCATCACCGAGACGGTGCCGACCGCCACGGATTCCTGGCCGATGTAAAGATGAAGGAAGCCGCCCATGCGACCTGCTTGATAGTGCTGGAGCGACACTTGCTCAAAGCGGCGGATACGCACCATCTGGCGATACAGGTTCACTTTGTCAGCCGCCGTCAGCTTCTGATTGATCGGGGCGGAGGCATGCGCCGCGAGGTCGGTCGCAGCGGAGGAAGAGGGAGCTTTCGTCTTGGCCATGAGGGTCGCCGATACTAGCGGGAAGGGGGCCAAAGGCAAGCGGGTGTTCGCTGAGGCGAGACGCCAGTTTCAAGTTTCAAGTTCCAAGTTTCAGGTCTCGAAAACCGTATGGTCACTACCAGCTTTCACCTCAACTTTTCGAGCATGTGAGACGTTCAGGAAAGTTCTCCGCGTCCGCCAACTTGGAACCTGAAACTTGAAACGCGGGCTCGCCCACCCCCACGTTCCACATGGAACAACGGCCTCGCCTATGCTACTCTCCCCTTCCCGGCCCGACCTCTCCCTTCTAACGTCTCACCTCTGACCACGCGTTGAATCGAGGACGAGTTCGAGTAGGAGGACGAGGGCGACCTATCTCACCGCCATCTGGGCCAGTCGGCATTCCGCATTCCGCATTCCTCATTCGTCATTCCATGTCTCTCTATACCTTCCCCACCCACTACGACGTCATCGTCTGCGGAGCCGGCCATGCCGGGGTGGAGGCCGCCATGGCCGCCGCACGTCTCGGCTGCCGCACCGCCATTCTCACCCAGAATCTCGACACCATCTCGCAGATGTCCTGCAACCCCGCGATTGGTGGTCTGGCCAAAGGACATGTCGTGCGGGAGATCGACGCCCTCGGCGGCGTCATGGGCCGGAACACCGACGCCACGGGCATCCAGTTCCGCCTCTTGAACGCCCGCAAAGGCCCCAGCGTCCAGGCACCCCGTGCCCAGTGCGACAAGAAAGCCTACCAGTTCCGCATGAAGTGGCTCATCGAGAACCAACCCAATCTCGACCTCCACCAGGGCAACGCGGCCGAGATTCTGGTCGAAAACGACGCCGTCACCGGCGTGCGCACCTCCCTCGGCATGATCTACCGGGCCAAGGCGGTCGTCATTTCCTCCGGCACCTTCATGCGCGGCCTGCTCCATGTCGGCCAGCAAAATCAGGCCGGCGGTCGCATGGGCGATTCCATCTCCACCCTGTCCGACAGCCTCCGCCAACTCGGTTTCGATGTGCAGCGCTTCAAAACCGGCACCCCCTGCCGCCTCAACAGCCGCAGCATCGACTTCTCCAAGTGTGACCTCCAGCCCGGAGACGAGCCCGCTCCACGCTTCAGCTATCTCTCCGGCGTGCTGGGCGAAGACGAAGACGAGGCGACGTTTGGCGGCGGGAATGACGAAACCAGAATGGCGAATGACGAATCCCAAGCCGCGTCTGCCGGGTCGGGCATTCCTCATTCCTCATTCGCCATTCGGCATTCCAGCCTCCCCAGCACCGGCCCAAACCAGTTCACCCTCAACCGGTGGCAGTCTGTAACGTTCCACGTGGAACAAATTCCCTGCTGGATCACCTACACGACCCCCCAGACGCACGACATCATCCGGGCCAATATCCACAAATCGGCCATGTATTCGGGCAAAATCGAGGGCGTTGGCCCCCGCTACTGCCCCTCCGTGGAGGACAAAGTCGTCCGCTTTGCCGAGAAGGAGCGCCACCAGATCTTCCTGGAGCCGGAGGGTCGCCACACCCGCGAGTTCTACGTCAACGGCGTCTCCACCTCCCTGCCCTTCGAGGTCCAGTATGACTTCATCCGGTCCATTCCCGGCCTCGAAAACGCCGAGATCATCCGCCCCGGCTACGCCGTCGAATACGACTACTGCCCGCCCACCCAGCTCCACCCCACCCTGGAGACGAAGCGCGTCTCCGGCCTCTACTTCGCCGGGCAGATCAATGGCACTTCCGGCTATGAAGAAGCCGCCGGCCAGGGCCTCATCGCCGGGGCCAATGCCGCCCTCAAGGCCACCGGCCGCTCCCCCTTCCTCCTCCAGCGAAGTCAGGCCTACCTCGCCGTCATGATCGACGACCTCGTCACGAAAGGCACCACTGAACCCTACCGCCTCTTCACCTCTCGCGCCGAATACCGCCTCCTCCTCCGCCAGGACAACTGCGACCTCCGCCTCACGCCTCTCGCCGCCCAGATCGGCCTTGTCTCCGACTTCCGAAAGCAGCATACCCAGGCCAAAATCGACGCCGTTTCGGCCGCCAAGACCCTCTTGTCGGAAGCCCGGATCGACGGTCTCTCCGCCGTCCAATGGCTCAAGCGGCCCGAAAATACTCCCCCTTCCCTGCCCGCCGAGTTGCGCGACCGCTTCACGCCGGAGGTCTGGAGCCTCGTCGAAAACGACGTCAAATACGCCGGCTACATCACCCGCCAGGAGGACCTCGTCGCCAAAACCGCCCGGATGGAGGAAAAGATGATCCCCGCCGACTTCGATTACCACGCCATCACCGCCCTCAAAACCGAAGCCCGCCACCGCCTCACCGCCGCCCAACCGACCACCCTCGGCCAGGCCGCAAGACTTCAAGGCGTCACCCCGGCGGACATCGCGCTGCTGGGCATCATGCTGAAACGCGGCAGTGCGGAAGCGGAGTGAGCCGAAGCGGAGGGCTAAGAGCAGCCCCCCGCCGCAACGCTTCGCGTAGCAATGCGGACGGGAGCATAGAGTCCCAAACCGGCTCCGATCGGTGACCATCGTCCTCGTCCTCCTACTCGAACTCGTCCTCGATACTGCCGTTTCCTCTCCCCAAATGACCAATCCAGCAGAACTTAACCGCTGATAAAGGTTTGGGGTTAGCGTCTGATGAGCGTCCTATCAGCGATTTAAAAATCTCGAATGGCGGTGAAGCAAAGTATAAACTGTCGGCACGGCTCTTCGGCAAGGAGCGGGACTTACCAAGTCCCGTCATGCAGGCACTTGGCACGTGCCTCTTCTTGGACGCTGCCTCACCTCTGCCCCCTTCCCTGCCATGACCCAGTTCCCTCTCCTTCTCCTCCTGGGCCTGATCCTCTGCCTCGCCCTCGCCGGTTGGATCGTGAGAAAGCTTACCGCCGGGTTCTCGACTCGCCCCGAGTCAGCCCCTCCGCCGACCAAGGCACCGGTGGAAGAGCGGAGAGATGCCCCGATGGACGACGATCCCCCGCCGCCGCCCCTGCCGCCCGAGCGGCACTACGTTCTCGGCCTCACCCCCACCACGATCATTTGCTACCGACCGGATGACACCTCCGAACGCGTCGATTGGGACGACCTCCAAAGGGTCGAAATCCGCACCACCAGCGATGGCCCCTTTGCCATGGATGCCTTTTGGCTCCTCCACGGCACTTCGGGCGGCTGCGCCATCCCCCACGGAGCCAGCGGCGAAAAAGAACTCACGGCCCTCCTATCCGTCCTGCCTGGGTTCGACCATGAAGCCTTCATCCAAGCCATGGCCAGCACGGAAGAAGCCGTCTTCACCTGCTGGACCCGCCTCGCCCCTTCTTGTTCTTGATCTGGCTCTTCCTCTGATCCTTCTCCGTGCCAGAGGCCAGCGGTGACCGATGCGTCCAAAAAGTTCCCGCCGCCAGCGCCATGCCGCCGAGATCCCAAAGGCGTTGAACCAGAATTTTTTGCCCTGCGGCTTGGGATTGAAAAGCCGGATTCAAGCCTCTCGCTAACCTATCCGCGTCTCAGCACTCTCGAGACTCTTCTTTTCGCCCAAAGTCCCCAGGAGGACAAAAGAGGCTTCCATTGGCATCCTCCGACGCATCGATGATTCCGACCATAGCCAAGACCATTCTGAGCTGAGCTTAGTCCGTTTCGAAACAGCAAAATCTGAAATGACCGACGAGCGCGGCGGCTATTGGGAGAATAGCGGACGAGTGAATGACGCCGCCCATGGTCTGCACCGCCGCCGGAAATCGGACCAACGTTTTGAGAACCGGTCTTGATCCAATGCCGCTAAGCAATCATGACACGAATAGCGCTGAAGTGGCCCCTCACCCCAACCCTCTCCCCGGAACAAGCCTGCAAGAGCAAAGCTCATTTCTCACCGGGGAGAGGGAGCCTGACGTTGGCGCAAGCTTGGGTCCCTCTCTCCGAGTAAAGTGCATTTCTCTGCTTGGTGACCTTCGGTGGTAGCGATGCGCCGCGAAGCGAAAGGTTAGACCGCTACTCAAAAAGGATGTCTTAAACGGCCGACGAGCGAGAAGGCAACACTTTTGCACGATTGGCTAGTATGCATTTAAAAACCTCTCTCTACGTCATTACATCGCATACTGTTCACATATACTCTACTTCGTCAGGCAAAAAAGAACCCGGATCGCTGCGAGCAGTGATCCGGGCCTTTTTGAACCGATGCCACCCGAGAGCGACGATCAGCCTAAGCAACTCAAGTCTATCTCACGGCGGTTGAGGCGCAACAACTTCCACGGGCGACTGACCCCGTGGAGGCAACTCGACCTACAACCCGCCATGCTAGAAGAAGAAACCATCCAGACCGTCTGGAACAAGGGAGCCATCCCCATCCCGGAAGAAGCCGCCCATTGGCGCCAGGACCCCTGCGGTGCCTGGATCGCCCGCAGCCAATACGGCCGCCGTGATTCCGAATACGGCTGGGAAATCGACCGCCTCGATCCCGACGGCGACGACTCCCCTGCCAACCTGCAGCCCCTGCAATGGGAGAACCGCGTTGCAAAACGTGATGGACAGCCGCACTGCGTGGTCACCGCCCACGGAGCCCGGAACATCAAGCCATCTGAAGCCGACCCTTCCCGATGAACACCACGCCCCTCGTTCCACTGCACCAGATTGCTGAGGTCCGTATGGGGGTCACCCTGCGGGGGCGGGACGCCACGCGTCCTGTCCCTCATGGGTCCTGCCGCATGATCCGCATCAGCGATCTCTCCGATGACGGTCACCTCATGACGGACGACCTCCATGCCTTCGAACCCGGCGAGGACATCCGGGCGGACCATTTCCTCCGCCGCGGGGACGTGCTGCTGCCGAATCGTGGCACCCGCTGCACCGCCCATGTGTATGACCTGCCGCTCACGAACGTGCTCGTCGGCGCCCAGCTCTATGTCCTGCGCCCGGATACCACCCAGGTGAGCGCCGCTTACCTCGCGTGGTTTCTCCGCACCGAAAAAGCGGCCGGCCACTTCGCCCTCCGGCGCAAGGGCACGCTGGTCCAGACCGTCCAACGAAAGGACGTGCTGGAGCTCCAGCTCCCCTTGCCTCCGCTGGCCAAACAGCATCAAATCACCGCCCTCGACGCCCTCGCCATCCAGGAGCGCCAGCTCGCCATCGAACTTGCCCAAACCAAGGCCACCTACCTCCAACGCGCCATGCTCCGCGCCGCCAGCACTTGACTCCCACCCCGCCGACACGCTTTTCTTTTCTTCTCTTCCCATTCTATCTCATCTCTGATCCCTGATCCCTGATCCCCGATCCCTCATCCCACCTCCCGCATGCCCCAAGTCAACCAATCCGAGATCAACGACGTCGCCTGGCGTGCCTGCGATACCTTCCGCGGCGTCGTCGATGCTGAGAACTACCGGAACTACATCCTCGTGATGCTGTTCTGGAAATACCTCTCCGATGTATGGCGCGACCACCGCGACACCTACTTGAAGGAATACAAGGGCGATGCCGAACGCGTGAAGCGTCGCCTCGCCCGCGAGCGCTTCCAGCTCTTGGATGGGTGTGATTTTCTCAGCCTCTACGCCCAACGCCATGAGCCCGACATCGGCGAGCGCATGAACGTCGCCCTCGCCGGCATTGAGGAGGCCAACAAGGCCAAGCTCGAAGGCGTCTTCCGTGAGGTGGACTTCAATTCCGAAAACAAGCTCGGCCAGACCCGCGACCGCAATGCCCGGCTCAAGATGCTCCTCCAGGACTTCGCCGATCCACGGCTCGACCTCCGGCCCTCCGTCGTCGGGCAGGAGGACATCATCGGGAATGTGTATGAGTACCTGCTGGAGCGCTTCGCCTCCGATGCCGGCAAAAAAGCGGGCGAGTTCTACACGCCCGGCCAGGTCTCCAGCCTGCTGGCGAAGTTGCTCGCGCCAAAGAAAGGTCAGACCATCTGCGATCCCTCCTGTGGCTCTGGCTCCTTGCTGATCAAAGTGGGCCTTCAAGCCGATGAGCGGGACTTCGCCCTCTTCGGTCAGGAGATGAATGGCACCACCCATGCCCTCTGCCGCATGAACATGTTCCTCCACGGCATGGATAACTTCCGCATCGAGTGGGGAGACACCCTGCGCAATCCCCGCCTCACCGAGCGCGACCAGCTCATGAAGTTCGATGTCGTCGTGGCGAATCCACCCTTCTCCCTCGACAAATGGGGCCAGGAAGACGCCGAGAAAGACCCCTTCCACCGCTACCATCGCGGCCTGCCACCGAAGTCGAAGGGTGACTGGGCCTTCATCACCCACATGATCGAGACCGCCCGCGAAGGCACGGGCAAGGTCGGCGTCGTCGTGCCGCATGGCGTGCTGTTTCGTGGTGCCGCGGAGGGCAAAATTCGCCAGAAGCTCATCGAGGAAAACCTGCTGGAGGCCGTCATCGGCCTGCCGGCCAATCTCTTCTTCGGCACCGGCATTCCCGCCGCCATTCTTCTCTTTAGCAAAGCCCGCAGCACCGGCGATGTCCTCTTCATCGACGCCTCCCGCGACTACAAGGACGCCAAGAACCAGAACGTCCTCACCGACGAGCATGTGCAGAAGATCGTCCGCACCTATGCGGCCTACCAGACGGTGGAAAAATACGCCTACCGCGCCACCCCGCAGGAGATCGCCGACAACGACTTCAATCTGAACATCCCCCGCTACGTCGATACCTTCGAGGAAGAGGCCGAGATCGACCTCGACACCGTGAAGGCCGACATCACCCGCCTCGAATCCGAACTCACCACCGTGCGAGCGAAGATGCAGGCTTACTTGGAGGAGCTGGGGATATGAAGCTGCCGAAAGGATGGAAAACCGGACACGTCGCTGATTTCGGTAAGCTCGTCACCGGATCAACGCCTTCCACCGCGAATGATGCGTTCTTCGGCGGTAATGTTCCTTTTGTCACACCAGGTGACCTTGGTGGAGCTGCTGTTGTCACGAGAAGCGAACGAACACTTACGATTGCTGGTGCTGATCAATGCCGACGGTTGCCGACAGGCAGCGTCATGGTGGTCTGCATCGGCTCAACCATTGGGAAAACTGGGCGAGCTGGCGTTGATCTGGTCACAAACCAGCAAATCAACGCTGTCGTTCCGAACTCTGACACCTGCGGAACCTTCGCTTTTTACGAGGTCTCTCGTATTGCAAAAGAGTTTCGACGGCTGGCGGGGACACAAGCGGTCCCGATCCTGTCGAAAAGCGAGTTTGGTGATTTCCCAGTAAACGTCCCACCCCTTCCCGAACAACGCAAGATCGCCGACATCCTGAGTACCTGGGACGAGGCCCTGACCCAGCTCGACGCCCTCATCGACGCCCAGGAGCGCCGCAAGAAGGCCCTCATGCAGCAGCTCCTCACCGGCAAGAAGCGGCTCCCCGCCTTTGCCAAGAAGCCTTGGAAGAAAGTCCGCATGGGCGAGGTGTTGAAGCGTGTCTTCCGCCCCATCGAATGGTCCGCGGAGATGACTCTCTCCCTCGTTAGCCTGCGCCGTCGCTGTGGCGGCCTGTTTCGCCGTCCTGACGTACTCGGAGCCGATTACAAGACGCAGGACCTCCACGAGCTTCACGCCGATGATTTCCTCATCTCCAAACGACAGGTCGCCCACGGTGCCTGGGGCCTCGTCACGTCCGAATTCGCCGGCAGTCACGTCTCCAAAGAATACGCCATCCTCGTGAACGCCGCACCGGAGAAGCTCCACATGCCCTTCTTCGCCTGGCTGAGTCAAACTCCTCGCATGATCCGCCTCTCACGCGTCGCCAGCACCGGCGTCCACATTGAGAAGCTCATCTTCGATCCCGTCGTCTTCCTCCGTGATTCCATCCGCCTCCCCAGCGACCTCGAAGAGCAGCGCCAGATCGCCGCCCTCCTCGACGCCGCCGACCAGCAACTCACCCTCCTCCGCACCCAACGCACCGCCCTCGACCAGCAAAAGCGCGGCTTGATGCAGCGCCTGCTGACGGGGAAACTCAGGGTGAGCCTGACTCAAACATCCCCTTGACCTCAAACCCATTTCACCCCAAGGGTGAAATGTGAAAATCACCCCGGATGAGATTCACCTTCAAAACACGCAAGCTGCTCCAGCTCTATGAGGAGGACAAAGGTGCCGCCAAGTATGACGCGGGAGCAGTGACCGCGTTTTTTGAAGTCATGGCAATCATCGACGGTGCGCCTGACGAACGCACTCTCTACGGACTGAAGTCGCTGCACTTCGAGAAGCTCAAGGGAAAGCGCAAGCACGAGCGCTCCCTGCGGCTGAACAAGCAGTGGCGTCTGATCGTGGAGATCCTCAGCGATGCGGAAGGCAACTTCCTGCTGATCAAGGACATCGAAGACTACCACTGAACCGGACAACACCAAGACAGGAGAACAACCCATGCACAAGCCAACGAAAGGCCCGGCACGCGCAGTGCGACCCGGCCAACTCATTCAGCGCGAGTTGGATGCGCGCGGCTGGACGCAGAATGACCTCGCGGAGGTCATGGGCCGCCCAGCCCAAGCCATCAGCGAGATTATCACCGGTAAGAAGCAGATCACGGCGGAGACCGCCATTGAACTCGGCGAAGCCTTCGGCGTGGACGCTGCCTTCTGGTCCACGCTGCAATCGAACTACAACCTGCACCTGGCCCGGCAGCAAAAGTCCGCGCACGACGTGGCACGTCGCAGCCAGCTCCACAGCGCCACGCCGCTGCTGGAACTGATCAAACGCGGCTGGCTGGGCATCACACGAAAATCGCCCATTGATGAACAGGAGTCTGCCGTGTGCGCCTTCCTGGGCATCAGCTCCATCGGTGCCCGTGCTGAACTGAGCATCAGCTTCCGCTCCTCCGAGCATCGGGGACCGGACTGGTCCGCTAAAGTGGCCTGGGCGAAGCGGGTGGAGCACCTGGCCGGTCCGCTAGTGAAAAAGTTGCCCAAATACAGCAAGGCAGCGCTGGAGAAGGCCATTCCCAGATTGTTGAAACTGACGGCCACGGAAGAAGGCGTGGCGCAGGTCCCGGGATTCCTGGCAAAACTGGGCATCGGTTTCCTTGTGCTGCCACATCTGCCGAAGACCTATCTGGACGGAGCCATCCTGCCGGTGGACGGGCATCCGGTGGTCGCCCTGTCGTTGCGGTATGATCGCATCGACAACTTCTGGTTCACCCTGCTGCACGAACTGGCCCACTGCGTGAGGGGTGACTATGTGTTCATCGAGCAGAACGGAGAAGACGAGGACGGGGCGGATGCCCAGGCCACGTCATGGCTGATAACGGAAGCCGCCTTCAAAGCGTTTGTGAAGTCCGCCACACCGGATTTTGCCATGAGCCGGATCGAAGCCTTTGCGGCTGAGGTGGAAAGGCATCCTGGCATTGTGATCGGGCAACTTCAGCGGCGGGTGCCTGATTTTGGCTATGCCAAAGGCCGGAACGCCCTTGTGAAGGTCAGGGGGCTGCTGGCCCCCCACTCCCATTCCTGATCGTGCACACCTTCCCCGACATCGACCGCCTGAAGGCCACGCTGGACCAACATCGTCCGCTGGACCCGGCGATTGTGCGCAACCTGCGGGAGGACCTCATCGTGCGCTGGACTTACCATTCCAACGCCATCGAGGGCAACACGCTCACCCTTCAGGAAACCAAGGTGGCGCTGGAGGGCATCACCATCGGCGGGAAGTCTATCCGGGAGCATCTGGAGGCCGTGAACCACAAGAACGCCATCCTGCTGCTGGAAGGCCTCGTGCAGAAGAACGAGCCGCTGACGGAGTGGACGATCAAATCCCTGCACCAGCTCATCCTCAAAGGCATCGATGACGACAACGCCGGCCGCTACCGCACCGTGAACGTGCGCATCTCCGGCGCGGAGCATCTGCCCCCCGAACACTTCCGCGTGCCGGAGCTGATGGAGAATTTCATCACCTGGTATCAAACCGAGGCGATGGCCCTGCATCCCGTCGAACGCGCCGCCCGTGTGCACAGCGACTTCGTCAAAATCCATCCCTTCGTCGATGGCAATGGCCGCACGTCCCGCCTGCTCATGAACCTGGAGCTCATGAAGGCCGGTTATCCGCCCGCCGTGCTGCCGGTGGACGTGCGACTGGCTTATTACACCTTCCTGGAAGAGGCTCATGTGCGCGGGAACCCCGAGCCTTTCATCTGGCAGGTCAGTCGCATCGTGAAAGAAGGCTTCCGCCCGTATTTTCATGCGCTGGGGCTATCATGGGACGAAACGCCCGAGACGATGACGCCCGAGCTGCTCGAACGGCTCAAAGTCTCGAACCCTGCTTCCTTGGATCAACACCGGAAGAACGCCTGAAAGCAATGATGTCCTTTTTTCTGCCTTACCTAGCCTCCCCTTTAGCGGCTGCATGGAGCCGTTTGAGGACTGGCTATAGCTCCTAGCCCAGCATGCCCCCCTCCTTCCAAGAAGCCCTCATCAGCCAGATCCCCGCGCTGCGGCTGCTCCAGCAGCTGGGTTACACCTACCTGACGCCAGAAGAAGGCGCGGTGGAGCGGAAGGGGAAGTTTGGCCGGGTGATTCTGGAAAACGTGCTGGCCGGGCAGCTCAAGCGCCTGAACAAGATCAGCTTCAAAGGCCGGGAATGGCCTTTCACGGATGAGAATATCGCCAAAGGCATCGAAGCTCTGCGGGACATCCCTTTTGAAGGCCTCGTGCGCAGCAGCGAGAAGGTCTATGATTTGCTCACGCTGGGCAAAAGCTTGGATCAGACCATCGACAGCGAAACCAAAGGCTTCACGCTGCGCTACATCGACTGGCAGAACCCACGCAACAACGTCTTCCACGTCACCGCCGAGTTCGAAGTGGAGCGCACCGGCAGTAAAGAGACACGGCGACCGGACATCGTGTGCTTTGTGAATGGTATCCCCTTGGTCGTGATCGAGTGCAAGCGACCCGATGCCAAGGACTCGCTGAAACAGGCGATGAATCAACACATCCGCAACTGGCAGGCGGACGAGATCCCACAGCTCTTCCTCTACAGCCAACTGGCGCTGGCGCTGAACAAGAACGACGGCAGCTACGCCACCACAGGCACCTCCCTCAAATTCTGGGCGAAGTGGAAGGAGATGCAGGACGTGACCGCCCAGGTGCGGCAGGTGGTGAACACTCAACTGCGACCTGAGGAGCATGCGAAGCTCTTCCGCGGTGCCTTTGCCTTCGCCAAGGCGGACTTTGAAGAGCAGATGATGCATGACCGGGAACCCACGGAGCAAGACAAGCTTCTTTGGTCCCTCGGTCGTCCGGAGCGGCTGATCGAGCTGGCCCGGCAGTTCATCCTCTATGACGAAGGCGGCGCGGTGAAGAAGGTGGCCCGCTACCAGCAGTACTTTGCCATCAAGGCCACGCTGGACCGCGTGAAGCAGCGGGATGCGCAGGGTCGCCGCAAAGGCGGGGTCATCTGGCAGACGCAAGGCAGCGGCAAATCGCTGGCGATGGTGCTGCTGGGCAAGGCGCTGGCGATGGATGAAGGCATCCCCAACCCGCGCATCGTGATCGTGACCGACCGCATCGACCTCGACGAGCAGATCACCAAGACCTTCCACCAATGCGGCAAGGACCCGCAGCAGGCCAAGACCGGGGCGCATCTCATCGAGCTGCTGCGCGATGAACGCGTGGCGGTGATCACCACCGTGCTGTTCAAGTTCGAGACGGCGGCCAAAGCGGCCCGCGAGCTGCACCAGCTGAAGGACGACCTCTTTGTCCTCGTGGATGAAAGCCACCGCAGCCAATACGGCGACGCCAACATCCAGATGCAGAAGGCGCTCCCAAATGCCTGCTACATCGGCTTCACCGGCACGCCGTTGATGAAGAAGGAAAAGAGCACCGCGACGAAGTTCGGCGGCTTCATCGAGCCCGCCTACACCATCCGCCATGCCGTGGATGACAACGCCGTGGTGCCCCTGCTTTACGAAGGCCGGCACATCGTCCAGCAGGTGAACCAGACGCCGGTGGACACGATGTTTGAAGCCATGTGCGAGGGCCTGACGAAAGAGCAGAAGGCCGATCTCAAACGCAAGTTCACCGCCCGCGACGAGCTGAACCGCCTGCACAGTCGCCTCTACCTGATCGCCTGGGATGTGAGCCAGCATTTCTTCAAGCAGTGGAAGGGAACCGGCTTCAAAGGCCAGCTCACGGCACCCGGCAAAAAGGAGGCGCTGCTGCTGAAGGGTTACTTGGATCAGTTCGGCAAGGTCAGCACGGAAGTCATCATCTCCGGCCCCGGCGAGATCGAGAACGTCGAGGAGCATCAAACCACCGAGAAGGACGAGAGCGTGGAACGCTTCTGGAAGGCCATGATGGCGAAGTATGGCAGCGAGAAGGAATACAACCGGCGAATCCTGGATGCCTTCAAGAAGGGCGAGGAACCGGAAATCCTCATCGTGGTGGACAAGCTGCTCACCGGCTTCGATGCGCCGCGCAATGTGGTGCTCTACATCGCCCGCAGTCTGAAAGGTCACACGCTGCTGCAAGCCATCGCCCGTGTGAATCGGCTCTGCGATGGCAAGGACTACGGTTACATCATCGACTACTACGGCGTGGTGGCGGAGCTGCACGAGGCGCTGGAGCTTTACAGCAGCCTGGAAGGCCAGTTTGACGCGGAAGACCTCGAAGGCACCCTCACGAACATCGCCGAGGAGATCCAGAAGCTGCCCGCCCTGCATGATGCGCTGTGGGACCTCTTCAAAGAAGTGAAGAACAAGAAGGACGAGGAGTCCTTTGAGCTAGCGCTGGCAGAGAAGCCAGACCGCGAGGACTTCTACACCCGGCTGTGGCGCTTCTGCCGCGGGTTGAAGATGGCCTCCTCCAGCATCCACTGGGTCACCGCCACCCCCACCGAACAAGCCCAGCGCTACAAGACCGATGCGGCCTTCTTCCAGAAGCTGCGAGCCAGCGTGAAGCGGCGCTACGCGGAGGAGATCGACTACCGCGACTACGAGTCACAGATCCAGAAGATGTTGAACACCTATGTGCAGGCCGACGAGGTGATCCAGGTGGTGGAGCCGGTGAACATCTTCGAGCGCGAGGCCTTCGACGCCGAGGTGGAGAAAGCCAAGTCGCCCCGAGCCAAGGCCGACACCATCGCCAACCGCACCAAGAAGACGATCACGGAGAAGATGGAAGAAAATCCGTTCTTCTACCGGAAGCTCTCCGCCCTGCTCGAACAGGCCATCGACGACTACAAGGCCGAGCGCATCAGTGAGGCGGAGTATCTCAGTCGAGTGACGGACATCATGGAGCAGACACGCGGGGGCAGCGTGAAGGACGTTCCCGAGGCGCTCAAAGAAAACGACTTTTCCAAGGCGCTGTTTGGTGAACTCAAGACGCAGATCAATACGCCACCAGCGAGCGAGGCCGCGGAAGAGGACGGCGGCGTCCGTGAAGCCGCCTCGCCCTACGGAGCCAAGCTCCCGCCGCGCCAGCTAGCCGCCGAGGAGGTCTTGGCGGAAGCCGCCGTCGCCATGGACAAGATCATCCGCCAGCATGCCGTGGTGCGCTGGCGGGAGAACGTGGATGCCCAGAACCGCATGAGAAATGACCTGGATGATTTCCTTTTCGAGCTGCAACAGCAGAAGGGCATCGTGCTGAGTTTTGTCCAAATGGATGCGATCATCGAAAACGTCATCCGCATCGCCATGCACCGCACCGAGGATGTCTAAGCCCGAGATCATCGACACTGCCGCCGGTCCCGCGCAGCTCAAACGCTCGAACCGCAAGACCCTCGCCATCACGGTGCTGCCAGATGGCACGCTGGAGCTGGTGGCTCCTGAGCACGCTCCGCTCGAACTCATTCTCCCTCGCATCGAGAAACGAGCCGCCTGGATTCGCACCCAGCGCCGCACCTTCCGCGAGATGAACGCCGCCCGCCCCACGTTGCGCTATGTGAACGGAGCCACTCACCGATACCTGGGCCGTCAATACCGGCTCAAACTCGCCCAAGGTGAGCCTACCCAGGTGTTGCTTCGAGGAGCCTATCTGCACGTCACGACCTCGACGGGAGTGGAGGTCGAGATCCAAGAGGCACTAGAAGCTTGGTATCGCCGGCACGCTCAGGAGCAGTTTGAGAAACGCCTGATCCCCTGGATCGGCTGGTGTCAGCAACGCAAGCTACCCAAGCCCCACTTCCGCCTGCGCTCCATGCCCAAACGCTGGGGCAGCGCCCTCCAAAGCGGGACCATCTACCTCAATCCCGAACTCATCCAAGCCCCCTCCGCCTGCATCGACTACGTCATCACCCACGAGATCTGCCACCTCAAACACCCCGACCACGGCCCGAAGTTCCGGGCTTTGTTGCAGCAGCTTTGCCCGGACTGGAAACGTCTCAAGGCAAGGCTGGAAGGGATGGAGTAACCTTCGTGCAGGCCAGCCAGCCCGAATGCCATCCGCTCTCCGTGCGGACCAAGTGAGCAGCGCCGATTTTCGGTTGCCGTGACGACCTCCTGCTGGGCTTCGAGATTCACCTCTGGGCCGTAGATTTCTCCGTGCGGGCGCGTTTGAACTTCCGCTCATGAAAACCCGCCGTCACTTTCTCCAGTCCAGCACCTCGCTCATTGCCTTGCCCGCTTTGGAGTCGCTGGGCTTCCGCCGCTTTGCTTCCGCGGCGACTCCCGCGGCACCGCCGAAGCGTCTCGTGTTTCTCGGCTTTGGCTGGGGAATCACGACGGAGACATGGTTCCCGGACATCAAGCAGACAGGGAAAGATTACACGCTGCCGGAGGGCTTGAAGCCGTTGGCGAGGCACAAGGCGGACTTCACGGTGGTGCAGGGGCTTTGGAACAAATACTCGAACGAAGGGCACTGGGGCAGCACGATGTGGCTCACGGGCGCGAACCGTTTCGCGGAGCCGGGGCAGACCTTTCACAACAGCATCTCGGCAGATCAGGTGGCGGCGGCGAAGCTGGGCATGGACACGCGTTTTGCGTCGCTCCAGCTCAATGGCAGCGAGAACGCGGAGGCTTCGGGGCATGGGCCGGGGCTTTCGATGGCTTGGGATGTGAGCGGCAAGCCCATCGGTGGTCACAAAGGTCCGGTGGAGGCCTTTCATCGGCTGTTTTCCAAGGACACGACACCCATCGAGCAGCAGAAGGCCATGCTCGCGCAAAAGCGTAGCGTGCTCGACACCGTGATGGAGAATGCAAAGGCGATGCAGCGCGGACTTGGCAAAAACGACCGGGCGAAGCTCGACGAATACTTCCAGGGCATCCGCGACATCGAGACGCGTCTCGCGAAGGACGAGCAATGGATCGGCGTGCCGCAGCCGAAGGCCCCGATTCCTCAGCCGCAGGAAGGTCTGGCGGGTAAAGAAGAGATCAAAATCATGTATGACATCATCGTCGCCGCGATGCAGACGGATAGCACCCGCGTGCTGACCTATCGCCAACCAGTGAGCACACTGCTGACGAGCATCGGCATCAAAGTCGCGCCGCATGACATGAGTCACTATCATAGCACCATGGGCGAAAAGTATGCCGCCTCACAGCAACGCGATCTGGTGCAGAGCGAACTGCTCGCCGGACTCCTCGACAAGCTCAAAGCCACGAAGGAAGCCGATGGCAGCCGCCTTTTCGATCACGTCGCCCTCGCCTACGGCAGCAACATCCGCACCGAGCACAACCTCGACAACTGCCCCACACTGCTCACCGGCGGCGGCGCCGGCATCAAGCTCGGCCACCACATCGTCGCACCGAAAGACACGCCGCTGTGCAACACCTGGCTCACCCTGCTCCACGGCATCGGCGTGAATGCCGAACGCCATGGCGACAGCTCCGGCGTGCTCAAAGAGATCGTGGCGTGACCCTTACGACTGCTCGCTGCGATACGCGGCGGGCGAGGTGTTCCGATACTGGCGCATCATGCGGCTAAAATAGTGGCGGTTCACCAGGCCACAGGTCTCGGCGATGGCTTCGATGCTGTCGTCGGTGTGGCGGAGGAGTCGGCAGGCTTCATCGAGGCGGTAATCGAGCAGGATGCGCATGGGCGGCTGATTCACTTCCTCTTTGAAAAGATGGTTCAAATTGCGCACGCTGAGCCCGGCATGGCGGGCGATTTGATCGGCGGTGAGCTTCAGGCCGAGATGCTGGTTCATGAACTCCATCGCCCGCAGCACCCGCGCATCGAGTCGCTGCTGCTCCCACACGCTGGCGGGCAGTTTTTTGACGAACTCACTCACGAGCTGGATGCTCACCCAGGGGAAACGCACGCTTTGTGGTTTCGCGCCAAGTTTGATGAGCTCGTTGAGCAGCGTCTTGTGCGCCGCAGTGACAGAGAAGGAGTAAATGCCCGGCGCAGCGCGATCCGCGGCCGGGCCGAGGTTAAAATGGCCGTACCATTTGCTGAACGGCCTCCGCGTGGTCGTGCTGAAGGTGGTGCGTGGCGGGATCAGATACACGGTGCCCGGTTTCAGCACGGTGCTCACGCCGTCGATCTCCACCACGCCGCCCTCCTGCATGGGCCAGTAGAGCCGCCAGTAAGGATCGTTCAGGCGGCGCAGCTCCCACTGCTGGAGCTCGATTTTGCGCGTGGTGAGGATGTCCACCGTCACGCCCGGCAGCGCCACGCTGCGGTGCCCTTGCACGCGATGCGCCGACCCGACGGGCACGACACTGAGGATGGAGGATTTGTCTGACATGCAGTTTTGCGGAATCAGATACAAGCCTGTCCGGAATGCCTCGCGGCATCAAGCGGTCTTTGGCGGAGATTCCACCGACTTGCCATGATTCATGATCAACCCTTCCCGCAGGGCCTGTGGCAGTCGCTCAAAGCCGTACGCGGCCCCCACGAGGGCTCCGACGACCGCGCCGCGATGGCAGTTGTCGCCCCCGACCATGGTGTTGGCCACGACGGCGGCCTGAAAGTCGTCGGCATACTTCCACGCGAGGTAGAGCGAGGCGGGAAACGATTCGCGGATGTAGCACGCCGGGCTCACGTGACGGCCGATGACCACCAAATCGGGCTCTTTGGACCACAGCGCGGCTTTTCGTTCCGAAAACCAGCGGCTGCCGTGATGCAGGATGGTTTCTCGTAGCGGCTCGCCGAGCATCAGCGCCAAAAGCATCCGCGTGAGGGTTTTCGCCGCGTCGAGCACCTCTTCATCGCCATGGGAGAAGCCCACATGCTCTTTCACCGCGGCGGGTGCTTGCTGGCCCAGGCGGGCACAGAGCAAGGCCACACCGGCGAGGCCGCCGATGTGCACATCCGCGCCGCCGCAGCGTCGCGGCTTGGAGCCACGCGCCAAGTGCGTGAAGAAGTGCCGGTGATACTCCTCCGCGTAGGTGTCGTGATGCTTCCCCGGCGTGAGCATGAAGTCGATGTAGCGCTCTAGGTAGTCATCGAGGTCGTAGCCGCCTTTCGCGGTGAGGGATTCATCCAGCACACGCACGAGCTGGAGGTTCAGCGTGTTTTCACCTGCTCGCAGAAACGGATGATAGTGCATGCCCGGCTGGCCCCAGTATTGCGCCTGCTCCCGCAGGATGTCGCCGCGTTCATTCAGCGGCGTGTAGCTGGAGCGCCACAGGATGCTGTCGGGATGCAAACGCTGCGGTGCCAAGTAGCTGCGGATGAGGCCATAGTCGCGCTGCAAGGCCCCGCGGTCGTAATACCAGTGCGCCGGCATCGCCAGCGCATCACCAACATAGGCACCGGTGATCATTCCAGCGCAGCGATCTTCGAGAACGTTGTTCATGATTCAAAAGAGGTGGTTTGAGCAAACTCATGTCCTGCCAGCCAGGCGTCTTCCACGCGTGAACGACGCAGCGCATCGCCGACAAAGTGCAGTCGCGGCGGCAAAGCAGGCGCGATCAACGGCGCATCGACACGGGCAAGCCGCCAACGATGCCCAAAAGCACCCGCAAAAGCCTCTGCGGGTATGTCCCAACGTTCTTCGACCATTGAGCGAACCAGCGCGGGATACTCCGCCGGCGGCTTTTCGAGATGCTCGCGACTGAAGGCCTCGCCGAGATGCGCCACCAGCACGGTGAAACCCGGCGCGATGCGTCCTGGCTTGTGATTCTCGCAGGCCGTCCATGCCAGCGCGGTGCCCGGATGGCTGTACGCATACGTGTCACGCGTGCGACCGATCCACTCGCCGTGATAGGACAACGCGACCGCGAGACATGGGATGTAGTCAAAGGCATGCTCGATGCCGAAAAGCCGGGCCGTCTGCGGCCACGGCGCGGTGCTCACCACCTGGTCAAAATCGGCCAAAAGACTCCGCGCATCGTCGATCTGGCATTCGGTGCGGATCTCCAAACCCTTGGCCAACTCGCGAGCGAGACGGCTGTTGCCATCGCGATGAAACCAGCGGCCTGAATCCGGCCATTCGCGGCCGTTTTCATCTCGCACCGGCTTTTCCAGCCGCACCAAAGCATCTCCGCAGGCTGCGGTGGCTGACTCACGGAAGCGCTCATCGCGCATCGTGAAGTATTGTGCCCCATGATCGATCACATGGCCTTCCCAGCGCTTCGAGGCACAACGCCCGCCAAAGCCACGCGACTTCTCCAGCAGCGTCACCGCCGCGCCGCGCTGCGTGAGCCCGCGAGCCGTCGCGATGCCCGCGAGCCCGGCGCCGATGATGACAATGCGTTTTCCTGAGAGGTCGTTCATGGCGAGCATTACGCCCTGGCCGGTCGCTAGGATTTGAGTTTATGTTTGCTGAATCCGACACAACTCCCGCCAATGCTGGCATGGAAGGCGGACCCGGCGTGGTTATGCGTGGCAGCCTCATTTACCCACCACCACACGACCATGGCCGACATCTCCACCTCCGCTGCTGACAAAAAGGAAAAAGAATACTTCACGAGCACTCCTCAGGAGACGCCGGGTTTCTTCCTCAAAGGTTCCCACCAATACGATTGGGGTCTCAAGAACCGCCTCAGCCAGGTTTTCA
>CALSBJ010000046.1:0-51933 GCA_943373155.1 Akkermansia muciniphila | reverse complement strand
CGGCGGACGCCCGAAAAGATGCCGGTGAAACGCGGGAAAGAACTTCGTGTACGCTGCCATTGCTCCTCAACGAACACATCACTAAAACCATGCTCGTTTTTCATCCCAAATGGGCCTTAACTCAGTGCCATTCCACCCTGACCCCGTTTCCACTGACCCCTGACCCCGTTTCCACTGACCCCGTTTCCAATCGTCAGGGGTTTCAGGGCAGAGCGCCGTGCCGTTGAGCTTCGGTCGATTTTCGGGTAGAAAAATTGGGGGTAGGAAGATTTCAGCAGCTCTGAGGTCCTAAAACAAGGATTGGGAAAATGTTTCTACCCGCAATCTTTCTACCAGATGCCTTGGCTTGTTTCGTTGCCGGATGAAAACCGCTGATGAGACGAAGGCATCGACAGAGGAATGCGGACAAGGGAATGGTCCGAGTTTCAATTCCTCTGTCCGCATTCCTTTGTCGAATCTCAACGGGTTTGAGCCGGACCGGCTGGAGATGGCCCTCGATCGGATGGACTGGCAGGAGCATGAAGGCAGAAGAATGGCTCTGAATGGAAACAGTCTCCTGCCTTCATTCTTCTGCCCATTTTCAGGTGTTTCAGGACAGCGGGCGGGCTGCGGTGGAGCATCCTAAACGCAGATGACGGCCTACGGAAGACGCGGAAGGCACGGAAACTCAATCCAAACCGCCGCAGGCTCCACTCACCTTTGGAGTGCCCCCCTTTCTCTGCCGTTTTCCGTCTGTTCCGCGTCTTCCGTAGGCCCTCCATTCCCGGATTTAGGATCATCGTCGGGCCTCGCGTCCGAGGAGCCGCCGGGACGCCCAGGAAACGGCTGGAGGGGGCTTTCGGGGCTCGATTCAGGCTCCGCTGTGTCGCGGGACAAGCGACGAGAGTGGGAAGAGATTTGTCAGCCAGTTGCAGCCTGCCGTTGCCCCCCTTTTTCGTTTCAAATTCGCGCGCGTTCGAAAAGGTCATTTTTTAATGGACGGATCGTAGCTGAAAATGTCGTCCAACTCTGATTTCAGTATTCTTGGTCTTCCTTTTGTAATGTAACATACTCCAATCAAACCCGCCACGTCGCGAACCGATGGGGTATCATGGACAGAATAAACAACTACCTGCCTCCCACGATAGCCTTTATTTCTCGCCATGTGAGCAAAATAAAGCCCTGGGAACTTCAGGTATACTTCGCCCTGCTTCTCAAGCTTCACGGCCAAATCCTCTGAGACAGGAACGCTCAGGTCAGCCAAAATCGCTCGGTAACTACCTTTTCCAAGAGCTGTGATTGCATCAGCCAAGGTTGTAGCGGTGGCAATTTCAAACCCTCGAGTTACCAGATACTCGAATAGCCAATCGAGATATTGGGGCTCATCGTCCATCACAAGAACGACCTCTTTTTTTTGGTGGGTGCTGCTACTCATTTATGAAGGCTCCTGGTAGGTGAACAACAAATTTGGTCTTCCGGCTGGCTTTAGAGTATTCCGCGTCGATTTTGCCTCGAAAGACGTTCTCAACAATCAGCTTGCAGATGTGTAGTCCCAATCCGCTGCCTGAAGATGTTGCAGCTCGCGCTGCGCTGCCCCGCGCCCCCAGATCAAAGATGTTTTCGCTCTGCGCAAAGCCTACGCTCTCTCCAGTGATTTCGATGACAGCATCTTTTGTGTCCTTTTGTATCCAGTAGGAGGCGCATAATTTCGCACCACGCAGGCCGTATTTAATGCCATTGTCGAATATATTCATAAACACCTGGCGAATGAGGGCTCTGTTGCCTCTTACGGCAACTTGTTTGTGTTGATCTATCACTTCAATGGTAATGAGTTTGTCGCGCCCTTGCTCTTGGTAGAACTGTAGTCCCTCGATCAGCAATTGCGGCAGCACGCATATCTCACCTGCCTTCTTCTGCTCCGCTTCGGCGTATGCAGCCGAGTATTCTGCAAAGAAGGCAAGATTGCGCACAAGTGAAATGGTGTTTTCCAATTGTCCGCGAGCACTGTGGAGTCGAGTGTGGATTCGCTCCTTGGGAACCGTCCCATCAAGAACATTGTCGAGTGTTCCCAAAACGCCATTCAGTGGATTGATGACTTGATGGGTGAAGTTTGAAAGCAATGATAGCGTGGTCTCATCTTTAGTTTTCATGCTGTAATCTCCCTTTTAAAGTGACTGAGCTAGACTCGAAATTGACTTCCAAATCACCATGCTGAGCGAGGCAATTCAGATCCGCCTTTTGACCATCTGAAAGCGCATTTTTTAGCTGGATTGAAACTCCATCCGCTTCAGCGGCAATTGCCATTCGAGCGGCAGAGTTCATCGTGCGCAGCACTGAACAAAATGCTCGGAAGCCAAACCTATCAATGCCCGCGAGTTTGTTGACGTCAGCAACATCCATCCAATCAAATAAGTCTTCAACGCGAATCGGCACAGCATAGGATGTCAGCGTCTTGGCTAATCTATCAGTGCGTTCAAGTATAAGATCGGCTACAGATCCAGCTGCTTCGAGAGGCTTCGACAGATGCTCGGTAAACACAGCATGACTGTTTGCCGCTTGCGTGAATTTCACTGCTAGCAGCGACAGATTGGCCAGAGCACCTGATTGAAGTTTTTGATCGATGGATGAGGGGAAATATTTTATTGCCACAGATAAATGAGCCTGGAGCAATCTAACCACCTCATGTCCATTCCAGTAACGCACCCGAGGATACTTGTGCTGATTCCAACGACCAACTTCATCAACAGCTTGAGGTGACAGGCTAGACGTGGTGACAACAAGGAGGATGTCAGCAAGATGATTCTCCGCGTATGCAATTTTTTGTCGAACTGTCGGCCAATCCACAGCCGCAGCATATCGTTTGCATTCGATATACCACTTTTGAGTCTGATTGTATCCAGACAAATCGGAAATCACATAATGGCCTTCTATATCTCTTCCGCCATCTCTTCCGGGTGTCCTCCATGCCGCATTCAGTAAGCCCATTTCGACTGTTAGGTCATAAATGAGATTCTCGAAGGCGGTAGATGACAATGATTCGAGATCCATAGGTTAATGCGAGAATAAAGATTAGATCACGCCTTTGCGTAAACCTCCGCCCCCGCTTCAACGAACTCCTTGCTCTTCTCTTCCATCTCTCGCTGGAGCGCTTCTTCTTCGGAGATGGCTTGTTCGGCGGCGTATTTGCGGACGTCTTCGGTGATGTTGCTGAACCTGCCACCACTTGGCAGGTTCACCCTACGGGCAGCCTGACGGCTGGCGGTCTCGCCTCCGATCCCTCGGCTCGGCTCATGGCGCAGAAGTTTCATGCCTTCGTATACACTTCGGCACCCATTTCTGTAAACTCCCGAGATTTCTGTTCCATTCCCGCTTTGAGAGCCTCTTCTTCGGCGAGACCCTGTTCGGCAGCATATTTTCTCACATCTTCGGTGATCTTCATGGAACAGAAATGAGGTCCACACATGCTGCAGAAATGGGCGGATTTGGCACCGTCTTGGGGGAGGGTCTCGTCGTGGTATTCGCGGGCGGTGACGGGGTCGAGGCTGAGGTTGAACTGGTCTTCCCAGCGGAACTCGAAGCGGGCTTTGGAGAGGGCGTTGTCGCGGTATTGGGCGCCGGGGTGGCCTTTGGCGAGGTCGGCGGCGTGGGCGGCGAGTTTGTAGGTGATGACGCCGGCTTTGACGTCCTCTTTGTTCGGGAGGCCGAGGTGTTCCTTCGGCGTGACGTAGCAGAGCATGGCGCAGCCATACCAGCCGATCATGGCGGCGCCGATGCCGCTGGTGATGTGGTCGTAGCCGGGGGCGATGTCGGTGGTGAGAGGGCCCAAGGTGTAGAAGGGGGCCTCGTGGCACCATTCGAGCTGCTTGGCCATGTTTTCCTCGATCATGTGCATGGGGACGTGGCCGGGGCCTTCGTTCATGACCTGGACGCCTTTGGCCCAGGCGCGTTGGGTGAGCTCGCCCTGGACTTCGAGTTCGCCAAATTGGGCTTTGTCATTGGCGTCGGCGATGGAGCCGGGGCGGAGGCCGTCGCCGATCGAGAAGGAGACGTCGTAGGCGGCCATGATGTCGCAGATGTCGTCCCAGTGGGTGTAGAGGAAGTTTTCCTTGTGGTGGGCGAGGCACCACTTGGCCATGATGCTGCCGCCGCGGCTGACGATGCCGGTCATGCGGGAGGCGGTCATGGGGACGAAGCGCAGCAGAACGCCGGCGTGGATGGTGAAGTAATCGACGCCCTGCTCGGCCTGCTCGATGAGGGTGTCGCGGAAGAGTTCCCAAGTGAGGTCCTCGGCCTTGCCGTTCACTTTTTCGAGCGCCTGATAAATGGGCACGGTGCCGATGGGCACGGGCGAATTCCGCAGGATCCATTCACGGGTGGCGTGGATGTTCTTGCCGGTGGAGAGGTCCATGACGGTGTCCGCGCCCCACTTGGTGGCCCAGCGCATCTTTTCGACCTCTTCCTCGATGCTGGAGGCGACGGCGCTGTTGCCGATGTTGGCATTGATTTTGACGAGGAAGTTCCGGCCGATGATCATCGGCTCAAGCTCGGGGTGGTTGATGTTCGCGGGGATGATGGCGCGGCCTGCGGCGACTTCGCTACGGACGAACTCGGGGGTGATTTCTTTGGGGATGCGTTGCGGGAAACGGCTGAAGATGGAGGGCGTGTAGTCGGGTTGATTGACCGGATTGACCTGATTGACGATTTGGGCGGAGCCGATGTGTTGCTTGTCGAGGTCGTTGCGGACGATGTCGTCTTTGTGATCGGCGATCTTGGAGCGATACATGTTTTCGCGAATCGCGATGAACTCCATCTCGGGGGTGATGATGCCGGCCTTGGCGTAGGCGAGCTGGGTGACGACTTTGCCGGGCTTCGCCTTCAAGGGCTGGCGCTGGGCGTTGATGGGGGCCTTGAGGGGGCTGAGGAGGCCTTCGCGCTTGGCGGCGGCGTATTCGGCATGGTTGGCGGTGAGGTAGCCGTTGTCGCGGGGCTCGATGGCGCGGCCTTCGTAGGCTTCGACGTCGTTGCGGGCTTCGATCCAGGCTTTGCGGAGGGCGGGGAGGCCGGTCTCGACGGTGCCTTTGTAATTTGGATCGCCCCAGGGGCCGGAGCAGTCATAGACGCGCACGGGGGCGTTTTCCTCGATGCGGCCGTTGAAGGCTTTCGTCGGCGAAAGGGTGATCTCGCGCATGGGGACCTGCACATCGGGGTGGATTTGGCCCTGGACATAGACGCGGGTGGAGGCGGGGAGTTGCTCGGAGGAATGGGGCTCGAAGGAGGTTTTGGGATCGGCGATCATGTCGGGGAAAGTTCTTGGTTCGTGGTTCTTCGTTCTTGGTTGGGGCGGCCTGTGGCCGTGAACTGAGATACCTCCGAGCGAACTCCCTTCGGCGGCATGACCCGCATCAGGTTCGGAGGGTTCGGATAGGAAAATCCGTCTCAGTCCCTGCGGTGGGACGCCCCTGTCGTGACGGCGGATAGTCGGGGCGGGAGGCGGTTCGTCAATGGGGTTTTCGGGAGGGAAACGGGATAAACCGAAATCCGGAAATGGAGAGCCTACGGAACACACGGAACACGCCGAAGGTGTCCATGAAAAGGTATTCGCCCCAAAATGAGGGAGCATGACTCCGCCTTGCTTGGCTTTCCGTTCCTTCCGCGTCTTTCGTAGGCCGTCATCTGAACTTCTCAGATCCAGAGATTACCGGGACGCAGCCAAAAAGAAACCGCCCGCCGTGGGTGGCACGGCGGGCGGTGGAGGTCTGGGGAGATGGATCAGGCGAGTTCGCTGATTTTGACGGGGCGGCCGCCTTGTTCGGCGCTCTTGTCGGCGGCGAAGATGACTTCGAAGGACTTTTGGGATTCCTCAAAGCTGGTGAGGGGCATGGGCTTGCCGGCATCGAGGGCATCGAAGAAGGCTTGGAATTGGCTCTGGTAGGGATGGTCGCTCACGTCGCCGGAGTCGAGCATCTTCATGGAGAGCTTGCTCCAGGCGTGCTTGTCGGTGTGGAGCTTCATCGAGTGGAATTTGTCGTCGAGGAGGCTGCCCTGGCTGCCGCAGAGGTGGGTGTGGAAGTAGTAGGGCTGCAGGCAGTCCACGATGGCGGCGGATTTGCCGACAGCGCCGTTTTTGAAGCGGATGATGGTGGTGCTGCTGGTGTCGTATTCGTAGGGCTTGAAGATCTCGCTGCTGCTGCGGGTGGAGAAGGAGGAGACGCTCTCGACTTCGCTGCCCATCATCATGAGCAGGGCATCGAGGGCATGGCAGCCAGCGGTGAGGAGGGCGCTGCCGCCGTCTTTCTTGCCGGTGTTCCAGCGGAACTGGCCATACCAGGGGCCGATGCCGTGGTAATAATCGACTTCACCGTAGTGGAGGCTGCCGAGCAGGCCTTCATCAATGAGGGCCTTGGTGACAGTGAACTGGTTCGAGAAGCGGCACTCGAAGCACACGCAGCCCTGCACGCCGTTGGACTTCGCGGCGGCGGTGATTTCACGCACTTCCTGAAGCGAGTTCGCCATCGGTTTTTCGAGGATGATGTGCTTTTTGGCGTTCGCGGCGGCGATGGCCTGATCGCGATGCTGGCTGGGGTAGCTGGTGATGTCCACGACATGGATGGACGGATTGGCGAGCATGGCATCGAGGCTCTGGTAGCTCTTGATCTGGCCGCCGTGCTTGGCGCTGAGCTCGGCATCGTCGAGCTTGCGGGAGGAGTAGATGGCCGTGACCTGGCCCTGGGTGGTTTTGTTGATCGCTTCGATGTGGGCGGTGGCCGCCCAGCCGTATCCGATGATGCCGACGTTGTATTTTTTCATGATGGGGAGTGCTGCATTCCAGCGGTGGGCCGGAAACGTGTCAACCTCATACCCGGCGAGCGGGGAAGATGTTTCAAAGAGTGGCGCGTGACGGTGATTCGAGCTAAAAAAACCGCGATGCGATCCATCCTCCTCGCGCTGCTTTTTCTCACGCCTCTTCTGCACGCGGCGGAGAGTCGCTGCTGGCGACTGGGCGGCGCGGCGCAGCCTAGGACGCTACGGCATGGGAGCTTTCTCCTGCTGCTGAGCACGGCGGAGCATGCGAATGGCCTGCTGAAACTGCGGGTGGGCCTGCAAAACCAGACGATGGGGCCGGTGGCGCTGCCCGCCCCGATGGAGGCGAGCCTGATTCATCTGCGGAAGGCGACGGGTGGAGGAAACGTGGCCTGCGCAGAGGCGGGCACGGGATGGCAGAAAAACGCCGCCACCCTGCTGATGCCGCAGGAGGCGGTCTTTACCGTGCTGAGCTTTCCCTGGCCAGAGGAGGATCTGGATGAGATCACGGTACTGGATGTGGAGACGCATGCGCCGCTGAAGTTTCTGCTGAATGACACGATGGCCTTTACCCCGCCGGATCTCTCGCGGGCGGAGGGCCAGACGATGGACCTCGGCGCGGCACTGGAGCCGCTGAATGCCGGCAATCAAAACGTGGGCCTGCGCCTCGGCCAGATGCGTTGCGCCGATGGATCGCTGATGCTGGAGATGGTCTTCAGCAACATCGCCCGCTACGCCATCCAGCTCGATCGTTGCCCGAAAGGCGATGAAGCGCGTCTGCTAGGCAGCGACGGGCAAAAGCTGGCGGTGCTCGAGGTGCGCGGCGGCATTGTGGACCGCATCGCGCCGCCGGGTGTGTGGCCGCCGGGCGTGGAGAATCGCGGCATCCTGCGCTTTGCCCTGCCGCATCCGCACGCGGCCTCGCGGCTGTGGTTCTGGTTCCCCGGCTATCCGAACCTGCCGCTGCTCTTTGATGCCAAAGAAGGCCTGTGGAAGGTGGATCACGCGAACAAGCAAACGCCGACCTTCACCGCCGCTCGCATGCACTCGCTGGCGGAGCAGAAGCTCTTTGACCATGTGACGACCTTTTGGGCGGGCGTGTCCAAATCCATCACGGAAGGCCGCCTCGACGAGGCGCGGAAGCTTTTCGAGGTGGAGAAGGAGCCGGAGCTATTTCAGAACCTCGGCCGCATGGCCTTTGAGAGCGTGGACATCCGGCCGTTTGATTCGCAAAGCATGGACCTCGAAAACGGTGAGCTGCGGGTGGTGAGTCTGCGCATGAATTACCGGCTCAAAGGCCATCGCGGCACGAATGCCTTCTACATCCCGATGTATGCCCGCATGCAGGCCACCGGCGAGGGAAGCTGGAAGGTCAAGGCGCTGACCTTTCCGCACGGGCCGCCGTTTTGGAGCCGTGGCTACCACCGCGTACATGCTAGCCATCGCATCCTCGTGGTGCACAAGGACACAGCGCAGGATGCGCGGCAGGCGCGGGTGATGTCCAATCAGCTCGAAGCGGCCTACGATCATCTGCTCGCGGCGGGTCTGCCGATGAGTGCCACCTATGTCGCCTTTCATTGCTCCGATGAAGGTGATTTTCAAATCCTCAGCGGGGCTGATCCCGGCATGGCAGCGGGCGCTGCGCCCGGCGTGACGATCGTCGAGAACGGCAAGCTGCAGACCTACAACCTCGCCATGTATGCAAACAACGCCGGGGTGAAGGGCCATCAGGCCTTTGCCGATCGCGGAAACCAGCAGCAGATCACGATGGAGCATGAACTCACGCATTTGGCGCTCGGCGAATGGTCACGTCCGTGGACGCCGGGATGGCTCGTGGAAGGTGCGGCGGTCTATTTTTCCTCCGAACGCTTCACGGAACGGCCGGATCTGCTGCGAGATGCGATGGCTCGCGGCATCAGCCTCGTGGAGCTGACACGTCATGGCACGCTGCGTCGCGAGAAAGATGACCCACTCACCTTGCATAGCCGCTACATGCTCAGCGCTTACGCCGTCGGCTGGATCGCGAAGGTGTTTGGCGAGAAGCGGCTGCTGGAGCTCTACCGCGCCTTCAGCGAGGAGTTTCCCGCCGAATGGAAGCGGGAGGACGGAGCCGTGGATTATGATGAAGAGGATGGCATCATCAAACAAGAGGCGCGGGCAAGGCTCACCCGGCTCCTGCTGCAAAAACACCTCGGCGCGGATGTCACTGCCATGGAGCAGCAGATCCTTCAGATGCTGCGGAGGTAGGTTGGGGCGCTTCCAGTCGGCAAACTGACGTTTGCCGCTACGGGGGGAGCGAGAGATGGATTGGCTCAGGCGAGCCCGAGTTCTTTCTTCACGATCTCCACGCCGGCACACATGCTGGCGAGCTTCTTCTTGGCGGCCCAGCGGGCGGTTTGGGAAAGGCCGCAATCGGGGGCGAAGACGAGTTTGTCGGCAGGCGCATGTTTCAAGCAGGCGCGGACGGCCTCGGCGATCTGCTCGGGCGTTTCGATGTGGTAGCTCTTCACATCGATGATGCCGACGGCGACGTCGTAACGCTCGGACATCGGTTTGATGACCTCAAGCTCGGCGTATTCGCGGTTCGCCATCTCGACGTGGACTTCATCGCAGTGGAGATCGAGGAAGGCGGGGAAAAGCGGGGCGTATTTGCGCCAGCCGACGGGATGGCCTTTGAAATTGCCGAAGCAAAGGTGCGTGCAGATGCGGGCCTTGCCGTAACCGCTGGCCACGGTGCGATTGAAGATGTCCACGAAGCGTTTGGTGTCCTCGCGGTAGCCGTAGCAGCTCATGCTGGGCTCATCGACGCAGATTTCCTCCGCGCCCGCCGCGACGAGGTCGGCGATCTCCTGGTGAACGAGGGGCAGCAAGGCCTCGGTGATGGCGTAACGGTCCTTGTAGCGCTCATTCGGCAAAAGTCGGCCGCTGAGCGTGTAAGGGCCGGGCACGGACACTTTGAGGCGTTTGCCGGTGTGGCCTGCGAGACGCTGCAAACGCTGAAATTCCTCCACCGCGCCGAGTCCACGCGGCGCACGCAGTTCGCCGACGATCTCGTGTTTGCCACGCTGATCGTGCGCCGGCGGCCCAAAGCGTCGCGGACTGGCCGGTTCGAGCGCGATGCCTTCGATGAAGCCGTAAAAGCTCAAGTTGAAGTCAAAACGCGTCTGCTCGCCATCCGTGATGACATCCAGCCCGGCGGCGATTTGATCCTGAATGGCCACCTGTGCCGCATCATCCTGCATTTCGGCGATGTCGGCCGTACCAAAGCGGCCGAGGTGCTGCGCGGAGAATTCAAGCCAGCCCGGAAACGGATAACTGCCGATGACGGAGGTGCGAAGCGGTTGGGATTTCATGAGGTGGCATGAAACGACAGACGAGGCCGTCATGCCACGCGTGAACCGCAAACGACAACCGATGCGGCAGAGTCGGACAAGTCGGACCCGTCTGACCTTTCAGACGCCGAGACCCGCGTAGTAGCTTGAAATCCGCCGCGCATGCTCATCATAAGCCGCTTCAAACAGCTCCGTGGCTTTCTCGGCTCCCACAACAGCTCCAGCGGTCAGCACCTTCGGAGGTTGGCCGGCTTTGGTGAGACGATCCGCCACCTCGGCTTTGATGGCGTTCACAAGAAGGCAGCCGCCGACGGTGCTGCCGGGTGCCACGGGGGTTTCGAGGCCTTCGATCTTCACCATGGCATCACCAACGGGGGCGCCGGTATCGAGGACGATGTCGGAGAAGTCTTGGAGCTTCTTGCCGTCGCGGTGGCGGCTGGTGCTGGCTTCGCTGTGGGTGGTGCTGATGATGGCGGCGACCTTGACGCCGCGCTTTTGAAACTCCTCCGCCATCTCGACGGGGACGACGTTGCAGCCACCACTGGAGATGACGAGGGCGCTGTCGCCGGGCTGGAGGTCGAAATTGCGGAGGATGCGGTTGGCGAAGCCACTGACGTTTTCGAGGAACATGGCCTGACGCTGGCCATTGGCTCCGACGACGAGGTTGTGGAAGGTCAGCGAGAGTTCGACGATGGGATTGAAGCCCGGGAAGGAGCCGTATCGCGGCCACATTTCCTCGACGAGGATGCGGCTGTGCCCGGAGCCGAAGACGTGAACCATTTGGCCAGCGAGGATGGTCTTCGCAAAGATGTCAGCGGTTTGTTGGATGAGCGGGAGCTGGTCACGGACGCGATTGAGAAGGCCTTGAGTTGCTTCGAGGTATTGGAGTGCTGGAGTCATGGGGAAAAAGAGTCGGGAAGGTTAACCACAGAGTTCACAGAGAGGCACAGAGGTATGAATTCTGAACTCTGTGCTCCTCCGTGGCCTCTGTGGTTGATCAATGAAGCTGCATGAGATTGAAGACGGAACCGAGGCAGCCCGCATTGTCACCAAGCTCTGCCAGCACGAGGCGAGCTTGATTTCCGCCGGGACGCCATTCGAAGTCGTCGAGGGCTTGTTGGAGCGGCTTGAAGAGAAGGTCTTTCGCTCCGGTGGCGATGCCGCCGCCGAGGATGATGAGTTCGGGATCGAGGACGTTGATCAAGGACGCGATGGCAGCGGCGAGATGGCGGACGGAGGTGAGCCAGACTTTTTGAGCGTGTGCATCGCCTGCGGCATAAGCATCCAGCAGCGCGTGCGTGGTGGCGTAGCGACCTTCGCCGCGCTGGGCGATGGTTTGATTGCCGATGGCGTCTTCGAGGCTGCCGGGCGTGTTGAAGTCATCGCGTGGGGCATTCGAATCGATGCTGAGGTGGCCGAGATGGCCGGCTCGGCCGATTTTACCTAGGAGAAGCCTTCCGCCAGTCCAGATCGCTCCGCCGACGCCGGTGCCGAGGGTGAGCATGAAGACATCGCGACAGTTTTTGGCAGCTCCGGCCCAGACTTCACCGAGAAGAGCGGCGTGGGCATCGTTGAGCACGCGGCAGTCGCGTTCGAGGAAGGCGGACCAGTTGAACTTTTCGAGTCCGTGCATGCGTCCGGGCATCCATTCGATGCAACTGCCATCTGGATTGGCTAAACCAGGCGCGGAGAGGCCGACAGCGAGTTGGGAGCCTGCCTGCGCTTCGAACTCATGAACGATCTCACGCACGGTGAGGGCGAAGCGTGGGCTGTTGTTTTCGAACTCGCCATCACGAGTGGGTTTGGAGAGCGTGGCGAGCGTTTTCGCGGACTGCGTGTCCACCAGCGCGGCTTTGATGTTCGTGCCGCCGAGGTCGATGCCGATGGCGAGGTTCATGGAAGAAGAAAGTGGAACAGCTTTTTAAGCTGTTCAGTCGGAGCGGTTGATGGCCGATTCAGGAAGGACATTCGAGAGTCTTTTGAGGTTAAGGCGTGATTGGGTTTGAGGATGCTCGGGGCTTCGACAGCACAGGTTACAAACCTGTGCCACTTTCTTGCCCTTCACTCACGCTCCACCCGCCATCGACGGCGAGGACTTGGCCGGTGATGAATTTGGAATCGGGGGAGAGCAGCATAAGGGCGGCGGCATCGCAATCCTCGGGGTGGCCGATGCGGCCGCCGTCGAGGGGTTGCTTGGTTTTGATGAAGGTCATGATGTCGTCGTTGGTGGCGGCGCGTTTGGACATGGGTGTTTCAACGAGGGCGGGAGCGATGACGTTCACACGGATGTTTTGCGGGGCGTAATAAGCTGCGATGGATTTGCTGAAGCCAATGATGCCGGCCTTCGCAGCGGCGTAGGCGTGCGAAGCGAAAAATTTGGGCGAAGGCGAGTAACCGAGCACGCTCGCCATGTTGAGGATGACGCCGCCCGTGCCTTGCCGGATGAATTTCCGCACGGCGGCGCGATTCGAGAGCACAACGGACTTCAAATTGAGATCGAGCGTGTAGTCGAGGCCGTCATCGGTCATTTCGTGGAGCGGGCCGTCGCCTTTCGAGCGTCCGCTGCCTCCGGCGACGTGATAAAGGGCGTCGAGTCGATCAAACATGGCCACGGCCCGCTCGGCGGCCTCCGGCGTGGCGGCATCGGCGGCGAAACCGCGGGCATTCGGCCCCAGTTCGGCCAAGGCGGCATCGACATTGGCCTGCGTGCGGCTGGTGACGACGACGTTCGCTCCGGCGGCGACGAGTTTTTTCGCGGCGGAAAGGCCTAGACCCGTCGTGCCACCCATGATGACGATGTTTTGGCCGGAAATGGAATGCATGATGAGTGAAGGAGTCGAGCGCACGGTGGCGTTCAAGCTGCCTCTCATGAACACCCGCCGCGCCTTCGTCCGCAACCTCTCCGCTTTGGCTTTTACCGCTCCGTTGTTGGCGGAAACGCCGAAAGTGAAAAACAAGATCTGCTTCTTCACGAAGCATCTCATCGGCCTGGGCTATGACGACATCGCCAGTCTGGGTGCGGAGATGGGCGTGGATGGCATCGAGGCACCGATTCGTCCGAAGTCAGGTCACATCACGCCGGAGCAGGTGGTGGATGAGCTGCCGAAATTTGTCGAGGCGCTGAAAAAGCAGAACCTCGAGATGATGATCATGACCTCCGGCATCAATGAGGTGAGCGCGGAGCAGCGCACGGAGGAAGTCCTGCGCACGGCGGCGAAGCTGGGCGTGAAGCGCTTTCGCATGAACTACTTCAAGTATGACCTGAAGCAGCCGATCTGGCCTCAACTTGAAGGTATTCGTGCCAAGATCGCGGATGTGGTGGGGCTAGCCAAGTCTTATGGAATTCAGCCCTTGTTCCAGAATCACAGCGGCATGGACTATGTGGCGGCCCCTGTGTGGGACATGTACTCGATCATGCGAGACTATGCTCCCGAGGATTTCGGGTTCGCCTTCGACATCCTGCACGCTACCTGCGAGGGCGGGAAGTCCTGGCCGCTGGAGTTCAACCTCGTCAAAGACCACATCGGCGCGGCTTATTTCAAAGACTACACATGGGAGGGGCGCAAGCTCGTCACCGTGCCGCTCGGCGAAGGCCAGGTGGACCCGGCCTATGGCAAGATGCTCATGAAGACCGGCTACAGCGGCCCGATCTCCCTCCACGTCGAGTATCTCGAAGGCAATCCGAAGGACCCGGCGGTGCTGAAGACCTTCCGCGAGGCGCATCTGCGGGATATGAAGACGCTGCAAGGCTGGATCACCGCGTGATCTGCCTTCCGAGATGCATTTTCATCGTGCGAAAAAGCGCGACTCGACCATTTTGTGACGCATGCCCCCCTCAAAGAAACCTTCTTCCGATCCCTCACCGCTCGCTGGCACGCTGCTGCTGGCCTCGCCCGTGATGGATGATCCGAACTTTGCTCGCACGGTGATCTTTATGGCCGCGCACAATCAGAAGGACGGTGCCTTTGGCTACATCCTGAACCGCCCGCTGGAGCAGCAGGTGGGTGATCTGCTGCCGGATCAAGACCTGGGTCCACTGGGCGAAGTTCCTGTCTTCATGGGTGGACCGGTGGCCACGGACAAGCTGGCCTTTGCCGCGCTGCACTGGAACAAGCGCAAAAGCACCCTGCGCTGCCAGACGCATCTCTCCGTGCCCGATGCGCTGAAGGCGCTACAGCTTGGCCACGAGGTGCGCGGCTTTGTCGGCTACTCCGGCTGGACCGGCGGCCAGCTCGAGAACGAAATCCAACGCCGCTCCTGGATCACCACGAAGGCCCGCCCGCTCGTCCTCACCCTCGCCACGCCCGAGGATCTCTGGGGAGCCATCCTTCATGACATGGGGCCCACCTTCGGCCTCATGGCTGGCGTGCCCGAGAAGGTGCGGTGGAATTGAAAAGGCGGTCAAGTGGGTCAAGGAGTGGTCAAGTAGGTCAAAGCGTTGTCCAAGGGTATTCATGTCGTCTTGACCTTTGACTTCTTGACCCGTCCTCAATGTATCGCCGCCGCGATGATGAGGCAGATGCCAAGGGCCGCCGCTCCCACGACGATGGCGAGAGCGATGTTCTTTTCCTCGACGAGTTGCTTCCAAAGGTCGTAGGGCGTGAGCTTGTCCACGATGATGAAGCTGGTGATGAAGATCACCACGCCGAGGAGGGCGTAGATGAGTGAGTTGAGGAGGATGGCGGTGTCCATGGCGTGATGAGGGATCAGGGATGAGGGATGCGGGGATCAGATCACTTGTGAAAGCCGCCACCGCCGCCGGAGAACCAGCCGCCGGAACTGCTGCTGGTGTTGATCGCGGGGCGATAGCGGTAGCTCGTGCTGGTGAAGGCGCTGCGATTGGCGCTGGAGGTGAAGTAGTTCCATCCACGCAAGTTCGCGAGGCCGAGGTAGAGGCACGAGGCGATGGCAAAGGCGGTGTAGAAGGGATGTTTCATGCGTGGCGAGGTGGTTCAGTCGTCGTCATCATCGTTGGAACTGGCATAGGGACTGAATTCGCTCTCCATCCAGCGTTGCTTTTCAAAATTGGAGGAGCGCATCAGCACCCAAAGAGGCCACAGACAGATGGCGGCGATGCCCAGCCAGAAATTCGACCAGAAGAGGCCGCCGCGCTGCACGGTGAGGCGGATGGGAGAGTTTGTGACGCTGCTGGAGGCATCTGGCTCAAAGCGGAAGTAGTATTTCCCGGCGGGCACGGCAGGCAGGGTGACATCGCTTTGATGTTCCTCGAAGTGCGAGGCGTAGTTCGTCATCGGCAGCGTGATCGGTGTGGTCTGCTGCGTGGCAGCATTCACGAGGCTGCCTTTCAGCGCGAGATAGCCACCGGTCGGAATCATGCCCGCCTCCGAATGCACATGCAGCGGCGCGGAACCACCACCGAGGGCAAAAGGCGGCGTGACGATGGTTTTATCCACCGAGGCGCTTTGATAGGCGAGACCTGCCTCGTCGAGCACCTTGGCCTTGGAGGCAAAACCGAGGCAGAGAAGCTGGATGAGGATGTAAGCGCCCAGCGTGAGGAAAAAGGTCCCGCGCAGTTCCCGCCAGCGTTCCTGATGCGGATTCGGCTCGTTGAGATAGCGCCCATGCGGCGACGGCAGACGGGTGCCATCGGTCAAAAAGGCTCGCTGCACCTCCAGGTGGTCGATGTACTCACCGCCGGACCAGGTGACCTCGTTGAGTTCCTTGCTGAACTCCGCGGAAAGCACGCGAGGAGGCGAGATGTAGTCCGTGAGCTGCACTTTCTCCCCGGAGCGCACTCGCCAGTAGAACTCGCCGAGCACATTCATCGTGGTGACCTCCTCGCGGGCAAAAAGTGCGAAGCGTTCTTCATTCCACCGATCATGCGTGTGATGGCCGGGAAGGAGGCGAACGAAGGACCAATGGCCGCGGAAGGTCACGAGGAAGCGAAAGCCGAGCCAGGGATTGAAGAGCAGAAACTCATCCCAGGAGCACCACTGATCTTTCCGGCGCATGAAGCCGATGACCTCCCACATCTCGCCCTTCAGCACGCCACGAGCGCCGATAGGCAGCACCGGCTTGATTTGCAGGGTGGTTTTCATCACCTGGCCCACGGCGGCCAGTCCGGGCTTGGAAGTATCGAGAATGGTGGCGCATGAGCCACACACGGCAGACATCGAAAGGCCTTCGGCACGGAGTTGAACCGGTGCGCCGCAGTTGGGGCAGTTCTCGGCCTGGCTTTGATGCCTCGTGATCTCCGCGTGCTGATCCCAGCCGGGCACTTGGCGCAGTTCGGTGAAGTTCAGCTCTTCAAACTGGGCGTAATGGCCCGCGTAAAAGGTGCGCTGATCACCACTAATTTCGACGGTGCCAAAACCACCATCCGGCCCGGTGAGATCAATGCCGGTGCGCAGCGCATCGGGAGCCACCGCGAAGGGCAACTCGCCCTCGACCGCGATGCAGCGAGCCTTTTTGACATCGTTCACCAGCCAGCTCTGCCCCGCGAGCGTGAGGCGGGCACCGGCATTCACATTCAAATCGACCTGCGCCGCCTCCGGCGCAGTCTGCTCAAAGCTGACCATGTAAAAGCCCATCGCCTCCGCGATCCAGCCGATGGTGCCGCCGCCGAAATCCGCGCACCATTCCGTCCAGCTCCCATCGCCCCAGTGCAGGCGCAGGCGGCCGATGAGCGTGAAGCCGCGTCCTGCGTAATGCCCTTTCGTGCCGACTTGCAGCGGTGAAAGGTCTGCCGGCAGTTCGGCCATCGTGCCGAAGGTCTCCACCTTGAAATCCTTTCGCACCACCGACGAGCGGCAGTGCTCGCACACCGCAAAAATGGCAATCGACGAACGAAACGGCACCGGTGCTCCACACTGTGGGCAGTCGTAACGGCGTGAATCGACAGATGGAAGCGGCTCGGGCAAGGTGCGCCGATTGAAACGGGAGTTCAGCGCTTTGGAAACTGAAAATTGGTCCCGGAATCGGAATATATCGGGAAGGATGATTCCGAGTTGATGGAGTGGCGGAGAGTTGGAGTAATGGATCGGTGGGGTGATGGAGCCACTACTCCACTACTCCAGTGCTCCAAACATGTTTGGACTCTCACCCCAACGCCCGCTTCAGCAGATTCGCCGTGATGCGCTGCACTCGCTTATCGGCGCCATGAGGTCGGGAGTAGTGGCTCCAGACCGGCATGTGACCGGGCGGTTTGCTCAATCCTTGCGCCCACCAGATGGTGGAGGCGTTGAAGATGAAATTGCCATTCGGACCGTTGAAAATGACCGCCTGCCATTGCTGCGGATTGCGACCACCTTGGAAGGCGGTGCCTGCGGCGAGGATTTCGAGGCCTGGAAGGTCCTTCGGCGGATCACCATGATATTCCCAGCCGATCATGCCAGGGATGGAATCCCCCGCTTTCATGCCGGTGCCCTCGAAAATCCAATGCTCGGGCTTCACGCAGGTCCAATCGCCACCACCATTGACGGGGTCGATGTTTCGCACGCCCATGAGATAGCCTTCATCCGGGCCGCGATGCGGATAGGGGCCATGCTCCTTCTCGCGATCGACTGCGTATTTGTAGTCACCCCCATACGGCCCGCCACGGAAGATGCGGCGCTTTGGCACGCCCACCGCATTCGGAGAAAAGGGCGTGACCCAGCACATCGAATTGCCGGAGAGGAAGAGCAGGTTCACGCCGGTATCGCGCATCTTTTCCACGCTCTGATACTGACGGATGTCCCAATACTCATCGTGGCCCACGCTGATGAAGGCCTTGCAGTTCAAACCGCGCTCCGGGGAGATCATGTTCGCGTTCGAACAGTAGCTCACATCGTAGCCCTGCTCCTCCAGCCAGTAGGCCAGCGGGAACTCAAAGCACAACCACTCGCCGCTGCCGACCGACTGCGGGTTCTCATAGATCTGCGCATACTTCGCGTAAGGCCGGTCAAAGCTCACCTCGCTCGTTGAGCCTTGGTTCCCCTTTGGATCGGTGTAGAGCGAGTAGTTGTCCGGCCATTTGTTGTAGGCCTGCCAGGTGTTGTCACTGCATTGAAGAAGGATGTCTGCCTTTCGATCATCGGTGACGATGAAAACGAGGTAGCTCTGCCAGTAGGGTAGATCGCTCGTAGTTCGGCCTTCAGGCCGTTCTGGGGGCGGGCTAAAGCCCGAACTACGAACTTCTGGTATCGTCGTCAAACGGCCCAGATAGACGCCGCTGACCCAATCCGCGGGAATGGTGATCGAGGTGCATTTTTCCCACTGGCATTCGCGGAGACGTTTCTCGCCGATGCCGGGCGTGGGTTGCTCTTTGCCTTCAAAAGGGCCCAACTCGGCCAGTTTGCGTGCTCCTCGGCCTCCGTAGAAACCGGTGCGGAAGATCTCAATCTTGAATTTCGCCGCGGGCTGGGTGCTCACGAAGACATCGAGCACCTCGCCGGCCTTCACCGACTGCCGCGAGCAATAGCCCTCAATCACCGGCGAACGATAGCCGCTGCCATCCAGCCGCATCCGCGTGAGCTGCCAGTCATTCGAGCCTGCGCGGGCGTTCTCTTGTTGGATCACATTCATGGGACGGAGAATAAGCCGTGGGAAGCGCTGACCTTTCCAGCATCGCCAATGAGATGAAGCAACCCGCCTCCAGATGCCGTTGATGGGCCAATGCGTGTTCTCATTGTCCTGACTCTTGCCGTGACGAGCCTCCTGGCCTCGCCACCGAATGTCGTGCTCATCATCAGCGATGATCAGGGCTATCCCGATCTCGGCTGCATCGGCTCGAAGCCACTGATCACGCCGAATCTCGACAAGCTGGCCGCTGAGGGCGTGCGGGCGACGAGCTTTTATGTGACGTGGCCGGCCTGCACACCGTCGCGAGGCAGCGTGCTCACCGGACGCTACCCACAGCGCAACGGGCTCTACGACATGGTGCGCAATGACATGGTCAATTTTGGCCACCAGTTCACACCGGAGGAGTATGCGGTGTCGCCAGAGATGACGCTGGGACTCGATGTTCGCGAGAAAACGATTGGCGACATGCTCAAAAAAGCCGGATACGCCACCGGCTGTGTGGGCAAGTGGGACATGGGACAGGCGAAACGCTATCTACCGCTTCAGCGTGGCTTTGATTTCTTCTACGGCCACGGGAACAACGGCATCGATTACTACACGCACGAGCGTTACGGCGTGGCGTCGCTGTTTCGTGGCAATGATCGCACGCAGGAAGACAAGGGAACCTACGCCACCGAGGTCTTTCGTCGTGAAGCGCTGCGATTCATTGGCGAGCATGCGGGGAAGCGTCCGTTCTTCCTCTACCTGCCCTTCAATGCTCCACACAGCGCCTCGACCTTTGGCGAAGGCACAAAGGAAGGTGAAAAGAAGAAGGGCGAAGGTGTGCAGGCACCGGAAAAATACGTCGCCATGTATCACGGGAAGGTCGAGGACGAGAAACTGGCAAGGTATGGCGGGGCCTTGACCTGCATGGACGAGGCCATCGGTGCCGTGATGCAGGCGGTGGAGAAGGCGGGACTCACGCAGGACACGATTTTCCTCTTCCTTTCCGACAACGGCGGCAGCGGGAATGGTGGCAACGCCCCGCTGAAAGGTAGCAAGAGCACCATGTGGGAAGGCGGGCTGCGGGTTCCCTTCATCCTGCGCTGGCCCGGCAAGGTGCCGGCCGGAAAAGTGACGGATGAATTCCTCACCTCACTCGAGTTGGTGCCTACCCTGCTCGCCGCCACGGGTGCCCAAGCTCCCGAGGGCGTGAAGCTCGATGGCTACGACATGCTGCCCGTGCTGCGTGGCGAGGCGAAATCACCGCGTCGCGAGATGTTCTGGCAACGCCGGTCCGACAAAGCGGCTCGATTCGAAAACTGGAAGTGGGTCGAATCCGGCAAAGGTGGCGGCCTGTATGATTTGAGCACCGATTTGGGCGAAAAGAAGGATTTGAGCCTCGAGAAGCCCGACGTGGCAAAAAGCATGCGCGAGCGTTTTGAGGCTTGGCGAGACGAGATGGATGCCAGCGAACCTCGCGGGCCGTTTCGGGACTATTGAGCGGTGCTTTCGGAAAGGCACGTCTCGAAGTCAGCGGAACTCACTTCTTCAACCGCTGCCGCACGCACTCAAACAGGCACACGCCGGTGGCGACGGAGACGTTCAGGCACTCGACTTTACCGCCCATGGGGATCTTCACGAGGAAATCGCAGTGCTCGCCCGTGAGGCGACGCATGCCGGGACCTTCCGCGCCCATGACGATGCCGATGCCGCCTTTCAGATCGATGTCATAGAGGCTCTGCGTGGCCTCATCTGCCGTGCCCACGAGCCAGACTCCAAGCTCTTTGAGCTTTTCCATCGCACGCACGAGGTTCGTGACACGCACGAGTGGCACATTCTCCGCCCCGCCGCAGGCCACACGAATCACCGTGTCGCTGATGGGGGAGGATTTGTCCTTGGGCATGATCACCATCGAGACGCCAGCGGCATCGGCGGTTCGCAGGCAGGCACCGAGGTTGTGCGGGTCCTGCACGCAGTCGAGGATCAGCACGAGCGGGTCTTTCTTATCCTCCAGCAGGCTGGCGATATCTGTCTCGTCGTAGGTGTGGACGTGATTGTCACTCCGCGAATGGCGGTTTTGACGAGCGGTGGGATTGTCTGAACGGTTCGGGCGCATGCGTGGATGGGCCGACATAGGCCGCTGAATCGCATTTGGCAAAAATCTTCGCGTCGGCAATGCCTGAAGACTCACGTCTTCCGCTACTGCACCGCCGACCACACCACGCGGTAGAATTTGCAGCCGGGATCGGGACTCGTGTCGGTCCAGGTGCCGGTGGTGGTGTAGGTTTGGGTGGCGGTGGTGGCGTCGGTCCAGGTGATGAGGTCGGTGGAGTATTGGACCTTTTGATACATGCCGCGCACGGCGCTCCAGCTCAGCGTGGCGGTGCCGGAGCCGAGGGTGACAGCGGGTGAAAGGCTTTGGCTGAAGATGCTGCCGCTCCAATACTTCTCCGCGAGGGTGAAGGCGCTCTGGCCGGCCTGGGAGCCCACATGACGGCCGTGGAAGTCATCCTCGCTGGGATGGATGCCGCCGTAGCGTCGGGACTGGCCGGCCTGATCCGCAGCATCGTAATACGAGCACCATTGCAGCGTCACATCGGTGCTCGGCCCTTTGTCGATCTGCATCGTGTTGGCCGCGTAGGTATGCGAATGAAAGCCGCTGGGGAAATAGGCACTGCCCGTGATGCTGGCCAGCACCTCGGCGGCAGCGCGGCTGAAGCTGCTGTGGCCGCTGATGTAACCGGGAAAGGCGGGCGTGTTGAAGGTCTTGCGCTGAAACGGCAGCCAGTCCTTCGCGAGCATCCAGGTGACGAGGCTTTGATTCGTGGCGATGGATGGCGCGGGGAGGTTGTTGTTGTGCTCGCCGGGCCAGGACTTCACGGCGATCTGGCCGATGAAGTTCGTGCCGAGCTGCGTGAAGCCGGTGTTGAGGTTGAAGATGTTCCGATGCTTGCCTCCGACGGCGGCGGTGGCGCTGGTGATGACCTCGCACACGTCCGTCAGGAGCGGCAGGCCTTCGGCGTGATACGACGGGCCGGAAGGATTCGATGACTGGCCTTTGCTGGCCATGTAGCGGATCATGGTGATGGGTCGCGGGCCGGAGTAGTAGCGCTTTAACGCCCAGGCGGCACAGGCGGCATCATGCGTGGCGGCGGAGAGGGCGAAATAGACCTTCACGTCCCATTCGAGGTCGTTCACGACCGGGCCGGTGCCGCGAATGCGTTTCACGGTGAGCGGATTGTCCGCCACCTGGTTTGCCAGCACATGCCAGTGGCCGGGGGGCGTTTCAGAGTTCGGCCCATCGGCCCAGAATTCGGCGAGCACGCGGGTGTAGTCGCCGCGCTTCACGTTGTTCGCGGTGTAGGTGCCGCCGGTCACCGGATTGGTGGTGAAGCCCGTGCCGCTGTCACTGCCCAGCGGATTATTGCCGATGGCACCAGGGGAGATGTTCACGAGCGTGTTGTCATTGAGCTGGCTGCTGGCGATGAGCACGCCGAGGGCCTGCTGCTTGTATTCATTGTCCGTGGCACTGGTGACGCCGCCGTAGCTCAGCCGAGAGGGACCGCCAAAAGGATCGAGCCAAGGCTTCGTGGCATCGCTGCGGGTCAGGCTGAAGGGCGTGGTGGCGAGGCTTTGCACGCCGAGGAAAGACTGCGCCCCACCGGGGATGGGGATGCCGTTTTGCGTCACGCTCGTGGCGAGATCGAGGGGCTGCCAGTAGTTCGGATGCGTGCCGGTGGGAATGCCAAAGCCGAGCGGGCGATTCGAGATGAAGCTGGCATTCGTGCCAAGCACCGGGAGCACGAGGGTCGATGCCAGGTTGGGATTCACGCTTGTTGTGTAGGCCTGCGGATAGCCCGTCTGGTCAAAGCCATCGTTCACCGACCAATTCAGCACCGCCTGGCCGAGGCGTTTGCCGAGTTCAGCCGGCGTCGTGGCCGTGGTGAGCCCCCCCTGCCCTGTGGCCGGCGAGTAACCGAGCGAGGTGAGCTTCGCATCGAAGGCATTTCGAAGCGTCGTGGTGGTGAAACGCTCCCGCAGCACGCGATAGGCCGCGTAGCTGATGGCCTCATGCCTCGCTGCCTCGATGTCAGAGGGCAGCGGCGAGATCTTTTCATTTTGCAGGTAGCCGATGGCCGTGGCGTCGTAGGCCGCCCAGGCATTGTACATGGCTGTGGCCATGTGGAAGAGGTTCCGCGCATGCTGCGGTGGGTTGGGAATGGTTTGCCGGATGGCGCTGAGGAGCTGCTCATTCCACTCCCGCGCCGTGCTGAGCGCCTGCAAACCTGCCGTGGAGACCAGAAAGGCCAGCACAAGGAGGTGGGAGGCACGGAGTCGGTTTTTCATGTGATCGAAAAGGTTTATCAGAAAGCCACATGGCCTGTCTGCATCCAAATCTCCCGGTTCATCAGGCAAAGTTACCACTGGACGAAGAATTCACGCGGGGCATGCGTTCTCACCCGACCATGAAACTCGCCTCGCTGCTCGCCACCACCCTTGTTTTCAGTTTTCAGGCTCTCGCCGCCGAATTCACCGTCACGGAGACGCCCACGGGCGGCGCGGTGGTGAAGGTGGACGGGCAGGCCTTCGCCGAATACGTCGTCGATCAGGCCAACAAACCCTACCTCTGGCCGATCTACGGCCCCACAGGCAAATCCATGACGCGGGCTTATCCGATGCAGAATGTCCCTGGCGAGAAGCAGGACCATCCGCATCATCGCGGGCTGAACTTTGGCCATCAGAGCATCAATGGCTCCAACACCTGGGCGGAGAAGGCCACCTACGGTGAAAAGGCCAAGCCCGAGTCTCTGGCGTTGCTCGGCAGCATCAAACACTCCCGCTTTGGCACGCTGAAAGGCGGCTCCACAGCGGTCATCGAGGCCTACGCGGACTATGTGACCTCCGAGGGCAAGAAGACCGTCTCTGAAAAACGCGTGATGACCTTCCTGGTCGAAGGTGACACGCGGATCATCGACGTGGACATCGACCTCATCGCCTCCAACGGAGACATTGAGGTGGGTGATGAAAAAGACGCCGGACTGAGCATCCGCGTGCCGCACAGCATGAGCGTGGACGCGAAGGAAGGCGGCCAGATCATCAACGCGAATGGCGACAAAGACGCCGACGCCTGGGGCAAGCGGGCGACGTGGTGTGATTTCCACGGCCCCGTGGAAGGCGAGCACCTCGGCATCGCCATGCTGAACCATCCCGCGAGCTTCCGCCATCCCACGCCCTGGCATGCCCGCACTTACGGCCTCTTCACCGCGAACGCGTTTGGTTTGTCTTCTCTCAAAGTGCAGGCCGAAAGCGGTGCGGTGACGTTGAAACAGGACGAGCGTATCAAGCTGCGTCACCGTTTCATCTTCCACAAAGGCGATGAGAAGACTGGCAAGATCGCCGAGGCCTTCGAGAAGTATGCGAAGGAGTCGAAGTAATCTCTCTCCGCTAGCCGACAGCCAACCTCGCGTTTCCAAAGATCACCACGGATGATACGAATGCATGCCAGAGCAGCCTTGTGGTGCTTCCGCGGCCTTTTCTTCCTGCTGCTCTCGTTTCCTCTCATGGCTGAAAACCTGCGCATCGGCATCATCGGGCTGGATACCTCGCATGCGGAGCAGTTCACGCTGCGGCTGAACGATACCGCGAACCCGAACCATGTACCGGGAGGCCGCGTGGTGGCGGCTTTTGCCACGCCAAGCGCCGACATCGAGGAAAGCCGCAGCCGCGTGGATGGCTTCACGGCCATCGTGCGGGATAAATTCGGCGTGCGCATCGCCAGCGGCATCGAGGACGTGTGCAAAAACGTGGATGCCATCCTGCTGCTCACGCTGGATGGCCGCCCGCGACTGGAGCAGATGAAGCAGATCCTGTCCTTCGGCAAACCGGTGTTCATGGACAAGCCCGTGGCCGCCTCATTGAAGGACGCGGTGGAGATTTACAAGCTCGCCGAAGCCGCGAAGGTGCCCGTCTTCAGCGCCTCAGCCATTCGCTGGTATCCCGGCGTGCTCGAAGTGGCCGCCGCAGAGAAGGAACCGCCCACCGGAGCCTTTTCGTATGGTCCGGCGCACATCCTGGCGCATCACCCCGATCTGTTCTTCTACGGCATTCATCCCACGGAGGCGCTTTTCACCATCATGGGCACCGGCTGCCTGTCGGTGAGTCGCGTCACCACGCCGGCTTCATCCGTGGTGACCGGCCTCTGGCATGGCGGACGCGTGGGCACGCTGCATGCCCTTCACGAAGGCGCGAAGGCCTACAAGGTCATCCGCTTTGGCAAAACCGCCGTCACCGAGCAAAAGAGCGAGGGCGATTACACGCCGATGCTGCGCGAGATCATCAAATTCTTCCAAACGAAGCAGTCGCCTATCTCCGCGAAGGACACACTGGAGATTTACGCCTTCATGGAAGCCGCCGAAGAGAGCAAACGCCGCGGCGGCAAGTCGATCTCCCTCCGCGAGGTCCTCAGCAAAGCTGGTGCGCCCGATGCCTGGCTCCCAGCTGATCCGAAAGCCACTCCAGCACCTCCCACGAAGCCCACGGAGAAGAAAAATCTGCCGCAGCCGGGCAGCGAGTGAGGTCATCTCCTGCGGCGAATCATCAGGCACATCAGAGAGGTCACGAAGAAGATGAAGCGTGAAGGCTCGGGCACGGCAGAGGCGGATAAAATGAGCGCGGGGCGGTTCGCGGCGGTGCCGAAGTTTCGTGAGTTCAGGACCATGCTGACATCCACATCTCCCGCCGCGAGGCGAAAGCTGGCGGTGTTGCCGTTTTGGAGATCATTCGTGAACCCAGAGCCTGCCGAGAGCGATGCCAAGATCGTGCCGGTGTTGGCTCCGTTGTAGCTCACGCTGCCGAGAGATTCGTTTCCAGAACCGACGACGGCTGCCATGCCGTTCCAAGTGATGGCGTTTTCAAGCCAGGTGTCGTCGGCGAGCCATTCGATGAGCACGAGGCCGGCAGCGTTGGCATTGAAGGTGCCATTGTTCGGCGTGGCGGCAGTGAGCTGGAGTTGGAGGCTATCGAGCGTCCAGCCGCCCACGCCGTAGGCGGCATCAAACGTGGTCTTGGCGGTGGCGAGATCGAATTTCAGCAGCGAGGCAAACGGGCCGTTGGTATTCGCCACGCCCGAACCGGACACCACCAAAGCACCCGAAGCACCGAAATTCGATGCGGCGGCTGCGGCGCGAAGGTAGGCATCGCCAGAGTTTGGCGTCGTGGAGGACGGCTGGAGCGTCACGACCGTGGCAGCGGAGGCAACTGAGGCGAGACAGAAGAACCAAAGACCACGAGTCATGGCACCCGCGTGATTTTGAGCCGGATGAAGGTTTTTCCTCCCGTGATCGGACCGGAGGCGGTGACGAGACGAATGGGCTCCTCACCGCTGATTTCGACATCGCTCACGAAAGCCGGTCCGGAAGGGGGGGCGCCCGCCGTGCTGGTGACGATGGTATCCCACTGGACGAGGTCGTCGCTGGCTTGCAGTTCGTAGAGGAGATCAGTCGCACGCGGATCACGGCGGAAGGTCCCGGTGGCACCCGTGCCGCCTCCGGTCGGGGCGAACGTGAGACCTGCCGTGCTATTGCGGGTGGTGGGATCAAAGCCGTAAGCGTATTCGATGATGTTGCCGATGCCATCACCATCGCCATCTCCATCCGGCTGGATGTAGCCGCCGGTGGGGATGCCGGGGAAGTAGAGCGGCGCCCAGCGGTCATACTGCGGACTGGCGCTGGCGGGCAGCACGGCGTGGTAGAGGGTGAGCAAGGGACGCTGGGTGGAGTTCAGCTCATCACGGGTGGCAAAACGCCGTGCGGTGCCGGTGGTGCCTTCAGAAATGCGCAGCACCCAGCCGTGATTGGTTTCGGGAAGGTCATGCCACAACTGCAAATCCCGTGCGAGGTAGGGCGAGGACCAGGTGAAGTCCCCGATGGACACCATGTTGCCGAGCGAGGCGGATGAGAAGGTGGAAAAATCCCCTCCGCTGCTGTCCCAGGTGGTGCCGTCGTAGCTGGCATGACTCCAGGTGGCATCTCCGGCACCGGTGACCGCGGGCACTCCCTGCCCATCGCCGCTCTGGACCGTGCCGGCATCGCTCAGCCCTTCTCCCCAGGTGCGGAGCATGCGGTGCAGCGTGCCGATGCCTGTGGCGAGGCCGTTTTGCGGGACTTTATTGACGGTGAGCCGGAGCGTGGCCGCGGCGATGCGGGTGCCTTCCGGCAGACCGCTGACATCAAAGCCGAGCAACGCACGCCGCAGGTGGCCGCCACCACCGGAGATGAGCCTGCCGGCGAAAAGCCCCGCGCCGAGGGAATTGCTGTGCGTGGTGAACTCCTCAAAGAGGGATGTGTCACGCGAGGTGGTCATGGTGGTCGTCTCGGCAGCGCCGGAGACGGGAACGATTTTGTAAAGGCTGCCCGCAGGCAGGCCATTGGCCAGTTCCAGCACGCCACCCGTGGTCTTCATGCCGATGTAAAGCTCGCCAGCCTGGTCCTCCCCCATGCACAGGATGCGCTGCCCGAGGATCGGATTCGGACCGACGATCGGCAGGGCATTGGTGAGGGTAAAGACGCCACTGCCGGGACTCGTCTCCTCGAGTCCCATGATGCGGCCATTGGTGTTTCCAGAGGTGGCACCATAGTCGCCAAACACATACTTCCCCTGCAGGGCCGGGATGGCACTGCCACGATAAACATAACCGCCAGTGACGCTGAGTCCGAGCTGCGGCATGGTGGTGCCGGTGAGGGCCGAGGTCACCGTCACTCCGGGGTGCGCATATTCCGCGATGGGAGCGATCAGCGTCCCGCCTGGATGAGGCAGCGTGGAGGAAAAGCTCGGACGCTCCGTGCCCTCCATGTAGCGCCAGCCGAAGTTTCCACCGCTGACGATGAGATTCACCTCCTCGATGCGCCCCTGGCCGACATCGGCGCAAAAGCAGCGGTTGGTGCCGCCGGGGCGTTTATCAAAGCTGAATCGCCACGGATTCCGCAGGCCGTAGGCGTAGATCTCCTTCTTCAGTCCCGGCGTGGCGGAGCCAAAGAAGGGATTGTCCGCCGGGATCGTGTAGGTGAGCGGTCCCGCGCCATCGGGATCGAGAGGATCGACGCGGAAGATTTTTCCCAGGTAGTTCGTGAGATCGAGCGAGTTCCCGAGAGCATTCGAAGGCCGGGCAGCGCTACCACCGGTGTGGCCCGCGTTGTTGTCATTGCTGCTGCCGCCATCACCCGTGCCCAGATACAGCATGCCATCCGGTCCAAACTCGAGCTGGCCCCCGTTGTGATTGCTTTGAGGCTGTCCGAACGTGAGCATCACGCGTTCCGTGGATGTGTCGGCCACATTTCCATCGGCCACGGAAGCCTGGAACTCCGCCAGCACGCTCACATTATCCTGCGGCGTGCTCGGATTCGCCGTCGGTGTGGAAGCCGGAGCACTGTAATACACATAGAATCGGCGGTAACCCGGCGAGCCTGAGTTTGCATACCCAGGATGAAACGCCATACCAAGCAGTCCACGCTCGGAATAGCCGGTATTGACCGCGATCACACGCCCGAGGCCTGTTGACGACAAGTCCAGAAACGGAGTGGGCAGGAGCATGCCCCCTTGGAAGATGAAAATCTTTCCCATTTGGTCGCAGACGAACATGCGTCCGCTGCCATCTGGCGAGTAAGTAATGTTCGTCGGGGAGTGAAGCTGCTCCGTGCAGACGGGCTTCAAATACAGCGTGGGAAATGCCGCCTGAAGGGCGGAATGTGCCGAAAGAGCAAACAAAGCAGCGTGGAGCAGTTTCATCGAGGCGCGTGGATGGGGCCCCGATTACACCAGACCGCTCCGAATCAGGCAAGACCTGATTTCGAATGCCGCAGGCATCTTAGCCTCGTCATTCTGCATTCCGCCGCAGGCGGCGGTCAATGCATCTCGACCTCGCAGTGGCCGAGGCCGCCGCGGAAGTAGTTGAACTGCACGTTTTGATGATCGGCCAGCAGGGACATCGGCACGGCGCTATCCGCGAGGCGTTTCGAGATCATGAGAGCCGTGAGGCGCTGGCCGAGCGGATTGTCATGCATGCCGGCGTGCCAGATGCTGACCTTTTCCGCCATCCACGTTTCCTTTGGACCGACGGTGATGGCCATTTGGGGGACCATCGTGATATTGCCCCCTCCGGAGGTGCGGGCATTCTGCATGAGGGTCGCCGGATGCAGGTCCACGATGCGGGTGCTGAGCTTGCGATACTCCGCAGGTGGCGGCGGCTCGTTCTTCCATTTGCCGGTGCGCTTGGGGGGATCGTTGAAGGCCCAGTGCTTGATGTCCCCTTGGCCGCCCTGCATGAGCACGCAGCGCACACCGCTTTGCCAGCTCTTCACATACTCGGTCACATCGGCCTTCGGGAAATGCAGGTGCGTATCCGGCATGCAGAGCTTCTTCTGCATGCGGTCAAAGCACAACTCGCGGTCCGCCCGCTCGAAGGAGAGGGGATGCTCCATGCTCACCTCTTTCTTCGTGGCCTCGTCATACCACTCGTCCATGCCCCAGAAGTGGCCGTCCTTGATGGAAATGCCCAAGTCATTGATGAGGCGGGCCACCAGTGGGAGCTGCTCCGTGGGGCCGATGGGGCCGCAGATGCCGGTGGGATTGTCTGGCGTGGCCTGTTTCCAGGCGTGGATGTATTCGAGAGCCTCGGCGAGGTAAAAATCCTCCAGCGTGTCATACATCACGACCTTAAACCCAGGCCGGGAGAGCTGACGCAGGTCCCGCTCGGTGAGCCGTGCGGCGTCATTGATAAGATCGTAGTCCAGGGTGGTGTAGTCCCACCAGTCTGGGGCGATATGGCTGATTTTGCGCGGCATGGTTTGTAATCGGTTAGGAAGTCGACTCTCAGGGAGAACGCTGTGTTTGCCAAGAACTCATCGTGAAAAGGCATGAAAACAAAGGCCTCCTCCTGCCGCCCTACCTCACAATGCGTCAGGCAGGGCCCGAGGCCTGCCCATCCCCCTGACCATTGCTTGACCACATCCTGACCTCCATTTATCAACGACCTTTCACCCCTCCAAATACCCCATCCCATGTCACTCCCCGCAGTTCTCCTCTTCGCTGGTCAAGGCGCTCAAAAAGTCGGCATGGGCAAGGACCTCGCCGAGGCCTTCCCCGAAGTCCGCGGCCTGCTCGACCTAGCGGATGCCACGCTCGGCTTTTCGCTGACCCAGGTGATGTTTGAAGGCCCCATGGAGGATCTGACGAAGACCAGCCGCTGCCAACCCGCGCTCTATGCGCATGGTCTTGCCCTCCTCGAAGTGCTCAAAGCGAAGGTGCCGCAGCTCGAAATCACTGCCACGGCCGGCCTCTCCCTTGGCGAATTCACCGCCCATGCGGCGGCGGGCACCTTTGACTTCGCCACCGGCCTGAAGCTCGTGTTTCAACGCGGGAGCTTCATGGAAGAAGCCTGCGATAGCACCAAAGGAGCGATGGTCGCCATGCTCGGCGGTGAAGAATCCGCCATTCGCGAGCTCGCCGCCGAGTGTGAGGTGGATGTCGCGAACCTGAACGCCCCCGGCCAGATCGTGCTCAGCGGCAGTGCTGCGGGCATCGAGGCTGCCGCTGCCAAAGCGAAGGACAAAGGCATCAAGCGTGCCATTCCCCTGCCCGTCGCCGGGGCCTATCACAGCCGCCTGATGCAGACGGCTCAGGACAAGCTGGCCGCCGTGCTGGCCGAAACCGCCCTCGCCACGCCTCGCTGCACCGTCGTGAGTAATTTTGCCGCAAAGGCCGTTTCTGCCGCCGAAGACATCCGCGAGACGTTGACGAAACAGGTCACGGGCAGCGTCCGCTGGGTCGAATGCATGCAAAGCCTCATCGCCGCCGGTCACACGCGCTTCATCGAACTCGGCCCCGATGGCACCTTGGCAGGCCTCATGGGCAAAATCGACAAATCCGTGCAAGTGATCACCATCAAGGATGTGCCGAGCCTGGAGGCCGCCATCGCCACGCTGACCGCCTGAGGTTCGTAGTTCGGGCTTCAGCCCGTTTTGGAGCGTAAACTCACGGGCTGAAGCCCGAACTACGAACAAAGCCTTCAGTGACTCAGGTCACCACACCCGCTCCAGCACCTTATCAAAGAAGCCACGCGTGGCACCGGGGCGGAAACGCTTCTTCGCACCTTCACCTGAAAGACTCGCCATGGGGCCTTTTTGATCCACCACACGGATGGAATCCACTTCGATGCGGGCCACCGGGCAGTCATTGCTATCCACCGGCATTTTCGAAATGTGCTGGAGCACATCAAGACCGCTCACCACCTGCCCGAACACGGTGTACTTGCCTTCGAGAGCACTGTAATTGCCAAGCGAGATGTAAAACTGCGAGCCGTTCGATTTGCGCGAAGGGTTCACGTTATCACTGCGGCGGGCCATGGCGACGGAACCGACCCGATGTGGGCGGCGGATCTCAGCTGTGATGCTGCGGTCCTCACCGCCGGTGCCCCACTGATCCCGCTTATCTTCATCAGCCGTCAAAGGATCACCCGTCTGCACGAGGAAGTTCTCGATGGCGCGATGGAAGGCCAGCCCATCGAAAAATTTGCTCTCACAGAGGCCGATGAAGTTCGCCACCGTCTGCGGTGCCGATTCAGGATAGAGAGCGATGACCACCACCTCCTTCGTCGCGCCGAAGGAGATATCCATGATGGCCAGCTGGTGAACGGAATCTGGTGCCCACTGGGCAGGATCATCCGCACGCGGCGTAAGCACTGGCGGCGGGGTGAAATTGCTGCTCTGGCGTCCACCACGTGTGGTGATTCGGGCACCCGGGGCCATTCCCCCGCTGGGGATCTGCGTGACGCCATTGATCGTGGTCATCGGCAAACCCGCTCCTGCGGAACTGCCAGCATTGCCGGGCTTCTCCGCAGCCTGGAACACGGATCTTTGAGCCTGCTCCGCGAGCTTATCGAGCTCCGCCTGTGACAACGTAGGAGCCGTGGTGGGCAGCACCGACGGCGGAGCCTGCTGAGACTGAATGCTCGGGGAGACCGGCAGCGTTTGCGCCAGGGCAGGTGCAGCGAGAGCGGCTAGGCAGGCCAAGAGTCGGATCGGGAGCGGGGTCTTCACAGGCATTTAGAAAAGGCGTTCACATTCAAGCAGCTTCCGCGCCTTCTCAGCGAAGGTTCGCAGGCACATTCACGGAGGGCTGAGCAGGGGCGGCAGCAGCAGGAGCTGGGGCTTGGACAGGGGCAGCAGCAGCAGCAGCCGGAGCCTGGGCCGGCGCGGCAGCTTCTGGATTTCCATAACCGGCCGCGGCAGCCGCCGAAGAATTGGATTGGAAGAACTGCTTCGGCCCCCCGCGGGTCTTACGTTTTGGCAGGCCCCATTGCACATCCATCTCATCCGCCTGAGCTACCGAGGGATACTTCAAATCCGCATTGTGGCCGCAGGAAACCAAGGCGCAGGTGGCAATCAGAACGAGGATGTGGCGGACGAGTGTCATGGTGGAAAAAGGTGAAAATCTTCTGGCTGGCAAGGCGGCGATAGTAGGCTGCCGGATTTCCGCTGGCAACTGCGAATCCTCCCCCTCTTGACTCGCCGCACGTCCCCTGCCATCTCAAGCCAGTCCATTTCATCAATCAAAAGTCATAATTCATAAATTCCCCATGGCTGCCCCCGCCCACAACTACACCGAAGACAGCATCAAATCCCTCGACTGGCGTGAGCACATCCGCCTCCGCCCCGGCATGTACATTGGCAAGCTCGGCGATGGCTCCCTGCCGGAGGACGGCATCTACGTTCTTCTCAAAGAAGTGGTCGATAACTGCATCGACGAGCACGTCATGGGCTTCGGCAACACCATCGAAATCGAGATCGACGATGCGCAAACCGTCACCGTGCGCGATTACGGCCGCGGCGTGCCGTTGGGCAAGCTGATGGAATGTGCGGCGCAGATTAACACGGGCGCCAAATACGATTCGGAGGCCTTCAAGCGCTCCGTGGGCCTCAACGGCGTCGGCATCAAAGCCGTGAACGCTTTGAGCGAGTTCTTCGAGATCCAGGCCATCCGCGAAAACCAGACCCGCAGCATCGAATTCAGCCAGGGCCTCGTGCAATACGACATGGGCAAGCCCAAGCCCTGCACCGAGCCCAACGGCACCCGCATCGCCTTCCGCGCCGATACCGAGACCTTCGCCGATGATACCCACTACCGGGTCGATTTCGTCCGCGAGATGCTGCGCTTCTACGCCTGGCTGAATCCCGGCCTCACGCTCATTTTGCGCACATCGGCCGGCGAGGAGAAATTCAAGTCCAAGGACGGTTTGATGGATCTCATCCGCACGAAACTCACCGAGCAGCCGCAGTATCCCATCATCCACATCGCCGGAAAGGATGTGGAGATTGCCTTCACGCACGGCACCGGCTACGGCGAGGAGTATTACAGCTTCGTCAACGGCCAGAACACCACTCAAGGCGGCACCCACATCGCGGCCTTCCGTGAGGCCATCGTGCAGGAGTGCCGTGAGTTCTTCAAAAAGCAGTTCGAGCCCGCCGACGTGCGCGGCAGCATCGTGGCTGCCATCAGTGTGAAGGTGCAGGAGCCCGTCTTTGAATCGCAGACGAAGACGAAACTCGGCTCCACCCACATGGAGCCCAATGGCCGCAATCTGCGCACCCACATCCTCAACACCGTCGTCACCCAGCTCGATAACTTCCTCCACAAGCACGCCGATGTGGCCAAGGCGCTCCAGGAAAAGATCAACGCCAACGAAAAGGAGCGCAAAGAGATCAGCGGCATCCAAAAGGCCGCCCGCGAAAACGCCCGCAAGGCCAAGGTTTGCAACAAGAAGCTCCGTGATTGCCGCGTCCACTTCGATACCAAGGATAAGCGCCGCGATGAGAGCACCCTCTTCATCACCGAGGGTGACAGCGCCTCCGGCAGCATCACCAAAAGCCGCGATGTCGAGACGCAGGGCGTTTTCAGCCTTCGCGGCAAGCCGCTCAACTGCTACGGCCTCACCCGCAAGATCGTCTATGAGAACGAGGAGTTTTATCTCCTCGCCAACGCTCTCCAGATCGAAGAAGACCTCGAAGAACTGCGCTACAACCGCATCGTGCTCGCCACCGATGCCGATGTGGACGGCATGCACATCCGCCTGCTGATGATCACCTTCTTCCTCCAGTTCTTTCCCGAACTCGTGCGCAAAGGTCACCTCTACATTTTGCAGACGCCGCTCTTCCGCGTCCGCAACAAGAAGGACACCTTCTACTGCTACAGCGACGAAGAACGCCAGCGTGCCATCCACATCTGCGGCAAGAACTCCGAGATCACCCGCTTCAAAGGCCTCGGCGAAATCAGCCCCGATGAGTTCAAGCACTTCATCGGCCCGCACATGCGCCTGGAGCCTGTCACCATCCGCGATCAGGCCCTCGACGAGCAAGGCCAGCCCATCCCCACCGAGCACAAAACCGTCAAAGAGATGCTCACTTTCTACATGGGCAAAAACACCCCCGAGCGCCAAGGCTACATCGTCGAAAACCTTCGCATCGAGAAGGAACTCGAATTCAACGACAAAGGCGAACTCAAGACCGAAGACGACTTCAAGCTCGCCGCGTGAGGCCAACCACCCGCCGCTCCATGTAGCGGCGGGCGTCAGCATGCCGAGGAAAAGTGTGTATCGCATTCCATCTCGACACGATGAATCATCTTGTGGAAGACTCACGTCTTCCGCTACGATCTCAATCGAGATATCCTCGCGTCATGAACACGCTACCTAAACTCTGCTGCCGCGTCGTCGGCATTCACGCGGTATGCTGCTCGGCATTTGCACTCTGGTATAATGTGCAGGCGGTCACCAGCGCACTCAATCGTGAAACCAATCCGCCTGAGGCCGAGTATTTTCACCTTGGCGTTTATCTACTGACGACACTTGCGGCCTTGATCGCAGTCAGCATCGGCTGGGGAGGCACCGAACTCATTCGCCTGCGGCAGCGGGGTGCCACCATCATCGCCTTCTTCGGAATAGCCCCACTGATCATCTTGTCCGTGCTGGGTGCTCTTTGGCTAGTGCCCCATTTTGGAAAGAGCATCGCGAGGGCTTCGGGTGTCAGCATGGGAGGATTGATGCCCGTTTTGATAACCTTGCTACCTCTCTGGGCATGGCTGGTCAGAGCCTTCACATTCAAATTCAACTCTCCTGCATTTGTGGCGAAAGCCTGAAAGTGAAACGACCACTGTCTGAGTTCTGAAACTCTAGGCACTCTGCTTTTTGGCACCTCTAAAGGAGGTTGACGCGTTTTTGGAAGACTCACGTCTTCCGCTACGGGTTGCCCGTTCATCCACTCGTAGCGGCCAACGTCCGTTTGCCGCCTCATTTCCCAAACACCACGCTGGAAAGACGAACGCATCGCTGTTTCATGCCGCATGACTGATTTCACCGAACTGATGCAGCGTGCCCGCGAGGCGGCGGCGAAGGCCTATGCGCCGTATTCGAAGTTCCAGGTGGGTTGTGCGCTGGTCACGCAGGCAGGCGGCGTCTATGCCGGGTGCAATGTCGAGAATGCCAGCTACGGCCTCACCATCTGCGCGGAGCGAAACGCCATTTTTCATGCCGTCGCCACCGAGGGGCCGCAGATGCGCCTCGCCTCGCTCGCGGTCATTGCGCTCGGGCATGAGTTCCCGCCTTGTGGTGCTTGCCGACAGGTCATCGCGGAATTTGCCTCGCCAGACCTGCCGGTGTGCTTTCTTCAAAACGGCCGCCTCGTCACTCAAACCCTCGCCGAACTACTTCCCTCCACTTTCCAGCTATGAAACTCCCCTCCTGCGTCCAACTCCTCGAAGCCAAGCCGGGCTACCCCGTGCTTCATATCCAGCATCCAAATGCCACCGGTAGCGTGGCGCTGCATGGAGCGCATGTGATGGAATGGATGCCGAATCACAGCGATCCCGTGCTCTACATGAGTCCGGATGCACTCATTGAACTCGGTAAACCCATCCGTGGCGGCATTCCGATCTGCTGGCCGTGGTTTGGGCCGCACGCCGACAGCACCAAGCCAGCCCATGGCTTTGTCCGCACGATGATGTGGGAGTTTGACCGGGCACGCGAAACGCCCGCCGGAGTCGATCTCGTGCTCAAACTGGCCGATTCAGCCGAATCGCGGCTTTTGTGGCCCTTCGGCTTTGAAGCACGACTGCACATCAGCATGGGCCTGGAGCTCGAAGTCGGCCTGGAGGTCACCAACACCGATTCGAAGCCTTGGACGATGACGGGTGCCCTGCACACCTACTTCAGCGTCGGCGATGTGCGGCAGATCACCCTCCACGGCCTGCACGGCACGCAGTATGTCGAAGGCCGGCTTTCACCGGACAAACGTCCGCAGGAAGGTCCCATCGTCATCGACCAAGAGGTGGACCGCCTTTACGCCTCCGATGCTCCCGTCATCGTCGATGATCCCGTCCTGAGCCGCGAGCTGCGCATCGAAAAAGCCGGCAGCCTCAGCACCGTCGTCTGGAATCCCTGGATCGAAAAATCCACCCGCCTCGCCGATCTCCCCGATGAAGCCTACCCGGACTTCGTCTGCGTCGAAACGACCAACGCCGGCGATGACGCCGTTACTCTTGAAGCCGGTGAGACACATCTCCTCCTCACCCGCCTCTGCGTCCGCCCACTCAAAGATGCGCCCATACCCTCGCCGACGCTGCCAGAGAGCGGGTTGTTTGCGTGATGAAAGGTGCTGAAAAAGGCACTTCCCAACGGTCTTGGCGTCCGTCAGACTCCCTTCATGAGAATGCTACTGCTTATCGGACTGCTGTCCGCGCAGCTCTTGATTGCTCAAGAGAGTGAAAACCTCGAAAAAAGGCTCAGCGGCATTTGCGTCGAGCGAACATCGTTTCATGAGATCAATCTCGAGCTGTTCGTGGAGGAACTTCGGCACCTCAGCGCTTCAAAGAACGGCCAAGAAGCGAAGCCAAGAATCAACTTCGTGCTCATCGCCGATAGCCAAGAGACTTTCTCGATGCCGGAGCGGGACATTTCTTTACTGGAACTGCTCCAACTGGCATGTCGCTCATTCAAGTTGAAGGCTGTTTTTGACCCGCATGCCGTGGTGATCGTGCCTGCGGATCATCGATTCATCAATCCAGCGACCAATGAGCCGACCAAGAGCGATCAGGAAGCTATTTCGAAGAGGAGAATCAAACCCACCATTCAGTTTCAAGACGCCACCATTGAAGAAGCCTGTGAGTATTTGGTCCCCAGCGTGCGGGCAGCCTGTGATCCATCTCAAGATTTGCCACCGCTCAATCTAGTCCTCAAAAGCACGCCATCTGCCTCCGCGAGGCACCTTTCGATCTACCTTCATGATATTCCCATCCATGAAACGCTTCGTTACTTCGGAGAGCTGTCCGGCCTCAAACTGCAGTATCAGGCTGAAGGAGCCGTTTTGAGCCCAGTCGGAGACGATTTGGGGAAGACAGAGATTCGTGACTCGGGAGCCGCCAAGCTCCGTGCCGATCAAATCCTGCTGCCGAAGGTCGAATTCATGGATGTCACCCTCGCCGACGTGGTGACATTTGTGCAGACCAAGTCAGCCGAAATCGATCCATCCAAAAAGGGCGTGAGAATCACGGTTCCAACTGGCTTGGTAGAAAAAGCCCCCTGCACCTTGAGTCTGCGCCGCATGAGCGTTTCCGAGGTCCTTCGATATGCTGCTGGCTTGATGGAGCTGAAACTGATCGCGGACGATCAGGGCTTCATCTTCGCCGCGAAGTAGCCGCTCCCCGACTTCATCATTCGGAGTTCCTTGTTCGACATTCGATATTCGTTTCAAGCCTCACAGCGAGACACCGCGCTTCCACGGCAGAAAGTCATCTTGGCCTAGTGCCACAGCTTTCGGCGTGTAATCGCCGCTCGCGGTGGAGATGACGAGGTCGAAGACTTCCTCGCCGCATTGCTCGACGGTTTTTTCGCCAGTGATGATGGGGCCGCAGTCGTAGTCGATGAGGTCCGGCATGCGCTTGGCGAGCGTGGTATTGGTGGCCAGCTTCAGCGTGGGGCAGACGGGATTGCCGGTGGGCGTGCCAAGGCCGGTGGTGAAGAGGATCATCGTGCATCCAGCCCCAGCGAGGGCCGTGGTGGATTCGACGTCGTTGCCCGGCGTGCAGCAGAGCGTGAGGCCGCCGCCCTGGCGGATGGGTTCGGCGTAGTCGGTGACATCCACGATGGGCGCGTTGCCGCCTTTCTTGGCGGCTCCGGCGGATTTGATGGCATCGGTGATGAGGCCGTCACGGATGTTTCCGGGGCTTGGATTGGCATCGAAGCCACTGCCGCAGGCCTGCGCCGCGCCTTCGTAGGCACGCATGAGGTTCACAAACTTGTCCGCCAGCTCGGCGGAGACGCAGCGGTCGCACAGGCTTTGCTCCACGCCGCAAAGCTCGGGAAACTCGCTGAGCACCGGCGCCCCACCGAGCGCGGCGAGGAGGTCGGCGGTGTGGCCGATGGCCGGATTCGCGGAGATGCCGCTGAAGCCATCGCTGCCGCCGCATTCCACCGCCATGATCAGATCACTCAGCGGGCAGGCCTCGCGCGATTGCTCGTTCGCGGTGGCGATGCCCAGGAAGGTATCGCGAATGGCCCGCTCCATCATGTCGCGCTCGGACTGGCTTTTTTGCTGTTCGTAGATGAGCAACGGCTTTTCGAGCTTCGGATACAGCGACGCCATTTCCTGCTCCAGCAGGCTCACCTGGGCATGCTGGCAGCCGAGACTGAGCACCGTGGCCCCGCAGACATTCGGGCTATGGATGTAACCTGCCAGCAGTCGGCAAAGCGCCTGCGCATCCTGTCGTGTGCCGCCGCAGCCGAGACCGTGTTCGAGGAATTTCACGCCATCGACATTCGGGAAGAGTCGCGCGGCCTTCTCGGCGGTCTCCTCCTCCAGCATTGCGGCCTCGATGTCCTCTCGCGAGGCTCCGCGACGATGCAAATCAGCCAAGGTGCGAGCGAACCGCTCATACGGCGAGGTTTTGCCATAACCGAGCTCACGCACCAGCGCCTCGCGCATGAAGCCGAGATTGCGATTCTCACAGAAAACGAGCGGGATGACGACCCAGTGGTTCGCCGTGCCGGCAGGGCCTTGGGGACGTTTGAAGCCCTTGAACGTGCGTGCCTTCCACTTCGAGACATCCGGCGGCGTCCACGAGTAGGCGCTCTGCTTTCCGGCAAAGGTGGCGCTGGCATGCTGGAGGTTGCCGGTGTGCAGCAAAGCGCCTGCGGGCACGGCCTGCATGGTCTTGCCCACCAGCACGCCATACATCGTGACCATGTCGCCCGCGGCAAAATCCTTCGCGGCGAACTTCTGCTTCGCGGGAATCTTCTCGCGCAGCGTCCACGACATGCCGTCGAGGCTCACCGCGGTGGCGGCGTCGAGGTCACGCAGGGCAACGATGGCATTGTCAGCAGGATGGATGCGCAGGATGGGCGTCATGGGAAAGGAAATGGAAATCAAACGAAGTCACTGGAGCTTGTCGAGAGCGAATGAGGCTTGCCTTTGCCTCCCCTTCTCCGCTAAATGGGCCGCCATGAATCCAAATCCATCACCCTCCGATGTCGCCCGTGAATGGTTTCAAAAAGTCTGGAACGAACGCGACGAATCCGCCATCGACCGCCTGCTGAACCCCGAAACAGGCATCGACAGCCTGCACTTTGAGGACATGACCGTCCTGCGTGGCCCAGAGCAGTTCAAGCCCTTCCACAAGGCCATGCTCAGCGCCATCCCGGACCTGCAGGTGACCATCAGCAAGATCATCGAGCAGGGCAATTGGGTTTCCGTGCGCTTCATCTGCCATGGCACCCACACCGGCCCCGGACTCGGCTTTGAGCCGCATGGCCACCCCGTCGAGTTCTCCGCCATGGCCATGGGTCGCGTCGAAAACGGCCAATGGGTCGAAGGCTGGAACGTCGTGGACTTCTTCGCTCTCCAAAAGCAAGCAAATGGAGCGATGCGGATCTCGCGGGTGGAGTGAGGTCAGACCACGGCCATGTCGCTATTTTTTGCCAGCGATCGCTCATTTCGATCCAGCGTGATGAAGGTGCCCGCTTTCATTATCCGGGCGGTGGAGACGTGAATCACGTCCATCGTGCCATGAGGAGTCGCGGGTGAGATGATAGTGGCGAGCCGTCGGCAATCAGCGGACAGGCTGCGTGTATTCCGCAGGTGCTTTTCGTGAATGAGCTTGGATGAAAGAAGCAGCCGAAGGGCTGTGAGACGCTGCTGATGTTCTTCTGCCGTCAGGTCGCGATTGAGGAGCAAGGCGCGAAGGCGGTTCTCCGCCTCAAACACCACCAGAGACGAGGTGATTTGCGGTTCCCGGTCATCCATGAGCCATTTGCAAGCTTTGGAATAGTGTTCGTCTTTGAGCACCAAAGAAAGCAGGGCACTGGTATCCCAGAATCGCATCGCAAAGACTATTCGAGATCGCGTCCGGCGCGGACGATATGGGCCGCATTGAGATCGGGCCGGGCAGTCAGTTTGCCGCCCACCGAACCGATCCATTCGCGTGCCGTCAGTTTCTTGGAGGGCCGTCGGGAGACCTTTGAAACGGGCTGCTGCGGTTCCACCGTGGCGATAGTGGCTCCCGCGTGAGTAATACGAAGGCGCTTACCTGCCTGAATCGCTCTGGCGACGGGCTGAGGCAGTTTTTCGAGGACGACGGTGCTCATGCGAAGAGGATGCGCTTACTGCGGAAGGTTGGCAACATGGATTCCGAGCCGATCTGTTTCCTTGTGCTAAAAGCAGGCGAATGGAGCGCTGCGGATCTCGCGGGTGGAGTGAGGAGAAGTGCCGAATGAGCCTCTTGCCTGTCTCACCGCCTTCTGATAGCCTTTTGTCATGAAAACAGTCCTTGTGGCAGAAGCCGTCCGAAATTTCAGCGCGGTGCTGGTGAGCTTGGAAAGCGAGCAAGAGGAGATTTTGCTCGTCCGAAATGACCATCCGGTCGCCAGATTGGTCCCTGAGCCGGAGTCCATGGACGCTGTAGGCGTGTTTGGTGATTTGCATGGCACGCTGGATGACGAGACGGCCAGCGAGATGCTGAGAGGCATTGAGGCCAGTCGCAGCCATTCCAACATGACGCTCAAACAGCTTCGCAACCCATGGGATTCCTGATCGACACCAACCTATGGATAGCCATTGAGCGTGGCAGGCTCGCCGTAGCCGACATTCATTCGCTGACTCATCAGGAGCCGGTTTACCTCTCGCCGGTGAATGTGGCGGAAGTTCGTTTCGGGATCGAGTTGATGAAGGATGAGGCCAAAAGGCTCCAGGCGCTGAATACACTTCGACGCATGCGCCGAAAACCTTTGCTACGCATCACTGGCGATACTCCGAGGTTTTCGCCACACTGGCAGCAAAGTTGGAGAAGACCGGTCGCGGCTCGGACTTTCGCATTCAAGACCTGTGGCTGGCGGCACAGGCTGTTCAGCGTGATTTCACGGTCTTGACCTCCAATTCCAAAGATTTCAGCGATGTGCCGGGTTTGAAATGGATTGAGGTTAAGATCCCTTAAACGTATCAAGCCATGAAGAGCATCTTCCAACGCTTTCTAATGCTCTGCGGCTGTTTCTTGCTACTGAAAAGTGCCTTGTCGTATGTTCACTCTCTAGTTTTTGACCGAGAGCGGATCGTTCGGAAGGAGTTTGGTTCTGATGCCGCCATTCAGGACATCGGCAGACTTTATGCTAAAATCAGTTCTGGAGATTTTGATCAGGATCTAGTTCGTCTAGAGCATTGTTGGAAATCATATGTTTCCGCCAGACGCGTGCCAAAGCACTTGTTGCCCGAGCGATTTAACCGTTGGGGAATCAGCATGGAAGATGAGCAGTTCAAAAGGCCCCATTATGAGCCACACGATGTGCTTGCCTACTATGATGAAGCCAACAAGCTCGTGGGGCTTGAGTTTGCTACTTCAAGGCATGGTTGCTTCATTACGAGTGATCCGAGCCGCTGCCCACCTGGGTTCAATAGGCTTTATCGCCTATCTGATCGCTCTCCGTATGTAATGGCTTGGGTCGGACAGGACGATTGATGAGACAGAAAGCCCAAGTGAGAACACAAAAAAGAGGCCGCTCGAAAGCGGCCTCTTCGTGAGTTTGGGAGTCGTTGGCGTCAGCGATTAGCCATTGTCTTCTGCAGGAGCGGGAGCGGCGTCACCACTGGCGGCAGCGGCAGCGGCGTCTTTTTCCTTCATGGCGGCTTTGCGGCTCATCTTGATGCGGCCTTTGTCGTCGATGCCGATGCACTTGGCGGTGACGATGTCGCCGGTCTTGACGACGTCTTCGGTCTTGTTGACGCGGAAGTCGGCGAGTTCGCTGATGTGGATGAGGCCGTCTTTCTTGCCACCAAGGTTCATGAAGGCGCCGAAGTTCGTCGTGCTGACGACCTTGCCGGTGTAGAGCTTGCCGACTTCGATCTCCTGGGAGGTGCCGCTGATCATTTCGATCGCACGCTCGATGCCTTCCTTGCGGCTGGCATAGACGTACACGGTGCCGTCGTCTTCGATGCTGATTTCAGCGCCGGACTCAGCCTGGATGGCTTTGATGTTTTTGCCGCCAGGGCCGATGAGTTCACCGATCTTATCAGGGTTGATCTTGATGATCTCGATGCGCGGAGCGTAGGGGCTAAGGGGCTTCACTTCAGCGATGGCAGTGGCCATAGCGGAGAGAACCTGAGTGCGGCCGGCCTTGGCTTTGACGATGCCTTCTTCAAGGATGCTGAGCGGGATGCCGGGGAGCTTGAGGTCGAGCTGGAAGCCGGTGACGCCTTCGCTGGTGCCGCAGAGCTTGAAGTCCATGTCGCCGAAGTGGTCCTCACTGCCGATGATGTCGAGCATGGTGAGGTAGCGCTTCATGTTGTCGCCATCGAACTCGGTCACAAGACCGACGCTGATGCCGCCGACGGGGCGCTTGATGGGCACACCGGCGTCGAGGAGGGCCATGACGCCGGAGCACACGGAGGCCATCGAGGTGGAGCCGTTGGACTCCATGACTTCGCTGCTCACGCGGATGGCGTAGGGGAAGGTGGCCTTGTCAGGGATGACAGGCTCGATGGAGCGCTCGGCGAGAGCACCGTGACCGATTTCACGACGATTCTGACCACCGAAGCGGCCGGTTTCACCGACGGAGAACGGAGGGAAGTTGTAGTGAAGGATGAAGCGCTTGGACTCTGGGCCACCGGCGTAGGTGTCCATTTCCTGGGCTTCGTCCGCCGGAGCGAGCGTGGCGATGGAGAGAGCCATCGTTTCGCCACGGGTGAAGCTGGCGGAACCGTGTGTGCGAGGAAGCACGGAGGCTTCGCCGGAGAGTGGGCGGAGCTGGTCGATGCCACGGCCGTCGCAGCGGCTCTGCTTGTCGAGGATGGAGATGCGGAAGGCTTTCTTCTGGAGGTAGTCGAAGGCTTGGCTGACCTCGAAGCTGGTGGCCTCGGGGAACTTGGCCTTGATGGCTTCGGCGACTTCGTCCTTCAAAGCGCCGACGGCTTTGCCACGGGCGACTTTGGAGGGCGTGTAGAGAGCGCCTTCGATGCGGTCGCCAGCGACGGCGTAGGCGATTTCGAGGAGCTCATCTTTGACGAGCATGAGGGGCACTTCGCGCTTGGCTTTACCAGCGAGCTTCGTGAGCTCTTCCTGAGCGGCGACGATCTTGGTGACTTCGGCTTGAGCGAAATGCAGCGCTTTGACGAATTCAGCCTCAGGCAGTTCGTTGGCAGCGCCTTCGATCATGATGACGTCGGTCTTGTTGCCAACGTACACGAGGTCGAGGTCGCTGTCGAGACGCTGAGCCTGGGTGGGATTGATGACGAACTCACCGTTGAGGCGGCCGATGCGCACGGCACCGACGGGGCCAGCGAAAGGAATGTCGGAGACGCAAAGAGCGGCGGAAGCGCCGTTCATGGCGCAGATGTCCGGGTCGTTCTCGCCGTCGGCGCTGAGCAGGATGGCGACGACCTGGGTGTCGTAGTAGTAGCCTTTCGGGAAGAGCGGACGCAGCGGGCGGTCCGTCATGCGGCAGGTGAGGATTTCCTTTTCCGTGGGGCGGCCTTCACGCTTGAAGTAACCACCAGGGAAGCGGCCTGCGGCGGAGGCTTTTTCCTTGTACTCGACGGAGAGGGGGAAGAAGTCCTGGCCGTCCTTCACTTTCGTGGCGGAGACGGCGGTGACGAGGACGATGGTGTCACCGAGACGCACGGTGACGGCGCCGTCGGCGAGTTTGGCAAATTTGCCGGTTTCGATCTGGAGGGTTCCAGCACCGAGCTGGATGTTTTGTGTGTGGATAGCCATGGTGGCAGTATGTTTGTGTTTTGGTTTAGGGGAAAGGGTAGCCGCGAAGGGCTAAAGGCGCAGGGCAGAGAGACAGGCTCTGGTATGCGCATGAATAGCCGTCAGACATGTCTGACTAGTCGGACGCGTCAGACGAATGCCGACGTGTGCGTGACGGCACGACGCTCTGAAACACGAAGGGCGATGCTTTAAGCATCACCCTTCGGTAAATTTGAAGATTAGCGGCGGAGGCCGAGGCTCTTGATGGCAGCCAAGTAGCGCTCGTTGGCGGTCAGCTTGAGGTAATCAAGCAGCTTGCGGCGACGGGCGACCATCTGAAGGAGGCCACGACGGGTAGAATGATCTTTGGAATGCGCGGCGAGGTGCTGCGTCAGTTCGTTGATTCGCTTCGTGAGGATGGCAATTTGCACATCTGAACTGCCGGTGTCTTTGGCATGCAGTTTGAAGGAGGCGGAATCGATGGTGGAGGCTTCGCTCATGTGAGGTATAAAATTACCAGCAACTTGCCGGCAAGGTGTGTTTTTAGTGGGTTGAGGGCCGCGATTCTGGCATCGAAGGATGTTTTGGCAAGCAGAAGTTTCCTTCTCAGACTGACCATGGGACTCCCTTTTTTGCAAATGACGTGGGCTGTCAGCATCAAAGCCGCAAGTCGTGCAACGGAGGACCTGTAGGCGGCGTTCCTTCCATCTCATGATCTGCCTGCGGCTGCTATTTACCTCGCTCCTGACCTCCACCACCCTGCTCCAGGCGGAAAACTGGCCGCAGTGGCGCGGGCCTCGGCTGGATGGCACATCGAAGGACGTGGGCTTTCCAGTGAGCACCGAGGGAAAGGTCACCTGGCAGGTGGCACTGCCCGGCAGCGGCCATGCCTCACCGATTGTGTGGGAAGACCGCCTTTTCACGGTGGCGGCCTTGGCCGAGACCGAGGAAAGGGTGTTGCTGTGCCTCGATCGAGCCTCCGGGAAGCTCCTTTGGCAATCCACCGTGCTGAAAGCGCCGCCGGAGGGCATTCACAAGCTGAACTCCCTGGCCTCCAGCACGCCGGCGACGGATGGCACGCATGTTTTCACCGCGTTTCTCGACAACACGCCCACCGAGGCCACTCGCCAGGCCAACGAAGGTCGCGTCATCCCGAAGGGCGAAGTGCCAAAAGGCACAGTGGTGATCTCCGCGCATGATTTTTCCGGCAAGCAGGTGTGGCAGGTGCGTCCGGGGCTGTTTTCGAGCAAGCACGGCTTTTGCTCCAGCCCCATCGTTTTCGAGGACAAGGTCATCGTGAACTGCGATCACGATGGGGATGGGTATATCGTCGCGCTTTCAAAGACCGACGGGAAGGAACTTTGGCGCATCGAAAGGCCGAACAAGACCCGTAGCTACTGCGTGCCGCTCATTCGTGAGATCGGCGGGCGCACACAGATGGTGCTCAGCGGAACGATGTGCGTGACGAGTTACGATCCCCGCACCGGAAAGCTGCTCTGGATCATCGATGGGCCCACGGAGCAGTTTGTGGCCTCGCTGGTCTTCAGCGAGGAAACGGGCCTTCTGTATATGACAGGCGGCTTTCCCGAGCATCACCTCCTCGCCATCAAGCCGGACGGCCGCGGCAATGTGACGGACTCCCACATTGTCTGGCGCACCAACAAGGGCGTGGCCTATGTGCCATCTCCCATCGTGGAAGGCGGGCACTTTTTGATCGTGTCCGATTCGGGCGTGGCGCACTGCTTTGATGCCAAATCGGGCGAGATCCTGTGGGAGGAGCGTCTTCGCGAACATCACGCTAGCCTCACCAGCGCCGAGGGTCGCGTGTTTTTTATCAATGACTTCGGCATCCTGCGCAGCGTGAAGCCCGGCAAGGCCTACGAACTCGTGGCGGAGAGCGAGCTGAAGGAGAAAGTCTTCGCCTCGCCCGCGCTGAGCGAGGGGCAGATGTTCATCCGCGGAGAGAAGTCACTCATCTGCCTGGGTAAACGAGGCGCAAAGACAGCGTCGCATTGATTTGAGCTGGAATCGCGAAGTCGTCAGAAATGCGGCTTGTGAACGGCGTGGGCTTTGAGGTAGGCTCGGCACGAATTTTTCTCTCAAAATTCCCCCCCGATGAGCGACGACACCTCTCCCCAGGTCCCGGAAGATCCCTCCGACTCCACGTTTCCTTCGCTGGAGGAGCTGGCGGCGCTGCTGCCACAGTATGAGTTTCACGAGCTGATCGGCACCGGCGGCATGGGTGCGGTGTATCTGGCTCGACAGTATTCGCTGGACCGCTGGGTAGCCATCAAAGTGCTACCGAGGTCCGCCTCGCAGAATCCGGAGGATGCCGCCCGCTTCATCACTGAGGCGCGGTCCATGGCCAAGCTCACGCACAGCCACATCGTGGCGGTGTATGATTTCGGGCAGACGATGCAGGGGCAGTTGTACCTCGTCATGGAGTATGTGCAGGGCCATGACCTCCATCATCACATCCATCAGGGAGACCTGAACGAGACCCGCATCCGCGCCCTGGTGCGCCAGCTCTGCGAGGCGCTGCAATACGCCCACGAGCACAGCATCATTCACCGCGACATCAAACCCGCGAACATCCTCATCAACGAGGACTGGCAGGCCAAGATTGTCGATTTCGGTCTCGCCAGCCACCAGTCGATGGTCATGACGGATGTGGAATACGGCACCCCGGAGTATGTGGCGCCGGAGCGGCTGGAGACCGGCGCCGTCGTCGATCACCGGGCGGACATTTATGCCCTCGGCGTGGTCATTCACGAGATGTTCACGCGGAAGACGCCGCAGGCCGCCGGCTCCTCCGCCATGAGCGGCATGCCGGAGGCCTTTACCAATGTCATCGCCCGCTGCACAGCCCCCAGCCCGACGAACCGCTTTCAAAAAGCAGGAGATATCCTCATCTACCTGGCCACCGCCGATGCCGTGCGCAGCCCCGCGCCAAACGCCGCCGCGAAGGCCCCTGCCCCGCCGCCGCACCTCCAGGCCCGTGTGAAGCGCCCCTCGCGGGACGTCGATACCGGTCCGCAGGGCAATGGCGAGGCGATGAAATGGCTGTGGGCCGCCGCCGTCGCGGTGCTGCTGGCCGTGGGCTATGGGTTCATTCAAAATCAACGCACCAAAGGTCCGCCGCCCGCCTTGGTGACTGCTGAGAGCAAAAAAGACGAACCTGCGCCGCCTCCGCCTTCCGAAGCTCCGGCCAAGGAAGAACCCAAAATGGCCGAATCGGGTGCCAAACCGGCCGAACCCGTTCCCACGCCCGAAACCCCGAAAATGGCCGACGTGCCCGAGGGGCCGTTCAAACTCGCTCCGGGTAATTTCGGCATCGAAAAGCGCCTCAAAGGCCACGAAATGCAGCTCTACGCCTGCGCCATCCTTGCCGATCAACGCCGCGTGGTCACCTCTGGCCGGGACAACACCATCCGCCTCTGGGACGCAGCGACGGGGAAGGAACTGAAAAAGTACACCTCCCCCATCGACACCTTGTCCAACATGTCACCCTCGCGACAGGGCACACAGATTCTGCTTTCTTCCGCCACCTCGGACCAGGCAGCCATTTTCGATGTCGAGACGGGCAAAACCATCGCCACGGTGCGAGTACCCGGCCCAAACATGCTGGAGGCGTTTTGGGGGCCAGATGAATCCTGCGTCTTCATCACCTGCCGAGATACCAAGGGAGCCGTCTATCGCTGGGAGCCAGCCACCGGGCCGAAACTCACCCCGCTCGATTGGCCGCAGACCGCCTACCAGGTACTCATCGAGCGTGATCCTGCCACCCTGGAGCCGCAAAACCTCCTCATCACCGGGGCCACGATCAAACTCGATACCGCCCCAAGCACCACGACGAACAACTCGAACGCTCCTCGCTATATCAATGACATGGTCATGGCCGGCTTTTTCTCCCTCGATGGCAAGACGAACCTCGGCCGCCCATTGGACTACTCCGGCCACTACAACCGCCTCTCCATCTCCCCAGATGGCCAACGCGCCGCCGGCGGTAGCCAGACCTTTGCCGTCTTCAATGCGCAGACCTTCAACCGCCTCGTCGTTCTCTCCCCGCCGGGTGCCAACACCTTTACCATGCACTCCGCCTGGCTCGCCGGAGGCCGCGTCCTCGTCGTCTCCAATGTCATCAACAACACCTCCAGCATGCTGCGCCTGATCGAAGCGGATACCGGCAATGAACTCGCCCGGTTGGATCTCGATGGCCTCCGCGCCACCCAGCTCACCGTGGCCTCCGAAGGCTCCTGGATGCTCGCCACCGGCTTTTCCGTGAACAGCGGCAACACCAAGCCCGAGCACTTTGACGGCCTCATCATCCGCCTGCCCGACTTGTCCAAAATGGGCACGGACAAAGGCATCGCCGCCTTTGCTGGCAGGCAGCTCGCCCGACTCAGCACCCTCGATCCTGACCTCGACGGCCAGCTCAAGGCCGCCGTGACGGCTCCCGGGCTGCTTTTGGGAGACGAACCCATCCTCGCCCAGGTGCGTGATCTCACCTCGAAATATGGAGCCGCCTTGAAACGAGCCGCCGCCACCGCCGCCCCCAAGGATAAGCCTCTCATGATTGCCGAGGCGGATGCCATTGCGGCAGGCGCAGGCGTCCCGGATGCCGCCACCGATGCCGCGACGACGGGCGAACACCTGCGCTTCCGGGGCATCTACCGCCAGCAACTCGCCCAATTGGAAGCCAAACGGAAGCAAAGCGCCGAAACCGTTCGCCAAACTTTCGAGGCCAGCACCAAAGCCCTCGCCGCGAAACGCTCTCAGGCTGGTGACCGCCTCGGTGCCGCCCGCTGCACGGCCCTGCTCACCAGTCTGGCTGATTTGAAACCCTTCACCGAGGTCGTCGCCTCGGCCTTCACCTCCGCGAAACCAGCCGCCGCGCCCCCTTCCGCCCCCACCATCGCCTCCGCTACCCCGCCCCCGAATTCGCCCACACCTTCACCCGCCCCCGCCGCTCCCTCTGGCCAGCGCCTCCAGCGCACGGGCAAACCCGGCGAGCTGATCAAAATCGAGCGCACGACCAAAAACGGCTATGTCGGGAACAACCGTTCCCGCGTCGGCTCCGTGCCGCCAAATATCGGTCCCGTCCTCCAGGTCGTGAGCACGGATTACCACGGCATCGCCCTCTTGCCCGATGGCAGCCTGAAGAGTTGGGGCAGTTGGGACGGGGAAAACACCGCCCACAGCATCCCCGCCGAGGCCAAGGACGTGGTACTCGTTCAGACAACCGGCAATGAAAGCGCCGCCCTGCTCGCTGACGGTCGCCTCTTGGTGTGGAACGAGAACGGCGAAAACCGGTTCAGAAACACGCCCCAAGGTGTGGCCATCACAGCGATCAAGCCCATGGGGAATTATGGCTTCTACGCCCTCGGTGCCGATGGCAGCGCCACCCATCTCACCACCTATGGCCTCGCCGATGGCGTCGCCGTTCCTTCCGGCGCCACGGGCGTGATTGATATCTCTGGCGAATACAATACCGGCTGGTTTGCCGCGAAAAAGGACGGCAGCATCCTCCATTGGGGCAAAGAAAACCTCTACATCGGCCAGCAGCACCTCAATGTGAAGGACGCTCTCGCCGTAGCACTCTCAGACGAGTTTTTCGTCGTCCTCCACCAGGACGGCACCGTCAACGGCTGGGGAGCCACGGAAGACCGCCAGCGCTTCCGCGTTCGCAAATATCCCGGTGCCCTCCGCGTTCTGCCCGATCCCGCCGGCCGCATCTTCCTCATCGAAAAAGCCGGTGGTGAATGGGCCGCCGAGCTCAATCCCTCCAATTACGAATACCACGAGGAGCAGCGCCTCGGCACCATCGAGGGGAAACTCAAAGGCTGCACCAGCGTGGCCCTCTCCTCGATGTATGTGTTTGGCGTAAAACCAGCCCCGTGAGCCAATCGGCATTGGTGAGCCTTCGATATTCGTTTTTTGATCGCCGCCCCACCCTCACCTCAGCAATCAACAATCGATTGCTCGACAATCGTCAATCCAGCTTCTTCCGGCTCGCGGATGGTTGAACAGCAAGATGGTTCCCTTCGACGCACCCCCTTCTTCTTTCGAAAACCGCCCGCTCGACTCGCCTCAAGGCTTCCTTTTCGTCCTGCCTACCCCTTCCCCGAAACCTCGCGCTTGCCAAAAAGCACTCATGATGTAATAATTTGATCAAATTAACTTCTCAGATATGAAAGTTTTTTAGCCTTCGGGGCTAAAAAGTTATGAAATATATGGATTTAATGTTGCCTCCATCTTTTTGATTACCTATATTACCGGAATCCGAGATCATTTTAAAACCCATAGCTCTAAGGAACCTACACCATGACCAACGGCATCAAGAACCCAGCCAAAGACCACGCCCAACTGGCAGATTTCATTCTGTTCAGTCAGCGTGAGTTCCTGCTGAACCTCTCCCGCGAGCTGAATCGGGACAATATCTCCTTCGCCCAGTTCTTCCTGCTGAGCTACCTCTCCACCTCCCCGGAGCTCACCATGACGGACATCGCCCGCAAAATGGGCCACTCCACCGCTGCCGCCACCGGCCTCGTCGATCGCCTCGAAAAGCTTGGCTACATGGAGCGCACCCACGCCATCGACGACCGCCGCAAGGTCCTCGTCCGCATCACCTCCCAGGGCCTCCAGCTCGTCTCCCGCCTGCGTGACGAACTCCAAAACCAGGTCGCCGCCGCCATGAGCGAGACCTCCGCCACGGATGCCGCCCAGTTCATCACCTCGTATCGCAACCTCGATACCGCCGTCGTGCGCTAAGCGCCCTTTTTCCCCAACACAGCCAGAAACCATCGAGGGCGCAGCGGATTCTCCGTTGCGCCCTCGGTGTTTTTTCAGGATAAGAGCTGTCATGTCTTCGATGACCTTCCCCGCCCTCGACGCCCTCGCCGGCGGCGGTTTCGCCCATCGCTTCACCCTCCGCCACCCGGAAATCGATGTGAACGAGGAGCGTGCCGTGGTCGTCAAGCGCCTCTGGGCCTGGCATCGGCAGCAAGCAGCGGAGATGGGTTTTGACCCGAACAACCTCTGCATCGCCGAGCAGGTCCATGGCAGCGAGGTGGCCGTGATCGAAAAAGTGCCCGAAACGCCCGTCCCCGGCACCGATGGCCTCATCACCTGCGTTCCAGGCCTCGTGCTCGGCATTTATGTGGCCGATTGCGGAGCCGTTTTCATCCTCGACAGCCGCACCGGAGCCTGCGGGCTGCTCCACTCCGGCAAAAAAGGCAGCGAACTAGGGATCACCGCCCGCGCCTTAAACCTCATGGCCGAGCGATTTGGCTCCAAGCCGGAAGATTTGCACGTCCAGCTCGCCCCCTGCATCCGCCCGCCCGCCTACGAGATCGATTTCGCCGCGCAGATCCGCCAAAACGCCCTCGATTTCGGCATCCCAGCCGCTCAGGTGCATGATTGCGGCATCTGCACCTCCTCGGATACCTCTCGCTTTTACTCCTACCGACTCGAAAAAGGCCGCACCGGCCGCATGCTCGCTCTTTTGGGCCGAAAAGCCTGATTTCCTCCCATGACACTCCTTTCTCCCGCCAAGATCAATCTCAGCCTCCGCGTCCTCGGCAAGCGCCCGGACGGCTTTCACGAGATCGAGACCCGCCTCGTCCGTCTCGCCTTTGGCGATACCGTCGAGGTCGAACACCTCGGCGCAGGCACCCATGTCGCCTTCACCTGCTCCGATCCCACCGTGCCCTCCGACGAGTCCAATCTCGCCCTCAAAGCCCTTCGAGCCTTTGAGAGTCACACCGGCCTGACCTCCTCCTGGCGCATCCATTTGGAAAAACGCATCCCGCATGGTGCCGGGCTCGGTGGCGGCAGCAGCAATGCCGCCACCCTCCTCCGCGCCGCGAACGACCTCACCGGCAGCCCGCTCAGCCTGCCGCAACTCCTCGAAGTCGCCGCCCAGATCGGCTCGGACGTGCCCTGCTTCCTCCTCGATAGCCCCGCTGCGGATGGCACCGGCCGTGGCGAGATCGTCCAGCCCGCCGCCTTCCCCCACCGCCTGCCCGTCGTCCTCATCAAGCCC
>CALSBJ010000045.1:0-52850 GCA_943373155.1 Akkermansia muciniphila | reverse complement strand
CACGCGGATGTCGCTGGAGACCTCATGCGTGGCCGATTGGGCGGTTTTGAGACCACAGCCGCTGGGTTTGCCACGTCCGGCCATCGGCAGGCCGTGATGACTTCCATCAATGCCCAGCGCCTGCGCGAGTTTTCCGGGGCCGGAACATAGTTCGCGGGTCTTTTCGCGACTGCGGCGACTTTGCATGTGCTCAATGCCTTTTGTCGGCTCCAAAGCTCGAATCAGAATCAAGCCATCACGTTCGCCGCCTTTCACGAGCAAGTTGAAGAGCCAGTACATGCCGTAGTTGAAATAAACATAAGCCGCGCCGGGCGGCTTCGATTTCACAAACTCACGCGCACTCGGCCGCGAGGCCGTGTGGCAGGCCGGATCACCCTCAACCGCGTAGGCCTCCGTCTCCACAATGATGCCGGAACAGCCATTCCATACCAACTCGACGCCCACCAGATCACGGGCCACGGCGAGCACATCACGTTGGAAGAAATCGGGTTCGAGGAAGGCCATGGTAAAAAGTGCCTGGTGGACGGTGGCATGCAAGCTGGCCCTTCCAGCCCTCGTTACACCGGTCACATGTCCCCTCGCATCGAACGCCGCACTCTTCTTCGTGGAATCGGAGCCACGCTGGCTTTGCCGTGGTTGGAAATCATGACGTCGAGGGCGCGGGCGGCTCAAAAGCTGCCGCCGAGGCGGTTTGTGACGTTTTTCCAGCCGAACGGGGTGTTTCCGAAGGCTTGGGATGTGACGGGTACGGGGCGGGACTTTGCCCTGTCGCCGATTTTGGAGCCGCTGGCGGAGTTTAAGAACGACATGGTCGTGCTGAGCGGGATCGACAGCGTGGGCAAAGGGCATGTGAAGCTCACGGGGGCGTTTTTGACGGGCACGGCCATCGAGAATGGCGTGAACGGCATTTCGGTGGATCAGGTGATCGCGCGGCAGATTGGCCAGGGGACGAGGTTCGCGAGCATCGAGCTCGGCACGGAGCCGCCGCGGCAGGGCATGGCGGGCGATGATCCGATCGCGCTGGCGAACACGGTTTCGTGGAGCAGCGCGACGCAGCGCATCTCGCCGGAGATCAGTCCGCGGGCGGCTTTTGACCGGCTTTTCCGTGATCCGTCATCGCCAGAGGCTCGGCGGGCGGCGGAGAATCGTCACAGCGTGGTGGATCTCGTGTTGGAAGATGCGAAGGCGCTGCAAAAGATCGCCAGCGGTCGCGACAAGGAGAAGATCGACGAGTATCTCGAAGGCGTGCGCGGCGTGGAGCAGCAAATTGAGCGCACGATGAATCCGCCCGCGCCGGAGTGGACGCCGCTGACGCCGCCGGACATGAAACGGCCACAGGCTGGCATCCCGATGAGCAAGGATCAGCACATGAAGCTGATGCTCGATCTGCTGGTGCTCGCTTTGCAGACGGAAACGACACGTGTGGCCACCTTCATGAGTGCGCACGGCTTCTCGCGGCAGAATTTCACCTTCCTCGAGGGCGTGAAGAATGATCATCACGGCATGAGCCATCACAAGAACCAGGAGGCGCTGGTGGCCGAATACACCACGGTGAGCCGCTGGTATGCGCAGCAGGTGCATTATCTCGTTTCGAAGATGAACGGCATCGACGAAGGCAATGGCTCGCTGCTCGACAACAGCATTGTGCTTTACGGCAGCGAGATGAAAGACGGCAACGGCCACATCAAGGAAGACCTGCCGCTCGTGTTGCTCGGCAAAGGTCAGGGTCGCGTGAAAACCGGCCAGCTTGCGTCTTTCGATAAGGGCACGCCGTTGGCGAATCTGCATCTCACGCTGGCGCAGCAGTTCGGTGCGGAGATCGCGAGCTTCAACAATGTGAGCACCGGCACGCTGGGCGGGTTGTTTGTGTAGCTTCGGTTGGCAGCCGAGGCATCGGATTCGATTGCCAATCGAATCGACGGCAACATGACGCGTTGAGGCTCGTTTCCGACGCATGCTCCGCACCCTGATTTGCCTCCTCATCGCTTCCTCTGGCCTCGTTTTCGCTCAAAACGCGAAGAAGGCCGTCGAGCAGCCCTTTTCGTGGGTTTCGCCGATGCACAATGCCGAGTGGGCCAAGAAGTCGCTGCCTGCGACGGTGAAGCACGCGACCTTTAAGAGTGCGTCGATGGGCGTGGAGGTGGGCTACTACATTTACCTGCCGCCGGGCTATGAGACGAGTAAGGAAGAGTATCCGGTGGTGTATCATCTGCATGGCGGTCGGCCCGGTGCGGAGAACAAGGCCGTGCGGCTCGCGAGCTACGTGGATGCGGCGATTCAAAAGGGCACGATCAAGCCCACGATCTATGTTTTCCCGAATGGTGGGCCGGTGAGCTGGTATGACATGCCGGAGATGAAGCAGGGCATGGGCGAAAGCGTGTTCGTGAAAGAGCTCGTGCCACACATCGACGCGACGTATCGCACCTGGGGCACGCGAGAGGGACGGGCGCTGGAGGGTTACTCGCAGGGCGGTCGTGGCACCACTCGCATCATGTTCAAACACCCGGAGCTGTTTCTTTCCGTCGCTCCCGGCGGCTCGGGCTACGGCCCGGAGAAGCACATCCAGGAAAACAACGGCTACGAGAACGACTCGCTGCGCTTCCTGCCGCTCGGCTACAACGCATGGGATCTCGCGAAGGCTTTTGCGGCGCGTCAGGATCGTTCGGCGCTGAACATCCTCGTTTGGGATGGCACGAAGTGCTTCAACTACGAGCACAACAAGCTCTTTTCGGCCTACTTGAAGCAGCTGGGCATCGCGCATGAGTTTCTCTCGATCCCCGAGGTGCCGCACACCGCCACCGGCAGCTACGACGTGAAAGGCGATGATATCATGCGCCATCATCAAAAGACCTTCGACAAGCACCGCCCATGAGCCTCAAACATTTCCTTGCCGTCTTTTTCATTCTGACTGCTCCCGGCGTGGCCGCGCCGCCGAACATCGTGTGGATCATCGCGGATGACATGTCGCCTGACACAGGCGCGTATGGCCTGGCGCAGGTGAAAACGCCGCATCTCGACCGCCTAGCGGCGGAGGGGCGACGCTATGCTCGGGCTTACTCGACGGCACCGGTGTGCAGCTCCTCGCGCTCGGCTTTCATCCTCGGCTGCTATCAAACGACGACCGGCCTGCATCCGCATGACACGGAGAATCCGCAGCCGCTGCCCGCGCCCTATCAGCCACTACCGACGATCCTGCGCGAGGCGGGCTGGTTTGTGACCAACGCCGCCGCGCCGGGGACCGTGCGCAGTGGCAAAAAGATCACGAAGGGCAAAACGCACTACAACTTCGCTCACGATGCGAAGACGCTCTTCGACGGCGATGACTGGCGGAAGCGAAAGCCAGGGCAGCCGTTCTTTGCGCAGTTTCAGATCACCGAACCGCATCGCCCGTTTCCGATTCCGGAGTCGTTTGATGAGGCGGCGCTCGCAGCCATCAAGCTGCCAGAAAACTACCCTGATCATCTGCTCGTGCGTCGCGACTGGTATGCCTATCAGCGCAGCGTGGAGGTCGTCGATCAGCGTGTGGGAGCCATTCTCGATCAACTCCGCGCCGAAGGTGTGCTCGACAACACGTTCGTGATGTTCTTCGCCGATCACGGTCGCCCGATGCCCTGGGGCAAGCAATGGCTCAGCGTTGAAGGTTTGCAGGTGCCGCTGATCGTTCGCGGGCCGCAAATCGTCGCGAATCAGGTCGAGGAACGTCTCGTGAGCCTCATCGACCTCGCGCCCTCGGTTTTGAAGATCGCTGGATTACCCGTGCCGACGTGGATGCAGGGCCAGGCCATCCTCAGCGGCGATTTTCCGGCTCGCGAGCAGCTCTTCGCCGCGCGGGATCGCTGTGGCGATGCGATGGACCGCGTCCGGGCGGTCATCACGCCGGATCGGTGGTTCGTGCGGCACTTTCATCCCGAGCAATCGCGGCTGAACTGGTCGAGCTACAAAGAAGATCAATACCCAGGCATGCCGCTGCTGCGTGAGTTGCAGCGCACAGGCCAACTCGCCGCCTTTCCAGCCCAATGGCTCGCCCCCACGCGACCCGAGACGGAGCTTTTTGACCTCCAAACCGACCCTCAAGGCCTCCACGCCATCCGCGATGCCCAAGAGACCGCCGACTTCAACCAACGCCTCGATACCTGGATCGCCGAAACGAAGGATCAAGGCGCCCAAGGCGATCCCGCCACCGAACCGCCCCTCGCCGAGATCCAAAAAGCCAAACGCGCCGACTACCAGCGCACTTGGAAAAAGCGCCTCAACAACCCCGAGCCGACCGATGCTGAAAAAGTGGCCTGGTGGATGAAGAGTTACCATTTGGATGTGGTGCCGTGAGACAGAAGGATTCAATCCATTACACCGCGAGAGGTAGGAGAGACGCAAGAGTTCTGTCTTCAGGACATTGAAACCAAACTCTCGCGTCTCTCCAGTCTCTTGCGGTGTAAAATTGTGAAGGTCCGCAAGGTGCCTTTCGTTTCGTAGCCTCAATGAAATCCATCCTCGCCTTACTCCTCCTCACGCCGTCGCTGCTCCTCGCGGAACTGAGCGTGCCGCATTTCTTCAGCGATCACATGATTCTCCAGCGTGAGCGTGCGGCGGCGATCTGGGGCAAGGCGGATGCAGGGGCGGAGGTGACGGTTTCCTTCAAAGGGAAGTCCGCGACGGCCAAAGCGGCGGCGGATGGCAAGTGGCGGGCGCAGATTGAGACGGGCGCGGCGGATGCGAAGGGGGCGGCGCTGACGATTTCGGCGGGCGCGGACAAGATCGAGATCCAGGACGTGCTGGTGGGCGAGGTGTGGTTCGCGTCGGGGCAATCGAACATGTTTTACACGATGAATCGCTCGCCGGAGTATGCGGGGCTCATCGCGGAGTCGAATCATCCGGCGCTGCGCATGTTCAACGCGCCGCTGGTGACGGCGGAGGCCAATCAAGAGGACATCGAAGGCTCGTGGAAGGCGGCGACGCCCCAGACGGTGCCCGATTATTCGGCGGTGGCGTTCTTCTTTGCGCGGAAGCTGCATTTGGAGCTCGGGGTGCCGGTCGGGGTGATCAAATCGGCCTGGGGTGGCAAGCCGGTGGAGACGTTCACGTGTCGCGAGGCGCTGAACACGCTGCCGGGCACGAAAGCGCTCGTTGATGCGATGTTGAAGGAGGAGTCAACCTACGATCAGGCGAAGGCGGATGCGGCTTATGCGACCAAATTGGAGCAGTGGAAAGCCACGATGGCCGCGGCGAAGGGCAAACCGGAGGTGGATCGCAAGCGACTGCCGAAGAAGCCGGACGCGCCGAAGCGTCCGCTGCTCACCGAGGGCCGGCCGGGCGTGCTTTACGCGGCGATGATTCATCCGTTCGTCGGCTACACGATGCGCGGCGCGATTTGGTATCAGGGCGAGGGCAATGCGAGACCCGGCGCGGTGCCGTATGACCAGACACTGCCGCTCATGATCAACGACTGGCGCAAGCGCTGGGGCGATGAGTTCAGCTTTTACTATGTGCAGCTCGCCAGCTACCACGCGCCCTCGACGGAGCCCGGCACGCCGGACTCGTGGGCTCTGACGCAGGATCGCATGCGCCTCGTGCTTGCGACGACGCCGAAGACCGGCATGGCGGTCACGAACGATGTCGGCGAGGCGAATGACATCCATCCGAAGAATAAAAAAGATCCCGGCGAGCGTCTCGCCCGCTGGGCGCTGGCCAAGGACTACGGCAAGGAGCTTCTTTACAGCGGCCCGCTCTTTAAATCGAGCGAGGTGAAGGACGGCGCGATCCGCGTGACCTTTGATCAAGCCGGTGAAGGCCTCAAATCACGCGATGGCGGCCCGTTGAAGCGTTTTGAGATCGCTGGAGCGGACAAAGTCTGGAAGTGGGCCGATGCGAAGATCGACGGGAACGACGCCGTGATCGTGAGCAGCGCCGAATTGAAGGCTCCCGTGGCCGTGCGCTACGCCTGGGCCGCAAATCCCGAGGGCTCGAATCTCGTGAACAGCGACGGCCTTCCCGCCTCCGTCTTCCGCTCGGACGATTGGGACGATGTGGAGATCCAAGTGGACGCCAGTGCTCAAAAAGCCGCCGAAGAGCGTCGTGTGCTCGCCGATGAAATCAAGGCTCTCGCCGCTGAGCGAAACAAGCACGATAAAAGGAGTGCGGAATACAAGGATCTGCAAAAAAAGCTCCAGCCGTTGATGGAAAGGTACAAGGCGGCGGTGCCAAAGAAGTAGCCGCGAGAGTCGGCTCGACCCGAGCGACACAAACCATCGGCGGACTCAAGACGGGTGTGCTCGCTTGATGCGCCTCATGCTGGCAGGTTACTTCATGGCTTGACCATTTTGAATGGCCTCCGTCAGCATCGGCAGCCGTGAAATCCAGCCTGATCGCCATCGCCATGGCCTTCGATCTCGGGTTCGACGAATTGCTTATTTTCAAGGTCGATCCGGCCACTGGCAAGATGACGCCGAATGAGCCTGCTTTGGCCCAAACGCCTGCGGGAGGCGGGCTGCGTCATTTGGCCATTTATCCCTGCGGTAAGTTCGTCTTCGCGAGCAACGAGATGGAAGTTCCCAGCAGCATCGGCGTGCGCTTTTGGGCGGTGAAGTGAGGTCTTTCACGGCATCTTCCAAATGAATTCGTATTCGCCTGATGATCGGCGATCATTTGGCCCCGACTGCCATCGAATTCATTTCCGACGGTTCAGCGTGTAGTAGGCCATGCGGTGCCAGAGCGGCGTGCCGTCCTTCGCTTTGAGCTGCGGGAGCTCAAACTCATGCACGTAGCCTTCGCGGAGGTTGGCGATGGCGACTTCGAGCACGAGACCGTCGTCGGAGAGCTTTGTGGCGGTGATTTGCAGGGGCTTGGCGTCGAGTTCTTCGCCGCCGTATTTGCTTTGGAAGGGGTAGGTGTAGCTCTGGCCGGTGAGTTGGCCGAGGGAGGCTTTTTCGATGGGAAGGGTGAAGGTGAAGCGGAAGCCGGTTTCGGTGAGTTCGAGTTTCTGCACATCGAGCGGCGTCTTTTTTGTCCACACGATCTTTTGCAGGCCAAAGGGGCGGTTTCCTTTGCTGTTCCACCCGCGATTCGATTCACCGACGACGAGTGAGCCGTCCGGCAGTGTGGTCAGAGCGAGCGCGGCGCATTGCAGGCCGTCGATGAAGGGAAAGCAGGCACCTTGATACTCGCCGCCGACCTTTTCGAGGAAGATGCGGTTCACACCGCTGAGCACAAACTCTCCCATGAAGAGCTGTTTCTCAAAGGGACCGAATTTTCCTCCACTGCGGTCGCAAACGATGCCGGTGCCGCTCTGGCCCATTTTCACATACGGCAACCACACGGCGGGCGGGCAGTAGCCGGGCACGGTTTTCATCGCCTCGGCCACGGTGATACCATCGGGCTGCTTCGGCTGGATTTTGACTGGCGAATCCGGTCGCATCGCATCCGGGATGGAGTCGGCGTGGCTGAAGTAAGCGCCTTTCTTTGCGTGGAAGATGGGCGTGGTGGGCATCCAGTTGCCCTGCTGGTCACTGACAAAGACATCGCCCTCAAAATTCGTGCCGATGCCGCAGGGACTGCGAAATCCGGCGCACCACGGCTCCATCTGGCCGCTCGGCGAGGTGCGCACGACCCAGCCACGCCAGAGTGTGTCGCCTTTCACCATGGGCTTGCCCATGCTGCAATTGAGCGAGGTGTACAAATTCCCTGCTGCATCAAAAACGGGCCCGTAGGCATACTCGTGGTAAGCGCCGGACACGCCCCAGCCCGTGGCGGCAGCTAGGTATTCATCGGCGGTGCCGTCGCCGTCCGTATCCCGCAGTTTGGTGACTTCGGCACGCTGCGTGGCGTAAAGTGCTCCATCATGCGAAGTGAGGCCGAGAATCTCATGCAGACCACTGGCGAAGAGCTTGAAGCCCTTTTCTCCTTCGATCCAAATTTCACCTTTGCGCAACGCGACGGCCAGTTTGCCATTTGGCATGACCGCGAGGCCGCTGGCTTCGAAGTTCACGCCTTGAGGCAGGTCGTAGGTTTCGATGCGGTAGTAATTCTGGGCGGAGAGCGGAGAGCAGAGGGCGGAGAGCCAGAAAAGACTCACGCAAAGGCGCAAAGGCGCAAAGTTCTGAGGGCTTCTGGGTTTCTTTGCGCCTTTGCGCCTTTGCGTGAGAAAAAGAAAGGAACTTACCATGACACGACCTCCTTCGGTTCTTTGCCGTTGGTTTTGATGGTGCGCTCGAAGTGGTCTCCGGCGGGTTTGAGCGTGTCTTCGACCTGCTGGCCGTTTTCGCGGTAGAGGAAGGTGGGCACGCCGTCTTTGGCTAGCTTGTAGCCTCCGAAGATGCGTTGCCCGGTGGTGGGCATCTCTTTGATGTCGGTGCCGAGGGGTTTGATGGGCGGCATGGCGCGGTCCTGCCAGTTGCTCATGGCGTCGAGGAAGCGGCCTTTCCACACGAGGACCCAGCGGGATGTTTTGCCATCGAAGGCCGCGTTGAGGCCGCCGGGAAAGCCGACGCCGATGGCGTGGGTGCCGACGCCTTCGATGAAGCTGCGGAAGACGATGGGTTTGTTGCTCGGCTTGAGTTCGAAGTCGGCGGAGGACATGAGTCCCTCCGGCAAAGGCTGGCCTTCGACCTCGCGCAGGTAGGTCCAGAGGCTCTCGATGTCTTTGTCGGCGGTTTTGCGGCCCACAAACATCGGCGGCATCACGGTGCCGGGCTGCGTGACCTGCGGATTGAGCAGCAGCTCTTTGAAATACTCCGGCTGGAGTCGCTCGACGGTGTTCGTGAGTCGGATGACTGGCGGGCCGAGCGATTTGCGATCTTTGAGGCCATGGCAGGAGACGCAGGCGAGGCCCGTGGCACCGAGCAGTTTGCGACCGAGCTCAGCGCGGTGATGCTTTTCGAGGCCGCTGACATCGATCTTCACGGGTTGGTCGAGTTTGTCGGCTTTGTTGAAGGCGTTGATGAGCATCTCGGTCTGCGCCTGGCCGAAGTTTGGCATGCGGACGTCCATGTAGGGCCGCACGCTGCCGTTTTGGCCCCAGAGGATTTTTTCAAACCAGCCTCGCGTGAGCTTGCGGCCGACTTTGTCGAGGTTCGGCGGCAGATGCGCGAGTTCGCCAAGCGATTCGGCGGTGGGATCGTTCACGCCGAAGAATTGAACACGAGGATCTTCCGGGCCGCCTTTGCCATCGCGATCATGGCAGGCATAGCAGTTCAGGCGGGACATCTGCCAGTCGATTTGCTGCTGGGCGGTGAGTTTGGGTGCGGGCTTTTGGATTTCGGCGAGGGCGAGGCGCAGGGCGCGTTTTTGGAGATCGTTCAAATCAAAGCGCGGCGTGCCGGTGGGCTGTTTTTCGGCGAGGCAGCCTGCGGTGGGGTTTTTGATGGGACGAGGATGACCTGATTGACCTGATGGATGGCAGGCAATGCAATTCATGGCGGAAAAGAGCGCTTTGCCCTTTTCGATGCCTTGCTTCGGAATCTTCAGCGCGGCGCGTGCGGTGGCTTTTTCGGCGACGCGGCCGGTGTGCAGGTAGGCGGCGAGATCGGAGGCTTCCTGCTCGCTGAGGCGCATGTCCGGCATGCGGCCAGAAGGGCGGGTGTGGAGCGGATTCTTCAAAAAGGCGGCCAAGGCGTTCACTTCATACGCATCGGCTAAAGCGATGGGCACGGAGGCATTGCCCGGTTTTTCGATTTCAGCACCTGCGGGCACTTTCGGAGGCCGCACATCGAGCGCGGGCTCGTGGCAGGCCACGCAACCGACTTTGTGATACAGCTCTTTGCCGCGCTCGGCATCGCCGGCAGGCATTTTGGGCGTTTCGCCCTTCAACGAGGCCAGATACTCGACCAACGCTTCAGCTTTCTCGTCATCGCCTTCCTCACCGGCGAAGAGTCCCGGCATCTGCGTGCCTTTTTTGCGATGCTGCGGGCTGCGGATCATGAGCCAAAGCGTGTCTTCATCGAGTCGCGAACCCACGGCGCTCAAATCGGGCGCAGGCTTTGGTTTGAGCCTCTCCTGCCACGCCTTCGGCACGGCATGGCACGAGGTGCAGTTCAATTCGGCCATCAGGAGCAAGCCGCCGGTGACGAGATGTTCGTCAGGGTCTTCCGGCAGATTGAATTGGTCGAAGTTGAAAACGTAGGCGTGGTTGATGGGCTCTGCCTGCAAAGGATGCGCGTGGGCGGGAAGAGAGCCGAGGAGCGTGGCGAGCAGAAAATGACGAATGACGAATAGCGAATGACGAATGAATGACGAAGCTCGAATGTCGAAGGTGGGTCGCATGGCTTCGGAGTTCGGCATTGGGGCTTCGTTCGTCATTCGGAATTCTGGTTTCGTCAGTTTAGACGCCCATGCGTGCTCTTTCCTGATCCAGCGCCTTGATCCAAGGCCCGATGAAATGGCCGCTGTCATGGTAGGTGCGGCCCGAGTACATGTGTTGGTCGATCACGCAGGGTTCATTCACATAGATGCCGCCACAGATTTCGAGGTCGAACTTGCACTTCGCGACGGTGGCCATGCGCAGGCCTTTGACGATGTCAGCACGGGCGGGGATCTCGACGCCATGGCAGACGCTGGCGCAGGGCTTTTTGTTGTCCCAGAACCATTTGGTGAGGCGGAGAAGGTCGGCGTCCTCGCGGATGTACTCGGGGGCGCGACCGCCACTGAAGAAAATGCCGACGTATTCCTCGGGCTTGATGTCTTTGAAGGCGATGTCGGCGTCGATGCTGTAGCCTTCCCACTCTTTGGTGATGGTCCAGCCGGGCTTCACCTCATGCAGCACCATCTGGTACTTCCGTTTTTCCGGCGCGGCGACGACGGGTGTGTAGCCGCCTTCGATGAGGCGGTAGAAGGGGTAGAGCGTATCAACGGTCTCGGTGGCGTCACCGACGATGAGAAGGACGGGGGGATTCATGATTTTAGATTCCTGATTTTGGATTTGGTGAAGGTGATTACGAGGCAGAAGGCGGCGCTTCATTCAGACTTTGCGCCGTGCTTTGCAGTAAATGCGGCATCAAGCGGCGATGTGGAGGCGGAAAGAGGCGGGACGAAATTCGACGGAAGGGCCGAGGCCGGTGACGAGTTCGCCATCAAGCTCGACGGGGAGATCGCCGCCGTCATGCGAGGCGACGGTGAAGGCGGCGGCTTGCATGCAATCGAGGTATTCGCTTTGTGTGTAGCCTTCATCGAGTATGCGACGGAAGAGCTGGAGGAATTCCATGCCGCCGAGGCCGCGGAAGATGATGAGGTCGAGCTTCCCATCGGTGTTGGATGCCTCACGAAAGAGTGGGAAGGGGCCGCCGTAGTGGCGGCCATTGCCGATGAGGACCACGGTGCCGAGGAGCGGCGGTTTACCGGGCATCTGTACGCTGAGCACAGGTGGGGGCCGCATGAGCACATTCACGGCGCTGATCACATAGCTGAGCGGGCCAAATTTCTTTTTTTGCTCCCACGAAGTCTCCTGCACGATCTGTGCATCAAGGCCCACGCCGCCGAGCTGGATGAAAAAATGATCGTTGGCCTGCCAGAGGTCGATTTCAGGCTTTGGACTGCTGGTGATACGGTTCCAGCAGGTCGTGAGTTCCTGCCCGGCGAGCTTCATCTCAATGGAGAAGACATTCATGGTGCCGAGCGGCAGCACGCCGAGCGCGGTATGTGGTGATCCGGCGGGCCGACGGGCATTCGAGCGGCATACGCCCTGCAAAACCTCGTTCATGGTGCCATCGCCACCGGCGGCCACGATGAGCTGGTGACCTGCTTCAGCGAGGGATTCAGCAATGGTCGCTGCATCTCCCGGGGCACTCGTGAGATGCAGCTCAGGGGCGGGCGAGAGAGCACGAAGAGCGTTCTCAAGCGCGGCAGCCTTCGTGCTGCGGGCGGCGGGGTTCAAAATGATCGGGATGGGCATGGGGCGGCATGTTGCCCGCCGCTTTGCTGCCTGCCAGTGACATTTCGTGCTTACGGAACGGCACCGGGTTCCCCGCGAAGAAGCTGGGAGCCGTTGAAGCGCTCGTTGGGCTTGAACAGGTAACCAGGCTTTTCGTTGACGAGCTTGTAGCTACGCAGAACGAGTTCGGGGAGAACCATGTTGCTGTTCGGATCGAAGACCTTACGGCCGCTGAACTCTCCCCAGAGGTGGTATTCGTAGTTGTGGTTGAAGCCGTAAGCCGGGCCGCTGGCGGGCTGTTCGGGGAGGCGATCAGGGATTTTGCAGAAGCGCTCATTGATGATGACGAGCTTTGATTTGTCCCATGATTCGCCGGGGCGGCGCACATAGCCCCAGAAGTGAGTGTGATCGATGTGGAAGCGGCGGGCGACGAAGTAGTCCCCACGAGGCTCGGCAGCGATGGCGGCTCGGCGCGTGGCATCCATCTCGGCATTTCGCGCGGAAGAGGCGCAGGAGGCGAGCAAACCGGTGGTGGCGAGAAGCAAAAGAAGTCGGAGGGACATGAGAGCCGACATTGAACATCGAACCATCAACATTCAACATCGAACCTGCCTCATGAAACTGGACCGCCTGATCGCCAAACACCGCCAGATGGGCCGCACGACCGCGCTGCGGGCCATCGCGGCTCGACGCGTCCGCGTGGACGGCCTCGTGGTGGCCAATGGGCATGACGAGGTGGACCGTTTTTGCCATGTGACGCTCGATGACGAGCCGGTGCAGATCGCGGAGCGTGGTCTCTACCTGCTCATGCACAAGCCGGTCGGCTGGCTGAGTGCCACGAAGGATGCGCAGCATCCCACCGTGCTGGATTTGATCGACGATCCAGAGAAGCACACGCTGCATCTTGCGGGCCGACTGGACCGAAACACCTCCGGCCTGCTCATCCTGACCAATGACGGCAATTGGTCAAAGCGCCTCATGGTCGCCGATTTCAAGGTGCCGAAGGTGTACCGCGTGGAAACCGATGTGCCGGTGCCTGCGGACGCCATCGAGGCCTTTGAACGCGGCTTCTATTTTCATACGGAGGACATCACGACACTGCCCGCGAAGCTCGAACTCCTCGGCGAGCGTCTCGCCCGGGTCACCCTGCATGAGGGCCGCTACCATCAGGTGAAGCGCATGTTTCACCGTGTCGGCTGTCGGGTGACGGCGCTGCATCGCGAGAGCGTGGGGATGTTGCGATTGCCGGAGGATTTGAAGCCGGGTGAGTGGCGGCCGATGACGGAGGAGGAAATTCAGCTAGCGGAGCAAAGCCCACGCGGATTTTGACAGAACTTTTACAGAGCCTTCATCGTGCGTTGACGCAGCGGGCGCGGCATGCGCCAATCTCGCGGCACCATGAAACTCATCACCTCGCTCTTATTCGCTCTCGCAGTCGTGTCCTCCGCGCAGGAAGCGCCGAAGAAGGATCCCTTCATCAAAGACAAGAAGCCCGTCGTCACGCCGAAGCCTGCCGAACAGGAGGCAAACGTCACGTTCTTTCTGGAAAGCTTCACGCTGCCGCAGGCGGACTTTGCCGCGTGGCTGGAGATGCCGGAGGGACGTGAAAAGCTACACGAAATGGTGCTCGCTGCGGTGAAGGCGGGCACGGCAAAGCTCGACGCCTGCCATTTCGCTCGCGGGAAAAGCGGCACGCGGTTCACGTTGGAGTCGGTGGATGAGTTGCTGTATCCCTCGGAGTGGAACTATGCGGATGCGAAGGGCTTTCAGTATCCGGTGGTCTTTGAGATGAAGCAGGTGGGCGAAAAGCTGGAAGTGGAGCCGACGCTGGAGCCCTCAGACATGAAGCTGAACCTGAACCACAGCTTTGAACGCGTGCGCTTTCTCGGCCTGCGTGCTTCCAAAGCGGACCGCACGCTGCCGGGAATCGTCGTGCCGGATTTTCAGGAGCAGCGTGCCCCGGCGATGGTGAGTCTGGTGGCCCGCCTGCCGGTGCTGCTGCATGCGACTGCCGCTGGTGAGGGGCAGATCACGCTGACCTTCATCACACCACGCGTCGTGCCGGTGCCGCGGCCGGCGCAGGCACCGCCGCAGGGTGCGGGGAACATCGTGCTCACGCCGCGTGTCATCTCGCTCGAGCGTGTGCGTGCCTGGGAAATGCTGCGCCAGCATGCGGAGGATGGTCCAGCCATTCTCAAGGCGCTGAAGCCCATGCTGGCGGATGGCTCGGCCGTGCTGGAGCATGTTTCCACGCTCTCGGGCAAGGCGGGCATGCGCATTCTCCATGAAGCGGTGCGCCAGCACTATTACGGCACGGAGTTTGATCCGCCGACCGAGGGAGCACCGGCAAAGCCTTCGGATGATCCGAAAAAACCAGCGACACCGGCCCAGTTACCTTCATCAGCGGGTACGGCCAGCTTTGACTGCCGCCGGATCGGCTTCAACTGGGAGGCGGAGACCACGCTGAGCCATGAGAGCGACATCGTTCACACCAACATCGCGTTTGATCTCACCAGCTTCGCCGGAAACCTCGCTGACCCGCTGTGGGACGAGCGCTACCCGGAAATGCCCGTCTTTGTGTCGCAAAAATTCACCACTGGCATCACGCAGGTCGCTGGCAGCACCATCTTGCTCAGCACGCTGAATCCACCCGGCGATACGGCAGTCAACGGCCGCAAGGACGGCGGTCGCGTGTGGCTGCTCTTTCTCACCGAGGAGCTCGAATAATCATGCCCAAGCTCACGCTCATCCTGCTTTTGCTGCTCGCGGCCTGTGTGGCCGCGGGCGGCGTCATCGCCGCACGGCGTGTGGTAGAGGCGCGGGTGGAGCGGGATCGCACGGCGCAGCGGCAGCTCGTCGTCAGCTTGAACACAGAGACGCGGCGGCTGGAGGAGCTTTATGAGGGGCACCTGCGCGATGCAGCGATGCAGCTCAGCTACGCGTGGAATGACAGCGGCGACGCGCAGCGCCGCATCGCGCTGGTCGTGGAGGGCATTCAGCGGGTGTCGTGGGTGTATTGGAAGAACGCCGGTCGTGAAGGTCACCTCAACCTCGGCTTTCCGCCGAATCCGCCGCTGCCGGAGCCAACTCTTCTCAAAGAGCACGACGGTCTGCCGCGGCCACGCGTGCTGCTGGACGCGAAGGCGATTTTTCCAGAAACCTCCGGCCGTCACAGTGGATGGATCGACGAGCCGGGGAAGCCGCTGATGTTCCTGCACCGCGAAGGCGTCGTCGCCGTGCTGCTGACCATCGATCGTGCGGTGGTGCAGCAAGTGATGAGCGGCTTTTTGCGCGAGTTGCCGCGCATCAAGCAGTCGCTGGGCGGGCCGGATGAACTGCGGGAGGAAGGCGGGGCCGTTTTGCATCGCGCAGGTGTTTTGCCAAACGTGCCGCCGGATGTGCTCATGAGCATCGCCTCGCGATTTGGCGGCTGGCAGCTCGCGTCCTGGGATGCGCGGGAAAGTCGCGTGACATACAACCTGCCGATTTTGGCTGCGGGCATGGCCTTGGGCGTTTTGACAGCGCTGGGAGGCCTGGCGCTGCATGCGCAGCAGCGCCGCGCGGCGAAACTGGCCGCGCAGCGCGTTTCGTTCGTGAATCGCGTCTCGCATGAGCTGCGCACGCCGATGACGAACATCCTGCTCAATCTCGATGTGATCGAAGAAACCATGCCGGAGGCCTCAGGAGGCCGTTTTGGGCTCATTCGCGAGGAAGCGGGCCGTTTGAGCCGACTCATCGAAAATGTGCTCACCTTCTCGCGGAAGGAAGAAGGCCGCCTGAAGCTGCAAAACGGCCCGTGCAGGCCTGCGGAGGTCGTGGAGAAGGTTTTGCGACAGTTTGAGCCTGCGCTGACACGTCGCGGCATTTCCGTCACGCGAACACATGAGGGCTCCGAGGCTGAAATCTCGCTGGATGCCGATGCGCTGGCTCAAATCACTGCGAACCTGCTCTCGAACGTGGAGAAGTATGCGCCGGAGGCGCCCGCGAGGCTTCACAGCACGCAAAACGCGCGGGAGTTCACGTTGATGATTTCCGACAACGGGCCGGGAATCGCGGAAAAAGACGCGGAACGTGTTTTTGAGCCGTTTGAGCGTCTCGATGATCGCGTCGCCGCCGGAGTGAGCGGCGCGGGATTGGGCCTGAGCATCGCGAGGGAATTGGCGGTGAGGATGGGAGGGACGTTGACGCTCCGGACCGTTGAGAATGGCGCATGCTTTGTCTTTCATCTCCCGCTTCCTTATCCCGGAAACGAAGGCCAATAGGCGCTCGCCAAGGGAGGAAGAGTAGGATTAACTGACCAATTATGAAGCTGCTCATCGCCGACGACGATCCCATCACGCTCGACTCCCTGGCTGCTTGCCTGGAGCCGGAGGGTTTTCGCGTGCTGCGTGCCAAAGACGGTGGCGAGGCGCTGGCGCTGTGGCAGAAACACAAGCCCGACTTGCTGTGCCTGGACATCATGATGCCGGGTGTGGACGGCTACGAGGTGTGCCGTCGAGTGAGGGAGAAGGATGGTCGAGTGCCTGTGCTGTTTCTCTCGGCGAAAAGCGAAGAGATCGATGTGGTGGTAGGCCTGCGGCTGGGGGCGGACGACTTTGTGCGCAAGCCGTTCGGCAAGCACGAACTCATCGCCCGCATTCACAGTGCTTTGAGGCGTGTTTCGACCGCGAAGGCACCTGCCGCGTGCTTTGAGATGGGTGTGCTGCGTGTGTTTCCAGATGAGCTGCGTGTCCAGCGCGGCGAGGAATCCAGCGTGGACCTCACGCCGCGTGAGGTGGCTCTTTTGAAGCTGCTGAATGAGCGGCGGGGGCAGGCGCTGAGCCGCGATGTGTTTCTCGATGCCTGCTGGGGCCTCGATTACATGCCGGAAAGCCGCACGCTGGATCAGCACATCGCCAAACTGCGCAAAAAGATCGAGCAGGAGCCCGAGGAGTTCATCGAGACGGTGCGCGGCGTAGGTTACCGTTGGAGAGGGTAATTACTCTCCGGCCTCGTCTTCGTCACCCGAAGCTTTGGTGAGCTTCCTGAAGTGAAGTTGCAGCACACGACGGAGATCGGCCTTGGTGGTGGTGACCTCGTAGTCTTGAATGATGACTTTTTCACCCGGCTTTGGCAGATGGCCGAGCATGTGGGTGACGTAGCCACCGATGGTGGTGACTTCATCGCTCTCCAGCTCGATGCCAGCGTGATCGGCGAGTTCGTAGAGGTTGAAGGTGCCTTCGACGGTGAATTCGTTGTCGTTGATGCGTTTGAACTCGCTGATCTCGTGGTCGAACTCATCCTGGATGTCGCCAACGATCTCTTCGAGGACGTTGTCGAGGGTGACGACACCGACGGCTCCGCCAAATTCATCAACAGCGAGGGCGAAGTGGACGTGCTTGTCCAAAAAGAAGCGCAGGAGCTTGTCGATGGGCATCAGCTCGGGGACCATGTGGAAGTCCCTTTTGATCTTGCGGAGGTCCGGCTGCGGTTTGCCGACGAGGGCGAGGAGATCCTTGATGTGAATGAGACCGATGGCGTGGTCGAGATGGCCTTCGACGAGCGGATAACGCGTGTGCTTGCTGTCGATGGCGACCTTCAAATTGGCCTCGAAGCTGTCATCGGCATCGAGGGAGATGACGGTATTGCGCGGGGTCATCACATCACGCACGCAGCGGTCGTTGAGTGCCAAGGCGTTGAGAAGAATGTCCTTCTCGGTTTCGGTCACCTCTTTGGACTTCTGGCTCTCGGCGACGATGTGACGGAGTTCTTCTTCAGAGTGGGCGATCTCGTGCTCGGAGACGTTGGAGATGCCAAAGAGGCGCAGCATGACGTTGGTGCTGGCACTGAGGATCCAGATGGCGGGCTTGAGCACGACGTAAAAGAGGTGCAGCGGCCTGGCGATGAGCAGCGTGACGCTGAGGGACTTGCGAATGGCGAGCACCTTCGGCGTTTGTTCGCCGAGGACGACGTGCAGGTAGGTGACGATGGCATACGCGATGCCGATGGAGGTCCACCGGATGACCGTCTCATTGACGATGCCCACTTTGAACAACATGGGTTGCACCACGATGGCCACGAAAGGCTCGCCAAAGATCCCGAGGGCGATGCTGGTGAGCGTGATGCCGAGCTGACCAGCGGAAAGGTAGGCGTCGAGATTCCGCGTGACGTGCTGGGCGAATTTTGCACCGCTCACGCCGTCGTCGATGGCGGCGGTGAGCTGGCTGTCACGCACTTTGACGATGGCAAACTCGGCGGCGACGAAGAAGGCATTCAAAAGTACGATGGCCAGCACGATGACGGCCTGCCAGAAGAGCTCGCTGGGTGTGAAGGCCCATTCGCGGACGAGTTCGGCGGTGGCGCTGGCGAGGAGGGTGTTCATGAAGGGACGCGGCGGGCTCGGGAGGGAGGGGCGTCAGAGCTTCTCGTAGCTGCCATCGCAGCGTTTTTCGAGAATGGTGAAGCCTGCTGCCTTCGCGTCAGAAACGGAGAGCGGTTTGGTGTATTTGGGTGTGCTAAAACCCGCGATGAGTTTTTTGACGGGCTTTTTGCAAAGCGGGCAGACTTCGAGAGGTGCCCGATCCATGGGCCGACGAAGATCAAACCCCCGCCGACAAGACGGGCAGCCCTTTTCGGGATCTTGCGCGATGTAGGAGTAGGTGGGCATCGTGGAGCGGTCCGTGTGAGAAGGCCGTATCCGCCTCTCCAAGAAAACGGCCCGGTTTTGCGACCGGGCCGGGCTGGGAGGAGCCAAAAATGATGGGCGAATTACCAGCTGGATTTGGTCACGCCGGGGATCATACCCTGCAAGGCCATTTCACGGAAGGTGAGACGAGACATTTGGAAACGACGGAGGTAAGCGCGCCGACGACCAGAGACGCGGCAGCGGTTCGTGAGACGGGTCGGGCTGGCGTCACGGGGAAGCAAGGACAGACCGATGTGATCTCCAGCAGCCTTGAGTTCGGCGCGGAGTTTCGCGTATTTTTGGACAGTTTTAGTCTTGCGCTTTTCGCGCTCGAGCCAGCAAGTTTTAGCCATAGGGGCGCGGAGTCTGCCTCACGGACCTTTTTTAGCAAGGGGAAATTTTCACTGGCGGGCAGGTTGAATCACGCTATCTGCCCGCCGCTATGTTTACCGGAATGGTCCTCGCCGCCAGCCTTCTCTTCCTCGGAGTCCTCGTCTTCACCTACCTCGTGAAGGGTTGATGCTCGGTCACTGATACAAAAACGTCGTCAGCGGACTCGTGGCCGACGCGGCCTCTGTGTGCTCGCCAAGCCCGATCTCGAACGCAGCTCGACCGGCTTCGACGCCCATTTGGAAGGCCTGTGCCATGCGCACGGGGTCGGAGGCGACAGCGATGGCGGTATTCACGAGCACGGCATCTGCACCCATTTCAAAAGCCTCCGCCGCATGGCTGGGAGCGCCGATTCCGGCATCCACGACGACTGGCACCGTCGCCTGGGCAATGATGATCTCGATTTGCCGACGCGTGGTAATGCCCTGATGCGAGCCGATGGGCGAGCCAAGCGGCATGACGGTCACCGTGCCCACATCCTGGAGCCGACGGGCCAAAACGGGGTCCGCATTGATGTAGGGAAGCACTTTGAAGCCCTCTTTGACGAGGATTTCGGCCGCTTTGAGCGTCTCGATGGGGTCTGGCAGCAAGTAGCGAGGATCGGGATGGATTTCGAGCTTCACCCAGTTCGGCAAACCGGCCGCCACGGCCAATCTCGCGAGGCGCACGGCTTCCTCGGCATTCATCGCGCCGCTGGTGTTTGGCAGCAGCAGCACGTCCTTCGGGATGAAATCGAGGATGTTTGCAAAGGGGTCGCCCTTGCCGCTCAAGTCCGCCCGGCGCAGGGCCACGGTCACGATCTCCGTCCCGGAGGCGATGATCGCATCCCGCATGAGCTCTCCGCTGGCAAATTTCCCCGTCCCCAGCATGAGGCGGGAGTTGAAATGACGATCGGCGATGGTGAGAGGCTGGTTTTGCATTTCAGAGACGGATCAGGCGCGGCGGAGACGACGACGGATGTGCTTGGGATCACGGCGATGGTCAAGGACAGCCCGCACATGCAGGCCATCAAGTTCCAGCGTGTAGTAAATGATGTAGTAGGGAAAAGCTCCCTGAGCCAGTGCCCCGTGAAAGCGTCCGTATCGACGATGGATTCCCGGTGTGCGGGCGATTTCGTGGATCTGGCTTTCGAGAAAGCTGGCCACACGATCTCCAAGTCCAGCCTCCTGCTCGTCATAAAACCATGCCGCTTCGAGGATGTCTTCCCTGGCACCGGGATGAACGTGCACCTTCATAGGGCCTGCCGACGCACCTGAAGCTGCTCGCGGATGTATTGGAATGCCTCTTCAACCGGAATGGCAGGATCGAGACCTTGCTGGTGAAGTCGCTCCCGCTCCTCCAGTACATCCCAATGCCAATCTGGAATTTCAAACGCGTCCGCCGATGGATCTGGGAGCAAGTTTTCGCGCACACTTTCCTGCTCATCGACAGGCAGGGTCTTGAACAACTCGAAGATCTGCAACGCAGCGGGCGAGTAAGTGATGGCGGCAGGCATGGGCCGATTTTAGGGGCCAGAGCGGCCAAAATCAACCCAGCATCACGCGCTGCAGCAGCTCCGCAGTCGGGGGCTGGATGCCGATGTAGAAGTCGCCGAACTCGCCATACTGCGTCGTCACCTCATCGAAGCGCATTTCATAGACGATGCTCTTCACTTGGAAAATATCGTGCGCGAAGAGGGTGACACCCCATTCGTGGCTGTCGAGGCCGGTGGAGCCGGTGATGAGCTGGCGGACCTTGCCGGCGTATTTGCGGCCGGTCTTGGCGTGGCCGCCCATGAGTTCACGACGCTTCGCGAAGTCGTTCGCATACCAGTTGGCGCCCACGTTGCGGCGTTTGCTCATCGGGTAGAAGCACATGACCTGCCAGTCTGGCATGTTCGGGTAGAGGCGGTCGTTGAAATACTTCGTCATGTGGCCCTTCCACTCGCCGAGGCGCTTCTCGAAGGCTTCCGAGCCAGGTGTGAGACCTTCCGCCTTCTCGAGTTGCTGCGTTTTGAATTCCTCCTCGCTCTGCGAGTACTCTGTCCACTCGGTCATCGAGAGGTAGCTGTAGCAGGGCGTGAGCACATCCGTGCCGAGCGAGAGGCTGAGCTGCTTTTCAAAGCGCTGCGAGTCGTGCAAATCGGGCGTGAGTAGCATGAAACCGAGGTCCGACTTCGCGGAGACCATGGCAAAGCAGAGAAGCTGCGTGCCGGGATGTTTGCGGATGCTTTCGATGGTGCTGAGGAATTTCGCACGGCGCTCATCACGTTCTTCGGGCATCAAAGCGGCCCAGTAACCATGATCGATGGTATAAAACATGTGCTGCACGATCCAGCCTTCATCGGAGATGAGGGGCTTGGACTCGGCGGGGCCGGTGGAAGTGGGGAACGAGGTCGGAATGAGCATGGCGGGGCGTGCTCATACGCTGGATTTGCGGCGGCTCAATGCTGGAATCGTGCGTTCCGGTGCTCACGCATTGGCTTTCAAAAACCGTTCCATCATCTCTAGCGAGAGCTGACCGCCGGGGGAATTGGGGAAGTAATCGCAGCCGTGGTCGCCCCAGGGGAGTTCGAGGTAGGCGCTGCTGGCGAGGCCTTGCATCTTGGCGTGGAGTCGGCGGCTGTGCTCCACCCAGACGAGGGAATCGCTCTCGCCGTGGATGAGCAGGGTGGCGGGGCTCGCTTCACTGACAAACTCGCTGGCGGAGGCGGTGCGGTAGGCATCGGGGACGTCCTCGGGATCGCCGCCCATGTATTGCTGCACGAGCTTGAGGGACTTCAGGATGTCATCGGGGTAGGACCACTTGCGGGCGAAGAACATGTCCGGCGGGCCATAGACGGCGATGCAGGTGCTCACGCGCAGCTCGGGCATGCCAAAGGCACACGCGGTGGCGATCTGCGCCCCGGCGCTGCGTCCAAGCAGGATCAAATCGTCCGCGTCGATGCTGAGCGTGGTCGCATTCGCACGCACCCACTCGATGGCTCGGCGTGTGTCCTCCGCTTGAGCGGGCCAAGGATGTTTCGGGGCCAGGCGATAGCCCACCGAGCAGATCACGACATCACATCGGGCGGCGAGCTCGCGGTTCGCCGCGGGAAACTCGCCCGGATCACCGCTGTCCCAACCGCCGGTGTGCAGCGCCACGATGCAGCGGCGTTTTTTGCCATCGCGAGCCGGTTCGTAAGTCACGACATCGATCGTGTCGCCATCATGCTCAAAGGCAGCACTGCGGCTGACGATCACTTTTTTGCCCTCGCGACGCGGAAACCACAGTCGCAGCCAAGAAAAGGGCAGGGTATGCATTTTGGCGATCCGTGAAGCTTGCCAGGCAGGCCGGAGAAAAACAATCGCGAGCCCAAAAAAGGCCCAGTGCCATGCGGCGAGGCCCAAACAAGCTAAGGAGAGCCAGTGACCGAATTCCAGCGTTACGAGTCGTAGTTGCCAGCGCAGACGCGACTTGGCCTGGAGGATCGCGTTGAGCGCCAGAAGACTCAAAAGGGCGAAAACAGCGACCTGCATGAGTTATTTCTTCTTCCAACCCAGGCCGGGCAACCAGCGGCGGGTGCGTGGTTCGGCGCGGAGGGCTTCGGCGAGGATGTCGTTGTCACCGGAATCAAAATCCTCCGCACGCGGCAGGCCGATGGGAAGGAGTGGCTGCGTTTTTTTCTCCTCTTCTTTGGGTTTGGAATCGGCCTCGGGCGTGGTGGCCACTGCGGGGCGTTGATTCAGGGGCGGCACCATCGTCTGCGGTCCCACGAGGCCGCCGGAGAGGATCATCTTCATCGAATCTTCGATGGAGATGGGCGCATCGGTGATCTTGTCCGTGTCCACGATGAGCAAGATGGCCGTCATCGGGCTGGGAGAGGTCGGCACGAGCACGCAGGTCATTGCCTTGCCCGTCTGCGTATCGGTAAACTGGCCGGTGGCAAAGCCCAGCATGCGCACGCCATTGCCCTGATCGATGTAAACGACGCGCTTCAGGTTCTGCTTCGCACCGAAACCGCGGAAGGCATCGATCACCTGCTTCAGCGTCTTATAAATGACCGCCACCATCGGCACGCGGAGCAGCAGCTTGTCCGTGGCATGCACTACACGGGCGCCGATGACGTTCGTGGCTAGCACGCCGAGGCTGGCGATGACCACCAGCGGCAGCATGAAGCCGGCGAAAGCGGTGATGCGCTTCACCAACGGATCTTCGAGGCTGATCACCTCGTGGCCGATGATCTCCTTCGCCATCTCCGCGATGTAGCCGAGTAGGCCTTCCGCCCAGCCGTGCAACAGGCCGTAAACGAACTGCAAAATCCAGAAGGTGACGATCAGCGGCGCAGCGAGTGCCAGACCCGCGAGGAACTTGTTTCGAATCCATGCCACCCACGTCTTCGTCGCGGGAGCGTCGAAGGTGGTTTCAGGAGGATTTGATACCGGTGGCATGGGAGGTTTTGGTCAGCCGAGCGTGAGAGCACGCGGCAGGCTGATTGTTCACTCAATTTAGCCGCATGGATTCATATTTGCGTGCGTTTTTTGCCACGACTCGCTAAAAACGCCGCCGCCATGACCACCGACCGCCGCTCTTTCCTCAGTTCCCTCGTCGTCGCTACCGCCACATCCGCTCTCGCCCGCGACTGGACCGGCCAGACGCCCGAACGCTATCCCGATCCCGATGTCATTGCGCTCGATCCTTCCTTTGAGAAGCTCGTTCAAGGCAACGCGCCCATTCGCCGCCTGCACACCGGCATGCTCTGGGCCGAAGGCCCCGCCTGGAACGGCACCGGCAACTACCTCGTGTGGAGCGACATCCCCAACAACGCCCAGATGCGCTGGTTGCCGGAGGACGGCCACGTCAGCGTGATGCGCAACAACGCCAACAACAGCAACGGCAACACCTTTGACCTGCAAGGCCGCCAAATCAGCTTTGAGCATGGCACGCGCCGCGTGGTGCGCTACGAGCTCGACGGCAAGATCACCGTGCTCGCCGACAAATTCGACGGCAAGCCACTCAATGCCCCCAATGACGGCGCGGTGCATCCCGATGGCTCCATCTGGTTCACCGATCCAGGCTACGGCAGCATGATGGACTACGAGGGAAACAAGGGTGAGCTCCTGCTCAAAGAGTCCGTCTATCGCATCGACCCGAGCGGCGAGATCACCAAGATCACCGAGGACCTCGAAAAGCCGAACGGCCTCTGTTTCTCACCCGACTACAAGAAGGTGTATATCGTCGATACCGGCAGCCCGAAGAACATCCGTGTCTATGACGTGGACGGCAAGACGGCGAAAAACGGCAAGGTCTTTGCCACGAACAAAGGCCAGCTCGCCGATCCCAAGGCCAAGGGCAATTCCGATGGCATCCGCTGCGATGTGGAAGGCAATCTCTGGGCCAGCGCCGGCTGGATCGGCGATGGCTACGACGGCGTGCACGTCTTCAACCCCGAAGGCAAACTCATCGGCTTCATCAAACTCCCCGAAACCGCCAGCAACGTCTGCTTCGGCGGCCAGAAGCGGAACCGCCTCTTCATCACCGCCTCACAAAGCCTCTACTCGGTTTATGTGAACACGCGGGGTGCGCATCACTGCTGAAGTAGTCCGCGAGTCCTCTCGCGGCGAACGAGCATCGGTGCCAAACCACTCTATCTCACTGCTGCGGCACTTCCGGTGGCGGCGAAGGTTTTGATTCGAGCGACAGAGATTGCAGCAACGCGTGGTCGATTTCGATGTGCAGGCCTTGGCGTTCGATTTCACGCTGTTTTTGGGCGGCGAGGGCGCTTTGGCGGAGGTTGAACTCGGCGAGCAGACGTGGGCGGGCCTGCTCGAAGGGCATCACGCTGGACTCGCGGAGGGCGATGAGGAGTACGACGTAGGAAGCGGGACCATCGGTGATGACATTGCTGCACTGGCCGGATGATTTCAACGACTGCGCGGCTTGGGCGACGGGGGCTGGAAGGCGGCGCTGGATGTCCTCAGCGGTGAGCCAGCCGAGATCGCCGCCGAGGTAGCGCGTGTCTTGATCCTCGGAGAATTCGGCAGCGATGGGGCCAAAGCCGCGTCGAGCGGGATCAGCGGGCAGGGCCTGAAAGCGTTTCACGGCCTCGGCGAGCTTTTCGCGGCCTTCGGTGAGGCGCAGGACGGCGAGCTGGCGTGCGGCGGGTGTTTGAAGCTTGGGTTTGAGCTCTTCGTAGAGGCTTTGGAGCTGCTGCGGAGTCGGAGAAGGGGCGGCGGGTGGTGAAGGCTCCTTCTCACGCAGCATGGCGATGAGCAGCGCACGGGTGCGGCGGCGGTATTCAGGGGATTGATCGAGCTTCAGGGCCTGCGCACGCTGCACAAGGGCAGATTCAGTGATGAGTTCATCGAGCAAAGCCTCGCGATCGCCTCCACCGCGGCGCTGGGCAGCGGATTGAAAATCTTCGACGCGGATGGTTTCGGTGCCCACGACGGCCAAAGCGGGCTTGGGAGCTGCTTTTTGAGCTTCAGGCTCGCAGGAGCACAGAAGCAGTGGAAGCACCGCCAAACGGCGACGGCGGCTCAAAACGGCCAAAAGGCCTGCGAGCATCAAAACGGCCCGCGAGGGCTCGGGAACAACAATGGTGGTCATGCCGAAGACATAAGGCGAGCCGCTGAACGAGCTCCAGTCAACGCCGTTGGTGTTCGAGATGGAGAGCCAGGGATCGACGGTCCATCCATCGGCGGAGGTGATGTAGCTGGAGGCCCAATACCAATGCATGAGGCCCATCTGCTGGCCGGTGGCGGCGTTATGGTTCACGTCGGTCACGCCGGCCACCACCCAGTAGTTTTTTCCCGGCTCCATCACGCCAGCGCTGCCGCGTGGCATGTCAAAGATGAGCTGCACGGCATTCACGCCGCCGGGTGTCTCCGCCACGGTGGTGCTGGCGGCATTCAGGCCGAATTCCGCGATGATTTTGGCCTTGTTGGGCTCCGCGCCGATGTCCTCCAGGATGAAGGCGGAAAGGTAAGGTGAGCCATAGACGACATCGAGCATCACCGAGATGCTGGTGGGGCTTTGAAACTCCGCCGTCTCGGCGAGGCGGATGCGGTTTCCGAGCCACTGGTTGTGCGTGAAGTTGTCCGTCGAGAGCGTGAGGCCGGTGGTGTCCATCGAGATCGCGGCCTTCGCCTGCGGCGTGAGACCGAGGAGAAGAGCTCCGAGCAAGAGATGGAAGGTGCCGCGCATGGCCGGGGATCAGCGGCGCTGCACGCAGAGGCGCATGAAGACCATGCCAGCAGGCGGCGGGGTGTTCAGCGTGCGCACGGTGCGTTCGAGGCCGGTGGTTTCGACTTCGTTGATGGTTTCGGTGGAGTCGGCGTCGGTGGCGTTGTGCCAGGTTTTTAGATCGGCGCTCCACTGCACGCAGTAATCCACCTCCGGCGCTCCGGGCCAGCGGCGGAATTCGAGGCCAGGCTTGCCATTGGCATCAAAGACGAGCTTCGCGGGATTGCCGTCCGCTTTGGCTGAGTTGAGGTTCAGGGCGAATTCCATCAGGCCCTTGATGCCGTCGCCATCGCCATCGGCACTGTCGAACTGCTCATCATCGAGTCCGGTGTCCGGTCCTGTCTGCGTGGTGCGCCAGGAGGCGAGCACTTTGGGTGTGTTCACGATCATGACGATGGCCTTCGTGACGCTGCCAAACTGATAAGCGGCATCTGCCTTCACGGTGACGATGACTTCCTCCGCACCGCGGGTGAGCGTGGCGCTGACGAGTGGCAGCACATCGAGCGCGATGGTGTCCTGCCCGCTGGTGAAGGTGACCGTGGCAGGCAGGCGCTTGTAATCGACCGCTGGCGTGGCGCGACCAGTCACGGTGAGTCCGGCGGTGAGCGGCGAGGCCAGCGCTCCGCTGCGGCGCACGAGGATCTGGCCGGGGGAAAGGCTGTCTTTATACGCGGTGCGTTCGGCGACCTCCAGCCAGACACGCACCGGCATGTCGGTGAGATTCGCGCTGGCGGTGGCTGAGGCCAAAACATAGCTCGCAGAGGCAGGCAGCGTCATTTGCACCGTCTCGGTGATCTCCTTCACCTCATCCTCCAAGGGCGTGATCGGCAGCTCGACGACCTTTTGATTCGCGGCAAAGGTCACGAGGGTGGGAATGGCCACGTAATCGACGCCTGCCGTGGCCGTGCCGGTGAGGCTGACGGTGAGTGCGAGCGAGGCGCTGGCATCGCCGCGACGGCGCAGGGTGAATTTCCCCGGCGCGAGGTTTTCCTCCGCCGCATCCGCAGCGGTGATGAAGAGCGTGGTGCGTGGCACGATGCCGCCGCTGGCAATGCGTCCGGCATCCCAGAGATCGGCGATGCCATCGGCGGTGATGATCTGGCCTTTGAGGCGCACGGTGGCATCGGCGGGGCCGGTTTGATCGGCATTCGCGTCGATGGCGATGAGGGTATCACCTGCCTCTGCGGAGATGGTGAGATAGTCGGCTAGGAATTTGCCGCTTACGGGCGTGAGCACGCGGGTGAGGTCGAGGATGTCGCCGTTGAAGTCGGTGACGGTGTCGATGCCGCCGCCGTTCGTGATGATGAAGCGATCCACGCCCGCGTGACCGCGCAGCGTGTCGTCACCCGCGCCACCGGCGATCCAATCGCTCTCGCCGGAGCCGAGCAACGTGTCGTTTTGCGGCGAACCGACGAGCAGACGCGGCAGATCGGCTCCGACGGCATTCACATAGCCCGTGTAAGCCGCGTCGAGCAGCACGTCATTCCCCGTCACCGGGCCGGAAGGCGTGCGCAGCGTGCTCGCGGTGCCGCGCGAGACATCGTGCGTGACGCGGGCAGGCTCGCCGGTGGCGGGCGGCGGCAGATTCCACACGGCAAAGAGATCCGTCTGACTCGCGGCGATGCTCAGAGGTGCCTCCACATTCGTGACATACTCGGGATGCTCATCCCGGACGCTCAGGGCGATCACCGCATCCTCGGCGATGGCGGTGCTGCCATCGTGGGTGAAGATGACGCGGCCTGCATTCACATCCGCCTGGGTGAAAGTGGCTCCGGTGGCGAGGGCGCGGCCGTTTTTCTGCAAACCGACCACCTTTGCCGTGATGCCCGCGGGCAGGCTGCCGAGCGTCCACACGATCTGGCCGGGCGTGCTGTCGGAATCCGACACGCTGGCGAGAAAGGCCGCGCTGCCGCCATGCAACAACGTGAGCACGGCGATGGCTCCGGCACGCGGGCGCACATCCGCCGCCTTCGGATCGGACCCGGCGCGGTATTCGGCGATGTTCGTGATGCCATCGCCATCGGGATCGAGCGTGGCGTCATCGACAAGCTTATCGAGGCCGTATTTGATCTCCCACCAGTCGGCCATGCCGTCGTAGTCGCTGTCTGGCAGCGGGAAATCGACGAGCAGGTCCGCACGACGAAAGAGGCCGCGCTGAGGGGCGATGGCATCGAAGGAGGTCTTCGCGGGATCGACGAGCACGGCGGGATGGCCTTCGATGGTGATCTCGACGTTTTGAAAGCGTGAGGCGTTGTCGTTTTGGATCAACAAGCCGTCGAGCTCCGAGGTGACGGAGAGGCTGCCGATGGCGATGCGCTGCGGCAGGCGGATCTGATACGAGAACTCGCCATTTTTCAGCGAGGCGAGCTCGCTGCGTGCGATGAAGGGTGCACCACCGCTGGCAGGCGTGACCTTCCAGATGAGCGTGCCGCTGGTGAGCAGGTAAGGCTCGCCCGCGCCGCGGTGGATGACCTTGCCGTAGAAGGTGGTGTCTGTCTCGCTGAGGAAGGCGAGGGCCGGAGTGGCAAGCAGGGCGAGAATGAAGCAGATGAGTTTCATGGTCGTGAGAGAGGTTTAGTTGCCGCTGACGGAGTAGGTCTCGATCATGAGCTTGATGTCGCGCACGCCGAGGAGGTCTCGTTTGGCCGGATCGGTGCCGGCGGAGATTTGGGACTCGCCGCTCTTCGGCAGGCCGTGAACAAAGGTGTCGAGGCCGGCGGTGGTGCTGGCGGCATCGTAGAGCAGGCTGGCATTCGGAATGATCAGCACCCACTTCGTGTTCCAGGCGCTGCGGCCCACGAGACGTGAACTGCTGATGATGTCATCCCGCGTGGTGCCCACGCTGTCCGGGAAGGCGCGGAAGCTGCTGAACTTCCGGATCTCGTCGAAGTAGCCGCTGGTGCTGCCGGTGAAGGGATGCCAGTCAGGATTGGTGAGCTGCGCGGGCGTGATGGGCAGCGGCGTGGGGATGCGCTGATCGACCACATTCCATTCGCGGGTCTGTAGCGTGTTGCTGTCCGCCAGGAACATGCGGTCCGCGCCGAGCGGGATGAGATACACCTGCGGTGTGACCGACATGCCGGCGGTGTTGTAGCTGTCCAAGCGCACGCCAACGGCGCGGATCTTGGTAGCGAACTCGCTGGCATTCAGGGCGCTGTCTCCAGCGGCCAGTGTGTTGTCGAACCAGTTTTTGCCGCTTTGAATCGTGGACGTGAAGGGGATCACGAGTGCTGGCTGCGGCACCGGATTTCCACTGCCATCGAACTCCGCCGCGAACGGACGGCAGAAGCGGCGGTAGATGAAGCCGTAGTTCGTTGTGCCATCGCTGTGCGTGTAGTTCCAAAGATCCGGCACACGCCAAGTTTCGAGTTTTTGCCTCCAAGTGGCATCTTCGCGTGTGCTCATCGCCACACGGCCCAAATCGGCACGGAGGCTGAAGGTGTAGATCTGGTTCGACGGGTTGTTGAAGCCCATCTGACCTTTGAAGTGGTCGTAGTTGCCCTTCAGCGTCGCCAGCTTGCTGGCAAGGCCGCCATGCGCCAGAACGGGCTGCCCGTTCTGCCACACACCCAGGTCCCGTGTGCGGATGATGTCCGCCAGCAGCGGCGTGTTGTTCGCGGCGTGGTTGTCAGGCAGGTTCAAATCATAGGCATAAGCCTTGCCGGCCAGGTAGGCATAGCGGGAGGCGAGATCGAAGGCGCTGCGATACTTCCGCAGCGCATCATTCCGCGTCACGCGGAAGGTCATGTCCTCATAGCGCTGCTTCGTCGTGGTGGAGGCGACGCGTTTGTTGAAGGCGATACGTTCTTCGACAAGGCGCTCTCCTTCTGCGAGGAGCGAGCGGTAGCGGTCACCAGCGGAGCGGAGTTGTTCGATGCAACGGAAGACGAGCAGGCGGACGTCCGGCTCTGTATTCACCCTGGCCTCGATTTGCTCGAGGAGGTCGAGCGCCTCACTGCGGTAGGCGAGCTGCATTTGCTCGGTCTCAAGTTCGAGCATCAAATTTTCAGCGTCCTGGTGCTGTTGTCTGGCCTCGATCTCGGATCGGATCTCGGCGTAGCGCAGGTAAAGGCTTGCCTGAACAGCCACCGATTTCAAAGCTCCTTTGATGACGGCTCCGAAGGCGTCCCAAGTTTCAGGAATGCCTTCCTCGATACCTTCAGCGACTTCTTTGGTAAAATCACGAGTATGAGTCGCGATGGTGCCGACACCTTCCACCAACTGCACCCAGGACTTCAGACTGACATAATCATCTACAGCAGCCCGTCTGAGGCGGATGTCTTCAGCTCCGATGCCTGTCTTGGCGGTGAACAAGCGTGTGAGCCGCTTCAGGTCATCTCCCACGCCTTCGTAGGCCTCGGTGTTCTGTAGGAGTTCTAGCTCAGCTTGGATCATGTCAGCCAGTGCAGTCTGTATTTTGCCGGTGGAGCCGCGAACGCCCCAATCGGAAGGCGCTTTGAAAGCATAGCCCTGGGTGGTGACGGGCAGTTCCAGCGTGAGACTGGTGTAGCCAAAGGTGGCCACGGTATCGACATAGTCCTGGCTGAACCAGTTTTTGACGATGTTGTGGTAGTTGCTGTCGAGGCCTTGTTCGCCTTCCAGGAAGGGATCCGTGTCTTTGTTGAGTGTGAGCAGGCCGTCGATAACGCCACGAATCTCCGTGGTGATGCGCGGCACGGTGACACCTTCGGTTATCTCCACAGTGTTCACATACGGGAAGAGGTAGAGATCAGGCCCCTGATAGCCTTCCGGATAGGTTTTGCCTGCGCCGATGGTGCCAGCGTAAGGAGTGCCGAAGAGTTCGATGAGGCGGTTTCGGTAATCGAGGTCCTGCTGCTTGGTCTGCTGGCGGAGTGACTCGGTGCTGGCACCTGTGCGGCGGAGCATGTTGTTGAGCTGATTCGCGTGATCCCAGGTGGTGATGGCATTGCTGGCGGCAGCGACGGCACGCTCGTAAATCTGCTCGAAGTGCGTGGCGGGATTCACGCTGGTGCGATCGACACGGACGGGGTCGATGTCGAAGGGCACGACATTCGGATCGAGGCCGAGCGGGTTGTAGCCGCGGTCCGCGCTTTCGACCTTGCCTTGGATCAAGGCGGCATTGGCTGCGAGCACGCCAAGACCACCGACGGTGCTGCGATCCACTCGTTGAATGCCTTCCTTGGTGTTGTCTGAGGATGGCAGTAGCGCATTGCCGACGGCCCAGTCAAAGTAGGCGGCCGTGGCGGCACGCTGGCCCCATTCATAAACGCCCCAGGCGCGGTCTGTGTTGGTGTCTTGATACCCTTGCCACTGGCCAGCGGGATTCTCCGTATATCTTTGGCGATAGACGAGATCGACGATCTCCGCGCCAGCCTTGGCACGGGCGGCGGCGGTTTCGGCAAAGGCACGTTCGTCGAGGTAATCGATATTGAAGACGACGCCGTTGATTTGGTAGAGCTCGCTGCGTGGGTCCCAGGAGAAGCGGTTGTTGGTGAAAAGATCGGCGTAGCCTTTCAAAGCCATCGTGTAGTGGCCCCAGGCATCGCCGTGGCCTTGTGGGTAGAGACGCTGGGCATCGTCGGCGTCGATGAAGCCGTCATTATCCACGTCGCTGATGGCGTAGTTCAACGCGTAAGCGGCCTCTCCCTGGCCGTTGGTGAAATTCCACAGCAGGCGGTTGTAGGCAGGGCGGGCGCCGGCTTCGCCACGACCGCGAAGGAGGGCCAGTTCTTCATCGAGAACATCGGCGGTCTGGTTTTGGAAGGCGTGGATGGTTGGCGCGAGAGCACCATACTGGCTGCTCTGGGTGCCGTAGCCGATGGTGGGGTCCAAAGCATCGCTGTAGGCCTCATTGCCGATCAAGGTGTAGAACTGCGAGATTCGGTTCGCGGCATTCAAAAGAGCGGTGTTGATGCCGCTGGTGCCAGGAGCGAGGTCGATGCTCAGATCCTTCGCCCGTTCGAGCACGGTCTGATAGAGCTCGATCATGCCGTAGTTCTCGATCACGTCCTTGGTCGGATTGAAGGCCACGGGGCCCTCATAGCGCTGACCAGCCTGCTGGATCATGCTGGTGTAGGTGGCGGGGGCGTCGTTATTGCGGAAATCGGAGATGCGGGCGTCAAAGACGTTCACGGCATCGGTGACACGCTTCACCCAGCCTGCGACGAGTTGCGGGACATAGGCCGCATCGGTGGCGGCTGAGGGCGAGGATGGATTCGGCGGCCTGCTGTTGGCCGCGCCAGACCACTGGCTCCAGTTGGAGGCGACGTTGCCGTCCGCATCCTTGTGACGGTAGCGGCAGAAAAAGAGATTATCCGTCAAAAGGGCCGCGCTGGCTCCCGCGAGCTGGATTTCATTCAGGCCGACATCGCCCGCGAAGAGCTGCCAATCGCCGGCTCCAGGCGTGCCTGCGGTCGGCAGGTTGATGTTCGGAGGATTTAAGGCGCGGCCATCTTCCTCCCGGTAGCGCCATTCGAAGAAGAGATGGTCCACATCACTGCCAAAGTCGCCGGTGTGACGAACGGTGATTTTCTCATCAAACACGTTTTCAGGATAAATCGGCGCGAGGGAGCCGCGATAGACCTCGGAGCGGGTGACTCGAATGACGTGCATGACAACCGGCGCGTCACCGAGAGCGGGATCATCGTTTTCAGCGATGGTGATGTAACCCGAATTGAGGCCCGGAGCATAGGCGGGATTCAAGAGCCTCGGATTGGTGATGACCGCGATGCCAGGACCGATGGCGGTGGCTGGTTTGACGCCGCTCGCTCCTTCGGGGACCAGTCCAACACCGAAGGAGGTGCCAGGAACCGCCTCTGGGTCTTGAGACACAGAGACCAAGCGAAGGGCTTTGGACACCCATGTCGGATCCGGGCTGAGTGCGGCTAGTGTGAGACCTTCCAGCCGGGTGAGCACATTTGGCTGGAGGACTGTCTGCGCACCCGGCGCGGCGGTGAGATCAGGATCACCCAAGGTGCGTCCGTTGATAAAGCCGCGAACACCTAGCACGCCGCGAATCGAATCGTAGTAGATGCGCTTCTGCAAGCTGGCATCGAGAGCCTTGAACCGCCACAGATTGCCTTCAACAATGACATTTCCAGAGGCAGGTTTCAGAGACTCTGGCAAGTCGCTCACGGCAAGAGGCACCTCACGGGCGGAGAGCGCCGGGATGACTCGAACGAGGTAATTCGCAGCCAATGTCGCAGGATCGAGGGAGGCATTGGCCTCGTCAAAGGCGAGCTTGCCGCTCTGCCAGGCGATCGCGCTGGGAAGAGGGACTGGGGCTGGATCGTCACCCGCGTGGTCCTTCACATATTCACCACCGGAGAAGGTGAGCGTCTCGCCTGCCTTCAACACGCCCGAGTCCGCAGGCCAGACGGTGTTGTAACTGACATTGTAGTCCGGTGTGGCAGGGCCAAAACGCAGCGGTTCTCCAAGAGTGGCATTCCGATGCCAGAAATCTCCACGCATCGGATAATAGAAGACTGCCTGGATGTCGTTGTCGGCGTCCGTATCACCGGAGATGATCCATGGCTGGTTCGTTTTATCCTCGTAGTAGGCGATGCGAGCAGGATCGACGTTGATGGCATCCGTTTCCGCCTGAGGAGTGGCACCGATGACGATGCTCAACGGATAGGGAGGCACGAGCTTTTTGCCTGCCTCACCCTGGTAGCGATAGACATAGGATTGACTGAAGGCGGGCAACCGTGTGTCGGTGGTGGCTGCGTCCTCGTGCTGGATGCCATAGACGGCCATCTTTTGCACCGGGGCGGCCGGATCAGTGTCATCGCGGTAGTTCACGAGCACGTAGGGCTGGCTCGTGTAGTTGGACGTCAGCGCCGTCCTGTTCAGGTCATTGCGCAAGGCAAAGGCGGCGCTGCGAGTGGCATCGACGAACGATGGAGCGACGAGGGCGTGTTCTTCATTCGGATTGTAGCCAGGTTTGGCTGGATCAGGCTGGTTGTAGATGCTCACCGCATTGTAGGCAGGCGCGATAAACGCGTCCTGGATGGTGCCCGCACTGTCTTTGAGCCCCTCAGAGCCGAGCTGGCTGGCGATCACGATGCGTGGCGGCGATGCGGGCCACTGCGGCGTGTAGGCGACGGCCTTGTAGGGCCAGGTGAGGCCATCCACCACCTGATACCAGGCGATGGCGCACATGCCGGGGCTGTCTGGCGCACTCCAGTTGCCTGCGTTGGGATATTCAATGTTTACCGGGATGATCGGGCCCTGCCGGGTGCCAGGGTCATACACGCCGAAATTCACCGGAGCGAGGCGGGTCAAAACATAGCCGTTATGCCCGACGGCATTGATGTCGTGGTCAGCAGTCGTGATGGCGGTGCCGATGGTGGCGTTTTGCTTCGGCCCGATGGCATTTTTCCAAAACTGCGAGCGTACGGTCTTCACGCTGAGGCTTTCGAGGGTGAGATTGCCCGTGGCGGCAACTCCTGCCGCACGTTGCGAGAAGAGCAGCACACTGCGGCCTTCCTCGGTGTTCGAGAAGAGGCCCGCATTGCTCACCGTGGCCGCAGCCTCGGCGTAGGCGAGCTTTTGGAAGGCGCGTTCATCCGAGTCGCTCGGGTCCACATCGACGGCGGGAGCCTCGATGATGTGATTGTAGTCCGTAGCACCCGGCCAGACGGCGGTGACTTCGACGATGACGTTTTGCGTGGTGTCCTCCGGCGCGGCGAGGTTTTCAAATTCGACGGTAAACTTGCCTGGACGCAGCGGGTAGAGCTTCTGGCCCACTTGATCCCAGGTCTGCATGTCCATCCAGGTGCTGTTGGCAGGCACATCCACCGTGACACCTCCATCAGGCGTTTTGAGCTTGTTCACGTTTGTGGCGTCGGTGCCTGTGACGGTGCTGAAAGTGACGAAGTTGCCGATGGTGACGGTTTCCGGATAGATGGCACGTGCATAGTCCCAGATGATGGTGGAGGGGGAGTTGAGCGTGATTGCCTTTGTCGTGACGCCACGGGTGTCGAACGGAACAACCGACCCGGTGCCGCCAGTGTAGCCCTTCAAGGCAAGACTGCCGATGCCGCCGCTGACGGAGGGTGCGGAGGCTGCGGTGAGCACGGTGCCGGGAGGAGCCCAAAAATCACCAGAGCCGGTCAGGCGTGGCCCGGCGGAGGTACTCGTGACGGCATCGGCGGCGGTTTCATTGACAAACGTCAGCTCCGCCACTTGCACGGCTGTGGCGGTGGTATCGTTTTGCACCGCCAGGAAGGTCACGCGGTAGTCTTTGTAGCTGCTAGTGTTGTCAAAGGCGAGTTCCTGCATCACACCGCGTCCGGGACCGGCCGGGATCGCGAGGCCCGTGTGGATCATCTGGAAGGGCTGCGCCACGCCTGAGACATAGTTGCGGCCTTCGATCCTGATGAGCGCCGGATCACGCTCTGGCGCGTCATTGGCGGAGGTGAGGCGGATGCGGTTCGCGGTGATCGGCGCGGTGTAGTAGAGGATGGCCCCGGCGGCTGTTTTATTGAAGTTGAGGTACTTCGTCGTGGCGAGGCCATCATTGAGCATGGACGGCCCCTCATCGAATGGCCAGCCATTGCCAAAGCCGCTGGAACCTGCTGGCCCCGGGAAGCCATCCACGCTGGTGGCGGTGTAGGCCGTAGTGCTCTGCGGGACGATGGTGGTGGTAGAGACCGGGACACCATCGACATAGGGTGCCGAGCTGGCGAGGGAGGCATTCGCCGAAACACGGAGCCGGAACTCCTTCTGCCACTGCCAGGTGATGGTGGCCGGGCCAGCCAGCGTGAATTGCGGCACCTGCTGCCTCAATTGAAAGCTGCTCCACGGCACGAAAGCGCCGTCCAGCCAGCCCTGCGGCACCGCGAGGCCCGTGGCCGTGTAGCCCGAGCTGCGGTAGCGCATGCCATCCTGGTCCGTGTAGGCCGCGCCGTCGATCTGGGCGATCACGGGGGTATTTTCCGCCAGCCAGTGCTTATTCACCGCCGGACTCGGCGTTCCCGCCGCCTGCGAGGTGAGACCGGCAGGCAGATTCGTCAGGATCTCCAGAGCATGCTCCGTGCGCCAGAGGAAATTCAGCACCAGATCATCATTCACCACGAAATCGACCACGTTCGCCGTGCCGTTCACGGAGGAGCTTTTAAACTGGTAGCCGGTGCAGACGCGGCGTGTCACCGCATCCCTGCGGATGATCTCGGGATCGCTGTCGTCGAGCACATTGCCCGCCTCGTCCTCATAAACAATCTGCGGCACCGTCGCACGCACGGCTGTGCCGGTGGCGAGCACTTGCGTGCCGCCATAGGGCGAGGGCAGGCCGTAGTCAGACTGGATCGTGACATTCACCTGCTCAAACCAGGTGCCGTCCGTTTTTAGGAAACCGGTGAAGCCAAGCGGCACGCCGGGAGCAGGCAGGGTGGTGTAGCTGCCGGTGGTGCCCATCGTCATCGCACCGCCATTGTAGTAGCCGCTGATCACCGCGACATTACCGACGACGCCGATGCCCGCGCTGTTCATCACCGAGGGCACGGAGTAGCCGCTGCTGATGAGTTCCACCGGCGTGACATGCCACATATGGCTGAGATTTGTGCTGTTGAGCTTCGTCCAGAAAAGATGCCGCGCCGTGGCACCGCCCAGGGTGGTGATGGTGCTGCCCGGCACGCGGTGCGAGAGTGCTGCCCCCGCGCTGCCAGTGACATACAGCCCGTCGCTGCCGGCGGTGATCTGCCCCGCGAAGTCATCATTGCCGGAAGCCAGAAACACATAGCGTGTCCAGGTGAGATTGGTGGGATCGAGCTGCGCCACAAAGACATCGTAGGTGTTCGACACGCTGCCAAAAAGCTCGCCCGAGCTGGGGTTCACGTTCGCCGAGCTCGAGGCGCGGAAGTTCCGGCTAAATTCACCCACCGCGTTGATCACGCCATTGCTGAATTCCATGTCCACGATGCGTGAGCTGGCATTGGTGATGTTGACGTTGTTGGAGTTGTCCACCTTCACCGGCTCGGAGTGGTGCACGATGCGGGCACCCACGCCATTTTGCGCATTGATCATCACCAGCGTGCCCCAGTTCCCCACATTGAAATCGTAATTGTACGTGGATGTCTGCGTTATTGTGGTGCTGCTTCCTGGCACCATCACATTGCGCTCATCGTCGATGTTGCTGTAGCTCAGCGAGGCGAGCGCATCATCGGGATTCTGAAAGTTCATCGCCACAAACAAGTTCCCCGAGCCGTCCGCCGCGATGGCCGTGGCGTAATCATTGGCTGGTGAAAAACCCAGCGTCGTCGCCCATGTCGCATTCAGACTGGTGTCCATCCGCAGCACGAAGACATCGCGGTTCGAGTCGTGCGAGTAGCGACCATTCATCGTGCCAAAGGTCGATGTGCCGCCGGTCATGCGGCGCTGGTCCACGATCAGATTGTTCGCTCCAAAGTCCCCGCTCACAGCGACCTGGCTGCTGCCGCTCACGATCGTCACGCAGATGCCCGTGGCACGCGCTGTGGCAGAGCCACCATTGTCACGGATGAGCGTGTAGTCCTGCACCACGCCGTCGTAGTCCAGCTTTGCCGCAAACGCCTTGCCATCGGTCGTCTGGCCGCAGGCGTATAAAAAGGGAGCCAGAATCGCCACGTCATTGATCAGGAAACCCACACTACCGGCCGTGCTGCCGATCAGGCCGTTCATCGACCGCGTCCAGATCACCGCCCCGCTCGGGTCCACCTTGCTGATGAAGCCATCACGCGGCCTCGATGCCCCTGCAGGCGGCATGTCACACCAGCCGGTGATGAAGGTGTGCGTGGGATTCGAAACAGAGCGGAAGCCAGGCGCAGAGCCCGGCACCGTGCCAGGATTGGCCGGCGACGGGGGCGAAGTGGACGCTGAAGAAGGTGGAAAGCCAAAGGGCAGCGCGGTGTCCACCGTGCCGGCGTAGTGCGTGGCATTGCCATTTGTCACGGCGGGCAGTGACTTCACCATCACCTGACCGGCGAGCGCCGCATGCGTGGCGAGCGACAGGGAGAAACCAAATAAAAACAGGTGTTTCATGATCGCGTTACGGAGTGTTGTTGAGCTGGTCCACGGTGCTGACGCGGTTCAGCGTGAGGCTGCCGGTCACGGTGATGGCGCTGGTGTGCAGGCCGGTGAGGGTTTCGGTCCAGGTGCCAGTGAGGGCGTGGTCGGCGGGTGTGTCACCGGCGGTGATGGCGATGCTGAGGGCACGGGTCACGGCGCGGCCGGCGGTGGCGAGATCGGGATGGTATTTGTGCCGGAAGGGATTCACGGGACTGTTCGCGTCGAGCGTGAGTGTGCCGGTGGTGCTGGTGCCGGCTCCGAGTGTGCCGGTGAGGGTCAACGCATCGCCGCTCATCGGGAAGGACACCGTGCTGAAGCGCTGGCCGATGAGCTGACCGCCGCGAACGGTGGTGCCGTCGAAGTTCGACACGAGGTTCATCTGCGTGACGATCACTGGGGCGGGTGAAGCGCCGCGCGTGCGCATGAGCACGGCCTCCTTGAGCAGCTTCACCTGGCCGCTGGCATTGACATGGAGCAGCACGCGCATGGAAAAGGGCTTCGGTGCCGGTGTGGGCGTGGCACCGGTCGTTTGACGGGCGTGGACCTCGTTCACCTGATCGAGCGTGATGTCGCCGACCCATAGGCCGGCGGCGGTTTGGGCCGATAAAGGGGCCGTGAGAGTAAAAAAGAGCAGCAGGGCGTGTTTCATGACAAAAAAGGGCTCAGGGGGTCAAAGTAACCGGCACACGCCAAAGGACGCCGGAGGTGCGGATTTCGAGAAGGCTGGCCGCGGGAGCCGCGGGGATGCTGGTGAGGCTGGCGTGACCGATGCGAAAGGGCGTCCACTCGCCCGCTGGTGTCGTGAGAGATTGAGCGCTGCTCAGAGCTGTGCGTGTGCCGCTGCTGAGATAGGCCAGCGGCAGCGAACCGGTCGCCGTGAGGCTGATCGTCAGAGCGGCATTGCCCGCCGGGCGAAACTCGACCGAGCCCATGCTATCCGCCGCATTCAAAGCGATGCTGCCGCCGCGAAGCGAGACCGGCCCTTGATGATCACTTCCGGTGCCGCACCAGACCCAGTAGGCACGTCCGGCCACCGCCGGCTCTGCGGAGGAGGCCTGAACCCATTTGCCATTCAGCAGCTTGAAGGCACGCAGCGGCGTGTGAGCCGGGGAATTCGCGAAAAAGGCCCCGAGCGTGATCGGCGAGGCCGCATCGACCGGCAGGCCGACGAGATTGAAGGTCTGCGGACGCCAAGTGAGCCGATTCAGCGCGGCTTGGCCGGAAATCGTGAGCGTGGTTCCGGTGGTGGCCTTGATGAGATAGCCCTGACCGGCGGTGAGGCGATGCAGATTGTTCAGAAAGGCCCCGCTGGCCGTCTCCGGCTGCCAGGTGCGCCATTCGGCGTCTTTCCACGTATCCGACGCCGGATCACGCAGGGAGGTGTACTTGGCGCTGACGGGAATGAAGGTCGTCACCATCTCCACGGGCAAGCCAGCGAACAAATCATCTGGATCAGCCTGCGAAGGCTCGACCTCCAGCCACACGCTGTTCCAGCCCTGCTGGAGCGTGACGGTCTGAGTGAGGCTTTGAGCCTGCAAAACGGCCGTGAATGTCCAAAGGACAGCCAGCAGGCATGGGATCGAAAAAGGCGCTTTCATGAGGAGGACGAGGGTTCGTCCGCGACATCCACACCGTTTTTCCTGCCGTGTTACCGGGAGGCCTGAAAAAAAATCAGCCCTCTCCGGCTTCGCGGAGGCTTTCCTGGAGTTCAGGCTTCAGTTCGGCGGCTTTGCGCTGGCTGATGGGAGCGGTTTCGAGGGCCTTGAGGAGGTGATTAAGGATGCGGACGGCTTCTTCGCGCTTGCCAGCTTTGCGCAGGCGGCTGGCGGCTGCCTCCCAGCGGCTGAAGTAGGCAGATTCGTCCCACTTTTGAGCCTGAAGCATGGCGGGGAGCTTTTGCAGCAGTGTCTCCGCCTGTTCCACCTGGCCGAGGTCCCGGAGCGTCTGAAAGTGATACACGACGAGGGCCGCCGCACCGGGTGGCAGTTGGCCGTCCGAGCTGACACGATCGAGCCAGGGATCGGCCATCGAGCGGGCTTCTTCGAGGCGTTGGAGGTCGCGCAAGGTGTCGATGACCTTGGCCACTTGGCGCAGGGTGGTGGGATGCATCGGGCCGAGATCCTGATCGCAGGCCTTCATGGCCGCGCGGCGCAGTTCCAGCACGGCTTCATGGCCGGTATGTTTCTCCAGCGTGTCTGCCAGTGCGTCGAGCGTGGCGTTTGCCTTCACATAATCTGGACCCACGGTGTGCCAATAAATGTCGAGCGCCTGGCGGGCATGGCGGATGGATTCCTCGATGAGGCCTGCCTCGCGGCAATGCTTCGCCAGACGGCCGAAAACACGCCCGGTGAGCGAATGACGCTCGCCCTGCTTCTTCAGTGACAGCGCAGCGGTCTCGCGGCCGAGCTTGAGCGCCTCCTCATGCCGTCCGAGCTCAAACAGCGCCGTCATCAGCTCCGTCTTCGCGGTGATTTCATCGAAGGAATCGTTTCGCCGCTGGTAATGCTCGACGCAGGTGCGCAGCAGTATCTCCGCCTCTTGGAAAGCCTCCGGCGTATCCACCTCATCGAGCAGCTCCTCTGCCAAGGCGTAACGGGTGCGGCACGTCTGCTCATCATCGGCGGGGAGGTGCGTCTCCTGCCAGGCGATGATGCGGCGCAGTTCCTCGCGTGCGGAGACAGCCTCCGCGCTGGTGGCGACGGAGGACTGCATCGTTTTCAAGGCGAGCCGGTAGCGCAGGCTACAGAGCAGCGGATCATCCACATCGAGCAGCGGCTCGGCCTGGGCCAGCACCGTTTGGAAAAGTCTCACGTCCGCAGGCTTCGTCATCATCGTGGCCACTTCGGCGAACATGGAAGCCTTCCGCCGTGAATCGCCGCTGAAGCCCGCGAGGCGGCGCAGCAGCTCCTCGCGCCATTTGTCCGGGTCCACCGCATGGCCGGTGACGTGCTCATCCATGCCGCGCACGGTATCGAGCACGATGTCTGCGATCTCATCGGACTCCGCTTTCTGCCGCAGCGCGGCCTTTTCCGCCTCGCGGGCCTTCACCGCCTGCCAGAGAGAGACGGTCGTCCCTGCCAGCAACGACAGAACCGCCACCGCGATGGCTGCGGCAGCCGCTTTGTGACGTGAAACCTTCCGCCACATGAGCTCGATGCCTGTGACCGACCTCGATTCGATCTCCTCACCGGCCAGAAAGCGCTCCAGCTCCTCCGCGAGGAAGCCCGCGCTCCGCAGGCGCTTCTCCGGCTTCTTTTCCAAACAGCGCCGGATGAGCGTGGCGAGATCAGGCGGCATTTTCGAGACCTCCAGAGCAGGCGTGCTTTCACCGCGAGATTTGGCGACACACACCAGATCCGGCTCCGCCTGCGTGATACGCCGGATCACCTCCACCGCGCTGCCGCCAGAGAAAGGCAGCTTGTTTGTCAGCATCTGGCTTAGCAGCACGCCGAGAGCCCACACATCGCTGGCTGTCGTGATCTCCAGCTTGCCGCCGGAGGCCTGCTCGGGGCTCATGTAGTGCAGTGTGCCGAGCTGCATGCCGCTGCGCGTAAGCTGCGATTCGCCATCAAGCTGCTTCGCGAGGCCAAAATCCGCCAGCAATGGACAGGCTTCCGCATCGAGCAGGATGTTCGCCGGTTTCAAATCGCGATGCAACACGCCGCGGTCATGCGCATGCTGCACGGCATGGGCGATGCCCGCCATCATGGCCGCTGCTTCGCGAGGTGGCATCGCACGATGCTTTTGCAGCCGCTCGGCCAGCGAGCCACCTTCCGCAAGACGCATGGTGAAATACGGTGTGCCATCCACCTCCCCGCTCTCATACACCGGGATGATGTGCGGATGCAGCAGCCGGGCGATGGCCTTCATCTCCGTGCGAAACCTCGCCGCCTCCTCGCGGCGGGCAAACTGTGCATCGCGGATCACCTTCATCGCTACCCGACGCTTCAGTTTTAGATCCACCGCTTCAAACACCATGCCCATGCCGCCGCTGGCGATCTCCCGCTCCAGTCGGTGGCCCGCAAACTCACACGGTAGCGCTCCCATCATGCTGCGCGGTGCTGGCGACTGCTCCGCCGCCGCCTCAATGCCCTCATTCAGCAAACACACTAGGCAGATGCCATCCCGCTCCAGCGGGCTGGTACAAACGGGACAGGCTTTGGACTCCGTGGCGCTCATGCATTCGAAAGCAGGCTCACTAAATACCGCAGCTCGTCATCCACCTCCGCCTCATTCGATACCACCTGGCGCACCTCCTCGCGCAACAACACACCGAAGCGGCGTCGCATGTCCGTGGCCGCTTTTCGCACCGCGCCGTGGGACATGCCCTGCTGCTCCGCCAGCGCCTCCCAGTCCGGTGCGGCTCCATCGGCGGCAAATACGCGCTGCTTTACCTCCTGCAAAAAGTCCCCGCGTTCGCGCTCTGCATGCTCCTCATCCAGCTGGCGCATCACCTGATCCACCAGCGCCCGCGCCCAGCGGCGGTCATAGGCCAGATCCGGCGAGCGGCCATCCATCAGTGCCGGCGTTTCCTGCTCCGGATCGACCTCGGTGATCGCCAGCGGCGCCACGCCGCCGCCACGTTTCTGGCGGGTTTGATCGCGATGCTGGTTCGAGAGCCAGTTCGTGAAACAACGGAGCAAAAAACTGCGAAACCGCACCTCCCCGCGCCGCACATCCGCCAGCGTCTCTTGGGAGATCAAATGCTCGAAAAAGCCCTGCACCTGATCCGCCGCCACCTCATGCGCCGCACCACGTTGCCTCGCGAAAACATACAACGGCCTCCAATACGCCCGCGCCAACCTTTCCAGCCCCGCGATGGCCTCCGTCTCACTTCCCGCCGCACGAATCGCCGACCACATCGTGGCCGGAAACAGGCCGCTGGTATCCGGCGGCATGCTTGGCGGTGGCTGATGCTGAGGTGCTTCGGACATCAAAATAGCAGATTTGGCCTACGCAGGCGTTTCAGCGCCTTTTCCGGGGGCGCTCGTCGCTCCAGGGCATTTCGAAGGTCTCATCGGGCAGCAGGAAGCCCTCGGGGCCGCGTTGGGAATTGAGATAGTCTTGGAGGATCACCACGGCGGCGAGCTGATCGACGACTTCTTTGCGCTCTTTTCGATCGGTGATGCCGGAACGCGAGAGCGAGGCCTCCGCCTCGACGGAGGAAAGGCGTTCATCGACAAATTCGATGGGGATTTCATGCCGCAGCTCCTTGCCGAGCTTGTCGGCAAATTTTTCGACGCGCTCGGTTGCCTCACCGCGCTGCCCGTCCATGCGGAAGGGCATGCCGATGACAATTTTCGCAATGTGTTTTTCCTGCACGAGACGGGCGATGGCACGCTCCGGCTCGTGATGGGCATCGAGAGTCTTGAACGGGTTCGCCACGAGCTCCAGCTCGTCGCTCAGCGCTAGGCCGATGCGGACGGTGCCGTGGTCGATGGCGAGGATGCGAGGCATTTTTAGCGCAGCTCCGATGGCAGGCCATCGACGAGCTTTTTGATGTTTTCCGCCCGGGCACGGTCAGCCACGAGGAGGCCGTCTTTGGAGGCGACGATGATCAAATCCTGCACGCCGATGAGAGCCACATGCTGGCCGGTCTGGGTGAAGACGATGTTGTTGGAGGCTTCCTGCTGGGAGAAGGCGCAGTTGTGCTGGTTGCCATCGCCATCGGCTTTGAGATAGCGGCCCACGCTGGTCCAATTGCCCACGTCATCCCAGTCGAAGGTGGCTTCGATGTTCAGAACGCGGGTGGCTTTTTCCATCAAAGCATAGTCGATGGAGAGTTTGGGCAGTTTGCCGAACTGCTTCGCCACGGTGGCGGAGAAGTCTTTGGAGCCGCGAAGCTCCGAAACGAAGTCCGCCAGCACGGGGCAGTGGCGGCTGAGCTCGCTGAAGATGGCGGGAATCGTCCAGATGAACATGCCGGCATTCCAGAGGAAGTTCCCCTGGCTGATGAAGTGCTCGGCGAGATCCGGATTGGGCTTTTCGCGGAAGCGAGCCACCTCCCAAACAGGCAGGTCGTCCATGCCGCCGATGCTGGCTTTTCGTCCACGCTCCACATAGCCGTAGCTGGGGCATGGCCAGGTGGGTTTGATGCCGACGGTGACGAGGTTTCCGCTGTTCTCGGCGGCTAGGGAAGCATTGCTGAGCACGCGTTGGAATTCGGCGTGGTTTTCGATCAAATGGTCGGCGGGAAGCACGATCATCGTCGCCATCGGATCACGGGCCACGACCCATCCCACGGCGAGGGCGATGGCAGGGGCGGTGTCGCGTTTTTCAGGCTCGGCCACGATGTTTTCGGCCGGAAGCGTCTTGATGAGGGAACGGACGGTGGCCTCCTGCTGCTTGTTGGTGAGGATGAGGATGTTTTCCTTCGGCACGATGCCGTCGAGGCGGTCGATGGTGAGTTCGAGGAGGGTTTTATCGCCAAAAAGCTTCAAAAGCTGTTTCGGCTGGGCATCGCGGGAGATGGGCCAGAATCGCTGGCCGCTGCCTCCGGCAAGAATGAGGGCGTAGCGTTTGGGGAGGGCGGATTTGCTCATGAGTGCGCGGTTCTTAACTACGGAGCAAGGTTCGGGCAAATTCCTCTTTGGAGTTTGTTCGTCGAAGGCTTATGGTGATTCATGCAGCCTGAGAACCCCGCCGCCCGCTACGAAAATTACGCCACGATCATCGCCCCCGCCGCCGCCGGCTGCGCCTTGGGCATTCTTTTCGGTCGTGGCATGCGTCGCGGCTCCTCGAATGTGATCGCTCTCGCTCTCCTTGCCGCGGGTGCGGCCGTCGCGGCTCCCGTCATCACCGATCTCATCCAGCGTACGGCGAACCGCCCTTCCACCGAACGTGGCAGCCGTCGTCGTCTCGAAGGAATCCTCAGCCATGGCATCCCCGATGGCGAAGCGAGCGAGTTTTTTGTCGATGCGCCGGGAGTGGAGGCCTTTCCAGCAGTGACGCGGTGATCAGCGCAGGCTGCTGCGCATCCGCGCGGCGGTGAGCAGGGCCTCGAAACGCGTCGCATCAGCTTCGCGAGTGTCGCTGACGAGGACGTGGCTGTATTCGGGCCAGTGGGACATCTCCTCGGCGGCATTTTTCATGCGCAGCTCGAAGGCGTCGGCATCCTCGGTGGCGCGGCCGCTGAGGCGGGCGCGGAGTTCATCAATGCTTGGAGGCATGACGAAGATGTCGAGCAGGCAGCGGCGGATGTACTCGTCATCGCTGGCGCGGACCTGCGCCGCACCCTGCACGTCGATGTCGAGGATGACGTCGATGCCGCGCTGCAAATTGTCGATCACATAACTCTTCAGTGTGCCGTAACGGCGGCCGTGGACGTGGGCGTGCTCGAAGAACTCGCCGCGCCCGATTTTTTCGACGAAGTCAGCGTCTTGAAGGAAGAAGTAGTCTTTCCCATCCACCTCGCCGGGGCGTGGGGCACGGGTGGTGCAACTGACAGAGAAAATGGCTTCGCCGCGATCACAGACCCGGCGGGCGAGCGTGGTCTTGCCGGTGCCGGAAGGGCCGGAAAGCACGATCAGAAGGCCGAGACGCTGCGCGGGAAAAGTCATGCGGTGCGTTAGCGTGAGGCGGCGGGGTGGCAAACGGGAAAAATCACAGCAACCCGTGCTCGCGGAAGCTGAAATAGGGCAGCTCGCGGGATTCGGAGGGCGTGCCGATGATGAGGTGGTCCTGGAGCGGGATGCCCATCGTCTCGGCGGCCTCGCGCAGGCGGCGGGTGAGGCGGCGGTCGGCATCGCTGGGCGTCGGATCGCCGCTGGGATGGTTGTGCAGGAGGATGAAGGCGTGGGCGTTGTGGATGAGTGCCTTCTTGAGGATGTCACGCGGCGTGGCGGTGCATTCGTTGAGGCTGCCGCGGAAGATTTCCTCGGCCCGTAGCAAGGTCAGCTTCGTGGTGAGCAGCACGAGGCGCACGGATTCATGGCTCAGCGCCTGCAACTCGGGGCCGATGAACTCATACACGCGGCGTGGATGATCGAGCACGATATCCCGCTGCGAGGTCTCGCGGGCGGCGCGGCGGCCGATCTCGAAGGCCGCGGCCAGTTTGGCGGCCTTGGCGGGTCCCAGCGCTTTGATTTCCGTGAGGGCGGTGGGTTCTAATCGCGAAAGCTCGCGGAGGGAACGATGTTCGCGAAGCATGCGTTCGCCGATTTGCAGGGCGTTTTCGCCCTTCGTGCCGGTGTGGATGAAAAGGGCCAGCAATTCCGCATCGGAAAGCGCCTGCGGGCCGAGGCGGAGCAGGCGTTCACGCGGGCGGTCGCTCTCCGGGATGTCGTGAATGCGGTGGGACATGGCAAAGTCGTGGTCGTCCTCGTCCTCCTACTCGTCCTCGATCAAAGAGCGTGGCATGCCGAGTGGTGGTGGAATGTGGAAAAGGCGAGCTCGGCTGGTTTGAATGGTTTCAAGGGCAGCGGAGCGTCAGAATCGAGGACGAGTTCGAGTAAGCGGACGAGGGCGACTCAATGAATCGCGCGGCACTGATCCAGCAAGCTGTGCAGGTAGCCCACGATGTCTTCCAGCGCCTGCTTGTGTGGTGTGCTAGGGAGGGCGATCAAATCCGCACGGGCGCTCACCAGCATGTCCTGGGCGAATTTCACCGCTCGCTCGACCGCGCCATCGTAATCGGCGATGCCAGCGAGAATGCTGGTATCCATCGGCTCGCCTTTGAGCAGCATGCGGCTGAGCTTTTGCTTCTGGGCTTCGGTGGCTCCTTCGAGGAGGTAAAGGATGGGCAAGGTCAGCTTTCCACGCGCTAGATCCGTGCGCAGCGTCTTGCCGACCGTTTTTTCATCGCCGACGAGGTCGAGGCAGTCGTCGTAGATCTGGTAGGCGGTGCCGAGCTTCAGGCCGTAATCACGCAGGGAGTGCTGGGTGGATTCCGGTTGATGATTGAGCCGTGCGCCGAGCTCGCAGGCGGCGGCAAAGAGCGCGGCCGTCTTCATCTCGATCATCTTCAGATACTCGGCGACGCTGAGATTCAGATCGAAGCGGCGCTGCGTCTGCAAAATCTCACCGGAGCATACGTCACGGGAGGCGCGGGCAATGGTGCGGCAGACATGGGTGTCATCAAACTCGGTCGCCAGTTCCAAGGCATAGGCGAAAAGGCTGTCGCCAAGTAGCACGCTGAGGCTGCTGCCCCATTTGGCGACGGCGGTGGGCACCTGACGGCGGATGTCCGCCTCGTCCATGATATCGTCATGCACGAGCGAGGCGATGTGAACGAGCTCCAAAATGACGGAGAGACGGGTGTGGCCCTCGTGCGTGCCGCCGGTGGCACCGCCGGAGAGCACGGCTAGCGCGGGGCGGATGCGCTTGCCGGAGGTTTTGCAGACGTAGCTGACGTAACCCTCGACGCCAGGATCAAAGGCACGGGCCTGATCAAGGATGGCGGCTTCCACGCGTTCGAGGTCCGCCCGCACGAGGTGGAAGGGGAAGACAGGGTTGCTGGCGCTGACGGCGGGGGCGGTCATGGTCTGACTCTCCTTTCACCACGGCACGGGCTTAGTCAAATGCCCGGCCTGACCTCATCGTGCCGCGATTTTCAAAAGATATGAAAGCTGGAGGCTTCTCACCTCGCCCTGGAAGCCAAAATGCCAGCCACGATGGCATTCGCGATAGCCTGGCGGTGGGTGGCGAGGGAGCAGAGCCAGGAATTGGTGCGATGCGTGAGGTAACCGCACTCCACGAGCACTGCGGGGGCTTTCGTATCACGCAGCACGACGAGGCGCTTTCGCTGCACGAGCATGCGGCAGCCGAGCTTGACGGATTTGTCGAACGTGGCGTTGAGCCGCTGCGCAAGGTACTGACCTTTCGGGCCATAATAATGCATCTCAGCCCCGTTTTTGCCGAAGTCTTTGCCGTCGGCATTGAAGTGAACGCTGACGAAGATCGAAGACGGCACCTTGTTGGCTAGGCGGGCCCGCTGGGCGAGTTCCACAAAGGTGTCCGTGCGGCGAGTCATCACCGTTTTAATTCCCATCGCCCGCAGACCGGTCTCGACGCGCTTCGCCACATCGAGGGCGAGGTGTTTCTCCACGCGATGATACCAGATGGTGCCAGGGTCCTTGCCGCCGTGGCCAGCATCGATCACGACCGTGTTGAAACGATACTGGGCCTGAAGAGAAACGGGAGCCGCCAACGCCATCGCAAGCGCTAGTAAAGCGAGGAGAGAGCGATCAAACGGCCAGCGCATGTCATTTGGGGATCTTGAGAGTTTTGCCTGCGCGGATCATATCGCCCTTCAGGCCGTTGGCGGCCCTCAGCTTGGCCACAGTCGTGCCGTTCTTGGCCGCAATGACCGAAAGAGAGTCACCAGCTTTGATGGTGTAGCTGCCGCCCTTGCTCTTTGATTTGCTGCTAGAGGAAGATTTCTTCTTCTTCGGCGGTGTGTAATCCCTCTGCGGGGTCGGCTCGCCACCGTGAGAGCTGCGCCAGGAGGTGTAATCCGCCTCCGGCTTGCCCGAGGGGCCACCTGCCACCCATTCGGTTTGATAATCGCCGTCCGCGTCAAAGGGATACTCGTTTTGAGCCATCGAGTGCGGCGGCGTTTCTTTTGAGCCGTGAAGATTGATCACCGGCAGGTTTTTCGGCAGGCCCTTGATCGAAGGACCTCCGCAGGAGGATAGCGCCAGCGCCAAGGCCAGACAGGAAACAGGAAGGAAATGACTCACGGAAAAGTTCATGCAGGGAGCGGGGTTCACTTGATCTCCGGTGTGTGAAAGCGGCTCACCACACGCTTCACCCTTGGGACGCCCTGGGCGTCCTTTTCAAAAATCAGCGTGCGCTCGTGGTAATACTTCGCGTCTCCCTGCGGCAGCGAGAACTTCCAGGGCGTGTCGGTGGCGGGGCCTTCGAAGGGGTTCTTGATCAGGCTGTAAACCGTGCGCCCGTCCATGCCAGGCTTGATCGTTTTGAATCCCAGCTCGGAAAAGCCAATCGAGTAGCGAGTGTCCGTGGAGCCGAAGTGCATCAGCGCATTCATCGATTCATTGAAGCCGTAGCCCCAATTCACCATCGAGTTCGCCGCCATGAGAAGCGGGATAATGATGATCACGATGGGCGTGAAGAAGTACCAGTTGCGTTGGAGAAAGGACTTTTGTTGCATGCGGCCGCCATGCTGTCTGCGTCCGGCGGAGGTGGCAAGGGCAAAGCTCAGCGATGATCCACGCCTATTCCACCGCCACCTTGATGACCACCTTGAAAACCTGCTCCGGCTTGTCCCATTCGATACAGGGCGCATGGGCATCCTCGGGCCAAAGAATGGCGAAATGCCCGGCGCTGACGTGCAGCGGCGTGGTGTCTGCCGTGAGCTTCCACAGCGCGGCGTCTTTTTCCTCGCTGTAGGCCATGGTCTCCTCCTTCATCGTGTCCAAAGGTGCCCACAGGATGGTCTCGCGACCGCTCTGGATGAACTGCACGTCGATGTACTTCCGATGTGCCTCGAGCTTGGCCTTCTCGACCGGCTTCGTTTCATACGTCTGCACCAGCGCAAAGCAGTGATCGCCATCGAGGTCATGCCGCCCAAGCTCCTGCGTGCCATCCACGGTGCGCAGGAAGGCAAAAGCCTTCGCGAAGCGGGAGTTCAGCGATTCGTAGCGGGCGGCGTTGGCGAGGGTGTCGAGGACCATGAGAGGTTTTGGAGCAGGGAAGGGGCTTCTTCAAGCCAGCAGATTCTGGATCACATTCCCATGGATGTCCGTGAGGCGGTAGTCGCGGCCTTGGAAGCGGTAGGTGAGGCGGGTGTGGTCGAGGCCGAGGAGGTGGAGCGCGGTGGCGTTGAGGTCGTGGATGTGGACGGGATCTTTGACGATGTTGTAGCTGAAGTCATCGGTCTCGCCGTGGACGTGGCCGCCTTTCACGCCGGCTCCGGCCATCCAGACGCTGTAGCAGCGCGGGTGGTGGTCGCGACCGTGATTGTCGCGCGTCAGCACGCCCTGCGAATACACCGTGCGACCAAACTCGCCGCCCCAGATGACGAGCGTGTCATCCAGCATGCCGCGCTCTTTGAGCTCGGCCAAAAGCGCGGCGGTGGGCTGGTCGGTGTCGTGGCATTGGCTCTTGATGCCGCTGGGCAGGTTGTTGTGCTGATCCCAGCCGCGATGGTAGAGTTGGATGAAGCGCACGCCCCGTTCGGCGAGCCGGCGGGCGAGGATGCAGTTCGCGGCATAGGTGCCGGGCTTTTTCGACTCGGGGCCGTAGCGCTCGTAGATGTCGGCAGGTTCTTTGGAGAGATCGGCGAGATCAGGAACGGCGGACTGCATGCGGAAAGCCATCTCGTATTGATCGATGCGGGCCTGCGTTTCGGGATCGTGGTAGTCGGCGAGCTTGAGGCGGTTCAGCGCGGCGACATCGTCTAGCATGGCGCGGCGCCGCTCCGTGGTGATGCCGGGTGGATTGGAAAGGAAGAGCACAGGGTCCTTGCCGGAGCTCATGCGCACACCCTGATACTTCGACGGCAAAAAACCGCTGCCCCACATGCGCTCGTGCAGCGGCTGCGCGTTCGTGGGGCCGCTGGGACGCGAGATGAGCGCGACAAACGCAGGCAAGTCCGCGTTGTCGGAGCCGAGGCCATACGACACCCACGCGCCAAACGCGGGCCGCCCACCGATTTGATGCCCGGTTTGCAGCAGCGTCATCGCTGGATCGTGATTGATGGCCTCCGTGTGCAGCGAGCGGACGAGGCAGATCTCGTCAGCGAACTTCGACGTGTGCGGCAGCAACTCGCTCAGCCACATGCCGCTCTGGCCATGCTGCGCAAACTTGAACACCGACGGCGCGATGGGAAAACGCTTCTGCCCCGCTGTCATGCCCGTGAGCCGTTGCTCGCCACGCACGGAGTTCGGCAAATCCTTGTCGAACTGCGACGCGAGCCCCGGCTTGTAATCAAACAGATCGAGCTGCGACGGCGCACCCGCCTGCGTGAGCCAGATGATGCGTTTCGCCCTCGGCGCAAAATGAGCCGCAGGCGAGGCAAAGAGCTTCGGATTCGCGAGCGAAGCCAGCGCGAGGCTCTTGAGCCAATTGCGACGCGAAAAAGGGGCGAGGGAGGATTCGGTGCTCATGAGGTCACTCCTTGGTGATGGTTTCGTCGAGATTGATCAGCGTGCCAGCGACCGTGGTGTAGGCGGCGAGTTCAGCAGCGCTCAGTTTGTCGTCCGTCTTGGCTTCGCCAAAGGTAAGGAGCTGTTTGGCGGCTTCCGCGTCTTTCGTGAAGTCTTTGATGGATCGCTCCACGGCGGCGGTGAGGACTTTGAGTTCTTGTTGGCTCGGTTTTCGTCCGAGCAGCAGGTGAAAGCCATGCGTGAGGCGTGACTCGATGCTCGTGCCGCCTTCTTTGATCATGCGTTGCGCCAGAAACCGAGCCGCTTCGACATAAGTTGGGTCGTTCATCAAATTGAGCGCCTGCAACGGCGTGTTCGAGCGCGAGCGACGGAGCGCACAGGTCTCGCGGAAAGGCGCGTCAAAGAGCAGCATGCCAGGATGCGGCACGCTGCGCTTCCAGTAGGTGTAAAGGCTGCGGCGGTGCAGATCGTCACCGCTGCCTTGCTGGTAGGTGGCTTTGGGATTGTCACGTTGGGCCACGACCTGCTCATAAAGCCCCGGCGGGTGATACGGCTTCACGCTCGGACCGCCGATCTTCTCCACCAGCAATCCGCTGGCCGCCAAAGCCTGGTCACGAATCACCTCCGCACTCAAACGATGCCGCGGCCCGCGTGAGAGCAGTCTGTTGTCGGCGTCTTCAAACAAGGAAGGGCGGTTTTCAACCGCCCCGGGCGCTTGGAAAGCGCCCCTCCTTGAACTCTGCTGATACGTCTCACTCGTGACGATGAGTTTGATGAGCTTCTTCACATCCCAGCCGCTTTCTTGAAACGTCACTGCAAGCCAGTCGAGCAGCTCCGGATGGCTCGGCGGCTCGCCTTGAGATCCAAAATCCTCGCTCGTGCGCACGAGCCCAGTGCCGAAGAAATGCTGCCAGAAGCGGTTCACGATCACACGGGCCGTGAGCGGGTTCTCGCGGCTCACGAGCCACTGGGCGAGACCGAGACGATTGCGCGGCAGATCAGCGGCAAGCGCGGGTAAAACACCGGGCGTGGCGGCTACGACCTTCTCGCCGGGCTTGTCGTAAGCACCACGCATCAGGATGAACGTGGGACGCATCTCCTTCTGCTCCTCCATGACCAGCGTGGTCGGAATCTCCGCCTCCGCTGCGGCGATCTGCTTCTTCAAAGCAGCCTCCTCTTCACTCAGGCGACGGTGCTCAGGCATCTGCGCCATGCGGAAGCTCGCGAGCTGCTTGCGCTCGGCTGCGGTGCGTTTGGCGACCTCTTTTTGCGAGATCGTCACGATGCTCGCGGGCGCGATGAGATCCGTCGCATTCGTGGTGGCAAACAAACACCACTGCGAAGGCCCGCCGGCATTCTCGACACCGATCGAGATCGCCACCTCGGCACCTTCAAGAGGCTTTTCGAGCTCAAACAGCGCCTGCACCGGCTTGTTCGGTGCCACCGAGAGCACCGATTTGGTTTTGCGGTCATTGTCGAGCACGTTGGCATGTGTGGTGTCGATGGCGTGGAGCTTCGATTTGCCGACTTTGAGCTCGCTCCATTGAAAACTGGCCGAAGGAGCCGTGGTGGAGCATTCGAGACGCATCGCGGTGATTTTGCCCGCAGGCAGCTTCGCGTTGATGACGATGTTGTTGGC